>CAVZIL010000005.1:0-26100 GCA_963775505.1 uncultured Actinomycetes bacterium
CGATGCATGAACTTGCCCAGGTGCTCGCCGAGCGCGATGTACCAAACGAGGTCGTATGGTTCCCCGGCCTCCTCAAGTGCGCGTTCGAGTACGTCGTCGTAGTTCGTCGAGACGTACAGGAGATGCGATTCGCGAGGTGGCCGCTCGAGCGAGGCGATCAAGCTCGGTGCATTCGCAAGGAAGCGATGGAGCTCGGTCGGTGGGTAGTCATGGTCAAAGAGCTCGTGCAGCGTCAGGTAGAGGGCCTTCCAGCCTCGCTTGTGTCCGACGGCCTGTGAGACCCGAGAGAGATCGCCGAGCAACGCCCGCGAGTAGTTCGGGACCTTGCGGGCGAGAACCGCCGCGAGCTCGCCGCTGTCCGGAAGGAAGTTGCCCGCGCGGAACGAGGTGTCGAAGGGGCGTCCGGTCAGGTTTACACCGGCGCCGAGTAGCGGAACACCTGGCCGTCCACCAGCATCGCCTCCACCACCATTCGAGCATGGGGGAGAGCCCTGGGATCCGCATCCGGCTGTGATTTGGCCCGCGTCATCGGAGTGCGGCCCGAGGCTACGCTCTTGTAATCGATGAGTCTAGCGCGTTGCTGGGCGAGGTTCGCCAGGCGACGCAGACGGTTCTGGCATCCATCTGTAAGCGCTTCAGCGCGGAACCAAACCGAGGGCCATCCTCGCATGCCTCAAAGTTGGCAGGCTGCGTTTAGTCAACCCTCCCAGCCCAGTAAACGTCCGTGCGGTAGGGGAGCTCGACCTCCTCGCGGCCACGCGTCTCGGGATCCGCCGCCAAGAGGTCGTGGACCTCCATGAGAAGCCGCACGCGCTCGGCCTCCGGCAGCGCGGCGACGTAGCTGACGGAAGCAACGCGGGCGACGACCCCTTCGGGAGGTCAGGCGGTGGACGAGCCGGGCCTCGGCGTGGCCGAGCCTCCCGAACAGGGCGTCCGCTCAAACGCCTCGCGCCAGACGCCGGAGCGGTACGCGGGCGCGTCGCCGCGGTGCGGCTCCATCAGCTCGGAGAGCTGCGCGACCCAGGGACCCGACGTGTCACGGACGTTCCAGAGGAGGCCGAGCCGCCGCCGGGCCGCAGAACGCGGTGGATCTCGCGCAGCGCCTCGTCGCCCCGGAACCAGTGGAACGCCTGGCCGACCGTCACGGCGTCCACGGTGCCGGAGCCGAGCGGGATCGCCTCGGCAGTCCCGGAGAGCGCCCGGACGCCGGGGAGCGCAGCCTCCAGCACGGCCCGCATCTCCGCCACCGGCTCCACCGCGACAACTCCCGCGCCGGTGCCGACCAGGAGCGCCGTCAACTTGCCGGTGCCCGCAGCGAGATCGAGCACGGCTCGGCCAGGCCCGAGGCGGAGCTCCCGCGCGAGCCGCGCGACCGCCTCGGACGGGTAGGTCGGCCGGCCCACCTCGTACGACGCGGCCGCGCCGGGGAATCCCTGCGCGGCCGCGTCGTGAAGCTCGGAGCCCATCGGCCCCTCGAGCCTAGTGGCTTCCGGAGCCCTTCGGCTTCCCGACCTTGAGGAGCCCGACCTGGCCCATGTCGACGCTCGCGAAGGAGTGGGAGACGAAGGGGTAGATGCCGGGCTCGTCGATCTTGACGTCGAAGACGGCGCCGCCGCCGGCCGGGACGCTGACGGTCTGGACGCCGGTCTGGAACTGCGTCATGTCCTGGTTCACCCACGGCGCGGTCGAAGATGGTGCCGACGACGTGGAAGTCGGTGTCGAGGCTCGGCCCCGCGGCGACGACCCAGAAGCGGACGGTCTCGCCGGGATCCGCGGCGAGCGGGTGTGCGACGTACTGGCCCGCGTAGCCGTTCCAGGTCACCCAGTCGGGCATGGTCAGCGTGCGCCTTGAGCCTGGTCGTACGGCGCCGGCTCCTCGACGCCGGCGCCGTTCAGGTACCACTCACTCGAGACGAGCACGTACTCGCGGTCTACGGGCGGCAGAGGCTTCTCGGCGGGCTCGACGACGATTGCGCCGTACATGCCGTTGGCGATGTGGGCGAGCACCGGCTTCGTCCCGCAGTGGTACATGAAGACGCCCGGATCGGTTGCCTCGAAGGTGTAGGTGATCGACTCGCCGGGATCGATGTCGCGGAACGCCTTGTCGGGAGCGATCCGCGCGGCATGGAAGTCGATCGAGTGCGCGATCGCGCCGCCGTTCGTGAGCGTGATGCGCACCTTCTGGCCTTCGCGGACATGGATCGCGGGACCGGGCGCGCCGCCCTCGAAGCCCCAGGCGCTGTACTTCACGCCCGGCGCGATCTCGATGACGACGTCCTTCAGCGTCAACGCGACGTCGACGAGGTCGCCCTCCGGGACCGGCGCCAGCTCGGCCGGGAACGGCTCGTGGGCCGCGAGGAGCTCCTCGGCGTCGTCGGCGGTCTGGCCCGCGTAGCTGACGAGGCCGTTCACGCTGGCGGCCGGGTCGGCGGCGGGCGGCGGCATGGCCCGGGCACCGTGCGCGAGGACCGTTCGTGGCGGCCTCGGCGTCGTCCTTGGCCTTCTGGGCGACGTCTGCGGACACGACGGCGGTGGTCGTCCCGACGAGCGCAGCGAGGCTGAGAAGCGCTACGAGGACGGCGATGGCGATGGTCTTCATCTCGGATCCCTCCCGATCTCTTCGGTATCTACGACAAGGATCGGAGAAACGGGCCTCTGCGCCATCGGGGAACCACGCCTGCTCCGATGCGGGTTTTTCCGCAGACCCGGGCGATCGCCCGCGTGCAGATCGAGGCCAGGAGGCGGCGATCTTGCGCAGCGCGTAGAGCAGGATTCCGCCGTGGCGGAGGTACTCGCGCTCGCGCGGCGTGTCGAGGCGCACGCGGGCGGTGAAGGCGACCGGCTCGCCGCCGCCGTCCGGGGTCGCGGTCACCCGCGCCGAGCTCGCCTCGCCGTTCTCGAGCCCCTCGACGGCGAACGTCTCGCGCCCGCTCAGGCCGAGCGACTCCGCGGACTCGCCGTCCGGGTACTGGAGCGGGACGATCCCCATCCCGATCAGGTTCGAGCGGTGGATGCGCTCGTAGCTCTCGGCGATCACCGCCCGCACGCCGAGCAGGTTCGGTCCCTTGGCCGCCCAGTCGCGGGAGGAGCCGGAGCCGTACTCCTTGCCGGCGAGCACGACGGTCGGGACGCCCTCGGCGCGGTAGCGCTCGGCGGCCTCGAAGATCGTCGTCTCCTCGCCGTCCGGCAGGTGCGCCGTCCACGTGCCCTCGCTGCCGGGCACGAGCAGGTTGCGGAGGCGCACGTTGGCGAACGTCCCGCGCACCATCACCTCGTGGTTCCCGCGACGCGACCCGTAGGAGTTGAAGTCCTTGCGCTCGACGCCGTGCTCGACCAGGTAGCGGCCGGCCGGGCTCTCCAGCTTGATCGCGCCGCGCGGGCGAGATGTGGTCGGTGGTGACGCTGTCGCCGATCATGACGAGGCAGCGGGCGCCCGCGACGTCCTCGACCGTGCCGGGCTCCGGCGACATGCCCTCGAAGTACGGCGGCAGGCGCACGTACGTCGAGTCGGGATCCCAGGCGAAGAGATCGCCTTCGGGAACGGGCAGCGCCGCCCAGTTCTCGTCGCCCGTGAAGACGTCGGCATAGGTGCGGCGGTACATGTCCTCGTTGATCGCCTCGGCGATCGTGTCCTTGATCTGCTCCGGGGTCGGCCAGAGGTCGCGCAGGAACACCTCATGCCCGTCCTGGTCGCGGCCGAGCGGCTCCGTGGTCAGGTCGAGGTCGATGCGGCCCGCCAGCGCATAGGCGACGACGAGCGGCGGCGAGGCGAGGTAGTTCGCCTTCACCTCCGGATGGATTCGGGCCTCGAAGTTGCGGTTCCCGGAGAGGACGGCGCAGACGACGAGCTCACCGTCGTCCACCGCCTGCGGAGATCTCCGGCGGGAGCGGCCCCGAGTTGCCGATGCAGGTCGTGCAGCCGTAGCCGACCGTGTGGAAGCCGAGCGCCTCGAGGAACGGGGTCAGGCCCGCCTTGTCGTAGTACTCGGTCACGACCCTCGAGCCGGGCGCGAGGCTCGACTTCACCCACGGCTTGCGGGCGAGGCCACGCTCGACGGCGTTCTTCGCCAGGAGCCCGGCGGCGACCATGACGGACGGGTTCGAGGTGTTCGTGCAGCTCGTGATCGCGGCGATGACGACCGCGCCGTGCTCCAGCTCGAAGCGCTCCTCGCCCATGGAGACGGCGACGGCGCGCGGCTCCGGCTCGGCGGCTGCAGGCGACGGGCTCCGGGTCGTCGTCGGGGACGGGCTGGTGGCCCGGCTCCGTGAAGTCCGGCGGGTCGCTGGCGGGGAACGAGTCGGCGATCGCCTTGTCCTCGGAGCCGTTGCGGTACGGGACGCCGAAGGTCGAGAGCGACTGCAGGAAGGACGCCTTCGCCTCGGTCAGCGGCACGCGGTCCTGCGGCCGGCGCGGGCCGGCGAGGCTGGGCTCGACGTCGCCGAGGTCGAGCTCGACGACCTGCGAGTACTCGGGCGTCGCGTCGGGGTCGTGGAAGAGGCCCTGCGCGCGGCAGTACGCCTCGACGAGCTCGACCTGCTCGGCGCTGCGCCCCGTGAGGCGCAGGTAGCGGAGCGTCTCCTCGTCCACCGGGAAGAAGCCGCACGTGGCGCCGTACTCCGGCGACATGTTCCCGATGGTCGCGCGGTCGGCGAGCGGCAGCCCGACGAGGCCGTGGCCGAAGTACTCGACGAACTTCCCCACGACGCCGAGGCTCCGCAGGATCTGCGTGACCGCGAGGACGAGGTCGGTCGCGGTCGCGCCCTCCGGCAGCTTGCCGCTGAGCCGGAAGCCGACGACCTGCGGGACGAGCATGGAGACCGGCTCGCCGAGCAGCACGGCCTCGGCCTCGATCCCGCCCACGCCCCAGCCGAGCACGCCGAGCCCGTTGACCATCGTCGTGTGCGAGTCGGTGCCGATCAGCGTGTCGGGGAACGCGAACGGCCGCCCGCCCTGCTCCCGCGTCTCGACCACGCGCGCGAGGTACTCGAGATTGACCTGGTGGACGATCCCCGTGTTCGGCGGGACGACGCTGAAGTTGTCGAACGCGCTCTGCCCCCAGCGGAGGAAGGCGTAGCGCTCGCGGTTCCGCTCGAACTCCCGCTCGGTGTTGCGGAAGATCGCCAGCTTCGAGCCGAACTCGTCCACCTGCACCGAGTGGTCGATGACGAGCTCGGCCGGGATCTGCGGGTTGATCGCGGCCGCGTCGCCGCCGAGCGCCACCATCGCCTCGCGCATGGCGGCAAGGTCGACGATCGCCGGCACGCCGGTGAAGTCCTGCAGGAGGACGCGCGCGGGGCGGAAGGAGATCTCGTGGCTGGGGTCGGCGTGCGCGTCCCAGCCGGCGACCGCGCGCACCTCGTCCTCGCTCCCCAGCCCGAGCGCCTCCGCTCGGAGGACGTTCTCGAGCAGCACGCGCAGCGTGTACGGGAGCCGCGCGACGTCGGTCTCCCCGGCGAGCGCATCCAGGCGCGCGATCGCGTGCGACCCGCCCGCCGGCGTCGAGCTGTCCGAGTGCTGCGAAGCTGTCCCCCACGCCTCGATTCTAGTTGCGGGCTTCCCGCAGGCGGTCTGCGGCGCAGGAACCGACGCGCCGCGGGCGCTTGGGCAGCCAAGATGAGGTCGTGGCCAAGCGAAGGAAGCCGGCGCACGTCCCAGTTGCGCCGCGGTCGAAGCCAAGGCAGGAGACGGGGTCGCTGCTCACGCGCCGGCGCGTTTTCGTCGTCGCCGTTGTCGCGGCCGCGGTCGCCGTCGGGCTCGTCGGCGCGAGCCTCCTCAGCGCGCGCGGCGATGACGGCGGCGGAGGCGCATGCGACCGCGATCGCCGGCGGCGCGGACGTGGAGGCGATGCTCGACGGCATCCCGCAGGACGGGATCGCGCTCGGCGAGGCCGACGCGCCCGTGACGCTCGTGGAGTACGCCGACCTCCAGTGCCCCTTCTGTGCCGAGTGGGCGCTGCAGGACCCTCCCGGAGCTGGTCGACGACTACGTTCGCGACGGACGGCTCCGCATCGAGTTCCGCGGCCTCACCTTCATCGGGCCGGAGTCCGAGGACGCCCTCCGCGCGGCCCTCGCGGCCGGCGAGCAGGGCAAGCTCTGGAACGTGGTCGACCTCATCTACGCCAACCAGGGCGCCGAGAACAGCGGCTGGGTCACCGACGACTTCCTGCGCGCGATCGGCGAGGCCGTTCCCGGGCTGGACGTCGACCGGATGCTGGACGGGCGGGACTCCGCCGAGGTCACTGCCGCGATCGACGACGCCGCGGCTGCCGCCCAGGCGGACGCCGTCTCCGGCACGCCCTCGTTCCTGCTCGGCGAGACGGGCGGCGAGCTCACCGCGCTCGAGATCGGCTCGCTCGGCCCCGAGGAGTTCCGCGCCGCGATCGACGAGCTCGCTCGCACGCGAGTGAGCGACCGCGCGCTGCGGATCGCGGTTGCCGTCCTCGCGCTCGCGGGCGCCGCGATCGCCGCCTACCTCACCTATGCCAAGTACGCCGACGCGACGATCGCCTGCTCCACCGGCGGCTGCGAGACGGTGCAGAGCTCCGAGTACGCCGAGATCCTCGGCCTGCCGGTGCCCGTCCTCGGCCTCGTCGGGTACCTGGCCATCTTCGCGACCGCCCTCGTCGCCGGCGAGACGGCGCGGGTCGCAGGCGCGGCACTCGCCCTCGGCGGGCTCGCCTTCAGCGTCTACCTCCTGGTCGTTCAGATCGTCGCCATCGGCGCCTTCTGCCAGTGGTGCCTCGCCAGCGACGTCGTGATGCTCCTGCTCGCCGCCGCCACGGTCGCGCGCCTGCGCCGGCCGACGGCAAGTTGACGCTTTCGGCACACCGCGTCACACACGCGTGCGCCGAAACTCGTTAGCGTCGACAGCGGGTGGTGGCTCGGGGTGGCCCCGACCGGCAGACAACTACCCGGGCTTCGCGGACATCGCCCACACCGCGATCACGTAGGCGACGACGAGCAGCACCGTGATGACCGTCGCGACCCGGACCAGCGTCGCTCCCTGCTCGCCGTTGCTTCGGCCGAGACGGCGGGCGCCAATGCCGGCCAGGATCGTCGAGATCAGGAGCAGCAGCCCTCCGGGCTCCGCGGTCATGTACCCGATCACGAGCCACGCAGGATCCTCCTCGAGCTCGTCCAGGCCCTCGCGGGAGGCGGTCCACTGGCCTCCGAGCCACATCAGGAACCAGGCCGGGATCGCGACGAAGAGCAGCGTCCGGAACGAGAGCCGGGCGTACGGGAGCACGTCGGCCGGCGAGCGGCTCTTCCAGGCGAGCAGCTGCGCGGTCGCCGCCGTGATCAGCGCGCCGAGCAGGATCGAGGCGCCGAGGACGTGGAGGAGGAGCGGGAAGTTCGAGTCGTCCGGGCGGATGGCGGCGAGCATCGGCTCAGGCCCCCGGCTTGTAGATCATGATGACGAGAAGGGCCAGCGTGACGACGACCATGAGCCAGTGGAGGACAGCGCCGCGCGGCGAGCGAAGGATGGCGCTGAGCTCCGGGCTCGGCTCGTCTCGGCCCTCGGCCAGCAGCGCCTTGGCAGCGGTCGCGCGCGGCGTTGTAGACCTTGCCGACCCGGCCGCCAACCGCGGCGGCGACGACCCAGAGGACGAGCGCGGCGATGATCCAGCCGTCCCAGATCTCGTACTCGTCCAGCGCGAGCCAGATCCCGAAGACGATGGTGCCGATCATCCCCACGGCGACGAGGGCGTCGCCCGCGCGCGCGACGCTGAACATGCGCGCGACGTCGCTGGGAACGCTCAGCCGCCGCCCGGCCACGACGACCACGCTGAAGACGACGAGGGCGGCGATCCACGCGACCGCCGAGAGGACGTGCAAGGCGAGCAGCCAGTCGTACAGCTCCACGGCGCCAGCCTAACCTGGCTCGCCGACGTCGGTGATCTGGAAGACCTTGCGGAGCGTCTCGTGGATCCGCCAGACGGCGCGGTCGCCGGCGCGGAGCACTCCGACGACGCCGGGCTCGAGCTCCAGCGTCGGGCCGCCCTCGACCTCCACGGTGGCGCGGCCGGAGACGACGACGAAGAGCTCGTCCGCCTCGACGTCCTCGATGACGCCCGGGGTGATCTGCCAGACGCCGCGCACGACGCGGCCGTCGGCGAGGTGTCGAGCACGAGCTCCGAGACCTCGGGCGAGCCCTCGAGGATCGTCTCCGGGTCGAGCGGCGCCGGCTCCAGGTCGAGGTCGGCGACGCGGTGCGTGAAGGCCGCGCTCACGGCCGGGAGACTAGCCGCTCAGGGCGCCGGGTCCTGGATGAAGAAGAACCACGTCCCGTCCGCGAGGATGCCCAGGCGCGGGGCGACGTAGCCGGTCTCGCTGAGGAAGGTCGACTCGAGCGTCGGCTCGCCCAGGAGCTGCGACAGGGCGTCCTTCTCCGCCGCCGACATGTCCTCCGGATCGGAGTCCGCCGTGAACCTGGGCCATTGATAGAGCGCTCCCTCGTTGGTCTCGATCACGGTGTGCGGCAGCGCCAGGATTGTCTTCATCGCTTCGAGCGGCCCCGTGCCCAGGTCGCGCCAGTACGCGACGGGATCCGCGCCGAACCCCGCGTCGGAGAGGAAGCTCTCGGAGTCGACGAGCGGCTCGAGACCGTCGTAGTCCTGCGCGATCGCCGCCGCGAGGATTCTCGCGCGGGTCTCGGCGACCGGGTCCGGAAGCCCCTCCACCGCGGAACGGGCTCGGTCACCACCACGGTGTCCGGCGAGCCCTCGGTCGCCGACTCCGAGCCCGAGGACTCCTCGTAGCCGGTGCACGCCCCTGCCAGGACGAGCATCGCCCCCGAAACCGCGGCAGCAATGACGCTCCTCGCCACGCTCGCTCCTTCGCTCAAGCCGAAGGTAGCACCGGTCGGCTCAGCTGTCGAAGCCCAGGCCCAGCCGGTCGAGCGTGCGCAGCCAGAGGCCGCGGCGGCCCGCGTTGCGGTCGGCGGCGCCGAGCCGGTTCCGCGTCAGCTGGATCACGCCCGAGCGCAGCGGCTCCGGCGGGAACGGCACGGGCTTCGAGCGGACGTAGCGAAGCCGGGTCGCCTCGGTCTCGCGGCCGTCGAGCAGGTCGAGCCCGACGCGGGCGCCGAAGCGCGTCGAGACGACGCCGAGCCCCGTGTAGCCGACCGCGTACGCGACGCGGCCGCCGTGCGCCGTGCCGAAGAAGACCGAGAAGCGGCTGCACGTGTCGATGGCGCCGCCCCAGCGGTGCGTGAAGCGCACGCCTTCGAGCTGCGGGAACGTCGTGAAGAAGTGCTGCGACAGCATCCCGAAGGTCGCCTCGTCGTCGTCCAGCTCCGGCCGCACGTGCCCGCCGTAGCGGTACACCGCCTCGTAGCCGCCGAAGAGGATCCGCCAGTCGCCCGTCTGCCGGTAGTAGTGGAACTGGTTCGCCATGTCGCCGACGCCCTGGCGCCGCTTCCAGCCGATCGACTCGCGCTGCGCCGGCGAGAGCGGCTCCGTCATGAGCGCGTAGTCGTAGACCGGCGCGATGTAGCGGCGGATCGCGCGCAGAAGCGGCGGATAGGCGCTCGTCGCCAGGAGGACGCGCCGCGCGCGGACGTGGCCGGTCGGCGTGAGCACGCGCACGCCGGCGCCGTCGTCGACGATCTTCGTCGCGCGGCGTGCGCTCGTGGATGCGCACGCCCGCCGCGCGGGCCGCGGCCGCGAGGCCCGCGACGAGCTTTCCGGGGTCGACGAGCGCCGCTTCGGTCTTCTCCCAGATGCCGCCGAGGTACGTCGGCGAGGCGACCTCGGCCTGGACCGCCTCGCGGTCGAAGACCTCGTACTCGTGACCGAAGCGCTCGAGCAGCTCGACGCTCTCCTCGATCCAGGGCAGCTCGTGCTCCTCGAGCGCGACGCCGAGGTCGCCGGTCAGCTCGAGGTCGCAGTCGATGCCGAGCCGCTCGATGTCGGCGACGAAGCCCTGGAAGTTCTCGCGGCCGAGCCGCTCGAGCTGCGGCATCTCCTCGGCGAAGCGCGCGAGGCCGTTCTCGATCCCGTGCGTGAGCGAGCCGAGCGCGAAGCCGCCGTTGCGTCCACTCGCACCGAAGCCGACCGTGTCCGCCTCGAGCACGACGACCTCGCGGCCGGGGTCATCCGCCTTGGCGTGGAGCGCTGCCCAAAGCCCCGTGAACCCGGCGCCGACGATGCAGAGGTCGGCCTCGGCCGGGCCGTCGAGCTGGGGCTCGGGCTCCCGCGCCGGCAGCGCGTCGAGCCAGTACGGGCGCACGGTGGCGTCCGCGAAGGCGGCGCGGTGCGCCTGCGAAGGCGGGCTCGACGGCCACGGGAACGTCACGGCCGCGAGTCTAAGGGCCTTACGGAAGGAGGCTGCCGCCGCCCACGGCGCCCTCAACCAGGTCGAGAACCGGTGGAAGGATCGGCGGGAGCGTCTCGTCCACGGTCTCGGTCACGCCTCTGACCGTCTCGTCGAGGGTGCCGGTCACGCCCCGGATGGTTTCGTCCAGGGTCTGGGAGAGGGCCGGAGCCACGGGACCGGGCGTGTCCTGGCCGACGGGCTTGGAGCCTTGCCCCTTCTTGCCCTGTTGCCGCTTTTCCGCGACCGCCGGACGCGGATCCCGCTTCGCCGCGGCAGCCCGGGTGCCGGGCGAGGTCACGGGATCGTCGATCGAGACTGACGGCGCTGCGACCGGAGCTGCCTGCGCCGGCGCGGCCTGCTGCTCGGTCGCCGGCTGCTTCGGCACGTCGGGGATCGAGCCCGCGAGCACGGCGGCGCAGACGAGGCCCGTCGCGACCTTCGCGCTGCCGCCCAGGCCGAGCGCCGACTTGAGCGCCGCGAAGAACCCGGTGAAGTCCAGGCAGCGCGCGAGGGTGCTCGGGCGCTCGACGTCCTGCCGGTCGAGGCTGCGGGCCACCGACCGGCGGGCGCGGAAGATGAGCGTCTCGACGGCCGACTGACTGAGCTCGAGCTCCTCCGCGATCTCGTGGTACGACAGGCCTCGCCACTCGCGCAGGATGATCGCCTGTCGCTGGAGCTCCGTGAGCGCGCCCAGGGCCGTCTCGAGCGCGATCACGCTCTCGCGCTCGGACGCGGAGCCCGCCGAGGCGACGGCGTCGATGCGGTCCGGCGACTGGACGACCTCGAGGTGTCGCCGACGGCGATCCGAGTCCCAGGTCGAGAGGCAGACGTTGTGGGCGATCTTCAGGAGCCAGGCGATCTCGGTCTCGGGGAACGACGCCACGCTGGAGCCCACGGCAGGCGTAGAGAAAGGTCGTCTGGAGTGCGTCCTCGGCCTCCTCCTGGGAGTGAAGCCGACGGCGACAGTACGCGAGCACGCGCTCGCCGTGGCGCTCGAAGAGATCGTGTACCGCGGCCTGAACGGCCACGGCCTGGACATCAGCCTGGGCGGCTTGACTCACTGCGTCTCCTGGCCTGGGGAGTTCACTCCAAGCGTAACGCGTTCCCAGATCGAGGGTGGTCGAATCTCACTCGAACGAGTGAGCCTGCGACGACCCGCAAGTTTTCGCCTGCTCGGCGTTCTTACTCGGCGACCGCAACGCCCAGGACGGAGGCCGACGATGATCCGCCTGCTGATCTGCGACGACTCGGAGCCATTTCGGACAGTGCTGCGCATCACGCTCGCCGAGCAGGCGGAGATCTCCGTCGTCGGCGAGGCGGGCGACGGCCAGGAGGCGGTCGATCTCGCGCTCGCCCTGTCGCCGGACGTGATCCTCATGGACGTCCGCATGCCGGTCCTCGACGGCGTCGAGGCAACGCGTCAGATCACGGCCGCCCTCCCGTCCGTGCGCGTCGTCGCGCTCACCGGCTCCGACGACCGAGCCGTGGTCTCGGCGATGCTCGAGGCGGGTGCGACCGCGTACTGCGTCAAGGGCGCGCCGCTCGGCGGAGCTGGAGCGCGCCGTCGCCGGAGCCGCGGAGCCGCTCGTCCGCCTGGCACACACACTCAACAGGGCGGCCAACGAGCGCGGAGCCGCCGAGCTGGCGGCCCGGGAGGTCGTCGAGCTGACCGGCGGGGCCGGCGTCGCCGTGTACCTCGCTGCTCCCGATGTCGGGCTCTCGCTCGCCTCGGCGGCGGGGCCCGCGGCCGACGTCTGCGTGACGGCGGCGCCGGGGATCGCCCTCGACTGCTTTCGCGGGCAACAGCTCGTCCAGGCGGGGCGCAAGCACCTCGCCGAGCTCGCTGCCGTCGGCCTCCGGGCGACGAGGCGGTGGCCGCGCCGCTGCTCGACGGCACCGACATTGTCGGCGTGCTCCTCGCGGTGATGCCCGCACGCCGCTCGGGCTCGAGCTCGACCACGGGCTCGTCGCAGCGGTCGCCGATCTGGCGGCCGCCGCCGTGGCCAACCAGCGCCGCGTGGCGCTCACGCACGACGAGGCCCGCCGCGACGCGCTCACCGGGCTGCCGAACCGCCGCGCATTCGAGGAGCGACTCGACGAGCTGCTGGCGGACCCCGAACGCGAGCCGTTCGGCCTCGTCCTCCTCGACCTGGACGATTTCAAGCGCGTCAACGACGCCCACGGTCATGCGGCCGGCGACGACATGCTCCGAGAGGTCGCCCGTGTCGCCACGCGCGCCTTCCGCGCGACGGAGGAGGCGTACCGGCTCGGCGGCGACGAGCTGGCGATCGTCGTCCCGGGCGAGAGGCTCGCCGCGAAGCTCGTCGCGAGCCGCGTCCTCGCCGGCCTCCGCCGCCACCGGCGCGGCCTGCAGACTGCCGACGGCCTCCGGCGGAATCGCGGCGTTCCCCGCCGACGCCGAGACTCCGAGCCGACTGCTCGAGACCGCCGGCCTCGCCCTCCGCGGCGCCAAGGCCGCGGGCGGCGACCGCATCTCCAGCGCAGGAAACCCTCTCCAGGCTCTCCCGCAGGCGCAGGAGGTCGCTCCCGCCTCCGCCGCGCCGACCAGGCCGAGCCGCGGCAGGCCGCGGCCGCGGCTCGGCCGCCAACGGCCCATACGCGTCCTCGTCGTGGACGACGACGAGCGCCTCCGCATCCTGCTGCGGACGACGCTCGAGGTCATCGACATCGAGATCGACGAGGCGGCCGGCGTTCCGGCGGCGCGGGCACGGATCACCGCGGACCGGCCGGACGTCGTCGTGCTCGACCTCGGGCTGCCCGGCCAGAACGGCCTCGGTCTCTGCGAGGAGCTGAAACGGGACCCGCGAACGCGGGACATCGGCATCGTCGTGCTCACCGGCAGCGACGAAGGCACGGGCCCGGCGGCCAGGGCTGCCGGAGCCGACGCCTACCTGCGCAAGCCGTTCAGCCCTCTCGACCTGCTCTCGGTGGTCGAGCAGCTCGCCGGCGGCCTCTTCGAGGGGCCCGTTCCAGGTCTGCGACTCACGACCGCCCGAGGAGCAGCTCATCCGCTACGCGGAGGACCTCAGGCGCTTGCTCGAGCTCGAGCAGGGACAGCGCGCGTTGATCCAGGCCGCCTACCGCGAGACCGTCGGCGCCCTGACGTCGGCTCTCGAGGCGAAGGACCTCGGCACGAACGCTCACTCCCACCGTGTGCAGCGCTACGCGATGGAGCTGGCCTGGACGGTCGAGCCCCGGCTCGTCGAGGAGCCGAGCGTCGAGTACGGCTTCCTCCTCCACGACGTCGGCAAGATCGGGATCCCCGACCGGATTCTCAGCAAGCCGGGGCCGTTGACCGAGGCGGAAAGGCGCGTCCTCGAGACCCACGTCATCCTCGGCGAGCAGATGCTGAGCGGCGTCGCGCTCCTCCACGGGGGAGGCCTCGAGGTCGTCCGGCACCACCACGAGCGCTGGGACGGAGACGGGTATCCGGACGGGCTGAGCGCGTACGACATCCCGCTCCCGGCGCGCATCTTCTCCGTGGCGGACGCGCTCGACGCGATGACGAGCGACCGCCCGTACCGTTCCGCGCTCTCCTGGGACGAGGCCTTCGTCGAGCTCCTCGCGCAGTCCGGCACGCAGTTCGACCCACATGTCGTCGACGCCCTCCTGGAGCGGGAGCCCCGCCTCCGCCTGATCCAGGAGGAGCTCACGGGCGAAGTGCGCCCTCGGCTGTCGGCGGTTCCGGACGAGGAGCAAGGCCGCCTCGAGGGCGGCTAGGCGCCAGGGCGGGGGCCGGCGAACGCCCCCGCCCTACGACCGCAGGTCAGACTTCCGTCAGCTGGCCGCGAACGGCTCCGCCGGGGAAGTCGGTCGTGTGGTAGTTGACGTAGTAACCGGCCGGGTCGGCACAGATCGCCTTCCCCAAGGCCGGGTCGATGTCCAGGCGTGCGGCCTGGACGATGAGCTTCCTGTCGGTCGAGCCGCTGAAGAGCAGTACCTGCACGGGGCCATTCACGCCCGCCGCTCCCACGTGGATGTGGCCGGCGAAGAAGGACTCCCGCGCGGGATTGACGATCGCCACGCTGAAGGCGAGTTTCCCGCCGTTGACGTGGACGACCGCGGCGCCGAACGCCTTCGACCCGCTCGGCGGCACCTCGTTGTCCGCCTTGAGCACCGCGACCGCCGTGCACTTCGTCGCGTCGCCGCTCGCCCCTGCGGGCGCCGAGACCGCCAGAACGGCGAGCGCGACGACAAGCGCGAGCACGGCAAGTAGCCGTCGATTAACCGGCATGTGTACCCCCTTCGGAGACCTTGCTGGGACGAACTGCCTCGTCTTGGTCTACGGGGCCGATGACGGTCCGGTTTGCACGCTCGGGGTCGGATCTTGCGTCAGCGCATGTGCGCGATTGCAAGATCCGACCCCAGGGCGTGGGGGCTTACTTGTCCGAGTAGGCGAAGAGCAGGAACTGCGTGAACTGCGCCGGCGCGAAGTTGTTGTCGCTGACGAGGACGAGCGTGCGCCGGCCGTCGGCGAGGTCCGGCCCGAAGGTCATGCCCTCGACGTTGTCGAGCGGGATGCCGAGCGCGTCCAGGTTGAGCAGCAGCGTCTTCTCGACCGGCTCGATCGAGCCGAGCTGGCCGGCGAGGCTCGCGCGGCCGCCGACGTTCCGCGCGCCGTCGATCTCGGTCGTGTAGAGCTTGATCGTGTTCCCCGTGCCGGGAACGCCGACCGAGAACGAGCGCTCCATCGAGAGGAACGAGTGCTTGTCGAGCGACGAGCAGCTCCACGAGCCCGCTGACGGCGAAGGCCGTCGGCGGCACGGGCGGCACGGCGATCGGGTCCGTCCAGTAGACGTACTGCCGGTCCGGCCGACCGGTCTTCAGGTTGTAGCGGAGCAGCCGCGCCGGGCTGGGGACGCCGACGCCGGCCGCGGGCCCGTCCTGGACGAGCGCGCCCTCGGAGCCGGTGTAGAAGTACGGCCCGACGGTCGTGCGCGCTCTCGAAGCCGAGGTTCTGGCGGACGCCCCTCGTCTGCGGGCTCCCGGCCGGGATGAACTGCTCCGGCACGGGCAGGTTCGCGAGCTGCTGGCCGTCGAGGGCGAAGAGGCGCACCCACGGCGGGATCAGCCGCGTTGGCGATCCCCTCCGAGGTGATGACGAGCTCGCCGTCCTGCCGTGAGCGCGAGCCCCTCGGGGTCGAAGGACGCGGCGGGAAGGGCAGGCCGGACTCGTCGAGCAGCGTCGTCACGCCGGTGATCACGACGTCGCCGGGGTCGAGGTTTCCGTCCGCGACGTCGAGGTCGAGGGTGTAGTACCGCGCCGGGTCGATGACGCTCTGGTCGTCGGAGATGACGTAGTAGCTGATCGCTGTCGGCGTCGTAGGCGATGGAGGAGAGACCGCCGACCTCGGTCCCCATCGAACTGCAGGCCCGTGGGCAGGATCTCCTCCCCGAGGAACTGGAGCGTCGGCGCCGCGGTCGCAGCGGCCGGCGTCAGGAGAAGGGCAAGAGCGGCGAGCGCGGCCCGGAACATGACGACCTCCCTTGGGTCGAGGAAGCCGCGAGCCTAACCGGACTGGGGAGCGGCCGCCAGAGGGCGGCCGCTCCCCGTTGTTGGCCTAGCCGGCCGGGACGGTGGCGGGCTCGGTGCTCGCCGCCGGGAGGTCCTTCTGGCGGAGGACGACCAGCGTCGTGATCAGCGAGGCGAGCGCGAAGCCGGCGGCGGCGTAGAAGCCCCAGGTGAAGCCGGAGGTGAGCGCCTCGGCCTCGGCCGTGCCCGACTCGAGCAGGCTGGTCGTGTGCGTCGTGGCGATGGTCGTCAGGACGGCGAGGCCCAGCGCACCGCCGATCTGCTGGCTCGTGTTGATGAGCCCGGACGCGAGCCCGGCCTCGGGCCCCTGCACGCCGGCGAGGGCCGCGATCGAGATCGGCACGAACGAGAAGCCCATGCCGACGCCGATGATCAGGAAGCCGGGGAACAGGTCGGTCCAGTAGGAGCCGTCCACCGGCACCTGCGCGAAGAACAGCATCCCGACCGTGAGCAGGCTCATCCCCACCACGAGCACCGGCTTGACGCCGAGCTTCGTGACGAGCCCCTGCGAGACCGTGGCCGCGACGACGACCGTCAGCGCGACGGCGAGGTAGCCGAAGCCCGTCTCCATCGCCGAGAACCCGAGCACCTGCTGCATGTAGAGGGACAGCAGGAAGAAGATCCCGAAGATGATCGTCCCCAGGCCGAGCCCGACCAGGTTCGCCCCGGTCAGCGTCCGCTTGCGGAAGATGCTCAGGCGCACGAGCGGCGAGCGCGACCGCAGCTCGTTCCAGAGGAAGAACGCCATCAGGACGGCCGAGGCGGCGAAGACGAGGATCGTCTGCGCCGAGTCCCAGCCGACCCGGTTCCCCTGCGTCAGGCCGAAGACCAGGAGCATCAGGCTCGCGGTCGACGGTGACGGCGCCGATCGTGTCGAAGTGCCGCGCCAGCCCGTCCGCCTTGCTCTCGCGCACGTAGCGCGGGACGAGGGCGAGCGCGAGCGCGGCGATCGGGATGTTGACGAAGAAGATCCACTGCCAGCCGACGTACTCGGTGAACACGCCGCCGAGCAGCACGCCGATGGCGGCCCCCGAGCCGGCGATGCCGCCGAGGATGCCGAGCGCCTTGTTGCGCTCCGCGCCCTCCGCGAAGGTCACGAGCGTGATCGAGAAGACGGACGGCGAGAGGATCGCGCCGGCGGCGCCCTGCAGAAGCCGCGCGACGATGAGCATCTCGGACGACGTCGAGAGCCCCGCCAGGAGCGAGGTCACGAGGAAGAGCGCGAGGCCCGCCATGAAGACGCGCCGCCTCCCCAGCAGGTCGCCCATGCGTCCGCCGAGCAGGAGGAACCCGCCGAAGGTGAGCGCGTAGCCGGAGACCACCCACTGGAGGTCTTCGGTCGAGAAGCCGAGATCGCTCTGGATCGTGGGCAGCGCTACGTTCACGATCGCCACGTCGAGCACGACCATGAGGTACGCGATGCCCAGAACTGCGAGCGCCTTCCAGCGCCTGGGATCAGCCATGGTTTCAGTCATCAGATCTCCCGTGCTGTCGCTTGTGAGTAGTCACTCAGGCTGAAACGATGCCGGTCCGGGGTCCATTCCGGGATGCGGGGAGCGCGAGTCCTATGGTGCGGTTAACCGCACCATTCCGCGGATGGATCGAGAAGCGCCCGCCGACCGTACTCCTTTCATGAAGTTGGATGAACGCCGGCTCGTCTCCCAGGCGAGACGCGGGGCGCCCGAGGCCGTGAGCGAGCTGTTCCTCGCGCGCCTCGCGCCCGAGAAGCGGATCGTCGTCGCCCTGCACTACTGGGTCGACTACTCCACACCGGAGATCGCCGAGCTCCTCGACCTTCCGCTCGGGACCGTCGCCTCGAGGCTGAGTCGCGCACTTGCCGAGCTACGAACCGAACTGGAGGGACCATGTCTGGACTCGAAGACCGTCTGAGGGACGCCCGCGACGCGCTGGGCGGCCCGGACCGCGCCGCCACCGAGCGCGCTCACCAGGTGGCACTGGGCTCCGCCGGCGACGGGCGCAGCCGATCGAGACTGCGCATCGCCGGCGCCCTGATCGCCGCGTCAGCGGCTGTCGGCGCCGCGTTCGCCATCGGGTACTTCGTCGCGCCGAGTGGAGGTGAGCCCCTGCCCGAGGTTGTAGCGTCGGGCGACACGGTGGAAGCCGCCGGACCCGGGTTCCTCCCGGCCTCGGGCTGGGAGACCTTCCAGACGGGTGCGACGAGCCCTCCGCAGGCGCCCTCGGCGACGACGGCGAACATCGCCCTCGGCCCCGACGTCTTCTCGGGCTCGTATCCCTGGGAGACGATCGGCAGGTTGGAGACAGGCGACGTCCTCCTCCAGGCGCTCTTCCTCCCGACCGGCGAGAGCGAGGCCGTCGACGCCCAGTTCCCCCGCCGCGAGCTCCCGCTCTCGTTCGCCGACGCACTGTCCGGGGCTCAGCTGGAGGGTCAGCCGCCCAACGTAACGGCGCTTCGCCTCCTCGCCCGCCTGGGCGACTGGAACGTCGACCTCTTCGCCTTCTTCGGCGGCGAGGCCACGGCCGATGCGCGCGCCGCCGCGGAGGAGCAGCTCGCCCGTCTGGTCGTTCCCGAGTAAGGCTCCAGGACTGGACTCGGCCGCGACGTTCCACGAGAACGGCGCGGTCACCGCTCAGATCGGCGGCGAAGCTGCCGACGGGCGCCTGCTTGCCGTGGTCACGCGCGGCCGCTGCAAGGGCCCCTTCGAGCGGGTGGAGGCCGACTTTCCACCGCCCGAGGCTGAGCTTTCGAGCGCTCGGGCACTCGGTGGGAAGAGCGCCGGCTGGCGCTATCGCTGAACGCTCACGACCGAGGCAGCAGAAGTGGAGGAGCGCCGCGGCGGGCACCCCGCGCGGCTATCCTACGCAGCCGATTCCGGCTTCCCGTCGGGCACCGCGGCCCCCAGGATTCCGGGATACGCCTGCGTAGGCTCTCTGACGGGACGAATGGTCCGGGCCGCTCGTTAGATTCGACACATTGGGCAGAACGAGATCCAGAACGTGGGTGCCGAAGGGGCTGGCCGACGCCGCCTCTGCTCGCATCGTCGCCGGATCCAGGAAGCTGGTGCGCACGATCAGGCCAGGCCCTGAGGGCACGGAGGGTGAAACCGGGAGCGCGAACGCCGCACGTCCCGCGAGAACACCGGCGTTCGTCTGGGCCACGCTTGTCTCGTTCTTCGCGGTGCTGGGGGCTGTGCTCGTGCTCAACACCGTCGTCGACCCGTTCGCGCTGGCGGGAACTGAGCTCCTACCACCGGCCGTCGAGAACGACCGGTCGACCAAGCTCACGCTGATCGACCGCCTGGAAGAGCCTCCCGGCATCCTCATCCTCGGAAGCTCGCGCGGGCGCCAAGCGGAGCCTGCATACCTGCAGGAGCTGACAGGGCGCACCGGCTTCAACGCGGCGGTCACGGGCGGGACCGCGGCCGACGCGTGGGTCATGACCAACCATGTCGCGCGGAAGCTCCCGCTCAGGAAGCGCGGCTACATCTGGTTCGTGGACGTCGGCATCGCAACCCAAGGCGTGAATCCGCTCCTTTCCGCGGACCCGCGAGCGCAGCCGTACCTCTCCGGTGGGCACGGCTTCGGGCTCGACGACGTCGGTGCGTACATCGGCACGGACGCCACAGGCGCGTCGATGCGAGTCCTCGAGGGCTGCGCCCGGCGCGGCTGCCGGCCAAAGCGGGAGTCCATCTTCTTGCCTGACGGCTCGATCAAGTCTCGCTCGTTGCGGAATCTGCCCGAGTACGACAACCCGCTCCGACTCCAGAACTCGGTCGAAAGACTCGTGCAGAACATCCGGGCGCGCCCGCCTCGGGCGGGGAGGATCGTGCCCCGGCGCTACGTCTACTTCGAGAGGGCGCTCGCACTCATGAACAAGCAGGGGTCGACGCCGGTCATCGTCCTCAACCCGGTCCACCCCACGGTTCTCGCCGAGATACGGAAGCACGGCCATCCCGACCGCAAGACGGCCCTCGAGTACCTCCGCGGCCTGAGCACGCGCTTCGATTTCGTCTTCGTCGATGCCGAGGACATACGGCTCTGGGGCGGCTCTCCGGACGACTTCTCGAACGCGAACCACGTCAACCGCCGGAACATGCGCCGCATGCTCGAGTACATCGTGGAGCACTCGCAGGGCGCGCTCGACTGAGCCGTGCTGTTCACGACGTACGCCTTCCTGTTCGGCTTTCTCCCGATCGTCCTGCTGGGCTGGTGGAGCCTCAGGCCCAAGAACGTGCGGCTCGCCTTCCTCACGCTCGCGTCGTGGGTGTTCTACGCCTGGTGGGACTGGCGCTTCCTGCCGCTGATGGTGGGTGCGACGACCGTCGACTACCTCGCCGCGCTCGCGATCGCACGATCGACAGGGGTGCAGCGGCGGCGCGCCCTGCTGGCGCTCTCCCTCAGCGTCAACCTCGGCATTCTCTTCTTCTTCAAGTACACGACGTTCTTCCTGACGTCGTTGAACGGGATCGGATCCCTGGCCGGCCTCGACGAGCCGCTTCCCGTGCTCTACGTGCTGCTCCCGATCGGGATCTCCTTCTACACGTTCAACTCCATGTCGTACGTGATCGACGTCTTCCTCCGCCGCGTGGAGCCGACGCGGAACATCCTCGAGTACACGACCTTCGTCGCGCTCTTCCCGCACCTCATCGCCGGCCCGATCGTCCGCTTCACCGACATCGCGAAGACGCTCCGCATGCCTGCGCTCCGGCTCAGCTCGGCCGGCGCGGCCGCAGGGCTCTTCTTCCTCGCGTGCGGGCTGGTCAAGAAGCTGCTGATCGCCGACCGGCTCGATCCCTTCGTCGACGGGCTGTTCGCAACGCCGGACAGCCTGGGCCTGCTCGAGGGCTGGGGAGCGGCCGTCGGCTGGACGCTCCAGCTCTACTTCGACTTCTCCGCCTACTCCGACATGGCGGTCGGGCTGGCGCTCCTGCTCGGGTTCCAGTTCCCGCAGAACTTCGACTCACCGCTGAAGGCGCAGAACATCGCTGACTTCTGGCGGCGGTGGCACATGACGCCTGTCGCGCTGGCTCCGCGACTACCTGTACATCCCGCTCGGCGGGTCGCATCACGGCATGCGGCGCACGATCCTCGCGCTCAGCGTGACCATGTTCCTCGGCGGCCTCTGGCACGGCGCGGCGGCGACGTTCGTCGTCTGGGGGATCATCCAGGGAGTCCTTCTCGCAGGCCATGCGGTTCTCCGCAACGCGGGCCTGACGCCGCGAAGCGTGACGCTGAACCGCGTCCTCACGTTCATGGCTATCACCGCGGCCTTCGTCGTGTTCCGCGCCCCGGACCTGAGCGTCGCGGGCGAGATCCTGCTGGCGATGACCGGACTCAATGGGATCACCGGAGCTGACGCGAGCGTCCTGCTTCCCCTCGAGTTCCTCCTCCTGGTCGCGATCCTGCTGGTCTTCGTCAACGTGGCCCCGAACACGTGGGAGGTCCGGGAGAACGTCAAGCCCCGAGTCCGGTACGGGCTGGCGATGGGCGCCGCCGCCGCAGTCGCGGTCATGACGATCGCGGCTCCGCAGCCGTTCATCTACTTCCAGTTCTGAGCGCGGCCGGCGGCTCGGTCAGGCTGCGAGCTCGCCCACCGCTCGGGCGACGACGCCACGGCGGGGCTCGCAGTCGAGCAGCTCGACCGGCACCCCGTACCGCGCCAGCGCGAGCCGGAGCTCGCCCGGCTCCCGCGAGACCCCGCGCACGGGAACGAACAGGTCGTGCGGGTAGGCATGCGAGGCGCGCCACCCGTCCGCGCACTCGATCACGGTCCCCCACACGGCAACGCGGCCGAGCACGACGGGTGACGCTCCGATCTGGTGGTCTGTACCCATCGAGGTACGGCTCGGCGTGCTGGGCCGTCGCACCGGCGTAGAGGCCACAGACGCAATGGCGCTGCGGCGCGGTGTGCGGGCCCGGATGACACTGGGCGCGCGTCTCCTCGCCGGGCAGCCAGAGCAGAGGGAAGACGACCGAGGCGAGCAGCAACTCGCCGTTTTCCTCGACCACCTGCCAGGCGCGCCAGCCGAGGATCGGCGCGATCAGGTCCAGCGTGGGCACGCGTCGCCTTCTCTAGGCCGGCACCGGCTCCCGTTCCGGTGTCTCGGCGGGCTCTTCGGCGGGAACCTCGCGCGGGATCGGCTCCACGATCGGCTCCACGGTCGTGATTCGTTCTGGCTTCCCGATTTCCATAGGTGGATTATCGGCACGCGGGGCTATCTTCGACCGCCCCAAAGTGGTATGGATTGGAAGCTTCTGCGGCGCCCTCGAAGTCCGGAGGTGTGCCAGGCGCAAGATCCATGCGATTGACCACCCGCCTCTCGGCGGGAACGTGTCCCGCCGCGCCCATCAGCGAGGAGGTAGTCGATGGCCTTTGAGATCACGCCCAGCATGACCGTCGTGTACGACGAGCAGGGCGTCGCTCGGCACATCGAGCACATCGCCCAGCCGTATTTCAGCCCCGACAAGGACCTCCGCGGGGTGGCCGCCGACTACGTCGCGGCGGTGGCGGAGGAGTACCGACCTCGCCAAGCCGGTGCTCGAGGACGTGAACGCGAGCGTCGGGAACGAGCTGGTGGAGCAGGAAGGCGCGGCCCTGCGCATCGCGGACGAGAAGTCCGTCATGGAGACGACGCTGATCTCCTATCAGCAGACGTACCTCGGACTGCCGGTGTGGGAAGCCGGGGTAGCGGTGGTTCTCCAGGACAAGCCGCCGCGCGTGACGAGCTCGAGCAGCACGATCCACACGGAGATCGAGGCGAAGAGCCCGCCGGCCGACGCGCCGTTCCTGCCGGAGGGCATCACGCCGAAGACGCTGCTGCCGCTCCTCGGCCTCGAGGGCCGGCGTAGTGGCCTGAGGATCAACGGCACGCGGCTCCTCGTCTACCGCTACGACATGCTCAAGCGCGCCGACCCCGAGGTCGTCCTCGCAGAGGAGGACCAAGCGGCGGCCTCAACTTCGGCCCCCCGACGCTGCCCCTGCCTCCGGTGCCGGAGGGGATCGAGGACGATCGCCACTACGCCGTGACGGAAGTTCTCTTCACCGCTCGTCCGGGGCTGGGGCGAGCCGATCAACTGGCGCTCGTTCGTCGAGCCCGAGACGGGCGGGGTCATCTATCTGCGCGCGTTCGTCGCCGGGGTGGACGGCGCCGTCTATCTCAGGGACCCGCTCGCCAAAGACCGGGGGACGCCACGATCACGCCGCGTCCCCGCGGCGACGCTCGACCTGCACCGCGACACGGTCGTCCTCCTGGGCCTGACGACGGCGAGCCCCCAGACCTCGGGTCAGTACGTCCAGCTCGTGGACATCTCCCCGCCGACCGTGGCGGCGCCAACGTCGACCGGCGACTTCATCTTCTCCGTGCCGACCGACAACTTCGCGGCGGTGAACGCCTACCACCACTGCGATGCCCTCTTCCGGCTGGTCGCGGGCATGGGCTTCACCATCTCGACCTACTTCAACGGGACGACGTTCCCGGTGCGCGTCGACCACCGGGCAACGATCGGCACCATGCGCGGGTGGGAACTGCGTCAACGCCTCTGCTCCCGGGAATACAGGCGGCACCGGCTCGGACGGGTTCCGCTTTGCGCTCGCAGCACCGGGCAGCCCGTCGGAATAGCCTGCGACTGGCGGGTCGTGCTGCACGAGTTCGGGCACGCGCTGTCTGGGAACTGTCGTGAACTCGGCGAACTTCGGGTTCGCCCACAGTGCGGGGGACAGCCTGGCGGCGATCCTGGTGATCCCGGCTCGCTTGCGCCCGACCGGTTCGTCTCGTTCCCCTGGAAACGGCGGTGACAGACGCCAGATCGGCCCGTGACGTCCTGGGCGTGGGGAGGGCCGAACGACAACGCCCCCTGAACGGCTACCCCAAGGAGCGAGCAGATCCCTCGACGACCCTGTTCCGGTTCTACCGTTCGACCGGAGGCGACTCCGCGAGTCGACCATGCACGGCTCGCCGCACGGTACGCGACGTATCTCATCGTCCGCGAATCGGCAGCCTGGCGACCAGCCCGATCACCGCGACCCCGATGGCGAGCATCTTCGCGACCGCGCTGCAGACGGCGGACATCGACACGACGAGCTTCGAGGGCCAGCCCGGCGGCGCCTATGCCAAGGTGATGCGCTGGGCGTTCGAGAAGCAGGGCATGTACCAGCCCGCCGGCGCGCCGGTTCCGGTGACGACCGTCGGAGCACCGCCCGAGTCGACGTCTACATCGACGACGGGCGGCACGGCGAGTATCCCTACCGGGAGGTGTTCTGGGAGAACCAGGACGTCTGGAACAGGCTGGCCGCGGACGCGGGCTTCGCCCACCAGACGCCGATCGTCGGGCGGCCGAACTTCCTCTACGTCAAGGTCAAGAACCGCGGCACGCAACCGCGACGAACGTGGTCGTCCGGTGCTACCACTGCCGCCCGGGGACCGGCCTCGTCTGGCCGGCCGACTGGGTCGCGACGACGACGCCCGAGCTGCCCGTTGGGGCGCCGATCGGTCCCGGCGGCACGGTCCTCGTCGGCCCGTTCGAGTGGACGCCGACCGTGGTCGGCCACGAGTGCCTGCTCGCCACGGCGACGGCCCCGGGCGACCTGAGCAACATCGACTCGGCCTCCGGCCGGCCGTGTGCCGCGGGGCCGACTCCGCACTGGCGCCTCGTTCATACGACAACAACATCGCCCAGCGCAACGTGGCGCCCGTCGCCGGGATCACCCTCGGGCTCATCGCGTCCTTCAAAAAGCGGAGGTTCTGGGCGCACAACCCGTTCCCGAAGCAGGTCAAGATGGTCCTCGAGCCAGTCTGCCGCCCCTGCTCCGGAAGCGCGGCTGGGAGCTCCGCCTCGAGTGGACGGGCACACGTCGCTGACGCTGAAGGCGCGAGAGAGCCGTGCGATCAGGACGGTCCTCAAGGAGGGGAGGCCCTTCAAGCCGAGCGAGCTCGAGGGCGAACAGATGATCCGCATCCTGGCGAAGGTCGACGGCCGGTGGTCGGCGGCCTCAGCTATCTCATCGACCCCAAGCTGGCGAAGCCGCCCAAGGAGAAGTAGGACAGCGAGGAGGGCGCACTGCCCGACTTCGGCTAGAGGTCTACAAGGTTCCCGCGGGTCGGTTCCGCATCGGCCCGGACCGCCGTGACCCGGAGCCGCCGCTGGCCTGCGAGGCCCCGCCTCGCGGGGCTCTCGCGTCTACGGCACGTCCAACGCCACTCCTACCGCTCGTTGAGGTACTCATCGAGGCGATCTGCGAGCTCCGTTGGGCGGCTGAGCGAGATGTTGCACTGTCCGCCGTCCATCTCGTCGCAGGCCTCGATGCCGAGGCGCTCGCGGGCGTGACGGCGCGCCCAGCCGGCCGTAAACATGCGGTCGTCGCGGCAGAGGAGGTAGCGCGTCGGCACGTCGGGCCACGCTTCGAGCGGCCACGGCTCCGCAGCGGCTTGTCGGCCTGGTCCTGCTCCCGCGTCTGGGCCTCCGCCGCCAGCTCCGGCGGGACGTCGTGGTAGAAGAGGTCGTCGTAGCCGCTCTCCTCGTAGCCGGCGTTCTTCCACCAGTCCCCGAAGAGCTCGCCCGGCGCCGGGATCATCGCCGCAAGGAGGACAAGGAGGTCGACGCGCGCCCGCGCGCAAACGAGCGGCGCAGTGAAGGCACCGAGGGAGTGGCCGACAACAACGACTTTTGTCGCGTTTCCGCCGATCGCCTCGACGACGGCGTCGGCGTAGTCCCGCCAGCCGGCGGCCGGATCCTCGGTGGGCAGGTCGACGGCGACGGCGTCATGGCCGCGCTCGCGCAGCTCCGGCACGACCGAGGTGCCAGTCCCAGGCGCTCCCGCCGCCGCCGTGGATCAGCGCGAAGGTGCTCACCCGCGCGCGCGGAGCCGGGTCCCGGAGGTCGAGGCCGATGCCGCTGCCGAAGCGGCGCTTCATCGAGGAGCTCCGAGCCCGACGCGGACGCCGTCAAGCAGGGCCTGTTTCCCACCTCCCACCAGCCAGACCGGGGCGACGAAGAGCTGGATCTCGTCGAGGCGACGCGGGCCTTGAACGCCTGGGCGGCGAGGTCGGGGCCACCCACGCTGAGGTGACGTCCGGCGTCCGCCTTGAGCCGCCGGATCGCCTCGGGATCGAAGTCGCGCGCGATCCGCGTCCTGTCGCTGGACACGGCCTCGAGCGTTCTGGAAAACGCGACCTTGTCGGCCGCCTGCCAGATCTCGGCGTAGTCGAGGTCGACGGGCGAGCTGGTCCGAAGCGGTGTGCGCGGTCTCCCA
>CAVZIL010000006.1:0-35319 GCA_963775505.1 uncultured Actinomycetes bacterium
CGCGACCACGGTACCGCCAGACGCCGCCGAGAGCGGCGCAGCTGGGAGCACGCCCAATGACCTAACGCATGGACAGTGTCAGGAAGGCGCTGTCGTGTACTGCGCGACGGCCGCCTCGCGAGCACCGGCCATCTCCTCCGCAGTGGCGGTGCCGGAGGTTTCGACGGCCTCGGTCCACCGGCTGATCGAACCGCGGTAGAACTCGATCACCTCCGGTGAGTTGGCCGCCTCAAGGGGGTCTCCGACGGACAGGCCGCGCAGGTGATCCCGAGACCAAGCAGTGCGCCGTCCCAAACCGGCCCGACGAACAGCGCACCCGCCCCGCTGCCCGCCATCGCCAGTGGCACGGTGCAAGTCAGCTTGACGGTCGTCCTGTCACCGGTCTCGGCCAGGCGTACGTCGAGGAAGCTGTCGGGACCGCCGAACGTGACCTGGAGCCACGTCGGCCGGTGGCGGCGGCGTATCTCGCCACTTGCGTTGCCTTCGAACTGGAAACCGCCGCCGACCTTGAGGTCGCCGCTGATCGGGTCGAACCAGCGGGGAGGGGCTCCGGGTTGCCGTCGGATTCGAGCGGAACCCCGACTATCTCGAGATCGCCACGACGCGCCTCGACCGGGTCCTCGAGAGCTTCGAACTAGCGCGACAAGCGGATCGGACAAAGGCGGACCATGCATCCGGGTGCCGTCGTAGGGTCGCTGCGCGGACAACCACACCGGTACGTTCCAAGAACGCCTGGGTAGCGGGCTGGAACGCAACCGGTAGCAGTTTGAACCGCGCGCCTCAGCGGTGGAACGGTTTCTCCAGACTCTCGCTTGCCTACGACAGCGCCACGACTACGCGCTCGCCCGTAGAGAGCTCCCCGAGGGCTCAGCCGCAGCCCATGAAGGCGACGTCTGACGACGCGCGGAGAACGATCGTTCATCGTCGTCGTGGCGTCTGACGCGGCCGCGGAGGAGGCTGGCCCGACTACGAGGCCCTCGCGGCCGACGACGCGTTCAGACGGGCAACGTTGGTTGTAATTCAGACGGTCTGGCCGAGGCAGACCGTAAGCATGTACTCGCTGCGTTGTCATCGCTTCCCCGATCGCGGGCCCGCCGTGGTGATCGCCGGCAATGACGGGTCGGGGGGAGGAGGCCGGAGGCGTCCCAGGAAGTGGCGTAGGAGTTCAGCGCCGAGGTCGTCTGTGAAGCGGGTCGGAGGCCCGCGGCGAGCTGTCCGTTGACGTGAGGGTTGGTGTCGCCAATGCAGCCGCTTCGCGTTCCACGAGACGTGCCGCCGGGCGGCAAAATCGGAGCAGGTCAGGCCGCGCGGGCTGGGAGCACCAGGAGCGTTCCGTCGCTGTGCTTCTCGATCTCGATGACGACCTCTTGGCTCGGCGCAACGGCGCCAACTCCCACGCCGAGGGCCCTGAGTCGATACGACGTCTCGAGCAGGCTGTCTACCTGCTTCCGGGTCATGACCTTGTCGATCAGCCGTTTTGGCGACCGCACCTCCAGAGCCGACAGTCGTAGAAGGACGTTGTCAATGCGTGCTTCCAACTCGAGGATGCGTTGCTGGTCGTCTTTGAGGCTGCGAACGAAGTTCTCGAACGGGTTGTCCGGGTCACTCTGGCCGGCCTCCACGCCCTGCAAGAGGACCACACGGCGCTTGAGCGAGATGGCGAGAGTCGCAAGTTCGAGGTGGGTACGGAACTTGCCACCGTCCTCACAAACGCCGGGAAAATCGACCTCCAGCTCGGAGACCTCGACGCGGTTGCCGACGAAAGAGTCGAGCGCGGCCTCCCACTTCTTCACTCGGCGGTCCGCGTTCTGGATCGCAGTGCTGATTGCATGAACGGCTGAGTCCAACCCGAGGGACGCGCCAACTTTTCCGCGATCCAGTAGAAGCCCGGTGGCCTTGTCGATCGCGTCGCGGCAGCCGTCGAGTTCGTTGCGCTCGTGCTCCAACTTGTCGTCGTGGAGCTGTTCCAGCAGCTCAGTGATGTGCTCGATGGCCTTCTGACGCTGGTTATCGGCATAGGCGCTTGCACCAACCGCGACCGCCAGCAGAACCAGGGGCGCAGCGACAGTAATCGCACCGCCTGCAGCGGCCGTCCCCACAGCGCCGCTCCCGGTGGCGGCGCCCGCCGCTGCCGTCTCGACGGGAACCAGCGTTGCTTTGGCGACCGACACGTTGGTCGCAGCGTCAACCAAGTTGTCGTAGATGCCGTTCGCGACGGCTTTGGACCTCATCGGTTTCACGAGGCCCTTGCCGACCTGCGCGGCGACCTTGGCGGGAATCACCATCCGGTAGAGCACTTCACTGGACTCCGCGACCTGCGCGACGGCTGGCACGCTCTTCGCATTCGCTGCGACCAAGCGAGAGAGTTCCTGCGCGAGCGGGCTCACAGCGTCGAGCGGCAGGCCCGCTGAGCGGCCGCGCTTCTTAGCCAACGGATGGGCTTCCAGGGTCACCAGCGGCGCCGATGAGAACGTGGCGAGCGCACTGCGAAGCTCGGTCAAGCGTTCGGGCGTGAGGGCGCCTCCGTCAGCCACCGCTGGAACGAGGGTGTTGGCTTCGGACGTGCACAGTGTCCAAACGGGCACGACAGGGGCGTCGTTGTCATTCATGCGGTTCCTTGTGACGATGCTGGTTCGAGCTGGTCGAGCATCCGCCGGGAGAGCGTCAACAGGTCGGCTTCATTCCAGATGGTCGCATGTACTTCAGTGTTGCTTCCCGATCCGGAGGTCGTCGCGCTGAGGCTTCGGTCCTGACGGGCGCCAACGCTGCCCTTCACCGCGTCTATCGGCAACGAGGACAGGAGCTATTAGAAACGCTCGGCCAGGGCGATGCGCCCGAGAGGCGCACGCGCAGCCTTGAGAGGCCTGCTGCTCCTTTCCATGCGACGCGAAAGCCCGCCGGTGGCGGTCGCAGCTCGGACTTAGCTATGCCAGGCTCTCGCCTGTCCGAATCGTTCGTGCCGTGAGGAGGACGGCACCGGCTCCGACATCCAGTACCGAAGGTAGGACACAGGTTGACGTCATGACCGCCGGTGATCGCCTTCACCGCTCGATGTTCGCAAGGTGTTCGCATGAACGCAAGCGATAAACACACGCCCTCCACAAGCGGAAATCGCTTCGACGAGGTTCTTCTCGCTTGGTATCACGAGTTTGGCCGCGACCTACCCTGGCGGAGGACGCGCGATCCGTACGCGATCCTCGTCTCGGAAGTGATGCTCCAGCAGACGCAGGTCGAACGGGTCGCGCCACGTTACCTCGCCTGGCTGAAGCGCTGGCCCAGCGTGGAGGCGCTCGCCGCCGCGCCGGCCGCCGACGTGATCCGCGAGTGGCAGGGGCTCGGGTACAACCGGCGCGCGGTCAACCTCCACCGGGCGGCCCGGCAGGTCGCCGAGCACGGCTGGCCGGACGACCTGACGGAGCTCCCCGGGGTCGGGCGCTACACCGCCGACGCCGTGGCCGCCTTCGCCTTCGGTGCGTCCGTGCTGCCCGAAGACACGAACGTGCGGCGGGTGCAGGAGCGAACGGGCCACCGCTTCGGGCCGGAGTGCGGCCAGGCGCTGATGGATCTCGGGGCGACGATCTGCCTGGCGCGGGTGCCGCGCTGCGGCGCGTGCCCGCTTGCCGCCGCCTGCCCGTCACGCGGCCGGCGGTACGAGCCGCTCCGACGGCAAGGGCCCTTCGAGGGCTCCTTCCGGCAGCGCCGTGCCACCGTCCTGCGTCAGGTCGCTGAGCGCGCGGTTCCCATCACCGAGGTCGACGGCGCAGCCGTCGCCGCCCTGGAACGCGACGGCCTGGTGGTCGTCGCAAACGAGAGCGTTCAGCTACCGCTCGACTGAAGCAGCGCGACCGCCTGGGCCGCCAGCCCCTCGCCGCGGCCGGTGAAGCCGAGGCCGTCGGTCGTCGTCGCGCGGACCGAGACCCGGCCGGGCTCGACTCCTAGCGCGGCGGCCAGCCGCGACTCCATCTCGGCGCGGACCGGCGCGATCCGCGGCCGCTCGCCGACGAGGACGCAGTCCGCGTTCACGAGCTCGAAGCCTGCCTCCCGGACCGCCGCCATCGCGCGCTCCAGGAACACCAGCGACGAGGCGCCCTCCCACTCCGCCTCGTCCGACGGGAAGAACGAGCCGATGTCGCCGAGCCCCGCCGCGCCCAGGACGGCGTCGACGAGCGCATGGGCGACGACGTCGCCGTCGGAGTGGCCCGCGAGGCCGGCCTCGCCGGGGAACTCGACGCCGCCGACGACGAGCCGGGCGCCCTCGGCGAACCCGTGCGCGTCGACGCCGATACCGACCCGGAGCCCGCTCATCCGAGCGGCTCCTGCCTCGCCGAGCGGCCGGTGAAGACCGTGATCGTCCCGTAGCCGGCCGAGTGGAGGAGCTCGAGCCCGGCGTCGAAGTCGCGGCCGACGTCGCCGGCGACGTGCGCGTCCGAGGCGAGCGTCGCGCCGACACCCAGCTCCCGGCAGCGCGCGAGGAACGCCGCGTCGGGGTAGAGCTCGCCCACCGGCTTGCGCAGGCCCGCGGTGGAGACCTCGACGGCAACGCCGCCAGCGGCGGCAGCCACCGCAGCCTGCTCGTGGCAGGCGGCGACCGTCTCCGGAGCCGGGCGGCGGCCGTAGATCTTCACCAGGTCCGGGTGCGCCAGCACGTCCGCCAGCCCGCTGCGGGCGAGCGCGGCGAGCTCCGCGAAGTAGCGCCGCCAGACCTCCTCGACCTCGCGGCCGGCCCAGGCGCCCGGCTCCATGTCCACGGCCTCGCCGTCCAGGAGGTGCACCGAGCCGAGCAGGAAGTCCCAGGGGTAGGGCCCGACGAGCTCGGCGAGCTCCTGCTCGCGGCCCGGGAGCCACTCGACCTCGAGCGCGAGCTTCACGGGGAGCCCCTGCGACCTGGCGGCGAGCACGGCGTCACAGTAGTCGTCCAGGTCGTGGGCGACCCGGCTGCGGTGGTACGGGTGCTCGAGGAGCCGCTCGGCCTGGCGGAAGTAGTACATGTGCTCGGTGAAGGCGATCTCGTCCACCCCGCGGGCGGCGGCCTGCTCCACGAACCGCTCGACGGCGCCCACCGTCAGCTCGACCGGGCCCTCGCGGCCGTTGGCGGCTCCGCGCAGGTGCATGTGGTAGTCGACGATCACGCCTCGGCTCCGAGCAGCGCCTCGACGAAGGCGAGGTCGGCCGGCGTCGTCACCTTCACGAGGCTGCGGTCGCCCTCCACGAGCCGGACGCGGCCGCCGGCGGCCTCGACGAGGCCGGCGCAGTCGGTGGCGTCGCCGCCGGTCGCCAGCGCGCGGCGCAATGTGTCCGCCAGGAAGGCCTGGGGCGTCTGCACGGCCTGGAGGCCCGTGCGATCGACCGTCTGCGCGACGGCCTCGCCGTCGGCGAGCTTCACGGTGTCGTCCAGCGGGAGCGCCGGGACGGCGCCGTCCCAGCCCTCGCCGAGCGCCGAGACGACGCGCTCGAGGACGCCCTCGGAGAGGAGCGGCCGCGCGGCGTCGTGGACGACGAGGACGGCGGCCTCCTCGGGGACCTCGGCGACGCCGGCGCGGACGGAGTCGGCGCGCGTCGCTCCGCCCGTGACCGCAGCCCGGACCTTGCCGGCGCCGAGCTCCTCGGCGAGGAGGATGACCGGCTCCTCCCACTCCTCCGGCGCCACGACGACGAGCGCGTCGATCCACTCGGAAGCCTCGAGGCGCTCGAGGCTCTCGGCCAGGAGCGGCCGGCCGGCGAGGTTGGCGAACGCCTTGGGCCGGTCGGCGCCGAGCCGGTCGCCGCGGCCCGCCGCGACGAGCACCGCCCAGACGCCGGTGCTCACTTGTAGAGGACCAGCTCGCCGTCGCGCTCGGCGAAGATCTCGGGGCTGACGGGGTTGTCGGCGGTCTGGAAGTCGCGCGCCAGCTTCGTCCGCAGGAGCTCCTCGTTCTGGCCCTTGACGGCGATGAGCGGGAGCGCGACGAAGACGTTGTCCATGGGCACGCCGTAGACGGCGGGGCGGCCGTCGTACTCTTCCATGATCTGCTGCCGCAGGGCGGGGACGATCATGCGCGTCGCGTCGTATCCGTCCGAGGTCGACCAGCCGCAGAGCTCATAGGCCCCCGACGGCTCGCAGAGGAGCGGCTGCTCCTCGTCGGTCTGCCGCTCGAGGTTGTCGACGGCGACCTCGTGCAGCTCCTCGACCGACGTGCCCCAGCGCTCGACGTCCTCGGGCCGCACGACGATCCTGGAGTCGCCAGTGTCCACGACGTAGACGACGCTCAGGTCGCCGGCCATCTCGGTGGCCGCGGGCTCGAAGTCCCAGCCGCGCGTCTCGAAGGCCGGCACGAGCAGCGGCATCAGGTCGGCCTCGGCGTCCTCGTAGGCGACGTCCGCGATGCCCTCGTCGAGCTGCGACTGCGCCTCCGTGACGACTGCGGCGACGATCTCGTCGCGGCGGCCCGGGTCGGCCTCGTACGCGTCGAAGTCGTCGTCGATCGCGAGCTCCACCCGATCCGGGCCCTGCGACGCCCTGACGTTCAGGTCGTACCCGGGCTCGGACTCGAGGCCGGCCTGCTTCAGCTCGGCCAGGACGATCTCCTTGAACGAGGAGGGGACGAGCTCGGGCTCGCTGCTGCCGCTGTTCTCACCGGCGCAGCCCGCCGCGGCCGCGAGGACGGCGCAGACGAGCAGGGTTGCACGCAGGACCACCCGGAAAGGATGCCTGCCGGGTCGCGCTACGTGGCGACCTTGGCGCTCTCGCCGACCGAGTCCAGCTCCTCGTCGAGCCAGACCGCGGCGTCGTCCTCGTCCATGCCCTTGGCGTACATCAGCTCGGAGGCGAGGATCTTCTTCGCCTTCACGAACATCTGCTTCTCGCCCGTGGAGAGGCCCTTCTCCTGGTCGCGCAGCGACAGGTTCCGGACGACCTCGGCGAGCTCGAAGATGTCACCCGTCTTCATCTTGTCGCGGTTGTACTTGAAGCGCCGGTTCCAGTTCTTCGGCATCTTCGTCCCGTTGCCGTGCAGGACTGTCACGACGCGCACGACCATGTCCTCGTCGATCACCTTGCGCAGGCCCACGCGGTCGGCGTTCTCGGTCGGGACGTTCACGGTCATGTCGTTGTGGAGGATCTTGATCGTGAGGTACTCGCGCTCCTGCCCCAGGATCGTCCTCGTCTCCTTCTTCACCACGGTCCCCGCGCCGTGATGGGGGTAGACGACCTTATCGCCGACCTTGTACAAGCCTCTCCTCCTCTATATGAAACGCGGGCGCGCAAAAGGGCGCCCAGACGCCTGCGGATTCAGGCCATTCTACCGGAAACCCGCTTGGGAAGCCAGCTTCCGGGGATTTCGACTTTAGTCGCGGCTTGACCTAGAGCTGGAGGTAGCGATCCACCAAATTGTGCTCCTGCAGGCGCCGCAGGCCCTCGCGGATCTCGCGGGCGCGCACGGAGCCGACGCCGTCCACCGCCTCGAGGTCCCGGTGGCTCGCGCGCACGACCGCGTCGAGGCTCTCGAAGTCGCGGACGACGTGGCGGATGATCGAGTCCGGGAGGCGCGGAATGCGCGACAGGACGCGGTAGCCGCGCGGCTGCACCGTGTGGTCGAGCGGGTTCGTGTCCTGGTAGCCCAGAAGCTCGCCCAGCCTGTCGAACTCGAGCACGTCGGTGTAGACGAGCTGGGAGAGCCGCTCGAGGACCGTCGAGGAGGCCGCGGGGTCGCCGCTGCGCTCGTAGTCGTAGACGACGGCTGCCTTCTCCCGGGGAACGTCCTCCATCAGCTCGTCGAGCTGCATGCGGATGAGGCGGCTCTCGTCGCCGAGCTCGACGCAGTTCCGCTCGATCTCCTCGGCCATGCGGGTCGTCATCTCGGCCCGCTGGAGGACGACCAGGACGTCGTCGAGGACGACCGCGCTCTGGAACTCGAGCGCCGTCAGCCTCGTCAGGCCCTGGTCGAGGCGGCTGCGGTAGGTCTCGAGCGTGCCCAGCGCCTGGTTCGTCCGCGCGAGGGTGTCGGAGATCTCGCCGAGCTGGTAGCGCAGGTCGCCGATGAAGACGGTCACGGTCTCGCGCTGCTGCGAGATGGAGATGACGAGCGCGTCCGTCTGCTTCGCCACCCGCTCGGCCGTGCGGTGCCGCGTGCCCGTCTCGTTCGACGCGATCGCGGGGTCGGGCATGAGCTGGACGTTCGCGTACACGAGCTTGTGCGAGTCCCGGCCGATCACGATCGCCCCGTCCATCTTGGCCAGCTCGTAGAGCAGCTGCGGCGTGAGCGGCAGGTCGAGCCGCATGCCGCCCGAGAACAGGAACGCCAGGTCGTTCGGGTCGCCGATCACGATCAGCGCGCCCAGCTCGGCGCGGATGACGTCGTCGATGCCCGAGCGCAGCGGCGTGCCCGGCGCGACCTGCCTGAGCGCCGCGAGGAGGGTCTTATCCTTCCGAGGGTCCGCTCGCATCGAGCCCCGCAGTGATCGCCGTCCGCAGCGTTCCCGCTGCTGTCAGGCGCATTCTGCCACGGGACTCGGTTCCGTCAGGGACCAGCACCTCCGAGAAGCCGAGCTTGGCGCACTCCGCCAGGCGCCGCTCGGCCTGGCTCACCGGGCGCAGGCGGCCCGTCAGCCCGACCTCGCCGAAGCAGGAGACCCCGCGCTTGACGGGGGCTCCGCGCGCCGCGGAGGCGATGGCGAGCGCGACGCCGAGGTCGGCGCCGGGCTCGTCGACCCGCACGCCGCCGGCGACGTTGACGAAGACGTCGGCCTGCCCGAGCGCGACGCCGGCATGGCGGCCGAGGACGGCGACGATCATGGAGAGGCGCTTCGGGTCGACGCCGGTGCCGACCCGCCTCGGCATGGCCAGGTCGGTCGGCGAGACGAGCGCCTGCACCTCGAGCAGGAGCGGCCTCGTGCCCTCGATCGTGCAGACGACGGCGGAGCCGGGCTGCTCCTCGTCGGGATGGCCGAAGAGCTCGGACGGGTCCTCCACCGCGACGAGCCCGGCCGAGGTCATCTCGAAGACGCCCAGCTCGTTCGTCGAGCCGAAGCGGTTCTTCACGGCCCGCAGGATGCGGTGCGAGCGGTAGCGGTCGCCCTCGAAGTGGAGGACGCAGTCGACGAGGTGCTCGAGCACGCGCGGGCCGGCGACGGAGCCCTCCTTCGTCACGTGGCCGACGAGGAACGTCGCGATCCCCTGCTCCTTGGCCACGCGCAGGAACCGGCCGGCCGCCTCGCGCACCTGCGCCACGGAGCCGGGCGCGGAGCCGAGCTCGGGCGCGTAGAGCGTCTGGACGGAGTCGACGACGCAGACGTCGGGCTGCTCGCGCTCGAGCGTCGCGCAGACCTCGTCGAGGTTCGTCTCGGCCAGGATGTGGACGTCGCCGGCGCCGCCGAGCCGGTCGGCGCGCAGCTTCACCTGCGCCGAGGACTCCTCGCCGGTGACGAGCACGGCCTTGCGCTCCTTGGACATGGCCTGGAGGGCCATGAGCAGGAGCGTGGACTTGCCGATCCCGGGGTCGCCGGAGACGAGGACGAGGCTCGCGGGGACGAGGCCGCCGCCGAGCACGCGGTCGAGCTCGGGGACTCCGGTCGGGATCCGCTCGGCCTCGGCGGTCTCGACCTCGACGAGCCGGAGGAGCGGCCGGCCGGACGCCTGGGCGCCGCGCACCCCGGGTGCGGGCGCGAGCGAGCGCTCCTCGATCAGGCTCCCCCACGCCCCGCACGCGGGACAGCGGCCGAGCCACTTCCCGGTCGTGTACCCGCACTCGGAGCATGCGTGCTGCAGGGCCGCCTTCGCCATCGGCGACCCAGTCTAGGCAGGCGGTCCGACGCCGAAGCTACCGCTTCGTGCCGGATCTGTGCCGATTACGAGCCGAGGATCTTGGCCTTCTCGGCCGCGAACTCCTCTTCCGTCAGGATCCCCTGCTTGTTCAGCTCGGCGAGCTTCTCGAGCTTGGCGAACTTGTCCTCCTCGGGCGGAGCGGCGGCCGGAGGGGGCGCCTGCTGTGCCGCCATCGCCTCCTGCTCCGCCATCTGCTGGTCGTACGCAGCCTGATCCTGCGAAGCGTACTTCTGGTCCTGGCGGTGGCGCACGGCGCCGGCGGTGCCGGCTACGACGGCAGTGGTCGCCGCGGCCCGCACCAGGCCCGGTCCTCGTCTCCTCATCATCTCAGCTCTCCTCTCCTTCGGCGGCCGCGTGAGCCAGGGCCGCTTGAACGACGTCGTAGGGGATGCGCTCGTTGGCGACCAGCTGGCCGTCGGCGTTGCGCACGGCCTCGGCGAAGCGGGTCGCCCAGACGTTCTCGAAGACGAGCAGGCCCGCGGAGGAGTTCAGGTCGAGCGCCTCTGCCGCGATGGCGATGTCGTCTTCGTTGAGCAGCCCGCTGTCGATGCTGGCGATGTCGTTCATGCCGGCGGCCTCGTCCTCCGGGTCGACCTCGGAGAGCTCGACGGCGGCGACGTTGCCCTCCTCGTCCTTGATGATGAAGACGAGGTCGAGGATGCGGATCGTCTCGTTCTCGACGAGCTCGGCCAGCGCCGGGATGATCTCGCCCTTGAACTTGTTTCCTGGGAAGGCCAGGACCAGGTATTCGATCGGCCCGACGCTCATTGGCTTGCCTCCTGGGGGAAGTGAGGTCCAGCGGAGTCTGCCACAGCGGGCGCGGCGCGCGGCAGCCGGAAGTCGGGGAATGTCCCCCGACCCATCCGGGCCTGACCCGCGTGGCCGGAGGGGACGGGCTAGCGGCGGAAGGCGTCGTCGACCGGGACGCCGTAGCCGGTCGGCGAGGGCGTTCGTCTCGTTCGCCATCCCGACGACCGCGAGCAGCTCGGCGAGCTGCTCGTCGCTCATGCCTTTCTTGCGGGCCGAGGCCGAGTGCGAGGCGATGCAGTACTCGCAGCCGTTCGTCACCGAGACGGCGACGTAGAGGAGCTCCTTCGTCAGCGGGTCGAGCGCGCCCGGCGCCATGACCTCCTTGACGGACTCCCAGGTGCGCCGGAGCGAGACCGGGTCGACGGCGAGCGCCTTCCAGAAGTTGTTGACCCAGTCCACCTGCCGGGTCTCCATGATGTCGTCGTAGACGGCGCGCACCTCCGGGGAGGCGTCGTCGTACTCGATCAGCGGCATCTACTCGTCGTCGGCGGGGAGGTCGTCCGCGTCCGCCTCGGCCGAGGGCTCCTCGGGCGGGACGGTGACCTTCTCCGGCTCGGGCGGCGGCGCCTCGCCCTCGACGACCGAGATGTCGACCTCGTCCTCGCCGTCCTTCGTGCCGACGACGATGGTCGAGCCGGGCTTGAGCGAGCGGCCGAGGACGAAGTCCGCGAGCGGGTCCTCGATGAAGCGCTGGATGGCGCGGCGCAGCGGGCGGGCGCCCATGGCCGGGTCGTAGCCCTTGGTGACGAGCAGCTCCTTGGCCTCCTCGGTGAGCTCGATGGCGGCCTCGTGCTCGCCCATCTGCTCCTTGAGCCGCTTCATCATCAGGTCGACGATGATCTTGATCTCGTCCTTCGTCAGCTTGTGGAAGACGATGACCTCGTCGATGCGGTTCGAGAAGCTCGGGGCGGAAGACCTTCTTGAGCTCGCCCATGATCCGGTCCTTCATCTCGTCGTAGGAGAGACCGGTGTCGTCGCCGACGGAGAAGCCGAGGGACTGGTTCTTGGAGATCGTGGCCGCGCCGATGTTCGACGTCATGATCACGATCGTGTTGCGGAAGTCGACCTTGCGGCCCTGGGCGTCCGTCAGCTTCCCGTCCTCGAGGATCTGGAGGAGGATGTTGAAGACGTCCGGGTGGGCCTTCTCGATCTCGTCGAGGAGGACGACCGAGTACGGCTTGCGGCGCACGGCCTCGGTGAGCTGGCCGCCCTCGTCGTAGCCGATGTAGCCGGGGGGCGAGCCGACGAGCCGGGACACGGAGTGCTTCTCCATGTACTCCGACATGTCCACCTGGATCATGGCGTCCTCGTCGCCGAAGAGGAACTCGGCGAGCGTGCGCGCCAGCTCGGTCTTGCCGACGCCGGAGGGGCCGAGGAAGATGAACGAGCCGGTCGGGCGCTTCGGGTCCTTGATGCCCGCGCGCGCGCGGCGGATCGACTTCGACACGGCGACGATCGCCTCGTTCTGGCCGATCACGCGCTTGTGGAGCTCGTCCTCCATGCGGATGAGCTTCTGCGACTCCGCCTCGGTGAGCTTGAAGACCGGGATGCCCGTCCACATGGAGACGATGTCGGCGATCTCCTCCTCGCCGATCTCGGGCTGCTCGTCCTGCTCCGAGGTGCGCCACTTGTCCTCGAGCTCGCGCTTCTTCTGCGTGAGCTTGCGCTCCTTGTCGCGCAGGTTCGCGGCCTTCTCGAACTCCTGGGACTCGATCGCCGCCTCCTTCTCCTCGCGCACCTTCTCGATCTCGTCCTCGAGCTCGCGGTAGCGCGGCGGGGCGGTCATGGTCTTGATGCGCATGCGGGAGGCGGCCTCGTCGATCAGGTCGATGGCCTTGTCCGGCAGGTGGCGGTCCTGGATGTAGCGGTCGGCGAGCACGGCCGAGGCGCGCAGGGCGTCGTCGGTGATCGTGCAGCGGTGGTGCGCCTCGTAGCGGTCGCGCAGGCCGCGCAGGATCTGGACGGTGTCGTCGACCGTCGGCTCGTCGACGCGGATCTGCTGGAAGCGGCGCTCGAGGGCGGCGTCGCGCTCGAGGTACTTGCGGTACTCGTCGAGCGTCGTCGCGCCGATCGTCTGCAGCTCGCCGCGGGCGAGCGCGGGCTTGAGGATGGAGGCCGCGTCGATCGCGCCCTCTGCCGCGCCGGCGCCGACGAGGTTGTGAAGCTCGTCGATGAAGAGAATGATGTCGCCGCGCTGGGTGATCTCCTTCATCACCTTCTTCAGGCGCTCCTCGAACTCGCCGCGGTACTTCGAGCCCGCGACCAGCGCGGCCAGGTCGAGCGTGTAGATCTGCTTGTTCTTCAGGAGCTCGGGCACCTGGTTCGAGGAGATGCGGGCGGCGAGGCCCTCGACGACGGCGGTCTTGCCGACGCCGGGCTCGCCGATCAGGACCGGGTTGTTCTTCGTGCGGCGCGACAGGATCTGCATCACGCGCTCGATCTCGGTCTGGCGCCCGACCACCGGGTCGAGCTTGCCCTCGGCCGCGAGCTTGGTCAGGTTGCGGCCGAACTGGTCGAGGAGCTTGGAGCTCTTCGCCTTCTCGCCGGCGGCGGCGGCGCCGCCCTGCTGGCGCCGGCCGGGGCCGGAGAGCATGCGGATGATCTCGTTGCGGATCTTCTCGGCGTCGGCGTCGAAGTCGAGCAGGATGCGCGCGGCGACGCCCTCGTTCTCGCGCACGAGGCCGAGCAGGATGTGCTCGGTGCCGATGTAGTTGTGGCCGAGGGAGAGGGCCTCGCGCAGCGCGAGCTCGAGCACCTTCTTCGCGCGCGGCGTGAACGGGATCTGGCCGGTCGTGACCTCGTCGCCCTGGCCGACGATGCGGGCGACCTGGGCGCGGACCTCCTCCACCGTGATGTCGAGGCTCTCGAGCACGCGGGCGGCGAGCCCCTCCTCCTCGCGAAGGAGGCCGAGCAGGATGTGCTCGGTGCCGATGTAGTTGTGCTTGAGGGCGCGGGCCTCGTCCTGGGCGAGAACGACGACCTGCCTGGCTCTCTCGGTGAAGCGCTCGAACAAGGACTCAGGATCCTTTCCGGTCGACAGCCGGACCTATGGTACCGAACCAGTCCGGAGTACCCGAGCGCGCCATGGACTCCGTATCGGCTCTGCGACGCATGTTTTGGAGAGTCAGTTTCCGGAGGCCCGCATCGCTCGGATGGGGTGCCCCGTTCGGGGGACGCGCCGGTGCCCTGATCGGTCGATCGTGAGTGTATGAGGAGGAGGGTTGCGGTAGCTCTCGTTTCGTCGCTCGCGCTCGTCGTGCTGGCCGCGCCGTCCTCCGCGGGCGCCCTGACGGTCAGCGAGCGCGAGACGCTCGAGGCAAGCATCGCCAACCGCATCAACACGGTGCGGCGCAGCCACGGCCTGCGCCCGCTCACGGTGGTGTCCCGGCTCGCCGACGCCGCCGAGCGCCACGTCACCTCGATGGCGGCCGCGAGCTACTTCCGGCACGAGCTCTACACACCGGGGAGAGCGAGCACCTGGAGCTCGTTCGGCACCTGGATCCGCTGGTACTGGCCCGGGCCGGGCTACTCGTCCTGGAGCGCCGGCGAGAACCTCGCCTGGGGCGCTCCGAGCCTGACGTCGTCCGGCACCGTCAGCCGCTGGATGGCCAGCTCCGGCCACCGCGCGAACATCCTCGACCCGCGCTGGCGCAACATCGGCATCGGCGCCGTCCAGGTCCGCGACCCCCGCGGCTACTACGCCTCCTGGGACGACGTGACCATCGTGGCCGCCGAGTTCGGCGTGCGGCGCTAGCTCCGCTTGGCGCGGTAGGCTCGCGCCCGTGCTCCTCGAGACGACGATCGCGCCGCGGGCGCCCTATTCGCTCGCGCTCTCGGCACGGCTCGGCGGCGACCCGACACGGCGGCTGCGGGACGGCGTCTTCACCGTCGCGTTCGAGGCCGGCGGCGGCCCCGCGCTCGCGCGCGTGTGCCAGCGGCCGGACGGGAGCCTTGCCGTCGCCCTGGAGGCCGCCGAGCCGGCCGCGGCGCTCGACCGGCTCCGTTTCGTGCTCGCGGCCGACGACGACCACTCCGAGTTCCTCCGCCGCTTCGCCGACGACCGGCTGATCGGCCGCGCCGTGCGCAGCCTCCGCGGACTGCGGCCGCTCCGCACGGCCACGGTGACGCACTCCCTGCTGAAGGCGGTCTGCGGCCAGCTCGTCCAGGCGAGCGCGGCGCGCCGGCTGGAGGCCCGGCTGATCCGGACGCTCGGGACCCGGCACGGCGACTGGTTCCTGCCGCCGACGCGGGCCACCTTCGGCGGGCTCGCCCCGGCGCGACTCGCCCGCGATGGCCTCGTCGCCCGGAAGGCGAACGCGCTCGTCCGCCTCTCGCGCGAGTGGGACGTCGAGCGGCTGCGCTGGCGTGGAGACCGGGCCGGGCCGCCGCCAGGATCGAGCGCGAGCGCGGCCTCGGGCCCTGGTCGGCCGGGATGATCTGCCTCTACGGCCTCGGCCGCTACGAGCAGGGTCTCGTCGGCGACCTCGGCCTCGTGAAGCTCTGCGCCTCGCTCCTCGGCCGCCGGGCCGAGCCCGAGGACACCCGCCGCCTGCTCGAGCCGTACGACGAGTGGGCGGGCCTGGCGAGCGTCTACCTGCTCGCCAAGCCCGCCTGACAGGCCGACGTCAGGCCCAGGAAGCCTGGGCCGGGGGCGTCGCCAGAGCCGGCGGCGTCGCCCCCGGTCCGACCCCGTCCGTCCCCAGCTCGACAGACGAGGCGCGTGGTTGCCGCGAGGAAGGCTGCGCGGTCCACGCCGCCTGCGCGCGGGGTCGCACCGGGTCTCCCGGCGCGTCGGCTATGTCGCACGTCGCGGCCAGCACCGCGGTCCGAGCGATTCCCCTCATTGCCTCCCCCGTTGCCGCAGGTCGTGCATCGGAGGAAAGCGCGGCCTACCCCTTTCGGGTACTGGCCAGAGGACTAGTCCTGGCCTCTAGACGGCGTAGGACGCGCCGCCGGCGGGATCGACCCGCACGAGGCGCGCGTAGACGACCCAGCGCTTCTCCGCGCTGTAGAGCGGGTGGCAGGCGGAGAGCACGAGCGTGTCGAAGCCGCGGTCGCGGATGATGCTCCAGTCGTCGCTCTTGACGATCTCGTGGGTGAACACGCGGTAGTGGAAGGTCGCGTAGGGCAGCGCGACGGTGATCGGGTCGCCACGGCGCAAGTCGTCGATGTGCCGGAACGGCGCCCCGAAGGTGGTCCGGTGGCCGGCGATGGCCATCGTCCTCCCGACCCCGGGCAGCGAGGTCTGCGGATAGTGGCCGGGCCCCTGCGAGAGATCGGCCTTCCAACGAGTCCCGTGCACGAACACGGTCTTCAGCCCCATGCGGGGCACCGTGAGGCGGCCGAGCGCCTGTCCGAGCTCGAGCCGCTCGTGCCGCTCGTTGGCGGCCGCTGCGACCGCGAGCTTCTCGGCGACGAGCTGCTCCTCCTCGCTCGGGGCGCCGGGCTCGCTGGCCGGCGCGGCGCCGGGCTCGCCGGCCGGCGCGGCGACGATCGGTTCCTGCTCGGCGAACGCCTGGTCGAGATCCTCGCTGAGCGTGTGCTGCTTCCAGCGCGCGTACAGATCGGTGGCGGGATCCCGCCAGAGGACGACGGTCGCGCTGTAGGCGACCAGGAGGACGCCGAGCGCGGCCAGCAGCATGCCGAGGCGCCGGCGGCTCACGGCTCACGCTCCCCGCGGTTGGCGGCCGGGGTTTCCCGGCGCCGCGCGGGATCGACCGCGCACCGCGTTCCGGCCAGCCGCCCGAAGCGATCCCGGTTTCGCGCGACCAGCCGGTAGGCGCGGTCGCTGACGCCGGGGAACGCTGCCACGACCGGCGCGAGCGGCCGGCCGCCGGGAAGGAGGCGGAGGAGCGGCGCCGCGGCGGCGCCACCCGAGTAGACCTTTCCGTCGAGCACGAGATGCCAGGATGCCATGCGCGTCTCCTCGCTGAGCCCGGGCAACAGCCGCTCGGCCTCCGGCCCCTGGAGGGGTGCGGGGCGAAGCCTCCCCGCCCGGTCCCACGCCAGCAGCTTATCGACCGCCCAGCGGCAGAAGCCACAGTCTGCATCGAAGAAGACGACGGCGTCGCTCATGGGCGCCCTCCGGGCTCGACCGGCTCGGCGGGCTCCACGCTGGGAACGAGCCAGGAGAGCCTGCTCCGCGCGATCCGATCCCGCAGGCGGTACACCCAGCTCGAGACCGTCTCGGGCGGGAGGAAGGCGATGTAGGCGACGAGGGCCGCCCAGCTGAAGAACCCGACCCGGACCGCGTAGTCGATGCCCAGGTGGAGCCCGATCCCGAGAAGGAGCACCCAGGGACGGAGCTTCCCGTTCCAGACGAGGATCGCGAGCGCGAGCTCCACCGCCAGCGTCCCGTAGGTGAGGAGGTTGACGAGGAGCAGCGAGTCGGTGACGAAGCCCGGGACCGGGAAGCGCTCGAGGTCATCGAGCCTGAAGGCGTACGAAACCGCCGTGCCGTCGTTCCAGGTCTCGCCGCGGAGCTTCGCCCAGACGGCGAAGAAGTAGAGCACGCCCACCTGCACCTGGATCAGCCGAAGCGGCCAGAGCGACCGCAGCGGGAACTCCCAGAACCGGGACCGCGCGGCGAGCCACCGGTCGACGGAGAGCGCGGCTCCCGAGGGCGCGAGCATCAGATAGAAGGACAGCACGATGATCAGGAGGTCGCCGGAGTTCAGCACCCAGGGATCCCGGCGGGCGAACGAGACGAGGCAGGCGAAGACGACGACGGCCGCGAGACGGGTCTTGAAGCCGAACGCGAGGCACAGCGCGCCGACGAGGAGCAGCAGGTAGAGGAGCGTGACGGTGGCGGCGCTCGAGTCGAGCTGGAGCAGCCCCCACGAGCCGGAACCGCCGTCGGGGTGAGCCGGGAGGATGCCGTCGTCGGCGAAGAAGGAGTAGAGCCCGGGGGCGAGCGAGATCGTCCAGGCGACCACCACGACGGCGAAGGCGATCCTGAAGAGCGCGAACGTCGACGTCTCCACGTCGCGGAACCAGAAGCGCTCCCAGCTCTCGGCCGCCTTCCTCACCGGGCTCCCGCCTCCCCGGTTCCCGTGACCTCGTACGTGTAGAAGGGGTACTCGTGCCACTCGCCTCGGCTGGGGCCGGGGCCCGGGGGGAGCAGGTCTCGCCAGCGCCGCACGAGCGTCACGCTCACGGGCTCGCGACCCTGAGCGCGTGCGCGCCTCACGAACCAGTCGGCGGCGGGCCGCCAGAGGTCGCTGTGCTCGTCCGTGCTCGTCCACTCGGCCCACTTCCGCCAGCGGTAGTCCCAGTAGCCGCCGACGACACGTCCGCCGCGCGGGGGCGCGAGCACCTCCTCGCTCCCGTCGGCATAGCGCACGCGCGCGGAGAGAAAGAGAGCGTGGCGCCGCGGGTCCGGGGAGAACACGCCCCAGTTCTGGTTCAGGCCGGTCGCGCGGATATAGGGCCCGGCGACGACGAGCGCGTCCTCCTTGATCGCCGATGGAGGGAGGTTCCAGACGACGACGCTCACGATCGTGACGACGATGAAGATGCTGATTGCCGCGCGTCCGGCGCGGCTCGACTCGAGCCGTTGTTGCACGCCAGTCTCGTTATACACCGGGCGTCCGGCGGCCCCGTGAACGGGGCGGCCTCGCCGGCCGCCCCGTGTCACCCGCGATCGTGGATCCCGTTAGGAGACCTCGCCGCGCTTGCGGCGCAGGAGGAATCCGCCGGCCGTCAGCAGCGCAGCGGCCAACAGGATCGGCATCCAGACAGGGAGCCCCGTGAACGGAAGCTCGCCGCCCGGGTCCCCGGTCCCGCCGGTCGTGCTGCCGATGACGCCGCCGGTGCCGGTGGTGCCGCCGCCGGTCGTGCCGCCGCCCGTCGTCGTGTCCCCACCGGTCGTCGTGTCGCCGCCGGTCGTCGTGTCGCCGCCCGTCGTCGTGTCCCCACCGGTCGTCGTGTCGCCGCCCGTGGTCGTGTCGCCGCCGGTCGTCGTGTCCCCGCCGGTCGTCGTGTCCCCACCGGTGGTCGTGTCGCCGCCGGTGGTCGTGTCGCCGCCGGTGGTCGTGCCGCCGTCGCAGTCGTCCTTGCCGCCGCCCCAGCTCGACACGGGCTCCGGGCATTCGCACTGAGAGCCGCCGCGCGAGCGGAGCTCCGGGCAGTCGTCGTCGCAGCCCTGTCCGCCCCCGCCCCACGAGCTCGCGCCGACATCGGGGCAGTCGCCCCCGCCGCCGTTCGCCTGGGCAGGTGTCACGGACAGTGCCAGCACCGCCAGCAAGGCCGCGACCAGAACGAGTAGTCGCTTCATCCCTCTTCCCCTTCGACTCGTATGTCTCCCTCTCCGCCGAAGTGCCGCAGTAGCCGAGGGGAGCCTTCCCTACCCGCTCTGTAGCACCCGCCCGGGGAAACACAAGCTCTCGAGGGCCGAACCTCCGCGAACGGCAGCCTGGACTAGCCCATGGGCCAGGCGCGCGTCCCCCGATCGGGGGATGCCAGGCACAGGACGCGGGCGGGGCGGCCCTGAGGCCGCCCCGCATCGCTTGGTCGCCAGGGTGCGCTAGGAGAGGTCGTCGCGCCTTCGACGCAGGAGGAAGCCGCCCGTGGCAAGGAGCGCAGCGGCCAGGAGGATCGGGACCCAGATCGGGAGCCCCGTGAACGGGAGGTCGCCGCCCGTGTCCCCGGTCCCGCCGGTCGTGTTGCCGATGACGCCACCGGTGCCCGTGGTGCCGTCTCCGGTCGTCTCGCCACCCGTGGTCGTGTCACCACCCGTGTCCCGGTCGGTGTCCCCACCGGTCGTCGTGTCCCCACCGGTCGTCGTATCCCCACCGGTCGTCGTGTCCCCACCGGTCGTCGTGTCCCCACCGGTCGTCGTCGTCGTACCGCCGCCGCACTGCACGTCCGTGGTCACGCTGTCGGTTCCCGACTGGTGCGCCGTCCAGGCGGAAGTCGCCGTCACGCTGGCGTTTCCGGTGATGCTCAGAGGGAGCGTGCTGACGAACGTCGGGCCCGTGAACTGGATGGTCGACGATGCGCCCGTCTGGCCGGGGACGGTGACCGTCTGAACCGCGCTCGACTCGATGTTCGTCGGAAACTGGCTGTAGCTGAAGGTCGCTTCCGTACAGGTGACGGTGATCTCGACCGTGGTCGCGCTCGCGGGAGCCGCAAGCGCGAGCGACGCGATCGCGACTCCGACGACAACAAGAAGTTGCCTCATACGCTTCTCTCCTTCGACTGCTCCGTGATTCCTCTCCACCGGATGCCGCAGGCAGCCGACGAGAGCTCAAGCCACCCCTTCCTACCGGGGCCGCGACCGAGATTCAAGCACCCGCGGCGGACGAAGCTCGCAAAGAGCGAGAGAACCGTTCCTCCGCCCGGACGGGCGGTCGACGCCTCTCCCCGAACGAGGGATTCCGCCTGAGAGCCAGCCCGCCGACTTTCTGGACGCCGGCCGGCTTCCCGGCCGGCAGCGATGAAGGTCAGCACCGCCGCCATCCTCGTTCTCCTGACGTTCGCGGGCTCCGCGGCCGCGCACGCGCCTGGGCGCGCGCCACACGATCCCTCGCGCGGGCTCGTCTACAACGGCCTGGTGCGGACGCACGACGGCGGCAGGTGCAAGACGGCCTTCGCGCTGCTCCTCCCGCGCGGCCGGCTCGGCTGCACGCCCGGCCCGGATGCCGCTCCGCCAGGGTGGGACGTCCGCCGCGGGCGGCCGCTCGCGGAGCTCGCGGCCGCGGTCGCCGGAGGCGAGGCCGGGCTGACGGCGCCCTCCGTCCAGTGCGCCGGGGACGGCGTGGAGGGCAACCGCGTCCAGGCCGTCTACGCCTATCCCGAGAGCGGGGTCGACGGCTACGAGAAGGTCGCGCCCTTCATCCGGCTCTGGGCGGGCGTGGTCGACACGGTGGTCAACGACAGCGCAGCGGAGACCGGCGGCGTGCGCCATGTCCGCTTCGTCACCGGCCCGGACTGCGCGCTCGACGTGGCCAAGGTCGCTCTCTCCCCCGCCGGAATCGCCAGCCTGAGCGGCACGGCCGCGGAGCTGGCGGCCCAGGGGTTCGACCGCCCGGACCGCAAGTACCTCGTCTGGGTGGACGCCTACGTCTTCTGCGGGCTCGCGACGGTGGAGCCCGACGACCGGCCGGGCGCCGACAACGCCAACAACGGGGACGGGCAGCCGGGCACGGTCGCGCGCGTCGATCGGGGCTGCTGGGGCCGAATCAAGCCCTCCATCGAGGCGCACGAGCTCGTGCACCTGCTCGGCGGCGCGCAGTCGAGCGCGCCCAACGGCAACAACAACTTCCACTGCACCGACGACGCGGACGTCCTCTGCTACGACGACGACGGCGTTCTCGACGGCCTCGTCTGGGCGCACGGTCGGCAGGTCCCGCTCCGGTCGGTTTGCGGCCTCGCGCACGAGCGGCTGCTCGACTGCGGCCACGACGACTACTTCCACACGGACCCTCCCCCGGGGAGCTACCTCGCCACGCACTGGAACGTGGCCGCGAGCAGCTTCCTGACCTCGGAAGGGCCCGCCGGCCTCGGAGCGACGACGGCCGGCGCCCCGGCCGACCGGCCCCCGGCCGCGCGTCGTCGGCTCGGGATCGGCGGCGCGGCCGAGTGCCCGTGAGGCTGCGCTGGTCGGCGCGGGACGGCGACGCGGTCGGATACTGGCTCTGGAAGAGCGTCGACGGCCGCCGGTGGCGGTTCGTGCCCGTGCCGAATCTCTCGGCGCCGCAGGCGGTGCTCACCTGCGGCGAGGGCACCGCTACCGGTTCCTCGTCCATGCCTACGACGCCGCCGGGAACGCCAGCCCGGCAGTCACTCGGGCCCTAGCTTCTCGGTCGGCGTGGTCGAGGATCGCAGCCCCTGGATCGCCTATGCCGGCCGCTGGCGCCACCGGTCGCTGCCGCAGCCACGGCCGGGACGCGAGAGCGCGGCCGCGGGCCGCAGGCCGCTCGCGCGGCTGGCCTTCCGAGGGCGCGGCGATCGCCTGGGTCGCCCGAACGGGCCCCGCAGGCGGGCGGCGCGCGGGTGCTTCGTCGACGGCCGCTACGCAGGAACCGTCAGCCTCTACTCGCCGACCGTGCGAGCGGCGGGCCGTCGTCTTCTCGCGCAGCTGGCGCCGGTCGAGGCAGGCACACCATCGCCGTCCATCCGGTCGCGAGCGCCGCGACTGCGTCCCCGTCGACGCCTTCGTGCTCCTGCGCTAGTCGGAGTCGGCGCGCTCCCGCAGGGCCGGGAAGAGGATGACGTCGCGGATCGTCTCGCGCCCGGTCAGCAGCATCGCCAGCCGGTCGATGCCGAGGCCGAGGCCGCCGGTCGGCGGCATGCCGTAGGCGAGCGCCTCGACGTAGTCGGGGTCGCCGGGCGTCCCGCCGACGACCTCGGCCTGCTCGGCGAAGCGCGCCGCCTGCTCGTCGGCGTCGTTCAGCTCGGAATAGGCGTTGCCGAGCTCCATGCCGGCGACGAAGTACTCGAAGCGCTCGGTCATCCCCGGGTCGTCGTCCGTCACCCGCGCGAAGGGCGAGAGCTCCACCGGGTAGGTGTGCAGGATCGTCGGCTCGATCAGCTCCGGCTCGACGAAGTGGCTGAGCGCATGGTCGACGAGCTGGCTCCAGGAGCGGTCGGCCGCCGTGTCGACGCCGCGCTCTTCGAGCCGGGCGCGCAGGTCGGCCTCGTCGCGCGTCCAGAGGCCGAGCTCCTCGAGCGCGTCGACCAGGCCGAGCCGCCGCCAGGGCGGGGCGAGGTCGACCGTGTACCCGCGGAAGGTCGCCTTCGTGCTGCCGGTCGTCTCCTCGGCCACGGCGGCGACGAGGCTCTCGACGCGCTCCATCGTGTCGGTGTAGTCGGCATACGCCTCGTACCACTCCAGCATCGTGAACTCCGGCTGGTGCTTGTAGGAGATGCTCTCGTTGCGGAAGTCCTTGCCCAGCTCGTAGACCTTCTCGAGCCCGCCCACGATCAGGCGCTTGAGGTAGAGCTCGGTGGCGATGCGCAGGTAGAGGTCGGCGTCGAGCTCGTTCGAGCGGGTGACGAAGGGCTCGGCGAACGCGCCCCCGTAGCGAGGCTGCAAGGTCGGCGTCTCCACCTCGATGAAGCCGGCCGCGTCGAGGTTCCGGCGGATCGAGGCGACGATCGCGCTCCGGAGCGTGAAGTCGCGGCGGGCGTCCTCGTTGACCAGCAGGTCGAGGTAGCGCTTGCGGTAGCGCGTCTCGGCGTCCACGAGCCCGTGGTAGGTGTCCGGCAGCGGCCTGCCCGTCTTGGCCAGGAGCACGAGCTCGTCCACGGCCAGCGACGGCTCCCCGCGCTTCGACTTCGCCGGCCTGCCCACCGCGCCGACGATGTCGCCGAGGTCGAGGTCGACCGGCCCCGCGCGGTCGGCGGCGCAGAGCAGCTGGATCTGGCCCGAGCGGTCGACGAGGTCGAGGAAGACGAGCTTCCCGTGCCCCCGCCGCCCGAGCACCCGCCCGGCGAGCCGCCGCGCCTCCGGCCCCTCCTCCCCCGCCTCGAGCCCCTCCGCCTCGGCGCGAACGTCCGCGACCGCGTCCCGGTCGGGAAAGCGCTTGGGAGGAGCTCATGTCCGCGCCGAGTCTAGTGCCGACGCAGGCGTGCGCCGCTGCGAGACGCGACTACAAGCCTCGCGCCGTCCGCTCCCGGGACATCGCCGTTGGACCACGATGAGCGCCGACGTTCCACACCCGAACGCGAAAGGCCCGCCGAGAATGGCGGGCCTTTCTCTTGGGTTGCAGACGCCGCTTACCTGAGCCGGATCGGCGCGCAGCTCCTCACGCTCGCGTTCCCGGCCGGGTCCAGGCACGGACGCAAAAACGCACCGCGCCTCTGATCGTGCGCGGAACGCGCCACTTGAACGAGTAGACGACGCCCGGCCGGCTCTCGGTCGTGGAGGTCAGGATCGTCTTGACCAGCTTCCCGCCGCCATACACCTGGATGAGCTCGCGAGTCCTGCCGCCGTCGTCCGAGACCTGGAAGCGGAGGCCCACCAGCGTGCCCTTCTTGCCCGAGCTCGTGAGTGCCCTCACTACCGGAGGTCGCGTGTCGAGGATCCGCGCGAGAGCGGCTCGGAGGTTGGGAAGCGGGCCGACCTTGCCAGCGATCGCTCCCGCCGCGGACAGCTCCTGCGGAGCTCCCGTCGTGACGAGAATCCGCCGAACGTCCTGCGGGCTCAGGTTCCCACCGATCGCGGTCTCGTAGGCACTCGACAGCGAGGCGGCGGCGGCGGCGACGATCGGCGATGCGCTCGAGGTTCCACTGAAGGAGTGCGTGTACCAGGAGTCCTCCGAGCCGCCGTTGTGGAGGTTGCCGTAGCCGCTCGTCGTCACGCACTCGCCCCAGCCCTGCACGTCGATCCGCGAGCCGTAGCTCGAGAGCTCGAGCCGCGAGCGAGCGGGCTGCGGGTAGACGGAGCAGCCCGGGGCGCCGCCGGCACCGACGATGATCGCGCCCGAGTCCGCCCGGCCCCGCGGGAAGGGCGAGCCGTAGTACGGATCGTCGAGATTCTGGTTTCCGTTTCCGCCTGCCTCGACAACGATGATGCCGGCTGCCGTCGCGCGAACGATGGCGTCGTACACGGCCGGCTCCCACTCGACGGGGACATAGCACTCGCGGTCCGGGCAGTTCCAGCCCCAGGTCTGCGCCTCGAGCAGGAGCACGTCGCCGCGCGACAGGTTTACGCGGGCGACGTCGATCGCATTGGCGAGCACGGACCGAGAACGCGGTCGTAGTGATTGACGAGGCCGATCTGCGCGTTGGGGACGAGCCCGTCGACGCCGATGCCGTTCGGATCGCCGACGAGCTGGCCGAGGACTGCCGTCCCGTGATTGCGGTTGCCGAAGGGATCCCACGGCTGCGAGGAGCTCGGGATGAAGGCGTTGCGAGCCTTGCTCAGGTCCTCGTGCGTGACGTTCCAGTTGTACTCGATGTCGATGATCCGAACCCGGTCGCCCTGCGCGCCCGGGTAGGCGGAGGTGACGGCGCTGTCGATGCCGGCAGGCGCCGCCGCCCGGTAGCCCTGCAGACCGGCGAAGCTCGGGGTGGCCGGAGGCGGAACGGGCTCGGGCTCGGCGTAGGCGATCTCGACGAACTCGAGCGTGTTCAGCGCTTCGACGAGGGCGGCTGCATCGCCCTCGCTCTGCGCGTCCAGGCGGAAGTAGAGGTTGAGATTGTCCAGGCGCGTGTCCGAGAGCGCCTCGAGCTCCTTCTCCTCCCGCGCCAGAACGCTCTCCGGGCGGGTGAAGAGCCTCTCCGCGTGAACGTTCTGGAAGCGGGAGAGAACGGCGTTGAGAGGATCAACGTCCGCGCCGGTCTCGCTCACGAACTGTCCGTCGCGCAGACGGATACCGGTCCCCTCGTTGAACTTCACCTGAACACGTTCCGTAAGCGCTGGTGTGTCGTCCGCCTCTGCCGACGACACCGGCGCCGAGGGGAGAGGGAGCTCGACAGTCTGGGCAGCGTCGGCTTCCGGCGCGGTTGCCAGTGCCAACGCGGCCGCTGTCACGACCGCGAGCAGAAGAACCGGAAAGACCCTGCCCCGGCCTGTCGTCGAACCGATCTTCGACGCGTGCTTCTCCTGGTGCTGCAGCTTCCGCGCTCGCCTTCCGGCGCCGGGAAATCGGAGGGTGTGGCAGTTGGCGAACATCTCTTCCTCCTTCTGACCGGATCGCCCTGTGCGACCTCGTCGAAGGCACTGAACCGCCGGACCCTCAGGGAGCTCTCAAGTCCTGCTCAAGCCTTCTGGTAGCGTCGGCGCCCGTGACCGCGGCAGGTTCGGCCGATTTCGAGTTCCGGCTCCTCGGCCCACTCGAGGTGGCGGTTGGAGAGCGGGAGCTCTCGCTGGGCGCCGCCAAGCAGCGCGCGCTCCTCGCGGTGCTCCTCCTGCATGCCAACCAGGTCGTGTCGACCGACCGCCTGATCGACGATCTGTGGGACGGCGAGCCTCCCACCCGGGCCGGTCACGCGCTGCAGGTCTACGTCTCGGAGCTCCGCAAGGCCTTCCGGGAGCTCGGCGCCCCCCAGGAGACCCCGCTCGTCACCCGCGCTCCCGGCTACGTCCTGACCGTCGCTCCCGAGCGCTTCGACCTCGCCACGTTCGAGCGGCTGGCCCAGGAGGGCCGGCGGAAGCTCGAGAGCGACGACCCCGCCGAGGCGGCGGAGCTCCTTCGCCGAGCGCTCGCCGTCTGGCGCGGGCCGCCACTGGCCGAGTTCGCCTACTCGCCCTTCGCGCAGAACGAGATCGCCCGGCTCGAGGAGCTCCGGCTCGCCGTGCTCGAGGACCGGGTCGAGGCCGACCTGGTGCTCGGGCGGCAGGTGGAGCTCGCCGGCGAGCTCGCCGCGCTCGTGGCCGAGCACCCCCTCCGGGAGCGCCTGCGCGGGCAGCTCATGCTCGCGCTCTACCGTACGGGCCGGCAGGCGGACGCCCTCGACGCCTACCGCGAGGCACGCGATACCCTGGTCGACGAGCTGGGGATCGAGCCCAGCCGGACCCTGCAAGAGCTCGAGCGCGCCATCCTGCAACAGGACCCCGGCCTCGACCTCGCCGGGCCGGGCGCGGACGACCTGCCCGGGCAGGCGCCAGAGCGGGCCGTCCTCGTCGTGGCGACGGAGATCGCCGAGGTCGGCGCGCTGCTCGCCTTCGCCGAGCCGCTGAGCGGCCTCGAGCCGGCGCACGAGCTGATCCTGGCGGCGCTCACGCCCTCGAGCCTCGACCTCGCTGCCCGGCGCGGCGCGCTTGCCGCCGCCGCCGCCGCGCTCGACGAGGCGGCGGGCCCCGTGCGGGAGCGCGGCCTCGCCGTCCGAGCGGCGGCCCTCACGTCGGCAGCGCCCGGCGAGGACGTCGTGCGGCTCGCGTCCGAGCAGGAGGTCGCTCTGATCCTCGTCTCCGGGGCTGGGCTGGAGGCCGAGAACCCAGACGACCGGGCCCTCGCAGCCGCCCTGACGCGCGCGCCGTGCGACGTGGCCGTCCTCGTCCCCCGCGAGGAAGCTGGTGCGGACGGTGACGTGCTCGTCCCCTTCGGGGCGGGCGAGCACGACTGGGCGGCGCTCGAGCTCGGAGCCTGGTTTGCCCGGGCGGTGGGATGCTCACTTACGGTCGCCGGCGTGGCGGACGACCTCGGCGGTCGCGACGCGGGTCGAGCGCTCGCTAACGCGTCGCTCGCGCTCCAGCAGTTCGCGGGAGTGTCGGCGAGCCCGCTCCTGCTCCAGCCGGGCAGCGACGAGCTGCTCGAGGCCGCGGGCTCTGCCAGGCTCGTCGCCGTCGGCTTCTCGGAGCAGTGGGGCGAGGCGCTCGGCCCCGTCAGGGACGCGCTCGTCCGCAAGGCGCGCCCGCCGGTCGTGCTCGTCCGGCGCGGGCTGCGCCCCGGCGGTCTCGCCCCGCGGGCGGAGCTGACCCGCTTTACGTGGTCTCTGCCTGCTGCAGAAGACCGATAGCGGTGTCCGAGCGGCGCGTCGCGCCGTAGACGTCGGCCCAGGCGTACGGGTGGTGGTAGGCGTCGAGGGCCCGCTCCGGGGGGACGTCGATCCGGAACGAGTCGCCGGCGCGGGTGTCGACCACGACGACGGAGACGCGGTTCGTCGCCGGCCGCCAGAGGAGGGTCACCGTCAGGCCGTCGCCGCTCCTGAGGGCCAGCTCGCGGGCTTTGTCGGCGCTTGGAGTCGTCATCGGATTCTCCTTCGTTCGCTTCAGGTCGAGCCCAGCATCCGCGCAGGCGCTCAACGGGCGCTCAGAGCACACTCAAGCGCCGGGCGGCCCGCGGTATTCAGGGTCTCATCCGTGCCGCTCGCGGAACCGCGCGACTCGACTATCGCCGTGGTCGGCGACGGCTTCGGCTCGCTCCTCGTGTACACGACCGCCGTCTATCTCGGGTTCGACCCCGAGGAGGTGACGATCTTCGGGCCGAGCGACGACCCGGTGGGCACGTATCAGCAGTTCGCCTTCAACCTCGGCCAGACCGTGCTCCGCTCGGAGTCCGAGTCGCACTTCCTCCCGGCCGACTGGCCGACCTTCGCGCAACTCGTCGCCTGGTCGAGGAAGAGCCCGGTCCGCTCGTCCGCTCGATCCGGCGCAAGTACAACCCGGGTGTCCCCGACATCCTCGCCGAGGCCGGAGTCGTCCAGCGCCGGCTCCGCTGGAACGACAGCCGCTATCCACGCCGCATCGGCTGGCTGCGGCGCGTGCGAGGAGGGGCGTCGCCCACTTCGTCCTCTACGACGAGGATGCTGCCTACGCCGGCCGCGCGAAGCACGTGATGCTCGCAGTGGGCCATGGCCCGCTCTCCTTCCCCCCGGCCCTCGCGCGGGCCAGGAGCGATCCCGGGCTCGCCGGCCGGATCGTCCAGGCGTACGAGGCGAAGCGCTACGCGCCCGGCGGGCGCTACGTCGTCATCGGCGCGGGGATCGCGTCGGTGAACGAATGGGCGAACAGCGCTCGACGCGGGCGCCAAGGTGCTTTCGCTCCTGCGCAGCCCCGTGCCGGACGAGCAGGACCTGAACGCGCCCCGCTGCCTCTTCGAGGCGTACGGCATCGACGCGTTCACGGGCCTCTCCTTCGACCAGCGGATCGACTTCCTCAGCACGATCCTGCGGGGGACGTCACCGCGCCGCCGAACCTGGGAGCAGATCGTGCGCGCCGGGGCCGGCGAGGGCCGCTTCGAGCAGCTGATAGGCGAGATCGAGGAGGTCAGGGCGGGGCCGTCCGGGCTCGAGCTCAGGGTGACGAGCCGCGAGGCCCGGATCCCGGCTGGCTCGACGTGGCGGGCGTCGTCGCCGGCACCGGCTTCGACAAGTCGGCGCTCACCACCCCGCTCCTGCGCCGGCTGGCCGAGACCTACGGAATCCCCGTCGAAGCCGGCCGTTTGGTGCTCGACACCAACTGCGGCGTGCCGGGGCTCGACCGCCCGGACTCGCGCCTCTGCATGATGGGGATCCATGCGAACTCGGTCATCCCCCACGGCGACACGATCGCCGGGCTCAAGTACGTCGCGCGCCGCTTCGTTGCCGACTGCTCGCGCGCCGAGGCGCTGGACGGCCGGGGCTTCCTCTCCCGGGTGAAGCTGCAGCTCGCCCTCTCGGCCGACTCGTCGCGAGCGATCCGGCACGTGCGCGACGAGGCCCAGCTCGCCTGATGTGCCCGACGTCTCGGCCGCGTGGAGACGCGGTCGCGATCCTCGTCGGCCCGGCCATCATCGCCACGATCATCTCCCTCCTGACCGGGAACGAGGGCTGGATCGTCACGATCGGGATCTACCTGCTCATGGGCGTCGCGCTCGACACCGCCTTCTACCCCTACGTCATCCGCTGGCAGCCTCCCTGGCTCACGTTCGTGCTCGGGCTGGGCGAGTTCGTCGTCCTCTTCGTCCTCGTCAAGGTGCTGAAGCCCGGGCAGGCCGGGTTCGGCGACCCGAACGCGATCCTCGGCCCGGACGACTGGCAGCCGATCGCTCTCTACTGGGGAGCCTGGACGCTGGCGGTCTGGACGAGGATCGTCGTCCTCCCGTTCCTCTCGCTCTCCTGGATCGAGAACGGGGGCGAGTTCCGGCGGACCGGCTGGTCGATCCCGCCGGAGACGCAGCCGCTGCCAATCGTCGCCGCGGTCACGCCGGGCGCTGGCCCGGGGCGGCTAACGCGTGAGTTCTCGGCCGTGCACGCAATTCCGGCGGAGCCGACGCCGCCCCTCCGCGGCTAGCCGCTACTGCAAGGCGACGCGGACTTCCTCCGGCTCTCCGGCCTGACCGTCGCGGAACCGGATGATGGTGAAGAGAGCGCTGTCGCCGCTCTGGTTCTGCTCGCCGAGAGCAGCGCAGTACTGCTGGAGGTTGTCGACCCGCTGCCCGTTGACCGCTCCGACAAGGATCCCGTCGATGATGTTCCCGTCTTCATCGATGGAGAACGGGTTGTCACCGAATCCTTCCGCGTCGGCGGGCGTCCCGGGAACGACGCTGGAAACGGCCAGTCCTAGGTTGGTTATCTCGTAGTTGAACCCCATCCCGGTCCAGCCGACTCCCCGCCCCTCACGGAGGTCGTCGGTGATCAGCTTCACGCGGTCGACCCCGATCGCATAGTTCTGGTCTACCCGCCCGCCCCGGAGGCTCGCCGAGTTGACGCCCACCAGCCGCGCGTCCGAGTCAACCATCGGCCCGCCCGAGTTCCCCGGATTGATAACTGCGTCTGTCTGGATGAGGTTGGGGAACATTGGAAGGTCAGGATTGTCCTCCTGGCGGCTCGGCGTGCGAACCTGGGACACGATCCCTTGGGTGGCAACAAGTCGGTCCTCGAGCGACGGATTCACGGGATAGCCGATCACCAGCACCGGATCGCCGAGTGATAGTTCGTCCTGAGATCCGAGCTCGAGCTCCTCGAGTCCGCCCGTGTCCTCGACGCGGAGGACCGCGAGGTCCTCGCACGGCGCAGCGCCAATTAGCTCGGCCCGCTGCTCCTCGCCGTCGAGGACGACAGAGAAGCGATTTCCGCCGTTGACGACGTGCTCGTTCGTCACGATCAGCCCCTCTTCGGCGTCGAGCACCCAGCCGGTGCCGTTCGAGACGAGCTCGCCGTCTGGGGGCGCGATGCGAACGATCGCCGTCGACGGCGACACCTCCTCCACGATCTCCGCGGTGGTCATCTCGTCGTCGCCCGGCGGAAGCACGCCGGTGGCGAAGAGGGCACCGCCGGCGATGGCCACGAGGGCGACGAGGATCGCCACGATCGCGAGGATCGTCGCGCGCTTCGCTGACTTCTGGAGCGTGATCCGCTCGAGCCGCGTCTGGCTCCGCGGAGCTGCGGCGCCCGCGCCGAACGGAGCCGCAGGCTCGGCGGGGGCGGCTGGCGCCTGCGGAGGAGCTGCCGTCTCCGCCGGCCTGGAGCGGCAACGGTAGGCGAGGCTCCGCCCGCCGGGCCCGAGGCCTGGATGACCGTGTTGCCGATCCGCACTTCGTCCGAGGGCCCGACCGGGGTCGGCTCTGCGATGCGACGACCGTTGACGAACGTACCGTTCCGCGAGCCGAGGTCGCGGACGACCGTACGGACTCCGTCCTTCTCGATGGCTACGTGATGTCGTGAGATCTGGTCGTCGTCGACGACCAGATCGCAATCCGCCTCGCGCCCGATCGTGAAACGCTCGGTCTCCACCTCATGAGTACTGGCTTCACCCCCGGGCAGGGTTACGGTAACGCGCATCTCACCTCCACAGGCCGCAGTGACGGGCCATGATGCGCCTGCCCGGTCACGTTGTCAATAGGCCGATCGGCCCATGGAAATCGAGTGCCCAATGTGGCACTCTTGACGCCTTACGTCTGCGGCGACGATGAAACGCACATGGAGTACGCTGCAATGCGGACATCGTTCCCGCAGGGCGTCTGCACGGGCTTCGTCCCAACGGCCTCGGGCAGCAAAGTTCCCCTCTCTCGCTCTCGCGACCCTGCTCGGCCTCGCTCTCACTCCCTCGGCGCTCGCGCTGGTGCATCCGCCCACGGCGCCGGTGGCATCCGGCCAGACCGGGCGGGCCGGCCTGAGCAACGTCGCTCTCTTCGACCACATGCCATTCCCTGATGGCCCGGCCCCCTCCGGAGACGCGATCGACATCGGGAGCGTGACGTTCACGACCCTCGACTCGGGCAGGATGGGATTCAGATCCTCACGGACCAGAACTCCCTGCACCCGTTGGACAAGGCATTCGTGTTCTTCGACATCGACGACAATCCGGCACCGGTGATTCGACTCGCGCCGGAGCGGAGTACTACGTGTATTTCGACGCCGATGGTGGCGGAGGCCCCCCCGGAGCGGCGACGCTGTGGCGTTTCGTCAACAACGCGTGGAGCTCGCAGGGAACGCCTGCGTCCCTGACGAAGCAGTGGACCACGGGGTAGTGTCGGTGCTGACGATCGAGATTGCGCGAAGCGACATCAATGTCCTGCCCGGGCCGCTCAGGTTCTGGGTCGCGACGCAGTTCCCCGATGGAAACGACCCCGACAGCCTCCCTGATGTGGATCGCGCACCCGACGAACCCCAGCTAGGAACGTGGCGTGTCCAGATCGACGTCGCGGCACCCCAGGTCGAAGCCCTACGGGCAACGTGCATCGCTCCCTGCGGGGCCGGCGCTGCTGTCGAACTCCCCTGGCAGTTCCTGCGGTTCGAACACTTGACCCGCGAGCAGTATTGGGTCTACAGCTCCCGGCGAGCCGCGGCAATCTGGACTGTGTCGGACGGTTTCACCGAGAAGTCCGCGAGCGCAAGGCGCTATGTCAGGGACTGGCCCGTCCCGGCTCGCCCGATCGGCTGGCATCGCTTCTGCGTCCAGGTCTGGGACATGCCTGGTAACACGAGCACCCGGAGCTGTAACAAGATCGTGTTCCCGCGCATCAACGGGGACCTGACGCCACCATCCGGGTCGAGGGCGGCCGCGTAAAGCTGCAGCGTTGGTCCTCTCCGAGCTTGGGCAGGGACCCGCGTTCAAGTGAAGCGGTGCACCAGGAGCTGCAGGGTCGTGGAGCAGCGTACGGTCACCGGAACCTTCACAAGCCGAAGCGCTCGCGTCCTGGGCTTCCACCCGACCGGGGTCTCCTTCAGATCCGCGCGACGAAGGCGCGCATGGTCGGTTGGTATCAGAGGTTCACGATCGACTCGGGGCCCAGGTTCGTGAGGAGGTCGAGGGAGATGTGTATGGCACCCGGGACGAGCGTGCCCTCGGCGAGTAGGTGCAGTTGATCGATGCGGCGACCCAAGCCGTACCGCCGTTCCGGTGGATTGTCGTTGCGCTTGCCCTGGGCATAGCGGCGCTTGGGGCCGGAGCCGGCGCCGGGCTGCTCATCCAGGACAGCGCCAAGGTAGCCGTGCCACCGAAGACTGTCGCCCGGACCGACGACCGTCCGACTCCAAGCCCGATCGAGGAAACCGCGGCGCCGACCATAGCGAGCCTCAGAGAAGCTCCGAGCATCCCGAACCTGGAGCAACGCCCCTCATCTCCCAGTGGGCCGGCGGAGTCCGGGAGCGCCCCCACAACCGGAGGAGGGGGCGGCGGCGGGGGTGGACCAATCATCATCGATCCGTAGCGCTACGCAGTGACGCGGTTCTTGGCTCTGCCTCCGCGGTCATCCCCAGTGGGAGGGAGGTAGCCCGCGATGCTTGCAGCGGGCACGGTCCTCCAGGGCTACCGGATCGACGGTGTCATCGGCGAGGGCGGGATGGGGGTCGTCTACTCGGCCACCCAGACTCACTCGACCGGACCGTCGCGCTCAAGGTGCTCACTGACAGCCTCAGTCGGGACGACTCCTTCCGCGAGCGCTTCCGCCGGGAGGGGATGCTCCAGGCGGCGATCGACCACCCGCACATCGTCCCCGTCTACGAAGCGGGTGAGAGCGAGTACGGGCTCTTCCTGGCGATGCGGCTCGTCCGGGGGTCGAACCCAAGGACCTCATCGAGGCGCGCGAGCTGGACGCACACCGCACGATCCTGCTCCTCGGCCAGGTCGCGGGCGCGCTCGACACGGCGCACGCGGCCGGGCTCGTACACAGGGACATCAAGCCCCAGAACATCCTCGTCGACTCCCCGACCGTGCGTACCTCGCGGACTTCGGCCTGACGAAGGCCGCCGGAACTCCGGCCTCACTCGTACCGGCCAGTTTCTGGGCTCACTGGACTACGTCTCGCCCGAGCAGATTCGCGGCCAGACGCTCACCGCTCGGGGCGACACGTACTCGCTCGCCGCCGTCCTCTACGAGTGCCTCACCGGACTCGTTCCGTATCCCAAGGAGTCCGACGCCGCGGTGATCTATGCGCACATGACCGACCCGCCGCCGCTGATCACCGAGCAACGGCCCGAGCTCCCGGCGGCCCTGGACGCCGTCATCGCCCGCGCGATGTCGAAGAACCCGGAGGAGCGCCACGCCTCCGCGACGGAGTTCATCGAGGACGCCGGGCGTGTGCTCGAGTCACGGCTGCACGGGCTCGAGGCACCGGACCCCGTGGAGCCCCCGACCGAGACCGAAGTCAGGCCACCAGCCGCGCCGACGGTGACCGGGCCGGCTGAGGAGGCCGAGACACTCGAAGAGGACGCCGTCCCTGCGGACGAGCCGGTCGCGGACACGCCGACCGAGCCGACCGTCGCAGCCGAGCCGCCGGTCGAGGAGTCGGAGCCTCCCGAACCGGTGACAACCGGCGCGCCCCAGCCCGCCCCGGCGACGGTCGCGGCGAAAGGCGCGGCGCCGACCGAGATCGCGAAGGCTGCGCTGACCGCACCCGCGGTCGCGGCGCCGACGAGCGCTGCGGCTGCGCCCGCGGCCGTGGAGGTCAAGCCAGAGAAGGACGAAGCCGCACCGAAGGACAGGCGGCGCCTGCGCTGGGCGGCCCTCGCCGCTGGAGGCCTGATCGTGCTCGCCGGGCTCGGCGCGGCCGGCTACGCGGTGGCCGACTCGCGCGGCGAGGAGGCCACGACCACGACGCTAGCGACCGAGGCGGCGGCGGAGCCGGTGTCCGCTTCCTCGGCCGGACTCGGCCTCACGCACCTCGACACGTGGCGCGAGGCCGAGAGCGACCCGGAGATTCCCGGGATTCCGGCGACCGACGGGCTCGCGCTCGAGCCCGCGGACAGCAACGGCGAGAGCGGCTCGTGGCAACCCGGCTCGACTCCTGGCCCGGCTCCTCCCAGCGGAGCTGCTTGCTCAACTCGACGAGCCCCCGGACGGAGAGGCCGTTCGCCTCGGCGACCTCCAGGCCTACCGCTATACGGGCCTCGAGCCAGAGGGGTTCGACGGAGGCGGGCGGTGACCCTCTACGCCGCGCCCACCTCCGAGGGAGTCGCGACCCTCGCCTGCTGGTCCACGCAGCTCGCTCGACGAGGTTGCTCCCGAGTGCGACCGGATCGCGGCCTCGCTCAGAGCTCCAATCCGGGGAGCCGTACGCGATCGGCCCTTCCCGGGGCTTCGCCCGCACCTGAACCGCGCCTTCCGACCCCTCGACCGCGCCCGCGCCTCCGGCGTCAACCTCGCGAACGCCGGCACGCCCGCACAGCAGGCCAGGGCGGCGGGCGCCGTCGCTGCCGCGTTCGCCTCGGCGGCGGCCAAAATCGCCGGCGCACAGGTGTCGCCCGAGGCGGGCGCGCGATTCGCTCGTCGCTTCCCTCCGCCAGACCGCCACCGCCTACCGAGACCTGGCGGCGGCGGCGGGGAAGAACCAGGAGGGCGGCTACAACCAGGCCCGCAACCAGATCGGCCGCCGCGAGGCTGGTGTGGAGCGGGCGCTCGCCGGGCTCGAGCAGCTCGGGATTACGGGACGTCGTGAGCCCCCGCTCTCCGTGGAGATCGTCGAGGGAATGCGCGCCGGCCGGCGGCTTAACGTCGCGCGCCCGATCGAGATCAAGGGCGTGACCCCGCCGCGGATCTCGTTCTCAAGACGAGCTCGTGTCCGGCCGGCACGCGCGCATCTCGCCCTCGGGAAGCGGCGTGCTCGTCGAGGAGGACCTGGACTCCCGGAACGGCACCTTCGTGAACGGAGTCCGCGTCTGCGGGCCGACCGCCGTGAACGCCGGCGACCAAGTCGTCGTCGGCGTGTCCGAGTCCTCGAGCTTCGCACCGCCCAGCAGGTGGCCGCGCGAGAGCTCACCCGTCCCTGCTGCGCTCGCGACTCCCCAACGGCGACCGGACTACGTGACGCCGGTCATGCATGCAGAGCCGCGCGACGAGCGCGAGCACGCGCTTACCCCCTTGCTGGACGTCCACACGAAGCGGATGGCCCGGACCGCCC
>CAVZIL010000007.1:0-811284 GCA_963775505.1 uncultured Actinomycetes bacterium
GTTCACCGCCCTGCTTGACGCCTGGCCGAAAGGACGGCTCGGCGCGCAGGAACGGCTCCGCAAGCACCTAATCGCCACGACGTGGAGGATCGCTTCGACACGGGGAGGACAGAGGCGTTCAGCGACGGCGTCTTCGCGATCGCGATCACGCTCCTCGTCCTCGAGCTCTCCGTGCCCGAGGAGTCGCTCGACGACCTCTTCCGGGGGATCCTCGACCAGTGGCCGTCCTACCTCGCCTACGGCACGAGCTTCTGGACGATCGCCGGCGTGTGGCTCGTCCACCACGCCATCTTCAGGCGGCTCAGGTACGCGGATCCGACGCTCATGCTGCTGAACCTCGTCCTGCTGATGGCGGTGTCGTTCCTGCCCTACCCCACCAAGCTGATGGCTGAGGCGATCCAGAGCGCGGGCGCCGAGCGCGTCGCAGTCCTCTTCTACGGCGCGACGCTCCTTGTCATCTCCGTGATCGTCACGTCGCTCGGCCATTACGCGGCCGGTCGCGGCGCGCTGCTCGCCGAGGGGGTGTCGGGGTCGGACCTCCAGGCCCGGATCGCCCGCTTGCGACCGAGCCTGGCGTTCTACGGCCCGCTGCTCGTGGCGGCGATCTTCGTGCCCCAGCTGGCGGCGTTCGGGCTCCTCGCGGTGTCGCTACTGGCGACCGCGCTTCCTTCCACCTCAGACGCCGCGCGGCCTCGAGCTAGCGACGTACCCCCTTAGACCGGCTTGCTCACTCGTTTTAGGGTGTTGTCCACAGGGGGGCCTGCCGATCACCGGAGCGTGGACGCCGCAGAGCGCAAGAGCATCCTGAGCAGGTACCTGGACCACTCGCGTCGCTTCGACGAGGTGGCCGCCAAGCGCAACGGCCGCGACCAGAGCGCCGACGTGATCCCGCTCACCCCGCCGCTCCGCGAGCTCGAGCAGGAGCCGACCATGCGCGAGATCGAGGTCTTGCAACTGATCTCGGACGGCCTGGTGAACCGCGAGATCGGCCAGCGCCTCTTCCTCTCAGAGGAGACGGTCAAGTCGCACGTGAGGCACCTGCTGGCGAAGCTCCAGGCCCGCAGCAGAGCGCATGCGGTCGCCATCGGTTTCCGCCGCGGCCTGATCACCTAGCTCAGCGCTACGGGTGCACTGGAAGCCCGGCGCGTCGTGGTGAAGCGGCCAGGTCTTCCACAGCTTCCACAGCCCTGTTGACAAATCCCTCATCGGAGGGATGTCGCAAACTGTGGAAAAACTAAGACTTCGGGAGGTTTGCTACCAGCCCCTAGAACTGCCAGCGAGCGCGGCGATCGATGCGAGCGTGGCGAGAACAGCCAGCAGTCGACTTTGCCAATGCAGCACAACGACTCCTCTCTCTACAGGGACAACGGCTTGATGGAGCCTATACCCCTTTTGGGGGATAAGCAAGAGTTTTGACAAGCTTTGCTCAGAATTCGGCTGCGGCGCCCGACCGTTCGTTCCGAGCCTCCATCCAGCCGATCAACCTCTACGCCGCAGGTCTCGTCTGCCTGACAGCTGGGCTCGCCTTCGTACTTGCGGTCATGGGGACGTCGATCGGGCCGCTTTGGGCGATTCTCGTTCTCGGGACGTTTTCAATGCTCGCAGAGCGCCAGCCAGTTCGGATGAGCGCGAACCTGGAGATCACCGTGTCCGTTCTCCCGGTTGTCTTCGCGGCTGTCGCGTTCGGTCCCCTCACCGCCATGGCCATCGGGGCCCTGGGTCTCGCTGTGACCTTCGAGCCCCCGTACGTTCGCTGGCTAATCTGGACGTGCAGCCGAGCCCTGGCTGCCGGGCTCGCTGGCGTTGCCGCTTTCGCGGTACTCGCCGAAATGTCGTCAGCGCAGCTTTTCGGTGCCGTGCTCGTCGCCGTCGTGGTCATTGAGGCCGTTGACGCCGCTCTCGCCGCCTCTGTAATCGCAGTCCGGAAGAGCGGCGATTACGTTGGCTTCCTCCGGCTGTTGAAGCCGATCGTGCTTGGCGCAGTACCCCTCTATGTCCCTGTGATCCTTCTCCTTGTCTACGCATATGAGCACATCTCCGCCTGGAGCTTAATCCTTTTCCTTGCACCGGCCATCGCCGCTCATCGGCTACACGGCCTTTACCGTCAGCAGCAGGACACGACTGAGCAGCTGAGAGTCGCGAATGATCGACTTGAACGTGCCAGTCTGTCGTTCGCGGCGGCTCTTATCGCAGCGTTGGACGCGCGAGATCAGTACACGGCCGGGCATTCGGCTGCAGTGGCGGTGTACGCGAGGGATATCGCGGCGCGGCTTGATCTATCGGAAGAGGAGCAGCAGCTAGCGCATCTCTGTGGACTAGTTCACGACATCGGCAAGGTCGGCCTTCCGGCCGGACTCCTCGAAAAGCCTGGCGCTCTGACGCTTGAGGAACGTCGCCGAATGGAGGAGCATTCAGCTATCGGTGAACGGATCCTCGCCAAAGTTGACGACTATGCTGAGATCGCCAGAGTCGTTAGACATCATCACGAGCGCATGGATGGCAATGGCTACCCTGATCGTCTGAGGGGAGCTCAGATCCCGCTTGTCTCTCGAATCATTGCGGTCGCGGATGCGTACAACGCCATGACATCAGGGCGCCCTTATCGCGATGCAATGCCGAGTCGGGTTGCCCGCTTCCGCCTTGCGCAAGCCGCGGGCGCGCAGTTCGACGCGAGTGTAGTAGCAGCCTTCGAAGCTATTCTCGCCGGGGCGTCCGAGACCTACCTGTCTGGTGCCCGCTCCGACTTCACCGTGGAGGCTCAGCGGCACCTACCGATAGCTGTCGCTAGCGTCGCCTAATCATCCTGAGGTTCGAGATCTCCGGACCTCTCAAGGCGGCCTGTAGCCGCGTGTGAACGCCGAGCTTTTCGAAGATGTGTCGCACATGAACCTTCACAGTGCTCGGTGCAATGAACAGGCGCGCGGCAATTTCAGCGTTGGTCATGCCATCGGAGAGAAGCCTCAAGACCTCGCGTTCTCGTATGGTCAGACCGCCGAAAGGATTATCAGCCTCGTGGACGCGGACATCGATTCCGACCGACGCCGCAAGTTCGTGATCCCGGCTCTTCGCTAGGAGCCTCGCCAGTATCTCGGCCACTTCCTGATGTGACGATGCAGCTCGCAGCAGTCCCGGATACACCCTGTAGGCAAACACGATGCCATCAAGGTATGCAGCCCGGCTGCACTCAATGACAGTTTTTGCAGCCCTCGCTTGAAATCGTTCGAAAGCTCCGTCGACACCTGCTGCAATCGCATCGCCCAGCTCAGCAAGATGAACTATCTCGATGCTTGAGCCATTGCGGCGAGCCTGAGCCGCAGTCGAGCGTGCGCGTTCAGCGTCTCCACTTGCGGCTAGGACGATCGAACGCGCGGCGAGATGACTTCCGAGGGCCCTTGGGGGAGCATTGACCCCAGCAAGGCCCTTGCTGGTGGCAAGGGAGTTGTCGAGGCTGCCTCGGTACGCCTCGAGCCGAGCCTTCAGGGTCAGCCCCTCGACCAGGTAGAAGGGATCCTCCCGAGAGATCAAGGTCTGCCAAAAGCCACGCAGGCTCCGCTGAGCCTGGCCAAATGCCCTAAGGCCTAGTTCGGCAGCGGCCCGATGAAGCAGTGATGCGCCAAGTCCGAGGTCAAACCGAAGTTCACGGCACATGCGTACGGCTTCGTCTGCGAGATCTCGGCTGAGGGTGTAGTTGGCCTCGAATCGCGCGGCACCGGCTGCCATTGCGAGGAAGCTTGTGGAGGCCAATGGATCAGTGGAGTACTCAAGCGAGTCGAGCAAGACCGCGAATCGGTTCCACTCACCCGCCACGGACGCGGTCAGTTCCGCGGTGCCGTAGCGGCCGATCGCAAGTCGAAGCCGTGTGTCCAGATCATCGGAGTACCGTGCCTCGAGCTCATCGAGATACTCGTGCATCCTCCCAGGCGCTATCTCGGTGACGGCCAGAAGTTGTCCCCAGAGAGCGTCCTTCAGGTCATCGTCGCTCTTGGCCGTTTCTCGGGCCGCCTGGAAGCTGTCGAAGGCGGCCTCCTCCTGAGATGTGAAGTGAAGGGCGCGGCCGGCCGCATTGCATGCCCACGCGTAGTCCGGGTCATCTTCTGTCAGCCGGCCAACGGTGTCGCGCGCGAGGGCGGCGGCGGCTGACATCTCGCCCCTGCGGATCAGCAACTCCGCGCGGGCAAGGGCCGCGCCGGGCACGGTCACACCGGCGGCTCCGCACGCCGAGAGCCACTTCTCGATCGTTTCGCCCTGGCCTTGCGCGAGCAGGCTTCGCGCTGCGCAGCCGACGATCTCAGCCGCCTCGGAGACATGGCCCGCCTGAAGTGAGAGTTCGAAAGCCTCCTCCCAGCGGGTGTGCTCCTTCGCGTCGTCGACGACCTTGCGTCGCAGGTACACCAGCCTCTCGGGGTCGTCCTCCTCGAGGCGTCGGCGGAGGAAGTCATGGATGAGCGGGTGGAAGACGAGCTCGCCGCCGGGGATCTCGTGGAGGAGGTCCTCATCGCGCAGCTTGACCAGCAGCGGCTCGGGCTCCTCGAGCCCGAGCACCTCGTCAGCCAGGCGCACGGTGATAGCTGACGGCACCGCGGCCGTCAGCATCACGCGCTGCACGGCCGGCGGCTCTGCTCGGAAGACTTCCTCCGCGAAGTACCGGTAGAGAGATTCCGAGGCCCGCTCCTCCGGGAAGGCGAGATCGGCAGAGAGGGCGGCAAGACCGATGACGGCGGGCCAGCCCTCGGCTTGGCGGACCAAGGCGCGAACCGCTTCGGTGGAACGACCTTCGAGCACGCGCGCTGCCTCTTCGGCCGTCATGGCGAGCTGGTCACGTCCGATCTCGAACGCCTCGCCGTAGAGAAAGCGGCGCGCTGTGGCCCAGCCCGGGCGGCGGCGTGTCGTGACTAGGACCCGGATCGGTGCCAGGGTGAGCAGCCAGTCGAGGAAGGCCTCGACCGGCGCCGACTCGGCCAAGAGGTGGTAGTCGTCGAGGACGACAATTCCGCCGCCCGGCCAGGTATCGAGATCTTCGGCGAGGAGTTCGGCGAGTGGCCGAGCCAGCCGGTCCGTTGCATCTCCTACCCGGAGGCGCTGGAGCACTCGCTCTCCTGCGCCAGGCACTACCGGGCCCACTGCTTCGGCTAGACCTGCCGAGAAAGCGCCAACGTCCGCAGACGCGGGCGTCGCGCGATACCACGCGATGTTTGCGCGGCCCTGGAGCCATTCTCGTGCGAGCGTCGTCTTGCCGTAGCCGGCGGGGGCGGTCAGCATGAGCGCCTGCGCCGTGGCCCCGTCGAGAAGGGCGGTCAGCCGCGGCCGCCGCGCATGTCGCCGGAAGAGCGGAGGTAGAGCGTTGTCCCGCGCGTTCCCCACGAACCGAGGCTCCCGAGTCGAGAGGGGACGAGCGTACCGCGTGTTCCCGCAGCCGGCTAGAGCCTTTTCGGACTACCCGCGCCCGTGGCCATGAGCCACGGGCGCGGGCCGGTCATCCCCGAGGCATCAGTGCGGCGCGCGGGAGTCGTCGCGCACGCCGACTGCCGCCTCGAGGTTCTCGAGGGGGTCTTCCCCCGTCGCTTCGCGGTAGGCGGCGGGGATCTGCCGCCTCCGGCTCACGCCGAGCTTCGTTCGCAGGACGTCCGAATGCGCCTTCGCCGTTCGGGGGGAGACGCCGAGCCGCTCGGCGATCTCGACGTTCGAGCACCCGGAGGCGATCAACCGGACAACCTGGCGCTGGCGCTCCGTGAACCTGATTCCGCCGTAGATACTCAGCATGGCGGCGATCTTGGCAGCGACCAGCCCGCCTGGCTATTGGCCCGGCGGGGGATCTTGTCGCCTACCCCCGTTGGCGTACGAAGGCGGCGGCATGGCCGCGAGCGTTCACCGCCCTCGCCCCGTCCGGCTCCAGGGCGCCGATCCGCAGGAGCAGCGCGAGCTCGTCGCGGAGGTGCGTCTGCATCATCTCCGGGCCGTCCGTGGCGATCGTGAACGCGACGCCCCGGTCCGAGAACGCGCGCACGGTCTCCTTGAGCTCGTCCTCGTCCGCGAGCGCGCCCGTGAGGAGGTTCGAGCTGGGGCAGATCTCGAGCACGGTCTCGGTCTCGCGCAGGGCGCGCATCGTCTCCTCGTCCTTCGCGGCGAGGATGCCGTGGCCGATGCGGTCGGGGCGGAGGTGCTCGACGACCTCGCCGATCTCCTCGATGCCGTGCCGGCCGCCCTCCTCGCCGACGTGGATCGTGACGCCCAGGCCGCCCGCCCGGGCCTCCTCGACCAGCGGCGCCAGGTCGCGGTACGGGTAGCGGCCGCCGTCGGGCCGGGGGCCGGCGATGTCGACGCCGACGACGCCGCGGTCGGAGTAGCGGATCGCCTTCTCGACGATGACCTCGTTCTGCTCGGCGGTGAAGGTGCGGTCCATCATCAGGATCAGGCCGGCGCGCACCTTCGGGTACTCGAGCCGGGCGCGGTCGAGGCCGCGCGAGGCGGCCATGATGATGTGGTCGAGGTCGCGCTCGCCGCCGCGGTTTCGCTTCATCGGGTTGAAGCGGAGCTCGAGCGTCGTGATGTTCTGGGTGCGGTAGGCGCCGCCGATGGCGCCGTGCACGGAGCGCTCGACCGCGAGCGGGCTCGACTGGATCAGCTCCGTCCACTTGTAGATGGCGTCGAGCTCGGGAAGCCCCTTCACGCCGCGCGGGTCGACGGTGACGAGCTCGACGAAGTCCCAGTAGTCCTGCACCGGCAGGGCGATGCCCTGCTCGTGGGCGAGGCTCCACATGACCGCCGGGTCGACGGAGCCGCCGAGGTGGGTGTGCAGCTCGGCCAGGCCCTCGCGGCGCAGCTCGTCGACGAGGGCGAGGCTCTCGGGCACGCTAGTGCCCCTTCAAGTGATGCTGCCTAGCTTCTGCGTCGCGAGCACCAAGCGAGAGTCCGCACGCGTCCGCAGCCAAGGCTGGACGCCTTGGCAAGGACGGGGGTGGGCTCTCGCGCCGCGTGATCGCGGGGCAGAAGGAGGCGTGTATTGCTTGGAGGGGCACCTGCCCCGCTCCGCCGCGGCCACCGCGAGCGTTCCGCCGGCCAGCCGCTCGGGGATCGTCTCGATCCGGTCGACGGGCTCGGCGCTGAAGACGAAGCGGACGTGCCGGTCGGCGACCGGCCCGCCCCAGCCGACCATGGCGGTCGCGGCGATCGCGCTCTCCTCGAGGAGGAGGCGCGAGGCCGTGGGGGCGTCGTAGCCGAGCTCCTCGACGTCGAGGAGGAGCGACCAGCCGCCGCCGGGCTTGACGAAGGGCCAGCCGGGAAGCCCGCCGAGCAGCGCGTTTCGCCGGCGCTCGAGCTCCGCGACGCACTCGGAGACGTGCTCCTGCTGGCCGCGCAGTACGGCGGCCGCGGCCGCGCGCGCGATCTGGACGGGCGCGGTCGTGTTGTAGACGTGCGCCCAGCCGGCGTCCTCGACCGTCTGCGCGGGCCCGGCGACCCAGCCCACGCGCCAGCCGATCATCCTGTGCTCCTTCGAGAGCGAGCCGGCGACGACCGTCCGCTCGGCCATGCCCTCGAAGTGGAGCGGGTGGTGGAGCGGCCGCCCGTCGTAGAGGATCCGCTCCATCGCCGAGTCGTAGACGAGGAAGAGGTCGCGGTCGCGGCAGAGGTCGCAGACGAGCCGCCAGTCCTCCTCGTCGAAGGTGCCTCCGGACGGCATCGACGGGCTCATGAGCAGCATGCTCGTCGTCCTCTCGCCTACCGCGGCGGCGAGCGCGTCGCGGTCGAGCCGCCACTCGCCTTCGGAGATGCGGAACGGAACCGCCTTCGGCGTCCCGCCGGCGAGATGGACGCGGTTGACGATGCCGGCGTACGTCGGGTCGGTGACGATCACCTCGTCGCCGGGGTCGACGGTGACGAGCAGCGTGTCGAGGATCCCCTCGAGGCCGCCGCAGGTGATGACGATCTCGCGCTCGGGGTCGTAGGGATGGCCGGTGCGGGCGGCGAGGAAGGCGGCGATCGCCTCGCGCAGGTGCATGTCGCCGGTGAACGGCAGCCAGCTGTTCGCCTCCGGCGTCTCGAGGCTCCTGGCCGTCACGCCGACCGCCTCGGGCGGCAGGGGGAGGTCGGTGTCGAGGTTCTCCATGCGGAGCACCGGCCAGCGGGTGCTCGCGCGCGCCGGCTGCTCCACCGCCGCCGCGACCCGGTCGATCCCGAATCCGCGGATCGGGCCGAGCCGCTGCGCCCTCTTGATCACGCCGCGAGTTTAATCGTGCCTCCCGGGTAGGGTTGCGGCGTGAAGATCGGGATCGTCGTCCCCTACTCCTGGTCGTTCTGGGGCGGAGTCCAGGAACACGCAGACCACCAGGCGCGCGCTCTGCGCCGGCTCGGCCACGACGCCCGCATCGTCATGGGGCACGATCCTCCGGGGCGCCTCACCTGGCTCCTGCACCCGAAGCAGGGCCGGCACACGCGCCCGCCCGACTACGTGATCCCGGTCGGGCGCTCGGTGATCGTCCCCGCCAACGCCTCGCTGCCGAACATCATCCTCAGCCCCCAGTCGATGCTGCGGATGCGGCGGATCTGGGAGCGCGAGCGCTTCGACGTCGTCCACGTGCACGAGCCGCTGGCGCCGGTCCTCTCCGCCTACGCGCTCGCCTCGGCTCCGTGTCCCCTGGTCGTGACCTGCCATTCGGCCGGCGAGCGGCTCGGCTGGTACCCGGTCGGCGGGTTCTTCTGGGGTGTGCTGACGCGGCGGATCGACCAGCGGATCGCCGTCTCCGAGTCGGCCCGCCGAGCCGCCGAGCCGCACATCGGCGGGCCGTTCGAGGTCATCCCGAACGGGATCGAGCTGCCACCCGCGGCCGACCCCGGAGGCCGCAACGGGAACGTCGTCTTCATCGGCCGCAACGAGCCGCGCAAGGGCCTGCCCGTGCTCCTGCGCGCGTGGCCCAAGGTGCGCGCGCGGACGGGCGCCCGCCTGCGTCTGATCGGCGCCGACCCGCTCTCCATCCGCTGGCTCGCGCGCCGGCAGGGATTCTCGCTCGACGGTGTCGACCTCCTCGGCGGGGTGCACGAGGACGACCTCACCGCGGAGCTGCAGGCCGCCAGCCTGCTGGTGGCGCCGTCGCTCGGCGGCGAGAGCTTCGGCATGGTCCTGACCCGCGCCTTCTCCTGCGCCACCCCCGTCGTCGCCTCGGACATCGAGGGCTACGCCCAGGTGGCGGACCACGACGAGACGGGCATCCTCGTCCCGCCCGGCGATTCGGCGGCCCTGGAGCGCGCGCTCGTCGAGCTGCTCGAGGACGAGGAGCGCCGCCGCACCTACGGCGCCGCCGCGAGGAAGGCGGCGGAGCCGTACTCGTGGGACCGGATCGGCGCGCAGCTCGTGGAGATCTACGAGCGGGTGGCGGCCCCGGCGGAGGCGGTCAGGGCGGCGGCGTGAGAGCCGCGGGTGCCGCGGAGCCGCGCGGGGCGGCTGGTCCTGGTACTCGTCCCTACGGCGGTCCTGGTCGGGCTCGCCGTCTGGCGGGGGCCGGATCCGGGCCCGGTCGAGCGGGCGTTCCGCGCGGTCGAGTGGGAGTGGGTGGCGGCGGCCGTCCTCATCAACTTCTTCTCCATCGTCGTCCGCGCCTACGCGTGGAACATCGTCATCAAACAGGCGATCCCGCGGCCCTGGCCGCGGCGGCGGACGGTGTTCTCGGCGTTCTCCATCGGCCTGCTCGGGAACGCGGCGCTGCCCGGAAGGGTCGGCGAGCTCGCGCGAGTCGCCGTCGTCACGCGGCACGTCCGGCGCCGCCCGGGGACGTGGGCGACGATCGTCGGGACGGTCTTCGCGCACCGCCTCTTCGACGTCGTGGCCGCCGTCATCCTCGTGCTGGCGACGCTCTACGTCGCGCCGATCCCCGACTGGGCCTCGCCGGTGCTCGCGGTCGCCATCGGGGTCGGGCTGGGCCTCCTCCTCGCCGGCTTCCTGGTCGCGCGGCGGCACCACCGGCCGCTCACCGAGGAGCTCGGAGCCTTCCGGCGCGTGCTGCACATGGCCCGCCGCGGCCTGACAGTCCTGCGCCGGCCGGGCCCGGCCGTGGAGGCGCTCTTCTTCCAGTTGCTCGGCTGGACGGCTGCAGCTCGGCGCCGTCTACATCTCGCTCCTGGCGTTCGGGATCGACGCGTCAGTCGAGGCGGCGGCGCTCGTCCTCGTCGTCATGAACGTCGTCATGATCTTCCCCTTCTGGCCGGGGAACGTCGGCCTCGTGCAGGCGGCCGTCGCGGCCGCCCTGCTCCCGTACGGGATCGGCTACGGGCACGGCGTCGTCTTCGGGATCGGGCTTCAGGCCATCGAGGCGTCGGTGGGGATCGGCCTCGGCTTCCTCTTCCTGGCGCGAGAAGGCTTCACCTTCGCCATGCTCAAGCGCATGCCGGAGATGACCGAGGTCGACGTGGACGAGGACGAGCGGGTCGAGCGGATCGCCTAGGCTCGCGGCGGCTCCGAAGGCTCGTCGTCACCGGTGACGCGGGCCTTCGTCTCGTCGAACATGTCTTCCGCCTTCTGTCCGGCGTCGCTCGGCCGTGTCCGCGGCCTTCCCGCCCATGTCCTTCGCGGTGTCTCCGGTGGTCTCCGCGGCGTCCTTGCCGCGGCCCAGCAGCTTGTCGAGGAATCCCATGGCATACCTCCTTGTCGGCCGCCAGCATAGACGGCCTCAGATTCCGCGGAGGAACGCCAGCACGAGGCGGTTGAACTCGTCAGGCCGCTCGAGTCCCGGCACGTGCCCCGTGTCCATGTCCACGAGCTCCGCGTCCAGGGATCTCCTGCGCGAGGATCCCGGCGATCGCGCGGAAGTCGGGGTGGTCGTAGGCGCAGCGCAACGACGAGCGTGGGCGCGGCGATCTCGCGGAGGCGAGTCGCGGCAGGCGGCTCGGCCCAGCCCACCGGCCCGGGAGGAGGCGTCCGCTCGTAGGCGGCGAGGACGGTCTCGAACGACCGCCGTTGATCTCGGCCGAGCTCAGCGGTCGGGGGCCTGCGCCTCGCGGTGGCGGCGGGCGAGCGTCTGCAGGAGCGCCCAGGCCACCTGCGGGTACTCCTCCACGAACTGGCGGAACTCCCACGGCATCATTCCGTAGCAGAGGAGGTCGGTGGCGGCGACGATCGAGGCGGAGCGGATGCCGTCGTCGATCAGCGCGATCTCGCCGAAGTGGTCGCCGGGACCGAGCGTCGTGCGGTGCTCGCCCCCGACCGACACGTCGGCGTTCCCTTCCACGAGGACGAAGAAGCCGGCTCCGGTGGTGCCCTCGGTCGTGACCTCGCTGCCCTCGGGGAAGCGGCGCTCGTGCAGCTGCTCCGCGAGCTCCTCGAGGTCGCGCTCCTCGATCCCGGCGAACAGCGGCACGTTTCGGAGGGCTTCGATCGGCGCGCCCATGCGGGCGATCATAGTCGCCGGGCAGGTTCGCGGCGTGTCGCGGCGAATGACGGCGGGTGTCGACCCAGGCCGCTCTCTACGCGGAGATCGACCTCGAGCTCTCGTGGTCCGAGGCGGAGCTTCCCGAGCGGGAGCGGACGAAGCACGTCCACCGGCTCCATCCGTATCTGGGCAAGTACGTGCCCCAGCTCGTCGAGGTCTTCCTGCGCCGGTACGCGCGGCCGGGGCGGCTCGTCTGGGATCCTTTTGCCGGCTCGGGGACGACGCTCGTCGAGGCGAACGCGTTCGGCGCGCCGGCGGCCGGCTGCGACATCTCGGCGTTCAACTGCCTCCTCACGCGGGTGAAGACGGACGTCTACGAGCGGGAGGCGCTCCTCGCGGACGCCTCGCGGCTCGCCGACGCTGGCAGTGCAGGACGCGACTCAGGGCGAGCTGTCGCCGTACCTGCGCGACTGGTTCGCGCCGCGGGCGCTGGGCGAGCTGCTCGCGTTTCGCGCGCGGATCGAGGGAACGGCGTACCCCGACCTCTGGCGGGTCGTGCTCTCCCGGGCGGCGCGCTCGGCGCGGCTCGCGCGGCACTTCGACCTCGACTTCCCCGACGAGCCGGTGCACGGGGAGTACTTCTGCCACAAGCACCGCCGGACCTGCCGGCCCGTCGAGGAGGCCGGCAAGTTCCTGCGCCGCTACGTGCGTGACGCGGTCGCGCGCGTCCTCGCTTTCGACGACGTCCGGCGCTCGACCGCGGCGACGGTGCTGCACGGCGATGCCCGCGTGCTCGACCCGCCCGGGCCCGTCGACCTCGTCGTCACCTCGCCGCCCTACCCGGGCCTGATCGACTACCACGAGCAGCACGCCTACGCCTTCGAGCTCCTGGGCCTCGAGCGCCGGGACGAGGAGGAGATCGGTCGGGGCCTCGCGGGCTATTGCGAAGGGGTCGCCGAGATCCTCGGCCGGGCGGGGGAGGCGCTCGGCCGGGGCGGGAGGATCGTCGTCGTCGTGAACGACCGCCGCGGCCTCTACGACGGGATCCTCGCCGACGCCGGCCTCCGCCTCGAGGAGCGAACGGCCCGGCACGTCAACCGGCGAACCGGCCGCAGGAACGGCGAGTACTACGAGGACGTCCTGGTCGCGGTCAGGACTCTCGGGCTTGACCGCTTCCGCGCGGCGGCCGAGCTCCTCGATCTTCCCCTCGGCCGCGTCGAGCTTGGCGACGCAGAGGCGGTAGAGCTCCTCGCCGCGCTCCCAGAGGCGGACCGCCTCCTCGAGGTCGGCCCGACCGCTCTCGAGCTCGGCGACGATGCGCTCGAGCTCCGCGCGGGCCTGCTCGAAGGTGAGCTCCGAGCCCTGACCGGTCACTCGCGCGTCTCCTCGACGCGGGCGGCGAGCCCGCCTTCGGCGAGCTCCACGTCGATTCGCGTCCCCGGGGCCGCGGCGCCTGCCGAGCGCACGATCCCGGCCTCCGTGCGGACGATGGCGTAGCCGCGCTCGAGCGTCGCCCTCGGCGACAAGGCTCGAAGCCTGCCGGCGAGCGCCTCCACGCGTGCCCGCTTCCGTTCGAGGAGGAGCGCCGGCGCCTGCGTCAACCGCTGGGCGTCCGCGGCCACCGACTGGCGGCGGCGCTCGAGGATGCGGCGCGTGTCGCGGCCGAGGGCAGCCCGCAGGCGGTCCAGATCCGCGCGGAGCTGGCGCTCGTCGGGGACGACCAGGCGCGCCGCGGCGGTCGGCGTCGACGCGCGGGCGTCGGCCGCGAGGTCGCAGAGAGGCGTGTCCTGCTCGTGACCGACGGCCGAGACCACGGGGACGGGGCAGGCGGCCACGGCCCGAACGACCCGCTCGTCGCTGAAGGGAAGGAGGTCCTCGAAGCTTCCGCCGCCCCGGGCGAGCACGACGACGTCGATCTCGGGCTCCCGGCAGATCGCCTCCAGCGCCGCCACGATCGCGGCCGGCGCCCTCGGCCCCTGGACGAGTGTCTCCGCGACGAGCACGCGGGCGGCAGGAAACCGGGCGCCGACCGCTGTGACGAAGTCACGCTTCGCCGCGGCCTCGTTGCCCGTCAGGAGGCCGATGCGCCGGGGGAGGAGGGGGAGCAAGCGCTTGCGCTCGGCGGCGAAGAGACCCTCCGCCGCCAGCGTCTTCTTCAGCCGCTCGATGCGTGCCAGCGCGGCGCCGAGCCCGAGCGGCTCGAGCGAGAGCGCGCGCAGCTGGAAGACCCCGCGCGCCTCGTACAGCTCGGGCCTCCCGTAGACGTGGACCTTGTCGCCGTCGGCGACGTCGAGTTGCAGGGCATCGAAGGTCGTCCGCGGCATCGACACCGGGAGGCACGAGCCGTCCTCGAGGTCTTTGAGCGTCAGGAAGACGCTCTGCCAGCCTTCCTGGCGCCGCAGCTCCGTGACCTCGCCCTCGACCCAGATCGTGGGCAGGCGGGCGAGCCAGGAGCCGACGCCGCGGTTGAACGCGGAGACGGAGTACACCTTCCGGTCGCCGTGCAGGGTCGCTTCGACCTTCACGGTCCGACTCTAGCTCACGGCCTAGAGCCTTCCTGTGACGGGCAGCCCGGCGGCAAGCTGTCGCTGTTGTTCGGCGGTGAAGGGGTGGCTCTGGAGCGGACTCCACAGCTGGCGCGAGCGGAAGAGGTCGATGATGTAGCGCATCCGGTCGGCGAGCTTCGTCCAGTTCACGGCCCCGCTCGCAACCGGCGCCGGACGGACGGCCTGGTGGCGTTGGAGGAACTCGAGCGTCTGGGGATCGTGCACAGGGTCGAGGAGAAGCGGATAGAGAGGCTCGCCCCTCGGCGCCGGCAGGCGGCTGCCCAGCCTCAGCGTCTCGCCGGGGAGCGCGAGGGTCATCAGCTCCCTCGTGCAGAGCTCCTGCCAGTGCCGCTTCGCCTCGTTGGCAGCGCCGAGGAGGACCACGCGCAGCACGCCCTTCGAGAGCGCCCGCGTTCCCCTGGGAAGGCACGCGGCCGCCTCGTCGACCGGATCGAAGAGCGCGAGCCGGACGGGGGCGTCGATCGACCCGGCGATGTACGGCTGCAGGCGGATCTGCTCGTGGAGGCCGATGCGCGCGTTCGCGAGGAGCATCAGCGCGGCCCTGCTGCGCGGGTCCTCGGTTCGGCCGGCGGCGGCGTATCCGCCGAGCGCGAGCCGGAGCAGGGTCTGCCCTCCGCGGTCGCTCTCGCCTTCGCGGAGGGACGCGGCGACGCGCTCCACGGCCGCCCCTTCGTCGTCTTCGTCGAGGGCGTCGAGCGTGCGCGAGAACACCGGCCCGAGCTCGCTGAAGACCTTGAGGTTTCCCTCGGTGATCAGCTCGCCGACGTCGTGCACGACCCGGCGGGCGACGGCGGAAAGCCTGTCCTCGCCGACGCGCACGTCCGCGCCGATCCAGCCGAGCGCGCGGTTCGCCCGCCCCACGGCCGCGTTCACACGCGGCGAGCCGACGAGCAGCTCCCGGAAGGCGGCGGGCACCTCCTCGTCCCGGATGAAGCGCCCCGCCGTGCGCGAGGCCCAGGTCGCGAACGTGCACCAGTTGGCGTTCTCGGCGCCCAGGCGCTGGGCCAGAGCGGCGGAGAGGTCGTGGTAGCACTGGGTGATCAGGAGGTTCCGCCGGACCGGATCGGCGCCGAGCCCCACGATCCAGTCGACACGCTCGGCCGAGGTCGCCCCGCCCGGCAAGCTCACGTTAGAGCAGGATCTCGGCGGCGATCTCCGGCGCGCAGCCGCGGCGGCCGATGAGGTCGACCGCGAGGTGGAGATCGGCGTGGCTCGACGCGAGCCGCTCGGCCAGGGGCAGGGGGTAGCCGGCCTCCATCAGCACGTGGAGCCGCCAGCTCTCCACCTTGCCGCGCTCGTCCTGGTCCCGTTCGTCGAGAAGCGTCAACTGATCCACGCCGGTCGGTTCTCTCTCTAGAAGACGTTTCCTGCCGTGAGGAGTTTGTTTCGAACGCTACTCGCGCTCGACGGTCCTGACGGCCCGTTCGACGTGGCCGAGCTTGGACTCGAGCCGGACGTCGACCTCTTCCTCGTAGGCGGCGATCCGGTGCTCCGCGTTCGCGAGCGCCGCGTCCAGCCGCTCGGACACGTGGCGCAGGCGCTCGGCCGCGACCTCCCCCTGGGCCTCGGCGGCGCGCGCGACGTCGCGCAGGCGGCGCTCCATCCGGTCGGCCGTCTGACGTGCGAGCTGGACGATCCGGTCGGAGACCTCCGACTCCGCCTGGCGTACGAACTGCTCGATCGACTTCTCGAGCTCGCGCGAGAGCCGCTCGGCCGACTTCTCGCGGGACTCCTTGATCTGCGCGTCGAACCGGCGCTCGGCGTCCTCGGAGAGGCGCGAGACGGCACGGTCGAGCACCTTCTCGAGCTGGGCGAGCTGCCGGCGCTCCGCCTCGGACAGCCCGGCGACGACACGCGCGCGCGATTCGGCCTCCTCCCGGTCGACCTGCTCGCGAAGCTCTCGCTCGCGGATGCGCAGGCGCTCGCCGACCTCGTGGAGCGCCCTGCGCCGTTCGGCTGTGTGCACCTCGAGCTCGTTCCGGGCCTCCTCGACGAGCTCCTTGATGAGCCGCTCGAACTCGGATTTGAGCTGTGCCACGGCCTTCCGCTGCTCCTCGCTCGCCGCCGCAAGCCGCTCGGCGTCGGCATGCAGGCGCGCGTCGTACGCGTCGAGCGCCTCCTGCTGGCGTTGGCTGAGCTGGGCGAGCTGCGCCTCGAGCTCCTGCTGGCCGCGGTCGAGGTCAGCCGCCCAGGCCATGAGCCGCGTCTCGAGCCGTCCCTGCGCCCCGGCGACAGCCTCCGTCAGCTCGACGCGCGCCTGCTCGGCCTGGCGTGCGACCGCGTCCCGGCGCTCCTCCGCCAGGCGGCGCTCCTGCTCGCCCAGCGTCGAACCGGCTTCCGCCCGCTCCCGGGCCAGCATGCGCTCGAGCTCGGCCATGCGCTGCTCGGCGTGCCGGTCGAGGTAGGCGTCGATCCGCGCCCGCGCTTCCTCGCCCACCCGCTCGAAGTCCCTGATCCGGCGCAGGCCGCGCGCCAGGAGGAAGAGGCCGGTCTGGCAGAAGGCCGCGACGACGAGGCCGCCGACCGTCACGAGCAGGAGCTCCGTGTCGTCGGTTCCCTCCGCGATCTCGAGCCCGGCGACGACGGCTCCGGCGAGCGCGAGGAGCGCGAGAGCGACCGCCAAGCCGAGCAGCAGGCGCTCGGGCACGCGTGTGAACGCGACTGCGACGAGCGACACGGCGACCACCGCTAGGGCCGCCACGAACGCGATCTCGAGGATCAGCGTCATCCCGGAATCCTAGGCGGGGCTCAGATCGTTCGCAGCAGGACGAGCGCGATCGCCAGGGCGACGACCGCCCCGGCGAGCGCCCGCAAGGCAGTCTCGTTGGCGTGGACGAGGAGCTCGGCGGTCACCGGCTCCGAGGTGCCGTCGCGGCGGTCGATGCGGCCTTCGACGTGGGCCACGCGCCGGCGGACCTCGCGGACCGGCGTCGAGAGCGTGCGTTGCGCGCGGCTGGAAAGGTAGGCGAAGAGGGCGCCGGCGGCGGCGACGAGGTCGAGCTTTCCCGCTGTGGCGAAGTAAGCGGTGAGGAGCGGGAACGCGCCCCACGCGAGCGCGAACCACGCGTCGCCGTGGAAGCGTCCGCCGAGGAGCTCGAGGTTGTAGGCGACGACGATGAAGCCGCCGACGACGACGAAGGCGCCGATCCAGGGATCGACGGTGACCGCGCCGACGACGCCGATCGCGACGGCGCCCGCGATCGAGACGACTCCCAGCGCGACGAGCACGCCGCCCGGGATCCTCGTGCGGAGCGGCCGGCCGTTGAGCTCGTCGAGCGCGTGCGCGCCGATGCCGACCGCGAGAAAGAAGGCGGCGAGAGTGGGGAGGAAGCGGTTCCAGGCGAACGCCGAGGTGAGTGCCGCGCCGATGGCCACGTAGCTCAGGTGCCACGCGGTGTAGGGCACGTGGAGGAGCGTGACGTAGTCCCGCCAGCCCCCCGGGGCGAGGGCGTAGAAGGCAGGGCGCCTCGCTTCGGTCTCAGCCTGCACGGACGCCCCACATGACGATCCCGCCCCCGAGGCTGATCAGGCGAGCCTGGACGTCGCGGATGCCGGCGCCCTCCCAGACGCCGCGCAGCCGCTCCGGAGGCCAGCGCTCCCAGAAGCCGCGGATGCTCGGTCCCAGGAAGCCGCCCACCTCGGCCCAGCCCGGCGAGACGGCGCGGCCCGCGAGCGGCAGCCCGACGCGGACGTAGGCCTTCCAGGCCGATCGCGGGAGCGCACGCGGCGGGACGAAGAACTCGAGCATGGCGATGCGTCCTCCCGGCCGGACGACGCGGGCGAGCTCGCGCATCGCCGCCGCGGGGTCGTCGACGTAGCGGAGGAGGTAGGTGAACGTCAGGCCGTCGAAGGAGCCATCCTCGAACGGCAGCTCCTCCGCGCGACCCTCCCGGAGCTCGACCCGCTCGTCGAGCCCGGCGGCGTCGACGCGGCGGCGTCCCTCGGCCAGCATCTCGGGGCTCTGGTCGATCCCGACCACGCGGCAGCCGTGGCGCCTGGCCAGCTCGAGGGCGACCGCGGCCGTCCCGCAGGCGACGTCGAGCACGGTCTCGCCGGGGCTGGTGTCGATCCGCGACACGAGCAGCGAACGCCAGCGCGGGTCCTGGCCGAAGCTGAGCAGGCGCGCGTAGCGGTCGTATGTCCCGGCCAGCGGCGCGAAGAGCTCGCGCGCGGCGCGGTTCCGCTCGGAGGCTGAGGCTGCCACGAGGCTATTGTTGCGCCCGGTGAGCCTCGAGGAGGAGCTGAGCGCCGCGGGCGAGGCCGCGCGGGCGCATGCGGGCGATGGCGAGGAGGTCGTCGCAGTCATCCCGGCCGAGCCTGGCTCGGGGGCGCGCGTGTATCTGGTCGCCTACGAGTCCGGCGGGGAGCGAGCCTGGCTGGCGCTGGACGCCGCGGGCGAGCCGGTCGCCGACCGCACGCTCGTGCGCGACGCGGTGGCCATCGCCGCCATGGTCGAGCTCGCAGAGGAGAGCGCCGGCGGCGGAGACCTCGGGGAGCTCAGGGCGCGGCTCGTCGAGCTGCGGCTGACCGACAACCCGGAGGGGATCGAGGAAGCCGAGGCGGCCGCCGCCCAGCTCCAGGAGACGATCAAGCCCCCTCCCCGCGTGGCGAGCGTCGACTACCTGGACGAGCTCGGCGCGGCCGCCGCGAAGCTCGAAGGCGCGATCGGACAGGTCGGCGCCTCGCCGTTCGCCGAGGCGATGAAGACGGGCGTGGCGGCCTCGGACGACCTCGCTGACGAGGTCGAGTCCAACTACAAGGCCCGGCTCGGCTGAGCGGCTAGAGCGCTCCGCCCGCAGCGGCAGGTGCGGAAGGGTCGGCACCCGCGTCGCCGATGGCGGTGCGCGCGAGGTACTCCTCGGCGAGCAGCAGGTTCGACTCGGCCGCGCGCGTCACGATCGAGAGGAGCTCGGACATGCTCGCCACCTCCTCGCGCTGCTCCTTCAGGAACCAGTCGAGGAACTGGGCGCCGACGAGGTCGTCCTCCTCGCGGGCGAGCCCGGCGAGCCGGCTGATCTGGGCGGTGACCTCTTTCTCCTGCTGGAGCGCCAGCTTGACGGGCGCGACGGCGTCCTTGAACGACGTCTTCGGCTCGGGCAGCGCCGGAATCGTGACGGGCAGGTCGGCGTCGAGCAGGTACTGGACGATCATGTGCGCGTGGTTGCGCTCCTCGACGGCCTGCCGGTAGAAGTGAGCGGCGAGCTGGGGAAGCGTCTCCTGGTCGTAGTAAACCGCGATCGCCACGTACTGCTGGGACGCCGCGTACTCGTTGCCGATGTGGGCGTTCAGCTCCTCGGCGAAGCTCATGGTGTGCGTACATTACGCGGAGAGACCGACGAAAGGACGCCATGGAAGGCGGATTCGGCTTCCCGCTGGGAGGCGACCCCGAGGATCTGATGCGCGGCCTGCGCGAGTTCGCGGAGAAGCAGACCGAGGCGATGCAGGAGTCGCAGCGCGAGCAGTTCGCGACGCTCACCCTGAACACCGCGGTCGAGCTGACCGGCTCCGCGCTCAAGCAGATGCACGTCGACGGCACGCCCGACGAGCAGGCCATTGCTCTTCGCGACGGGATGCGCGTGCTCTTCCCCGAGGCGGTCGCGCTCGTCTCGGCAGCCCGTCAGGGCTTCATGCGGGAACGCTAGTGCCGTTCCCGGATCCAGGCACACTCGCCGTGTTCGCCGCGGCGGCGGTCGCCCTGCTCGTCATCCCGGGCCCGGCGGTGCTCTACATCGTCGCGCAGTCGATCGAGCACGGCCGCACGGCAGGGCTGGTCTCCATGCTCGGGATTCAGGTCGGCGGCGCTCGTGCACGTCGCGGCGGCGGCGCTCGGGCTCTCGGCGCTGCTGCTCCAGTCGGCGACGGCGTTCAACGTCGTCAAGTTCGTTGGTGCCGCCTACCTCGTCTTCCTCGGCCTGCGGAAGCTGCTGACCCGGGAGCGGTTCGAGACGACCGGTGAGCGTCCCCCGCGCCGGCTCGACAAGCTGTTCGCGCAGGGCATCGTCGTCAACATCCTCAACCCGAAGACGGCGCTCTTCTTCTTCGCGTTCCTGCCGCAGTTCGTCGACGTGAGCAAGGGCTCGGTCGGGCTCCAGATCGCGATCCTCGGCGTCGTCTTCATCCTCATCGCCGTCGTCAGCGACGGGATGTACGCGCTCGCGGCCGGCACGGCGTCGGACTGGCTCCGTGGGAACCCGCGCTTCCTCCGCGCGGAACGGTGGATCTCGGGGACGGTGCTGGTCGGCCTGGGCGTGACGGCTGCGCTGTCGGGATCCAACAGGAAGTAGCGTCGGGGTCTGGGTCGATCGCTACTGGAGCGAGCTGATCCCGAAGGCGAGCCCGAAGCCGAGGGTCGTCACGAATCCCGCCAGTTTGCCGCCGTGATGGAGCGCCTCCGGCATCATCGTGTTCGCCAGCATCGTGAGCACCGCTCCGCCGGCGAACGCGAGCACGATGGCAATGGTCCGCGGTGAGGCTGCGTCGAGAACGACATAGCCGAGCAGGGACGCGAGGCCGAACCCGAGGGCAACCAGGACCCAGAAGCGCATGATCCGGCGCGTGTCCCGGCCCGCCCGCTCGAGTGCCGCCGTGGCCGCGATCGCCTCGGGAAGGTTTGCGATGAAGACGGCCACCAGGAACGCTGCGCTGACGGTGCCGGCCTGGAGCACCGTCAGGCCGAGGACGAGCGACTCCGGGATTCCGTCGAGGATGATCCCGAGCACGATCGCCCTTCCGGCCTGCGCAGGCCCGGCTTCCGCCGCCGCGGTCGAGCTCCTTCGTCTGTCGCCCAGGCGGTCGATCAGCACCTCGGCGGCGAAGAAGACCGCCGAGCCGGCCACAAGGCCGACCGCGATCGCGCCGTCGCCGGCCGAGGTCTCGAACGCTTCGTGAACGAGCTCGTAGGCGACCGCGCTGAGAAGCACACCTGCGCCGAAGGCCATGATCAGGCCGACGTGGCGGCGGGTGATCGGGGCACGGAGGGCGATGACTCCGCCGAGCACGAGCGAGGAGCCTGCGACCAGGCCCCAGAGAAAAGCCTCGGTCACGAGATCTGGAGCGTCCGGTCCGATGTGGTCACGCCACGATCCTCTCGCGAGTGTCGGACGAGGCCGAGGCCTCGGCCTCAGCCGATGTTCACGCGCCGCGCGAGGCGGTAGAACGTCTCCCGGAAGCCGCGACGCGGCCAGAAGCGGGACGACTCCAGGTTGGCGACCCGCCAGTCCGTGTGCATGGCCGTGTAGCCCGCGTTGGCCGCCCAGCGAAGGGCGTGCTCCGTCAGCGCGATGCCGGCGCCGCGGCCGCGGGCCTCCGGCCTCGTGGCGGCGACGGCGAGGTAGATCGAGCCGGGAGGCCGGAAGACGTCGGGCTCCTCCGGCTCCAGGAGCAGGTGGCCGACCACCCGGCCGTCGAGCTCGGCGACGAAGTAGGCAGAGCCGGACGCTTCGAGAGTCTCTTCCCAATCCGTCAGGAACACCTCGGGAGAAGGCAGGGTCAGCCCTGTGAAGGTTGGCGCCTCCGTGTGGTGGCGCCAGATCTCGGAGACGAGATCGGGCGTGGTGCGCAAGTCCTCGACTGCCCCGGCCCGGACCGTGAGCCCGGGCGGAAGCGGGCGCGGCTCCGCGCCGCTCTCGCGGAGGCCGTGCGCCTGCATGTGCGCGAACGCCAGCCGGAACCACGGTTCGGAGAGGCCGGGCAGCGCCGGCACGAGCGCGACGTGGAGCTCGGCGCCGCCGGCGACCCAGCGCCCGGCGGCGGCGGCGTAGAGGTCGCGGACGAGCTCGGGCTCGGACGCTGCGTGCCCGGCGAGCCCCACCCAGACGTGGCGGGGCCACCATTCGTTCTGGCCCACGCTCCCGATCAGGTACCCGACGACCTCACCCTCGAGGACGGCGACGGTGCCGCTCGTGCCCTCCTTCTCCCAGGCGCGCGCGACTGCCGCCCGGGCATCCGCGAGCGGAGCGAGCAGCCGCTCCACGGCTCGATGGCGCTCGTGACGCTCGGTGAGGAGCCCGGCCGCCGCGTCGACGTCCGCGGCCTTGAACGGACGGAGCTCGATCTAGCCCTCCTGCGAGGACTCGGCGACGGCGCGGTCCTTGATCTCCTCGACCACGGTCGGGTCGGCGAGAGTCGTCGTGTCGCCGAGGGCGCGGTGCTCGGAGACGTCCTTCAAGAGGCGGCGCATGATCTTCCCCGACCGGGTCTTCGGGAGCTCGGGCGTGAAGACGATGTTCGCCGGCCGGGCGATCTTCCCGATCTTCGTCGCCACGTGCTCGCGCAGCTCGGCCATCATCTCGGGCGAGCCGTCCTCGCCGCCCTTGAGGCTGACGTAGGCGACGATCGCCTGGCCGGTCGTCTCGTCGCTTGACGCCCGCAGACCGCCGCCTCGGCCACCTTCGGATGGTCGACCAACGCGCTCTCGACCTCGATCGTCGAGATGCGGTGGCCGGAGACGTTCATGACGTCGTCGACGCGGCCCATGAGCCAGAAGTCGCCGTCCTCGTCGATCCGGGCGCCGTCGCCTGCGAAGTACATGCCCGGGAACCGGCTCCAGTAGGTCTCCACGAAGCGGTCGTGATCCTTGTAGATCCCCCTGAGCATGGCGGGCCACGGCCGGCGCAGCACGAGGTAGCCGCCGCCCCCGGGGGGCACCTCCTCGCCCTGGTCGTTCACCACGGCGGCGTCGACGCCGGGGAACGGGCGCGTGGCGGAGCCGGGCTTCGTCGTCGTGACGCCCGGCAGCGGCGTGATCAGGACCATCCCGGTCTCGGTCTGCCACCACGTGTCGACGATCGGACACCGGCCGCCGCCGATGTGCTCGCGGTACCAGATCCAGGCCTCGGGGTTGATCGGCTCGCCGACGGAGCCGAGGAGCCGCAGAGAGGAGAGGTCGTGCTTCTCCGCGTGCTCCGGTCCCCACTTCATGTGCGCCCGGATGGCGGTGGGCGCCGTGTAGAGGATGTCCACCTCGTACCGCTCGACGATCGCCCACCACCGGTCGCAGTCGGGGTAGTCGGGAACGCCTTCGTAGAGCACGCCCGTGGTCGCGTTCGCGAGCGGCCCGTAGACGATGTAGCTGTGGCCGGTCACCCAGCCGATGTCGGCCGCGCACCAGTACACGGAGTCGGGCTTGATGTCGAAGATGTAGTGATGGCTCGTCGAGACGCCGGCGAGGTAGCCGCCGGTGGTGTGGACGATGCCCTTCGGCTTCGCGGTCGTGCCACTCGTGTAGAGGAGGTAGAGCAGGTCCTCGGAGTCCATCGGCTCGCAGGGGCAGGTCGCAGGGTCCTCGCTCTGGCCCTCCATGAGATCCTGGGCCCAGACGTCGCGGCCGTCGCGCATCTCGACCTCGTTGCCGACCCGCCGCCAGACCACCGACGTCTTCACGCCGGGCGAGCGCTCGAGCGCCTCGTCGGCGTTCCGCTTCAGCGGCACCTCGCCGCCCTTTCGCCACCCCGCGTCCTGCGTGATCAGGACCTCGCACTCCATGTCGTTGAGCCGGTCGGAGAGCGAGTCGGCGCTGAAGCCGCCGAAGACGACGGTGTGCGGTGCTCCCAGGCGGGCGCAGGCGAGCATCGAGACCGGCAGCTCGGGGATCATCCCCATGTAGATGCCGACCGGCGTCCCCTTGCCGACGCCGAGCTCCCTGAGCGCGTTCGCGAACCGCACGACGTCACGCTGGAGGTCGGCGAACGTGACCGTGCGGCGCTCGCCCTCCGGCTCGCCCTCCCAGTGGTAGGCGACCTTGTCGCCGAGGCCGGCCTCGACGTGGCGGTCGACGCAGTTGAAGCAGACGTTGAGCCGGCCGCCGACGTACCACTTCGCGTACGGCAGCTCCCACTCGTAGAGCTTCGTGAAGGGCTCGAACCAGGTGATCCGCTCGCGGGCCTCGGCTTCCCAGAACTCCTCGAAGTCGCGCTCGTAGATGTTCGGCTGCGCATTCGCCTGGGCCGCGAACTCGGGCGGCGGCGGATACCGCCGTTCCTCGAGCAAGAGAGCGTCGATCGCAGAGGCGCCTTCGGTCACAGCTTCCCTCCCCGGGCTCGTGGTCGCGGAGAATGGTCCGCGTCGACGAGACGTCGAAGAACGGCCAGAAGAGGATGGCCGCGATGCCGCCGACGACGAGGCCGATCGCCGCGGCCTTGAACGCGTAGTCCTCGACCCGGCGCACGGCGAGGGAGCCCACGGTGATCGCGGCCACGACGACGAGAACGGGGCCGGCCGGGTTCCACTCGAAGGAGAGAATGGCGGCGACGACGACGACCGCGGCGAAGAGCACCGCGACGACCGTCCCGAGGATGAGCTCCCAGGCGGTGGGCTTCGGCCTCGGCTCGGGCTCGCCGGGAGTCTCGGCGTGGTCGGGTCGGTCGAGCTGGTTCTCCACGAGGCCCATTGTGCGGGCGGAACCGGCCGGGCCGCAAGAATCAGGTGCCAGTCCAGCTCCTAGAATCGCCCCTTGGCCCTCTTCGACCGCGCGATCGTCCGTGTGCTGCCCGCCGTCCCGAGGCGGGTCGTGCGACGGCTCTCGGACCGTTACATCGCGGGCCCGAAGCTGGCCGACGCCGTCGCCACCGTGAGGGCGCTGAACGAGGCGGGGAAGAAGGCGACGCTCGACGTCCTCGGCGAGGAGGTCGTGTCCGAGCACGAGGCGCTGGCGATCCGGGCCGAGTACGAGCGGGCGATGGCGACGATCGAGGCCGAGGGGCTGGACGCGAACGTGAGCGTGAAGCTGACCGGGCTCGGGCTGGGCGTCGATCCCGAGCTCTGCGCCGAGAGCGTCCGCATGCTGGCCAGGATTGCCGCCGGGCACGGCAGGTTCGTGCGTGTCGACATGGAGGACTCCTCGACGACGACCGCGACGCTCGACCTCTACCGCGAGCTCAGGACGGAAGGGCACGACAACGTCGGGATCGTCCTCCAGGCGATGCTCCGGCGCACGCTCGACGACGTGGTCGCGCTCGTCCACCTGCATCCGAACGTGCGCGTCTGCAAGGGCATCTACGTCGAGCCCGCCGACATCGCCTACCAGGGCGACGAGGCGGTCAGGTTCAACTTCGTGGAGACGATGGCGGCGCTCTGGGAAGGCGGCGCCAAGGTCGCCGTGGCCACACATGACGACGTGCTCGTCGCCCAGGCCCTCGAACTGATCCGGGCGCGCGGACTCGGCCACGAGCGGTACGAGTTCCAGCTCCTGCTCGGCGTTCGCGAGGACCTCGCCGACGAGCTCGTACGCGGCGGGCACACGGTGCGGATCTACGTGCCCTACGGGCAGAAGTGGTACGAGTACTCGCTCCGGCGGCTGCAGGAGAACCCGAAGCTCGCCGGCTACGTCGCGCGAGACACGCTGCGTCGCCTCTTGCCGTGACCTCCTTCTCCTGGCGCTTCGTCACGATCGCGGCGTTCTTCGTCACGTCGCTCGTCGTCTCGAACATCCTCGCGGTGAAGCTGGCGGAGGTCGGCGGACGGGTCTTCGACGCCGGGAACCTTCTCTTCCCGCTGGCCTACCTTCTCGCGGACGTCCTCACCGAGGTCTACGGCTTCCGCGCGGCGCGGCGCGTGATCCTGCTCGGCTTCGCCTGCAACGTCCTCGCCGTCGTGTCGATCCAGCTCGCGCTCCGTCTCCCGGCGGCCGAGTTCTGGGCCGGGAACCAGGAGGCTTACGAGACGATCCTCGGGACGACCTGGCGGATCTTCGTCGCCTCGCTCGTCGCCTATCTCGTCGGCGAGCTGACGAACTCCTACGTGCTCTCGCGCATGAAGGTGGCCACCGGTGGGCGCTTCCTCTGGAGCCGCACGATCGGCTCGTCCCTCGTCGGGCAGGCGCTCGACTCTACTATCTTCGTCACCATCGCCTTCGCCGGGACCGGAACGCCGCTCCTCGACACGATCGTGACCACGTGGGCGATCAAGGTGGCCTGGGAGGTGGCGGCGACGCCCTTCACGTACCTGATCGCCAACGGCCTGAAGCGGGCCGAAGGGATCGACGTCTTCGACGGCCCCCGTCCGGCCGAGGCGCGCGAATGAGCGCGCCGGCCGGCAGCGTCCGCTGGCTGGGGCACTCCACGGTCCTGCTCGAGCTGGACGGCGTGCGGCTTCTCACCGACCCGCTCCTCCGCCCTTGGGTGCTCCATCTTCGCCGCGCTGCACCGCTCGTCGCCGAGTCGCTGGACGACCTCGACGCGGTGCTCGTCTCCCACCTCCACTACGACCATCTCGACCTCCCGTCGCTGCAGCGGCTCGATCGCGGCGTCACGGTCGTCGTTCCGAAGGGCGCGGGCGGGCTCGTGCGGGGGAGGGGCTTTCGGGCGGTCGAGGAGCTCGAGGCAGGCGGCTCCACCCGGGTCGGGCCGGCGGTCGTTCGGGCAGTCCGGGCCGAGCACGGGTCCAGCCGGGTGCTGGGCGCGAGGTCCGACGCGCTCGGGTACGTCATCGAAGGGTCGCGGCGCGTCTACTTCCCCGGGGACACGGACCTCTTCCCCGAGATGGCGAGCCTGGCGTCGGACCTCGACCTCGCGTTCGTGCCGATCTGGGGCTGGGGCCCTTCCCTCGGGCCGGGGCATCTCGACCCGCGCGGGGCGGCCGAGGCGCTCGCGCTCCTGCGACCCCGGCTCGCCGTGCCGATCCACTGGGGGACGTACTACCCCGTCCAGTCGACCCGCTGGAGATCGCCTGCGTTCCTGCGCGAGCCCGTCGCCCAGTTCGAGCGCTGGGCGGCGGAGCTCGCCCCCGAGGTCGAGGTTCGCGTCCTCGAGGTGGGCGAGGGCCTCGAGCTCTAGGGGTACCGGTAGCGGAAAAGCGCATAGCCCACGCCGCCGACCGGGATCGGGAGCCAGAAGGAGACCAGCCGGTACGCGAGGGTAGCGACGGCGGCGTTGGTCGCGCCCACGCCCGCCAGGATCAACAGGCCGACGAGCCCCGCCTCGACGAAGCCGAGGCCGCCCGGGGTGATCGGGATCATCGCGAGGATGGCGCCCGCGACGTAGGCCAGGAGGATCAGAGAGGGGTTCGGCTCCGCGCCGACGGCCCGGAGGCACGCCACGAGCGCGAGGTAGTCGAAGATGGACTTTCCCGCGGCGGCGAGGACAGCGGCCTGCCAGCGCCGGCCGAACGTGGTTCGCAGCGTGTTCCGCTCCCCGAGGAGGCGCTCTTCGAGCCCTCTCGTCGGCCGGCCTCTGCGAACGGTCGCGTTGACGACCCGCTCGACCGCCCTCCCGACCGCGGCAAGCGGCCGGTCCCAGACGAAGACGATTGCGCCGCCGACCAGCATGAGCAGGAAGACCGCGGCTCCCAGGTACGCCGCCTGTACGAGGCCGGAGGCGACCGGCGTCCCGCCGACGATCGCCGGCAGGCTGAGCAGCGGCAGGGCGAGCACCGCTCCGAAGAGGAGCGCCGAGACCGCGGTGAGCGAGGAGGCGATGCGCGCGCCCGGGAGACCGGCGCGGACGAGCATGCGGTACTGGAGGGCGCCCGCCGCCGCGACACCGCCCGGGATCACCCGGCCGAACGCGTTCCCGGCCAGCTGCGAGGTGGCGACCGGAAACCAGCGTTTCGTCTGGAGCGCGATCCGCTGCAGCTCCCAGACGGCGACGAAGGAGAGCGTCTCGACGCCGAGTGCGACCGCGACCCATTGCGGCTTCAGGTCCTTCAGCGACCGCCACTGGTCGAAGACCTCGCCGATGCTCGGCCAGAGCAGGTAGAGCGAGACGAAGGCGACGACCAGGAAGAGCACGCGTCCGGCGATCTGCCCGACGCCCCACCGGCGCTTCGTCTTCGTCCCCGCCTCCACGCGGGAGAGCCTAGTGCCCCGTCACGGCGCCGCGGGTTGCGGGCGCCGGACCTCCTCCAGGATGATCTTCACCGCGGCCGTCACGGGCAGCGCGAGGAGCGCTCCGATGACGCCGAAGACCGCGCCGAAGAAGAGTACGACGACGAAGGAGAGGAACGGGTGGAGGTCGATCGCCTTCTGGAAGACCTTCGGCGTGATCACCGAGTTCTCGAGCTGCTGGTAGACGACGACGATCGCCAGCATGATCAGGCCTTCCCACCAGCTTTCGAAGAGCGCGACGCCGACGACCGGAATCGCGCCGATCGTGGCGCCGATGTTCGGGATGAGATCGGTGATGGCGACGAAGAGCGCGAGCGGCGCCGCAAAGGGGATGTCCAGCAGCACCATCGGGATGTAGACGAAGAGCCCGGCGATGACGGCGATCACGAACTTCCCGTACCAGTAGCCGCGGGTCGCGTCGTAGATGCGCTTGGAGGTGACGAGGAAGCGGTCGCCGCGGGCCGGGCCGAGGCGCTTCGCGATGCCGCGGCGGATGTCGCGGCCGTAGACCAGGAAGTAGATGGTCATCACGAAGATCATGAACCCGGCGAAGGCCCCGCTCGCGAACGCTCCGATCGCATCGATGATCGAGCCGATCCCGTCGAAGAACTTGGCGATCTGCTGGGTCGCGTCCTCCGCGGTCTCGACCGTGCTCCCCCGTCGACGCTCTGCACGAAGCCGGAGTCCTCGAGGCGCTCAGCGTAGTCGGGAATCGCGTCGAGGAGCGCGTTCGCGCCGTCGACGACCGGCGGGATCACGATCAGTCCGATCACGAAGAGGACGAGCCCGATGACGGCCATCGCCAGCGCGATCGAGCCGCCGACTCCGACCCTCGCCTTGCGGCGGAGCAGCTGGGCGAGCGGGTCGATCGAGAAGGCCAGGAAGCCCGAGGCGAGCACCCAGACGATGATCGCCCGGGTCGCCCAGGCGAGCGCCAGAACCGCGGCTGCGGCGAGGATCACGCAAACGACGACGAGCGCGTCGCCTGCGAGGGTGCGACGCCGGCTCGCGCCGGCGGCGGGGAGCGCCTCGCTCTGGCTCATCGGGCCGGAGTTCTGCCCTCCGGCCCGGTGTCCTTTCCGCCTACGCCGTCGCCGGCCTGAGCTCCTTCCTGAGGTGGCGGAGCCTGAACGCCATCACGATCTCGGTGATCCCGCGGAGGAGCGCCAGCGCCGCCACCCAGGCGACGAGGATGATCGCGCTGCCGCGGAAGTAGCCCGCCGCCCAGAACGCGAGCGCGATCTCGATGCTCCCGACGATCAGCCCGACCCACCAGAGGTGCGCGGGGTGCGAGACGAGCGCGAGCACGATGTCGAAGATGCCCTTGAAGAGGAGCACCCAGGCGACGATCGCCGCCAGCGCGACGAACGTCCCCTGCGGCCGGAAGAAGGCGACGATTCCTGCGGCTATGAACACCACGCCGAGAACGGCGTGGACGATCTTCCAGCCGGTCGTCGACGCTCCCATGACGAGGAACTCGTTGATGCCCGCCCCGATCGCGACGAAGCCGAAGAGGATCGCGATCGCATAGACGGTGTCCATGTCCAGGCTGAGGATGATGAGCGTCACCCAGAGCCAGAGCACTCCGGTGATGAGGTAGAGCCACCAGAACCGCGACGCGGACTCGGCGAGCTCGTTCTCCTCGATGGTCAGGCTTGGCACGACGGCCTCCTTCGGTGCGGAACAGGTGGAATCTTCTACCACGTCGGGCCCCGGATGCCTTCGTAGGATTCACACATCGACCCGCCCGAGAAGACCAGTCGCGATCGCCTTGCCGAGCTCACGCAGCGTGCGAACGAGCTCGGCGAGTCCGCCCGCGTCAGGATCCCCGGGGCGGACGCCGGGTTCGTGGCGTTCCAGCGGGAGCTCGGGCGGGGCGGCGGTCTCATCGCGGGCGGCCTCGCCTACCGGCTCTTCCTCTGGCTCCTCCCGATCGGGCTGGTGGGCTCTCAGGTCCTCGGCTTCTGGGTCGAGGCGAACGAGGACAGCGTCGAGGATGCCGCCAGGGAGTTCGGAATCGGCGCGGCGGCGGTGGCGAGTGCCGGTGACGCCGTCGCCACGGCGCAGACGAACCGGATCTGGCTCCTCCTCACCGGGCTCGTGCTGCTCGCGTGGTTCTCGGCCGGGTTCGTGCGCGCGCTGCAGCTCGCCTACGCGCTCGCGTGGGGGCTGCCGCGCCCGCGCCTGCACAAGCCGCTCTACGCGGTTCTCCTCTTCAACGGCCTCTTCCTCACCCTCTTCGTCGCCTCGAGCGCGCTGGCCTGGCTTCGCGAGGAGCTCGGCCTCTTCGGCATCGTCGGCGTGGCACTGACGGTCGTCTTCCAGTGCGCCGTCGCCCTCCTCGTCATGTGGCTCTTGCCGCGGCGGGCGGAGCGCTGGCAGGAGCTCCTTCCCGGGGCGCTGCTCGTCGCGCTCGGCTCGCAGGCCGTGAGCGTCGCCGTCGTCTTCTACTTCGCCCCGCGGATCGGGCGCTACTCGGAGCTCTACGGGGCGCTCGGGACCGCGGCGGTGCTGCTCGTCTGGCTCTACGTCGTCGCGCGGCTGATCACGGGCGGGGCCTTCCTGAACGCGACGCTCTGGGAGCGCCGCTACGGCTCGACGGCTCCTGCCGGGGCCGAGACGCGGCTGTTGGAGTGATCGCGGCGCTGGACCCGCTCGGCGAGGAGCAGGACGCGTTCGGCCTGCTCCTGCTCGACCACCTCTCGGGCCGGGCGGGCGACCCGGTGCTCGAGCGCGACGACGGGTACGCCGGGCCTGCGCTCGGGCCGGAGTGGTTCTTCGCAGCGCCGGACGCCTGGCCGGAGGCCGAACGAGCCGTGTTCGAGCAGGTGAGCGGTCGCGTCCTCGACATCGGCGCGGGGGCGGGCCGGCACAGCCTCGAGGCACAGGAACGGGGGCTCGAAGTCGTCGCCGTCGACGTGTCGCCGGGGGCGATCGAGGTCTGTCGCCGCCGCGGCGTCAGAGACGTGCGCCTGCTGCCGCTGGCCGCGGTAGGCGCGGATCTCGGCGTCTTCGAAACAGTGCTCATGATGTGCGGGAACTTCGGCCTCCCGGGCAGCGCCGGCGAGGCCGCAGCGATCCTCCGCCGCCTGCACGCGCTGACCTCTGAGAACGGGAGGATCGTCCTCGACTCGGTCGACCCCTATGTCGATGCCGACGACGCGGACCTCGCCTACCAGCACCAAAATCGCGCGCGCGGCCGCATGCCGGGCCAGGTCACGATCCGGATCCGCTACGGGGAGTGCGCGACCCCGTGGCACGACCTCCTGCTCGTGTCGGCCGCGGAGCTCGAAGGGCTTGCCGCGGGAGCAGGCTGGCGGCTCGGGCAGGTGTTCGAGGGCGAGCCGCCCGACTACTACGCCGTCCTGGAGAAGGTCTAGCTCAGGCGACGACGGAGTAGCCGCCGTCGACGACGACGGTCTGACCGCGGATCATGCCGGCGGCGGGGGAGGCGAGGAAGCAGACGACCTCGGCGACGTCGCGCGGCTCGACCAGGCGGCCGGCCGGCGTCCTTCGCTTGTACCACTCGAGCATCTCCTCGCGCTTCGGGAAGTACTCGAGCGCGCCCGTCTCGACCAGGCCCGCGGAGACCGCGTTCACGTGGATCCCACGCGGCGAGAGCTCGACGGCGAGGTAGCGGACGAGGGCCTCGAGCGCCGCCTTCGACGTCCCCACGAGCACGTAGTTCTCGAGCACGCGCCTGGAGCCGAGGCTCGAGATCGCCACGATCGAGCTTCCGGGCTGCATGCGCGGGGCGGCAGTGCGCGCCAGCGTGAAGAAGGCCCGCGCGTTGGCGTTCAGCGTCCAGTCCCAGTGGCGCTCCTCCAGCTCGAGCGCCGGCCGGATGACCCCGGTGGCCGCGTTCGAGACGAGCACGTCGACCGCGCCCAGCTCCTCGACGAACGCCGCCGCCTTCTCGGTGTCGCCGACGTTGCCGCGGAGGAGCAGCGCCTCGGCGCCCCGCTCACGGAGCTCACCGGCCGTCTCCTCGGCCGCGGCGTCGTTTCGCAGATAGCTGATCGCCACCCGCGTCGCGCCGAGGTCGGCGAAGCGGAGCGCGATTTCTCTCCCGATCCCGCGCGAGCCCCCCGTCACGAGGACCGACTTGCCCGCGAAGACGGCCACTAAGAACTCCTTTCGGAACGAGGCCTGGTGCCGCCGCGCCGCGCTGGGCGGCGCGATTCGGCGTCCTCAGTCGCGCCCGTATTCTCGACTACGAGCGCTCCCTGCATCCTTGCCTCGCACTCGCCCAGCGCACCCCGACCGCGACGCATCATCCCGAAATGAGTTCTAAGCCCCTGGATGCCGTTGCGGGTCGTCGGCAGTCGCGTGGCTGGGCAGCTCCTCCCAGCCCAGGCGGCTACGGGGCTCGACCGGCCCCTCCTCGGCCTTCGACGTGGCGAACGCGAGCCGGTCGAGCAGCTCGATCTTCTCCTCGGCGTACCGCCTCACCGGGTGGTCGGCCGGCAGGTCGCGGACGAGATCCCCGACCCGCGCGCGAATCTGCATCGCGAAGTGCGGCGTCGCGGGACCCACGAGCTCGTCGACGTCGTCCACGGTGGGCTCGACGCGCAGGTCGTGAGGGGGCTCCGTCATGGCGGCGACTCTACCCGCTGGATGAGCATCTAGCCTTCGCGCCCGTGCGGCACCGCGTCCCGGCAGACGTCCTCCTTCTCGTCACGGTCCTCTTCTGGAGCTTCAACTTCACGGTCGTGAAGTACGCGCTCACGAACGGGTGGGAGCCGCTCGCCTACTCGTCCCTTCGCTTCGCCGTCGGGGCGGTGCTCTTCTCGGCCTTCACGTTCGCGCGCGAGGGCACGCTGCGGGTCGACCGCGTGGACGTCCGCTTCATGATCGTGGTCGCCGCGCTCGGCATCTGGCTGAACCAGCTGACCTTCACCTACGCCGTGCGGCTGACGACCGCCTCCACGGTCGCCCTCATGTTCGGGACGCTGCCGATCTTCGTCGCCCTCGTCGCGGTGGCGTTCCGGCTCGAGCGCCTCCACGCCCGACACTGGCTGGCGACCGTCGTCTCCTTCCTCGGGGTCGCCCTCGTCGCGGCCGGCGCGTCGACGGGGCTGAGCGGCGACCTGGGCGGAATCCTGCTCGGCCTGGGCGCCTCGGCGACCTGGGCCGCGTACTCCGTGGCGATGGGGCCGCTGATGCAGCGTTACTCGCCGTACCGGATCAGCGCCTTCATGCTGATCGCTGGCTCGATCCCGCTGCTCGTCACCGCCGCGCGCCAGCTGCTGGAGCAGGACTGGACCGGGCTCGGACCCTCGCCTGGGCCTGCTTCTTCTACAGCCTCTTCTTCTCCCTTGTCTTCACCAACATCTGGTGGTTCACCGCGATCGACCGGGTCGGCGCGGCGCGCGCCTCGCTCTACGCCAACCTGAACCCGTTCCTGGGCGCGTTCTTCGCGCTCGTCGTCCTCTCGGAGGAGATGACGGCGCTCCAGCTCGTCGGCGGCCTCGTCATCGGCGGGGGCATCCTGCTGGCGCGCCAGGCGCGGCCGCCCGCCCCTTCGCCGGATTAGGCTCCGTGCAGAGGTAGATGAGCGACGTCAAGTACCGTCTCCTGCTCCTCGACGTCGAGGGTCGGAATGAGAAAGGCGAGCTGACGACCCGGCGCACGCTAGGGCCCGGCGACGTGGTGAATCTTCCGGTGCCGTACCACGGGGAGGTCCGCGTCGGGGCGACAACTCCCGGGACCCTGTGGAGGGTCATCAGTACGAGCGAGGCGCAGGATCCCTTTCGCGAGACGCTCCTGTGCGAGCGAGCGTCGCCCGTCGACCGCCCAATCCTCGGCGGCGGCGATCCGTCGCTCGACGAGTAGTCGAGACCGTCGACTCCACGCCCGGGAAGCTTCCGCCAAACCTGCCCGGCTGTCCTACAATCTCGGCGTGACCAGGGACGTGGAGCCGGGGCTCCGGAGCAACCTCTAGATCGGCGGCTACACTGCGCGGAGCACGAGCGAGGTCCGGCTGGCGCCATTGCGCCTTCCCAACCCGTTCGAGTACGTGGGAAGGGAGGTGTTGATATGGCGACAGGAACCGTGAAGTGGTTCAACGACGCGAAGGGCTACGGCTTTATCGCGCCGGACGAGGGGACGAAAGACCTCTTTGTCCACTTCTCCAACATCGCAGGTGAGGGCTTCAAGTCCCTCAGCGAGGGGTCCCGGGTCGAGTACGAGGCCCGGGAGGGCACGAAGGGGCCGGAGGCGACCAACGTCATCCCGATCGAAGGCTGAGCCCTGAGGCTCTGCACCTTTCGAGCCGGAGGCCGCGAGGCCCCCGGGCGAGTGGAGGGGGATCGGGTCGTCGAGATCGGCGCCCCCTCGCTTGCCGCTTATCTCGAGACTGGAGGCGAGGACGTCGGCGAGCACGTGCTCGCCGACGTGCGCCTTCTCGCTCCCGTCCCGCGACCGCCGTCCGTCCGTGACTTCTACGCCTTCGAGCGGCATGTCGAGGAGCGCCCGCGCCCAACGGGGCCTGGAGATGGCGCCTGAGTGGTACCAGCTGCCCGTCTTCTACTTCTCGAACCCGGCGGCGATCGGCGGCCCCGACGACGAGATCTCGTTTCCCCCGGAGAGCTCGGCCTGGGACTACGAGCTCGAGGCGGCCGCCGTCATCGGGGCCGGCGGGAAGATCGCAGGCTTCACGATCATGAACGACTGGTCGGCCCGCGACCTGCAGAAGATGGAGATGGCGGTCGGCCTGGGACCGGCCAAGGGCAAGGACTTCGCCACGAGCCTCGGTCCCGTGCTCGTGACGCCGGACGAGCTCGGCGATCTCCGGCTGGCGATGATCGCCCGCGTCAACGGTGAGGAGCGCTCCCGCGGCGACCTCGGCGAGATCCACTGGCCGTGGGAGGAGCTGGCCGCCCACGCGGCCCGAAACACCAGGCTCGTGACGGGAGACGTCTTCGGCTCGGGCACCGTCGGGACCGGCTGCATCCTCGAGCACGGCGACGGCCGCTGGCTGCGGCCCGGCGACGTCGTCGAGCTCGAGATCGAGGGCATCGGGGTTCTCCGGAACGTCGTCACGGGCGCGGGGGAAGGTCGCCCCGAGTCGTGACGCTTCCGGCGCGTTTCCACGCGTAACACGCGCGCCGGGCCGCGCTAGCCTGAACTCGGGGGGTCTCGCGACCCCCTTCAGGGGGCTGCCCCGGTCAGGCCGAGTCCAGCCGGAGCGGGCGCTCGAAGAGCGTCGAGAGGACGATCTGCGTCTGCGTGCGGAGGACGCCCTTGTGCTCGCGGAGGCGCTCGAGCAGCTGCTCGAGATGGCGCGTGTCCGAGGCGCGCACGACCAGGACGGCGCTCGCCTCGCCGGCGACCGTGTACGCGGCGACGACCTCCGGGTGGCCTTCGACAGCCGCTCGCACCTCGTCGGCTGCCATCGTCCCCTCGCAGTAGAGAAACACGACCGCCTGCATCGACCACCCGAAGCGCTCGGGGTCGAGCACCGCCGTGTACCCGGTGATGACGCCGGCAGCCTCCAGCCGGTCGACGCGGCGCTTCACGGCCGGCGCCGACAGCCCCACCGACTCGCCCACCTCCCGAAACGACCGGCGTGCCCCCTCCCGGAGGAGCGCAACGATCCGCCGGTCAATGTCGTCCAGAATCTGGGTTCGCGGGCTCAATGCGCAACAAACAGAGATTGTGTCCGGCAGATCACCACGACATCATTTCACCAACGCCGGCGGAAGGAGCAGGAACACGATGTCGACCCAGCTGGACACGAACCTCGCGACCGAGGCCAACGACCCGATGCCGCTGCTCGGGCTCGACCACATCGAGCTCTGGGTCGGAAACGCAACGCAGGCGGCGCATTACTTCGTAACCGCGTACGGCTTCCGCGAGGTGGCCGCGGCCGGGCTCGAGACCGGCGTACGCGATCGCGCCTCGCGGGTCGTGCAGCAGGGGAACGTCAGCCTCCTCCTCACGGCGCCGCTCGTCGGCACGAGCCCGGTTGCGGCGCACGTCGCCGCCCACGGGGACGGCGTCTACTCACTGTCCATCGCGGTGCCGGACGCCGCCTCCGCCTTCCGGACCGCGCTCGATCGAGGAGCGAAGGGCGTCAAGGAGCCATACGAGCTCGCGGACGAGGACGGGGTCGTCCGCCTCGCCTCCATCGCCACCTACGGCGAGACCGTCCACACGTTCGTCGAGCGCGGCGCGTATGCGGGCCCCTTCCTGCCGGGCTTCGCGGCGGTCCGAGGCGGCGAGGACATGGGTCTCCTGACCGAGTTCGACCACGCCGTCGGGAACGTCGAGCTCGGCCGGATGAACGAGTGGGTCGCCTTCTACGAGCGCGTGCTCGGGTTCACCGAGATGCTCCACTTCTCCGACGAGGAGATCTCGACGGAGTACTCCGCGCTCATGTCCAAGGTGGTGGCCGACGGCGAGGGCCGAATCAAGTTTCCGATCAACGAGCCGGCCGAGGGGAAGCGCAAGTCGCAGGTCGACGAGTACCTCGAGTTCTACGGCGGCCCCGGCGTGCAGCACATCGCCGTACAGACGCCCGACATCGTCGGCGCCGTCCGGGCTCTCCGGGAGCGCGGCGTCCGCTTCCTCGCCACGCCGACGACGTACTACGACGACGTCGCCGAGCGCGTGGGGGAGATCGACGCCGACTACGGCGATCTCGCGCAGTTGGGTATCCTCGTCGACCGGGACGACGAGGGCTACTTGCTGCAGATCTTCACCAAGCCGATCGGCGACCGGCCCACGGTCTTCTTCGAGCTGATCGAGCGCCACGGCTCCCGAGGCTTCGGCGCCGGCAACTTCAAGGCGCTCTTCGAGGCCCTGGAGCGCGAGCAAGAGCTCCGCGGAAACCTGTAGGACGAAACGTGCCGTCCTACGAGAGCCTCGGCCGTCTCCCCCGCAAGCGCCACGTCCAGTTCCGGGAGAACGGGACGCTCCTGACCGAAGAGGTCATGGGACTCGAGGGCTTCTCCGGGAACGAGTCCATCCTCTACCACCTCCACTCGCCCTGCCGCGTGCAGGAGGTGGCCGCCTTCGAGCCGATCGTCCGGGAGGAATGGGTGCCCGACGGCCACGCCCACCGGCACCTGCGCACGCACGAGGTCGAGCCCGGCGGCGACGCGATCGGCGGCCGCCGCCTGCTCATGTGGAACGACGACGTCGAGATCGAGCTGGCCCGCCCGACCGAGGAGATGAGCTTCTTCTACCGGAACGGCGAGGGGGACGAGGTCGTCTTCGTCCACGAGGGAACCGGGACCTTGGAGACGATCTTCGGTGACCTCCCGTACCGCGAGGGCGACTACATCGTCATCCCGCGCGGGACGACGTACCGGTTCGCCCCGGAGGGCGAGCAGCGCCACGTCGTCTTCACGTCGCCCGGCCTGATCGAGATCCCGCGCCGCTACCGGAACGAGTACGGGCAGCTGCTCGAGCACGCGCCCTACTACCACCGCGACCTGCACCCGCCCACCGAGCTCAAGACCCACACCGACCGTGGCGAGCACGTCGTCAGGCTCCGGATCAAGGACGGCTTCCAGACCTACGTCCTCGACTACCACCCGTTCGACGTCGTCGGCTGGGACGGCTACGTCTACCCGTGGACGTTCAACATCCGCGACTTCGAGCCCATCACCGGGCGGATCCACATGCCGCCGCCGTCGCACCAGACGTTCCAGGGCCGCAACTTCGTCATCTGCTCCTTCTGCCCGCGCAAGCTCGACTTCGACCCCGAGGCGATCCCGATCCCGTACCACCACTCGAACCTGAACAGCGAGGAGATGATCTACTACGTCGACGGCAACTTCTCCTCGCGAAAGGGCATCGAGGTCGGGTCGGTCACGCTGCACCCGTCCGGGAATCCCGCACGGGCCGCACCCCGGCCTGGCGGAGAAGTCGATCGGGCTGACGGAGACGCACGAGTACGCGGTCATGTGCGACACGTTCCACCCGCTCCGGCTGAGCGCGCTCGCGCGCGACCTCGACGACCCGGCCTACGCCTACTCGTGGTTCGAGGCCGGCGAGGGCGCGACCGCGGACCAGGACCCCGCGGGAGTCACGAGTCACCTCTAGTCTCCGGCTGGTGACGCGTCACTGGGTCAAATCTGCGGTGCGAGTCTCGAGCGTGTCCGCCGCCGCTGACGAGATCACGACTGCGCTTGGCGTCGAGCCGACCTCGACCCACGCGCTAGGCGACTTGATGAGCCCTCGGAACCCGAAGAGCCAGCGATTCGACAGGCACGTTTGGCTCTTGGACTCGGACGTACCTGAGGAGTCGAGCCTCGAGGACCATTTACGCTGGGCGGTGGAGCTCGGTGAGCGCATCCGGGAGCGCGGCAGTGCGTTGCCAGAGGACTGGAGGGGCGATGTCGTGATCGGGTGGACACCCAACGAGAGCCAGGAGGGCGTGTATCTGGATCGCGACCTGCTCGCGGCGCTCGCGCGCACCTCCTTCAATGTCGCGCTCACCGCATCCGCCATCGGGGACGAGTGAGCAACCGCACGCTGGTCGTCGACTTCGACGGCACGATCACCGAGCAGGACCTCCTCGACGAGATCGCCCAGACCTTCGGCGACGAGGAGGTCTACAAGGAGGTCGACGAGGGCCTCGACGATCACTCGCTCACGCTCAACGAGGTGATCCGGCGCGAGTTCGAGCCCGTGCGCGCGCCGCTCGGCGAGGTACGGGACTGGGTGCTCGAGAACGTCCGCATCCGCCCCGGCTTCCACGAGGTCGTCGAGCTCGCGCGCGAGCGCGGCTGGCGCATGGTCGTCGTCTCCTCGGGCTTCCGCGAGCTGATCGAGCCGGTGCTCGAGCGCGAGGGCTTGGCCGGGCTCGAGGTCCTCTCCAACACTGTCGATCCCGACCCCGCGGGCTGGAAGGTGCGGTTCCGCGTATCCGAGGTCTGCGAGACGTGCGGGCAGCCGTGCAAGCGCTCCACGGCCGCGGCGCTCGCGGACGGGACTGAGCTCGTCTACGTCGGCGACGGCTACTCCGACCGCTGCGCCGCCGAGTCGGCCGACCTCGTTTTCGCTCGCCGCGGCCTGGCGAGCTACCTCGAGCAGCAAGGCGTCCCGTTCGAGCGCTTTGACGACTTCCACTCCATCGCTCGCCGTCTCGCTTCCTGAGCCGTTCGACTTCGGGCTCTCGACCGAGCGCTACCGCGCGTTCGGGCAAGACCTGGCCAACCTTTGGCGCGAGGGAGGGCTCCACCGCGTGCTGGTCGGACGGGAGGTGCGCATCGAGCCGGCGCCGGGTGGGGTGGCGGTCACCGGCGCGGCCGTCGAGCTCGCCGAGCCCGTCCGCTGCTATCTTGGCGGCCCGTTCGACCTGAACGCCTTCGCTGCGTACGCCGCGACGGAGCCCGTGCTGGCGGAGATCGTCCCTGCCCTGCGCGGCTTCCGGCCGCCGCTCGTCCCCGACCCATTCGAGACGCTCGTCACCTCGATCACCGCGCAGCAGATCTCGCTGCGCGCGGCGGCCAGCATCCGCAACCGCCTGATCGAGACGTTCGGCGAGCCGCACCAGCACGCCTACGCCTTCCCCGCACGGGAGCGTTTGGCTCTCGCCGATCCCGAGGCGCTCGTGGCCGTCGGCTTCTCCCGGCGGAAGGCAGAGTACGCCGTCGGGCTGGCGCGGGCCGACCTCGACCTCGACGCGCTCGCGCTCCTCCCCGACGACGAGGTGCGAGGGGCGCTCGTCGCCCTACCGGGAATCGGCGAGTGGACGGCCGACTGGTTCCTCGCGCGGCACCTCGCGCGCGGCGAGGCCTGGCCCGCCGGCGACCTCGCGCTCCGCAAGGCCGTCGTCCGCTTCTACGGGGACGTCGGAGACGTGCGCGCGTTCGGTGCGCGTTTTTCGCGCCATGCCAACCTGGCGGCGCACTACCTGCTCGTCGCCCATAGGGTTCAAGGCTGATGGCCTACGAGGCGCACGTCGAGGGAGCTCCCAACGAGGAGGTCGTCCGCCGGCTCATCGAGGAGGCGCGCGCAGCGGGCGCGGAGATGGTCGAGATCGAGACCACCCACGAGGACGGCGAGGCCTGGATCCGTGCCGGGTTCACGGAGACCGCGCGAGTGCTGCAGGCGCCGGTGGATGCGCTCGATGAGCACCTCGGAGCGCGGGAGCGGCCCTCGTTCGGCTCCATCCACGTCCAGACCGACGACGTGGACGCGGTCGTCCGGGCCGTGCGCCAGTTCGTCCCTCGGCTTCCGGGCGGATCGCAGGGGAGCGCCGTCCTCTCGCCCTACGACGGGTGGACGTCCGCCTACGACGAGCTGATCGACCGCGAGCCTGAGATGCTCCGCCGCCTCGCGCGCGAGATCTCGGACCGGATGGGCGCCTTCGTCCTCACCATGGGGCTCGAGGAGGGGAGCGTCGTCCGCTACGTCGCGCTCGAGCGCGGCCGTGTCGTGGACGAGTATCTGTCCGTTCCCGAGCACTACGGGCCGCTTCCGCCCGGAGAGGTCATCGCGCTCGGCGCCAACCCGCGGCTGATGGCCCGCCTCACCGGGGCCGACGCCGACGCGGTCCGCGCGATCGCGCGCACGGCGGCGTCGCCGGTCGAGCTGCTTCCCGCGCCCGAGCTGCTTGGGGAGCTCGCGCGTCTCTTCGGGCTCCCGCAGGCAGCCCACGGGTATCCGGAGGCCGCCGGGCGCGAGGACGCGATCGTCATCCCCAGGGCGTAGCCATGCCCGTCCGCCCGGCCGTCCTCCTCCTGCACGCCTTCCCCCTGGACGCGCGGATGTGGGACGGTATCCGCCCGGCCCTCGAGGACGCCGGCCTCGAAGCGGTCGCCCCGGACCTCCCTGGAGCCGACCTGGAGCTCGGGTTCGACACCTGGTCGCAGCGCGTGCTCGGCCTCGTCGAAGGCTCCTTCGTCCCGGTCGGCTCGTCCATGGGCGGCTACCTGGCCTTCGAGCTCTGGCGCCGAGCCCCGGAGCGCATCGCGGCCATGGCTCTCGTCGGCACCCGCGCGACCCCGGACTCGCCCGAACAGCGGGAAGCCCGCGACGACTCCATCCGGCTCCTCGGCGAGGCGGGGCGAGAGCAGTTCTGGAGGGAGCTCGCGCCGAGGCTGTTCGGCCCGGGCACGGACCCCGCCGTCGTCGCCACGGCGCGCTCACTGGCGCTCGAACAGCCGATCACAGCGCTCGTCACCGCTCAGGAGACGATCAGAGACCGCATGGACTCCCGTCCCACGCTCCCGACGATCGACGTGCCGGTGCTAGTGGTCGTCGGGGAGGACGACCGGCTGACGCCGCCCGCGGACTCGGAGGCGATGGTCGCCGCTCTCCCTGATGCGCGTTTTTCGCGCATCGCCGGCGCGGGCCACCTGACGCCGCTCGAGCGCCCCGATGTGCTGGCGGGGCTGCTCGTCGACTTCCTCGAGGAAGTCGCCCCGTGACGAGCGACGAGCTGGCGGGGCTCCTCGCGTCGGGAGACGTTGCGGTGCTGGACGTCCGAACGCACGAGGAGTTCGCGGGCCTGAGCGGATATCCGTGCGACCCCTACCAGGGCCACATCGACGGCGCGGCGCACCTCGACCTGAACGAGCTGTACGCGGTCGGCGGCGACCACGAGGCGATCGGGCGCTATCTCGCCGAGCGGGGAATTCCCGAAGGCCGGCGCGTCGTCACGTACTGCCACTCTGGCCAGCGCTCGGAGCTTGCGGCCACGCTCCTCCGCGCCGCCGGCGTCGACGCCGTCAACTATCCCGGCTCGTGGCACGAGTGGTCGCGCCGGAACCCGCCTGCGTAGCCTCGGCCACGCTCAGGAAGCGGGCGCAGAGCTCTCGTCCGAAGTCGTTCCACTCACCGATCCGCTGCTCCGTCTCGGCCGTCAGGGCTTCGACGTCGACGGCTCCGTCCTCATCCGGGTTGTACGCGTGCAGCCAGTACAGCACGCTGTCGCGCGTCACTTCGGCGTGGAACTGGATCGCCCACGCTGCCGGACCGGCCCGGAACGCCTGCAGGCACCGCTCGTTCCGGGCGAGCGGGGTCGCTCCCTCCGGCAGCTCGAAGCTGTAGAGGTGCCACTGGAAGGCGGGGAAACGCTCGGGTAGGCCCGCGAAGACGGGGTCCGATCCCGCCTCGGGCGTCAGCTCGACCACCGGCCAGCCGATCTCGGGGCTCGGCATCCGGCGGACGTGTCCGTGAAGCGCCTTGGCGACGAGCTGTCCGCCGAGGCAGACGCCCATGAGCGGCACCTCGTCCGCCACCAGGCACTGCAGAAGGAGCCGCTCGTCGCGGAGCCAGCCGTGCCGGTCTTCCTGGTCGACGTGCATCGCGCCGCCGAAGACGAGCACGGCGCCGTACTCGCCGAGGGGTTCCGGCGGCTCTGGCTCGTTCGGGATCACCCAGGCGTCGAGCGTGTGACCGCGCTCCGCCACACCGTCGGCGAAGACGCCGGCGGCGGCATCGGCCTGGTGAACGATGGACAGAACTCGCACAGGCTCAGATTACGCGGTGCCGCACCCACACGTTCGGCTCCCAGTAGTCGCCGAGGTCGGTTGCCGTGTCGATCTCCAGCGTGGCGAGACCGTGCGGGAAGACGTACGTACCGCTCTCCGGAAACACGGTCTCCGTCCACTCTTCCCACTCGCCCACCGTGCCGGTGATGTGGAGAGATCTCTCGACCGGCCGCAGGATCTCGGCGCCGAGGCGCACGTGCAGGCGGATCCACGGGTCGAAGGGGCGCCCGTCCGCGCGCGTCCAGGTCGCGTAGCGGTCGATCGGCGTGAGCGGATAGCGCTCCTTCCAGGTCGGCCGGAGCGGTGCGATCAGGTCGGTGAAGTCGTGAGCGGCCGCGATGTCGCGCATGGCTCCGATCATCGTCCGCGAGTGGCCGCCGCCCTGGTGCTCCGGCGGGATCTCGATGGCGAGCGCAGAGAGCGCGTTCGGCTCGCCGCCCTCGTCGAAGAGCCTGGCGGCTCCGGAGATCGCGCCGTCGATCCCTTTGGGTAGCCCGTCGACGGTGCCGTCCCACGAGACCGGGATCGAGTGGCCCTGGGCGACCGCGACGTCTCGGCCCTCGTCGTAGAGGATGAACTGGAACTCGCAGAAGTCCTCGTCGAGGCGGCTCCAGTGCTCACCGAGCACGTCGCCCTGCTCGTTGTACGTCGGCCAGACGCCGTTGATCTCGGAGAACGACTTCTCCCAGAGGTCGGGACGCTCGGCGCAGGTGTAGATCTGCGTGCTCACGACGCCGCTCTGCGTCGCAGGGCCTCCTGGAGCTCCGCGGCCGCCGGGCCCGGCCGTCCGGCTCCCAGAGGCTTGCCGTCCAGCTCGATCACGGGCATCACCTCTCGGATCGAGGACGAGGTGAACGCCTCCTCGGCGTCCGCCAGATCCTCCACGGGATATGCGCCCTCGTGCGTGCTGTAGCCCAGCTCGGCGGCGCTCTCGAGGAGGGTGGCCCGGGTCACGCCCGCCAGGATCCCGAGCTCGAGCCCGGGCGTGAAGAGATCATGGCCCGTGCGCCACCAGACGTTGGTCACGGGGCCTTCGAGGACGATGCGGCCGTTGGCGAGGAAGACCGCGTCGTCGGCGTCGCGGCGCTGGGCCTCGAGCTCGGCGGCCATGTTGACCGCGTAGCTCGTCGATTTGACCCCCCCGAGGAGCCAGGGTGCGTCGGCGCGCACGCCGGGCTCGATCCCGAGCTGGACGCTGAGCATGCGGAGGCCGTGCGCCCGGTGTTCATCGAGGTCGGGAGGAAGGGTGGAGACCATCGCGAGCGCGGTCGGATAGGCGCCGCCCTCGCGCCCCGGCGTGACGTAGAGGCGCAGGACCGCGTCACGCTCGCCCGAGGCTTCCAGCGCCTCCCGCGCGATCCCGCGGAAGGCGACGAGGTCTACGGGCGGGAGGCCCAGGCGCTCCGCGGAGCCGGCGAGACGGTCGAGGTGGTCGTCCAGCCGGAACGGCCGCCCGTCGTAGACGCGGATCGTCTCGAAGGCCGCCCGGCCGCGCAGGAACGCCTCGTCGTCCGCGTGGAGCACCGGCTCGCCGGGGTCGACGAGCCCACGCCCGCCGACCGCCAGCGCCAGGAGGGTCACGAGGCGATCGCCTCGCGGACTGGGGCGCCGACTGCGGTGAGGAGCGGTCGCGCCTTCACCCACGACTCCTCGATCTCGGCCTGCGGGTCGGAGTCCCAGACGATGCCGCCGCCGACCCAGAGGTGGATCTCGCCGTCCGCGACCGCAAAGGTACGGATCGTCAGCGCCAGGTCGAGGTCGCCGTTCGGGTGGATGCGCCCGAGTGCCCCCATCGAGGCTCCCCGGCCGACGGGCTCGAGGGCGGCGATGTGGTCGAGCGCGGAGATCTTGGGCGCCCCGGTGACCGACCCGCCGGGGAAGACGGCGCCCAGGAGCTCGGCCAGGCCGACGTCCGGGCGCAGCGTTCCCTCGACGGTCGTGACCATGTGGGTCACCCCGGCGAGCTCGCGCTCGGCCATCAGGTCGGGCCAGCGCACGGAGCCCGGCTCGCAGACGCGCGAGAGGTCGTTGCGCTCCAGGTCGACGATCATGACGTGCTCGGCCACGTCCTTCTCGGACTCGCGCAACTCGCCGTACATGCCGGCCGGCCGGGTTCCCTTGATCGGCTTCGTCCAGACGCGGTCGCCTCGGCGGGCGAGGAAGAGCTCGGGAGAGGCCGAGACGATCGCCCAGCCCTTGCCGGTCAGCGGACCGGGATGGAGCGGGCGCAGCGGCGCCAGGCACGGGGCGAGCGCCGCCGGATCGCCCTCGAACGGCGCGTGCAGATGCTGGACCAGGTTGACCTGGTAGACGTCGCCGCGGCCGATGGCCTCCTGGACGGCCTCGATCGCGGTCGCGTAGCCCTCGTCGTCCCAGGACCGGCGCCACTCGCCGATCGAGAACCCTCCCGGCGCGCTGGAAGGCTCGTCGGCGGGACGGATTCGCGCCGCCACGAGGGGCAGGCGGCAGGGCTCCGGCGGATCGGGCCAGGGCGCGCGGCGAAGGCCGCGCGAGAGTCCGTAGCCGAGGAAGACGTCGGCGGCGACGTCTCCTCGCGCGCCGAAGAACCCCGCGTCGGCGAGCCGGCTCTCGAGCTCCGCGAGAGGATCGTCGGCATTCCAGATCTCGATCACGCGGGTAACGCTAGCGCGCCTCGGTGGCCGGCCCGATAACTGCGTGCTCGCGATCCGGCAGGACAGCCTTGCCGGACGGGTGCTGCCCGCCCCCACGCCTAGAATCGGGCGCGTGGACGCGAGGCCGATCGGGATCTTCGACTCGGGCGCCGGCGGGCTGACCGTCCTGCACGAGTGCCTCGTCAGCCTCCCGCACGAGGATTTCGTCTACCTCGGCGACGGCGCTCGCTGCCCCTACGGCCCCCGCCCGCAGGACGAGATCCGGCGCTTCGCGCGGGAAATCGCGTCGTACCTCGAGGGCGAGGGCGTAAAGCTCATCGTCGCCGCCTGCAACGCGGCCACGTCGGCGGCTCTGCCGGCCCTGCAGGAGACCTTGCGCGTGCCGATCGTCGGCGTCCTCGTCCCGGAGGCGCATGCCGCCGTGCAGGCCACGCGCAACCGGCGGATCGGCCTGCTAGCCACCGAGGCCACGGTGGCGAGCGGCCGCTACGAGGAGATCGTCCACGCCCTCGACGCGGGCGCGCACGTGGTCTCGGTCGCGTGTCCGAGGCTCGTGCCCCTGATCGAGGCGGGGGTGGTCGGGGAGGAGCTCGATGCCGCCGTCCGCGAATACGCGGCGCCGCTCAAGGAGGCGGGCGTCGACACGGTCATCCTCGGCTGCACGCACTATCCAATGATCCGGCGCGTCTTCGAGCGGGCGTTCGGGCGCGGGACGACGCTCGTCTTCTCGGCCGACGAGACCGCGCGCGAGGTGGCGGAGACGCTGGCGCGGAAGGGCGTCGAGAACGACCCGGGTCGAGCGGGCGAGATCCGCTTTCTGACCACGGGCTCGCCCGACGAGTTCCGCACGCTCGGGGAGCGCTTCCTCCAGCTGCCGATCCCGCGCGTCGAGCAGGTCACCGTCCGCGAGCTCGAGCTCGCCTCGGCGTGACCTCCCCGGGCCGCCGCAACCCCCTTCAGTCTCCAGGGGCACCCCGTCCCACCACCCGCTTTCGAGCGTACAGCCGAAAGGCGCACGGGTGGCGCGCGGACTGTGTCGGAAGCGTGCCGGAATGAGCAGAGAGGGTCGCCGGCCCGACGAGCTTCGCCCGGTCGAGATCGTCACCGGGTTCGTTGAGCAGGCGACCGGGTCGGCGCTCATCTCCTTCGGCGCCACGCGCGTCCTCTGCACCGCCAGCGTCGAGGAGGGCGTGCCGCGCTGGCTCCTCGGCACGGGTCGCGGCTGGCTGACGGCCGAGTACGGGATGCTCCCTGCATCCACCGGGCAGCGCACGCAGCGCGAGGCCAGCGCCGGTAAGCAGAAGGGGCGCACGGTCGAGATCCAGCGGCTTCTCGGCCGCTCCCTGCGCGCGGTCTACGACCTGGAGGCGCTCGGCGAGCACACGGTCTGGATCGACTGCGACGTCCTCCAGGCCGACGGGGGCACCCGCACCGCCGCGATCTCGGGCGCGTGGGTCGCGCTGACGCTCGCCGCCCGGCGCGCCGGGCTGCCCGAGCCGGGCGACCTCGTCGGCGCCGTCTCCGTCGGGATCGTCGACGGCGAGGCGCTCCTCGACCTCGACTACACCGAGGACTCCGCGGCCGACGTGGACATGAACGTCGTCCTGACCGGCGACGGACGGTTGATCGAGGTGCAGGCGACGGCTGAGCGAGTGCCGTTCAGCCGGGAGGAGCTCGACGCGCTCGTCGATCTCGCAGCGGGCGGCATCCGCGAGATCGGCACGAGGCAGCGGGAGGCGGTCGCGTGATCCCGGAGCTGGAGTGGTGGGACGTCCTGGTCAGGCTCGTCGTCGCGGCGGGCCTGACGGGCGCGATCGGGCTCGAGCGGGAGCTGCGCGAGCGGGCGGCCGGCCTGCGCACGCACATGCTCGTCGGCGTCGGCGCGGCGCTCTTCACGCTCGTCTCCGCGTACGGCTGGAGCGACTTCGGCTTCTCGACGGCTTCCGGCGTCGTCTTCGATCCGACCCGGATCGCTGCCCAGATCGTGACGGGCATCGGCTTCCTGGGGGCGGGCGCGATCATCAGGCAGGGCCTCGCCGTGCGCGGGCTCACGACCGCGGCCAGCCTCTGGATCGTCGCCGCGATCGGGATGGCGGTGGGCGCCGGCTACTACTCCGCGGCGCTGATCGCCACCGGCATCGTGCTCCTCGGGCTGGGGCCCTTCCGCTGGCTGGAGGGCGCCACGACCCTGGGGCGCTTCCGCCGGGCCGGCCGCGAGCTGGAGGTCGATCTCACCCCCGAGCACACGATCGCCGAGCCGCTCGCGGTGATCGACGAGCGACGCGTCCGGGTGAGCCGGGTGCAGTTCGAGGACGTGCGCGATCGGCGCCGGCTCCGCATCGAGCTCGACGTGCCGCTCGGACCGGCCGAGGAGCGGCTCGTCGAGGACCTCGCGGCCCTGGACGGTGTCCTCGCCGTGCGCTGGACCGAGTGATCAGTGCCTGGAGGGGCACTGTTAAAGGCGACCTTCGTCTCGAAGAACAGGCACAAGGCGCGCGAGCTCGGCGTGCTCCTCCCCGGCTGGGAGATCGAGCCGATCGACGTGGACGAGCTACCCGAGGAGGTGGGGGACACCTTCTACGCGAACGCGCGCGCGAAGGCGGTCTTCGGCCGTGCGCACGCTCCGCCGGACCGCTGGATGCTCGGCGAGGACTCCGGGCTCGAGGTCGACGGTCTCGGCGGGCGGCCCGGCATCCACTCGGCCCGCTTCGCAAGACCGGGCGCGACTGACGAGGAGAACGTGGCGAAGCTCCTCGAGGAGCTGGCCCCGGTAACCGGGAGCGGCCGCCGGGCGCGCTACGTCTCCGAGCTGGTCGCGCTGTCTCCCGACCACGAGGAGCTTCGGGCCAGCGGAACGCTCGAGGGCGTGATCGCAACGGAGCGCCGCGGCTCGGAGGGCTTCGGCTACGACCCCGTGTTCGTGCCGGACGGGGAACGCCGCACCGTCGCCGAGCTCGGGAACGGGTGGAAGGCGGCCCACAGCCATCGCGCCGCTGCCGCGAGGCAGCTGCTCGAGGCAGTAGGCATCGGCGCTCCGGAGCTGTAGATTCCGCACATGCAGCTCTTCTCGCACGACGACAAGGCGACCGCGCTCGGTCGCACACCGCTCTTCAAGGACCTCTCCAGGGCCGAGCTGGTGGAGCTGGCGAAGGTGACGGAGGACCTCGAGTTCGACGAGGGCAAGGTGCTCGCGCGCGAAGGGGAGATCGGCTACGAGTTCTTCGTCATCGTGGACGGAGAGGTCGCGGTCTCGAAGGACGGCCGGGAGATCCGCACGCTCTCACCGGGCGACTTCTTCGGCGAGATCGCGCTGATCTGGGACTCCCCGCGGCGGACCGCGACCGTGACGGCGACGACCCCGATCCGCTTCTTCGTCCTCACGCGCCAGGCCTTCCGCAGCCTCATCGCGCACCACCCCGACATCGAGGCGAAGGTGCTCGCGGCGCTCGAGGAGCGCGTGCTCGAGACCGGCGAGGCCTAGCCTCCTAGAGCACCGACCTCGCGGCGGCCCGCCCCCGGCTGAGCCACCAGTTCACCTCGGCCCCGAGCACGAGGATGTTCGCCATCACGTAGAGCCAGACGAGGAGCAGCACCAGCCCGCCGTAGGCCTGCAGCGCGACCAGCTCGCCCGACAGGCGCACGAACGTCGGGAGGATCTGGAAGCTCGCCTGCAGGAGAACGGACGCGACGAGCGCGCCCGGAAGAGTCTCGCGCCAGCCCAGCGGCGTGTTCGTCAGGAGCCGGTAGAGGCTCCAGGTGAATCCCACGAGGAGCAGCGTCGAGACGACGAGGGCGTAGACGTAGGAGAGCACGCCCTCGGCGACCCCGGCGCGGCTCGCGAGCTCGACCCCGACCGAGGAGATCACGAGCGCGAGGAAGAGCACGACGAGCGATGCCGCCGTGAGGAGGAGCACCAGGGTCTTCTGCCGGATGAACGGCCGGTTGGGCAGGCCGTAGACGATGTTGAAGGCGGACTCGAGGACGCTGAAGAACCCGAGCGCCGCCCAGAGCAGGGCCACCCCGCCGATGACGGAGAGCTCCGTCGCCTGCTCCTGGATCTCTGTGACGGCGTCGAGGATGTTCTCCACCGAGCCTTCCGGGAACGTCCGCCGGATCTCCTCGATCAGGTAGCTCGACTCGTCCTGCTCGCCGAGGAACGCGAGCAGCGAGAGCGCGAGGAAGAGGAGCGGGACGAACGCGAGGATGGCGAAGTAGGCGATCATCGCCGCGAGGTGCGTGCCCCGGTCGGCGAGGTACTTGCTGACGATCGGGTGCACGGCGAGGGAGTCTAAGAGCGGCTGAGGCTGTGATGGCCCGGCATGGCTCTTCACTGTGTCAGGCGCTCTTGGGAGTGCGCCCTGTCGACCAAGGTTCGTTCGAGTTACGGCTCGGACGGGGTGTGTAGGTTTGCCGCCGTGGATGCCGCGAAGGCGCTGGCCGACATCGTCGAGATCTCGTCCCAGATCGAGGTAGCCGTGCTCGCGGGCGGCGAGGGCGACGTTCTCGCGTCGACGCTCGCCGACGATGCCCGAGCCGCTGCGATCGCCGAGGATGCCCGCGCGCTTCTCGAGGACGCCGCCGGCCCGGCGGGCGAGCCGACGGAGATCCAGGTCTCGTTCCACGAGGGCTGCGTCTTCGTCGTGACCGACGGCGAGCGGCTCGTGGCCGCCGTCACGGGGCGGGACCCCACAGCCGGCCTCGTCCGCTACGACCTGAAGACCTGTCTGCGGCAGAGCGGCGACGAGCAGCCCGCGAAGAAGGCGGTCTCCGGCGCCCGCCGCAAGCGGAAGAAGGAAGACGAGGCGGAGGCGGCCGGTGAAGCGTAGGCTCGCGACAGTCCTCGTCGCCGTCGGCTCGCTCGTCGGCGCGGCAGCGCTCTGGCGGCGGCGTCTCGGCTCCAAGGACCGCGTCGACGTCTTCTTCGCCGACGGGTCGATGGTGAGCTTCGCCGATGGGACCGAGGAGGCGGGACGGCTCTTCCCGGCCGCGCGCCGGATCCTCGCGCAGGCCCGAAGCTGAGAGTCCCTGTCAGGGGCTCTGAGGTTCCATGACCGACGCGGAGCTCGCCCGGGCGATCCGCGAGCACGCGTATCTGGAGGGCGATTTCGTGCTCCGGTCGGGGAAGCGCTCCCGCTACTACCTGGACAAGTACCGCTTCGAGACGCGGCCCGACATCCTCGCCGCGCTCGGGGAGCGGCTCGCCGCGCGCATTCGAGAGGTCGCGCCCGGGGCGACGCGCATCGCCGGCCCCGAGCTCGGCGCGATCGCGCTCGCTGCGGCGGCGTCGCTCGCCTCCGGCCTCCCCTTCCTGCTCGTCCGCAAGGAGGCGAAGGCCTACGGCACCGGGAACCGGCTCGAAGGCGACTTCGCCGCGGGGGAGGAGGTCTGCCTCGTGGAGGACGTCGTCACCTCCGGCGGCGCCGCTCTCGACGCGGTGGACGCTCTCCGTGCGGCTGGACTCGAGTGCCGTGCCGCGATCTGCGTGGTCGACCGCGAGGAGGGCGGCGCCGACGCTCTCGCGCTCAAGGCGGTGAGGTTGCACCCGCTTTTCCGCGCGCCCGACATCCAAAACGCATAGAAAAACCCCGCAAACCCGCATGGTTGCTTGCTATCAGGGGACTCTGTTAGGGTGTCGCCGGTTCCCCTAGTCACCGTAAATGGACGGAAGGAGAGGGCAGTGACGAAGGCCGAGTTCATCGACAGCGTGGCCGACGAGAGCGGTCTCACCAAGCGGGATGCTGCTGCGGCGGTCGACGCGTTCCTCCACTGCATCACCGAAGCCCTCAAGCGTGGCGACGCGGTGTCGTTCACGGGCTTCGGGAAGTTCTCCGCACAGCAGCGCGCCGCGCGGCAGGGCGTCAACCCGCGGACCGGCGAGCGCGTGCAGATCCCGGCGGCAACAGTGCCCAAGTTCTCCGCCGGCAGCCAGCTCAAGGCTGCACTCCGCCGCTAGGCCCTCTCCCTCAGCGGACGTTGGCAACGGGGGTCGCGCGAGCGGCCCCCGAAGCGTTCGCGCCTCTGGTTCACGAACATACGTTCGTGTATCGTACTCAAGCGTGCAGCTCGCCTTCGATGCCGCCGACCGGCTCGTCGAGCTCGTCGAGGAGCGGCGGGCGCCCGTCGCGGTCGAGGAGGCTGCCCGCGTGCTCTTCGCGCTCGCGCATGCGCCGGCGGCGCTCGCGCGGAGCCTCCTGGAGGACGTCGTCGGCGGGGACTCGAGGCTGGCCTGGCGTGGGGCGTGCGTCGGGCTCGCGGCGCCGCCCGGGCACGACCTGCCCCTCGAGGCTGCGCGTTTCGTCGTCGTCGACCTGGAGACGACGGGCCTGCGACCGGGCCAGTCCGCCATCTGCGAGATCGGCGCGGTGCGGGTCGAGGCGCTCCTGCCCGCCGGGACGTTCCAGACCCTGGTCGATCCCGGGGTTCCTGTCCCGCCGGTGATCTCGGGGATCACCGGCCTCGAGGATCGCGACCTGCGCGGGGCGCCGAAGCCCGCAGCGGCGGTCAGGTCCTTCCTCGCCTTCGCGGGCGAGGGAGCCGTCATCGTCGCGCACAACGCGCGCTTCGACCTCGCCTTCCTCGACCGTGAGGTCGAGGCGCTGACCGGCCGCCGCCTGGCCGGCCCGGTCGTGGACACGGTCGGCCTTGCGCGACGGTTGCTCGTGGACCGCGCACCGCGTGTCGGGCTCGCCTCGCTCGCTCACTTCTTCGGCACTTCGGTCCGGCCGTGCCATCGTGCTCTGCCCGACGCCCGCGCGACCGCCGAGATCCTCGTCGCGCTCGTCGGGCTGGCGCAGGAGCGCGGCGCCCGAACGGTCGCGGACCTCGTCGTGCTAGCCGCCCCGCGGCGCCGCCGGGTCTACGAGAAGCGCTCGCTCGTCTTCGGCGCGCCGACGCGCCCGGGCGTCTACGTCTTCCGCGACGGCCACGGGCAGGCGCTCTACGTCGGGCGGGCACGCGACCTTCGGGCACGGCTGCGCTCGTACTTCCGCTCCGAGCGGCAGCGGCCGGCGGTCGAGGCCGCCCTCGCAGCCGTGGAGCGAGTCGAGTGGCACGTGCTCGGCTCCGAGCTCGAGGCTGCCCTGGAGGAGCTCAGGCTGATCCGCGAGCTGCGCCCGCCTGCGAACGCGCGCGGCAAGCGGGGCGGTCGCGGCGTCTACCTGCGGCGGCGCGGCGGTCAGGCGGTCGTCTCGGCGCAGCCCGGGCCGCTCGGGCCGATCGGAAGCCGGCGCCGAGCCGAGCGCGCGGCCCGGGCGCTCGCGGGTGCGACCGACGAGGAGCTGGCCGCCCTTCTCACCGGGGGGCCGCTGCCCCGCCTGCAGGCGCGCCTGCACGATCTCTCGGACTGTCTTCGCTACGAGGACGCGGCCCGCTTGCGCGATCGCATCCAGGCGCTCGAGCAGGTGATCCGCGAGCTCGCCGCGTTGGCGCGCCTCCGGGAGCTCGAAGCCTGCCTGTTGGTGCCCGGCGCCGCCGAGGGATTCGCGCGGGCCGTCTTCGTCGCGTGCGGGCGCGTGGCCGACGTGCGAGCCATCCCGCCCGGCGCCGGGGCCGTGCTGGAGGTCCGCGCGGGCCTCGCCGCCGCGCACGCTGCCGAGCCGTCCTTCGCGCCCGAGGACGCGGAGGAGCTCCTGCTCCTCGGAAGCTTCGTCCGCCGGCCGCCGCCGGAGCTCGCCGTCGTGCCGCTCGAGGAGCGCGCGATCCTCGCGGCCGTGAATGATCCGGCTGCCGTAGTGGCCTGACACCGGGCGTCTCTCCGAATCGCGCTCTAAGCTCCGTCTACATGGCTCAGGAGCTGGAGGCGGAAGCGCGCCCTGCGGTCGCCGCGCTGACATTCGGCGACCGGGTCGCCGCGGCGGTCGACGCCAAGCGGAGCCAGCTCCTCGTGGGCCTCGACCCGCGGGCGGAGCTGCTCCCCGTCGAGCTCCGCGGCGACGTCCACCGAGGTCGCGCCTCCGCTGCCGACGCGGTCGCGCGCTTCTGCAGGGGACTGATCGACGCCGTCGCCCCGTATGTCGTCGGGGTGAAGCCGCAGGTCGCCTACTTCGAGGCCCTCGGCGCCGACGGGATTCGTGCGTTCGAGGAGACGTGCGACTACGCGCGGGCGGCCGGCTTGCTCGTGCTCGCGGACGCGAAGCGCGGGGACATCGGCTCGACGGCGCGCGCGTACGCCGACGCCTACCTCGAGGAGCGCGAGGAGCGACCGCCGCCGGTGGACGCGCTCACGGTCAACCCCTACCTCGGCAGCGACTCGATCGAGCCGTTCGTCGCGGCCTGCAGGCGCAGCGGAAACGGGATCTTCTGCCTCGTCAAGACGTCGAACGCTGGCAGCGCCGACATCCAGGACGCCGCGCTCTCGGACGGGCGGCCGCTCTGGCACCACGTCGCGGAGCTCGTGGACGTGTGGGGCGGGGACCTCGTCGGCGAGGGCGGGCTCTCCAGCGTGGGCGCCGTCGTCGGGGCCACCTATCCGCGGGCCGTCGGCGAGGCGAGGAAGCTGATGCCGCGTGCGATCCTGCTCCTGCCGGGCATCGGCGCGCAGGGGGGAACCCCGGCGGACGTGGCGCGAGCGTTCACGAGCGGGCCGGCCAGCGCGCTCGTGCCCGTTTCGCGCGCGGTGATCTACGCGTTCCGCGTCGACGGAGCCGACTGGCGGAAGGCGGCAGCGGCGGAGGCGGCGCGACTGAGAGACGAGGTGTGGGCGGTGTCGGGCTGGTGAACGCCGACCAGATCCGGATCTGGATCGCGCGGCTGGCGGCGCCGCTCGCGTTCTTCTTCGCCGCGACGGTGCTCGTCGTCCTCGTCCAGCGGGCGCTCGAGTCAGACCCGGGAGAGGCGGGAACGGACGGCCCGACGACGCAGGAGGTCGACACGACTCCGACGACGACCGAGCAGGAGCCGACGTCGACGCTTCCACGTGGTTGTCAGAAGGCCCGTTACACGGTCAAGCGCGGCGACACACTGAACTCGATCGCCGAGAAGTGCGACGTCTCGGTCGAGGACCTGACCCTGCTCAATCCGCAGGTCGACCCGCTGACACTGAACCCGGGCGACAAGATTCGCCTCCACGCGGCACAGCCGGAGGACGACGAGCAGGCCTAGGAGGCAGCGCGGCGCCGCAGGGCGCGCGCCAGATGGACTCCGGCGAGCGCGACGGTCATCACCGGGTTGCCGAGCGTCGTCAGCTCGACCGCCCCGGCCTGGCGCTCGCGCGGGCGTCTCGGGATCGTGAGGCTGCGAGGCGCGCTGCCGAGCGGGAGGATCCGCTCCGTGGCCGGGCGGTCGTCTCCGCCCCAGACGAAGACGCGGGTGGGGCGGAGCTCGAAGCCTCCTAGCCCTCTGACCGTCAGCTGGAGCGACCGCTCGACCCCGCGGATGCGGTCCGGCTTCGTCTCGCGCTGCGACCCTTCCATGCTTCCGAGGATAGCCTGACGGACGTGCCGAAGCACGTCGCCGTCATCCTCGCCGCGGTCGGCCTGGCCGCGCTCCTCGGGAGCGCGGCCGCGGCCGCCTCCACGCCTCCGCCGGTCGAGGGCCGGGCCGTCCTCGTCGCGGACGGCCGTACCGGCGATGTCCTCTACCAGCGCAACGCGGACGCGCGCATGGCGATGGCGAGCATCACGAAGCTGATGACCGCGCTCGTCACACTCGAGCACGCCGTCCCGGGGGAGACGGTGAGGGTCTCCCCACAGGCGATCGGGCGCGGCGGCTCGTCAATCTTCCTCACCGCCGGCGAGCGGCTGCGGGTGCGCGACCTGCTTGCCGCCGCGCTGATCCAAAGCGCGAACGACGCCGCCTTCGCCCTGGCCGCGGAGGTCGGCGACGGGAGCGTCAAGCGCTTCGTCGGGATGATGAACGCGAAGGCCGCCGAGCTGGGCCTCGACGGCACCACCTACGTCCGGCCGGACGGGCTCGACGTCCGCGGTCACGTCTCGACGGCGAGCGACACGCTCGAGCTCGCGCGCCTCGCCATGCAAGAGCCGCTGATCCGCGAGCTCGTGCGCAAGCGGAAGGCCGAGATTCCGCCCGACCGCAAGCTGAGGAGCTGGAACGACCTGCTCTGGACCTTCCCCGGGCTGATTGGCGTCAAGACCGGCCACACCGACCGCGCCGGTTGGGCGGAGGTCGCGGCCGCGCGCCGAGGGCCGAGGACGGTCTACGCCGTCGTCCTCGGAAGCCCGTCGCGCGCCCGGCGGAACACCGACCTGACGAAGCTCCTGGAGTGGGGGTTCGACCAGTGGGCGCGCTATACGGTGGTGCGCAAGGGCGAGCGCTACGCGACCGCCGCCGTCCCGCACGCGGAGGGCGAGCCGCTCGAGCTGGTCGCGGCCACCGGAGCGTCCGAGCTCGTCCGGCTCGGCGACGGCACGCAGTTCGTCGAGCACGTCGTCGCTCCCGAGATGGTCGACCTTCCGGTCTCCAAGGGCGAGAAGCTCGGCGAGATCGTGATCACCGACGGAGACGCCGAGGTGGCCCGGGTCGACCTGGTGGCGGCCCGCGACGTCCCTGAGCCGTCCCTTCAGGAGCGGATCGGCTGGTATGCGGACCGGGCCCTGGACGAGGCCGGCGACATCCTCGCCTCGGTCATCCCTGGTCTTTGAGCCAGCTTCGCTAGGATCGCGCCCGGTGCCCTCTCCGCACCCAGTCGGATGATCGTCACCGTCACGCTCAACGCAGCGATCGACCGCACGCTCGTCGTTCCCAACTTCCAGCCGGGACACCGACACCGGGCCAGCGTCGGCTTTCCCAGCGCCGGGGGGAAGGGAATCAACGTCGCGCGCGCTCTCAAGCTCCTGGGCGCGCCGGTCGTCTGCACCGGCCTCGCCGGCGGGCGGACGGGCACCCTGCTCGTCGAGGAGCTGACCCACGAGGGGATCCTCAACGACTTCGTTCGCATCGGCGGGGAGTCGCGGACGTCGATCGCCGTGCTCGACCCGACCTCGAACGCCTACACGGAGATCAACGAGTGGGGCCCCGAGGTGACGGAGGAGGAGCTCGGGATCCTGCGCGAGAAGATCGCCTACCTCGCCCAGCGCGCCGAGTTCGTGGTGCTCGCCGGCTCGCTGCCGCGGGCGGTCGACCCCGGCTTCTACGGCGACCTCGTTCGCGAGCTCAACCGCGGACAGCTCCTCGCCGTGGTCGACTCCGAGGGGGAGCCGCTCCGGCTCGCGGTCGAGGGCGAGCCCTACCTCGTCTCGCCGAACCAGCGCGAGGCCGAGGCGCTCGTGGGCCACGAGTTCGTCGACCAGGAGGACCTCGCCGCCGGGCTCGACGAGATTGCCGCGCTCGGGGCGCGCAACGTCATCATCACTCTCGAGACCGGCTGTTACGCCCTCCTCCGCGAGGACCGCGCCGAGATCCGCGTTCGCGCCGAGGCGCCGCGGGTCGAGCCCGTCTCCGAGGTGGGCGCAGGCGACACGCTTCTCGCCGGCTTCCTGGCCGCGCGGGTCGCCGGCAAGTCGTTCGAGGACGCCGTCCGCTCCGCCGCCGCAGCCGGCGCCGCCTCGGTGCTCGAGGCGGGCGCGGGCCGCTTCGACCCGCGCGAGGCAGGCCGTCTCTCCTCGCTCGTCCAGCTCGAGCAGATCGACCGCGTGCCGCACGAGCGCTGACGACCCGGCCCAGGGCCAGCGGGGGGCGCTGGTACGATCGCTCCAAGGTGAGCGTCGAGCTGCGTCAGGACGAGATCGAGCGCCTCCTCGCCCTGGAGCGCAAGTTCGCCAAGGAGGGCCTGACCTTCGACGACGTGCTCCTCGTCCCCTCCGAATCCGACGTGCTTCCCGCTGACGTCTCGACGCGAACGCGCCTGACACGGACGATCGAGCTCGAGATTCCGATCGTCTCGGCGGCGATGGACACCGTCACCGAAGCGCGCACGGCGATCGCGCTCGCGCGGGAAGGCGGCATCGGCGTCGTGCACCGCAACCTCTCGGTTCAGGCGCAGGCCGCCGAGGTCGACAAGGTCAAGCGCTCCGAGGCGGGGATGATCGTCGAGCCGGTGACGTTGCCGCCGGAGGCGCCCGTCGCCGCCGCGCTCGAGATCATGGAGACCTACCGGATCTCGGGCGTGCCGGTCACCGACGGGGACGGCCGTCTCGTCGGCATCCTCACCAACCGCGACCTTCGCTTCGAGGACGACACCGCGCGGCAGGTGTCCGAGCTCATGACGGGCGAGGGCCTCGTGACGGTTCCGGCAGGCACGACGCTGGAGGAGGCGCGCGCCGTCCTCCACGAGCACAAGATCGAGAAGCTCCCGGTCGTCGACCCGGACGGCCGCCTCAAGGGCCTCATCACCGTCAAGGACATCTCGAAGCGGATCCAGTACCCCTCGCGACGAAGGACGAGCAGGGCCGGCTCCGCGTCGCCGCCGCCGTCGGCACGGGTCCCGAGGGGCTCGAGCGGGCCGCGGCCTCGTCGACGAGGACGTCGACGTGCTCGTCGTCGACACCTCGCACGGCCACTCTGTCGGCGTGCTCGAAGCGGTGCGTGAGCTCAAGGGCCGCTACGACGTGCCCGTGATCGCGGGCAACGTCGCCACCCCCGAGGCGACCGCCGCGCTGATCGACGCGGGCGCCGACGCGGTCAAGTGCGGCATGGGCCCGGGCGCGATCTGCACGACCCGTGTGGTCGCAGGGATCGGCGTCCCGCAGATCACCGCCGTCTACGACTGCGCGCAGGCAGCCGCCCGCGACGGCATCCCCGTGGTCGCGGACGGCGGGATCCAGTTCTCCGGCGACATCGCCAAGGCGATCGCCGCCGGCGCGGACACGGTCATGCTCGGCGGGCTCCTGGCGGGGACGGACGAGAGCCCGGGCGAGGTCGTCTTTCACCAGGGCGAGCAGTTCAAGGAGTACCGCGGCATGGGGTCCCTGGGCGCGATGCGCGCTCGCCACTCGAGCGACCGCTACTTCCAGCAGGACGTCGAGGAGGTCGGCAAGCTCGTCCCCGAGGGGATCGAGGGGCGCGTCGCCTACAAGGGGCCGCTCCGTAACGTCGTGCACCAGCTCGTCGGCGGGCTCCGGCAGGCGATGGGCTACTGCGGCGCGGCCACGATCGAGGAGCTGAAGGAGGCGCGCTTCGTGCGCGTGACCTCGGCCGGCCAGCGCGAGAGCCACCCGCACGACGTCTCCATCGTCAAGGAATCCCCGAACTACAGGCCAGGTCGCTGATGGGAGAGGTAGTGCCTCTCCCGGTCAGCGAGCCTGCACCCGAAGAGCGCCCCGTCCTCGTCGTCGACTTCGGGGGCCAGTACTCGCAGCTGATTGCCCGGCGCGTGCGCGAGTGCCGCGTCTACTCGGAGCTCGTCCACCACACGACGCCTCCCGCATCCCTGGCGGCCAGGCGGCCGCTCGCGCTGATCCTCTCGGGCGGGCCGGCCTCCGTGTACGCGGACGGTGCGCCGCAGGCCGAGGCCGGTCTCTTCGACCTGGGCGTGCCGGTGCTCGGCATCTGCTACGGGATGCAGCTCATGGCCAAGGATCTCGGCGGCCGGGTCGAGCGCACGGACGGCTCGGAGTTCGGCCGGGCCGACGTGCAGGTGGCGCCGGACAGCGAGCTCTTCGGAGGCCTGCCCGCCCAGCAGGTGGGGTGGATGAGCCATCGCGACTCCGTGACGGCTCCCCCCGAGGGCGCGCGCGTGACCGCCTCGTCCCCCTCGACGCCGATCTCGGGCTTCGAGGATCCGGCGCGCGGCGTCTACGGCATCCAGTTCCACCCCGAGGTGCTGCACACGGAGCACGGCACCGAGATCCTGAAGAACTTCCTCTACCGCGTGGCGGACGCGCCTCCGGCGTGGACAGCAGCGGCGGTGATCGAGGAGGAGACGGCCCGGATCCGCGGCGCAGGTCGGTCGCGAGCGCGTGCTCTGCGGGCTTTCGGGCGGCGTCGACTCGGCCGTCGCGGCGCTGCTCGTGCACAAGGCGGTCGGCGACCAGCTCACGTGCGTCTTCGTCGACCACGGGCTCCTTCGCAGGGACGAGGCAGCGCAGGTCGTCGAGACCTTCGGGCGGCACTTCCACGTTCCGCTCCTCCACGTCGACGCGCGCGAGCGCTTCCTCGCTCGGCTCGCCGGGGTCGACGACCCGGAGGAGAAGCGCAAGGCGATCGGCGAGGAGTTCATCCGCGTCTTCGAGGAGGAGGCGCGGACGCTCGGAGACGTCCGCTTCCTCGTCCAGGGCACGCTCTACTCCGACGTGATCGAGTCGGGCGGGTCGGGCGACGGCGTCGCCGCGACGATCAAGTCGCACCACAACGTGGGCGGGCTCCCCGAGGTCATGGATCTCGAGCTGGTCGAGCCGCTGCGGATGCTCTTCAAGGACGAGGTGCGCCGGGTCGGCGAGGAGCTCGGGCTCCCGGAGGAGCTCGTCTGGCGCCACCCGTTCCCGGGGCCCGGGCTGGCGATCCGGATCATCGGCGAGGTCACGGAGGAGCGGCTGGAGACGTTGCGGGCGGCCGACGCGATCCTGCTCGAAGAGGTTCGCCGCGCCGGCCTCTACCGCGAGCTCTGGCAGTGCTTCGCCGTGCTCCCGGCCATCCGCTCGGTCGGCGTGCAGGGCGACGAGCGCACGTACGCCTACCCCATCGTCATCCGGGCGGTCACGTCCGAGGACGCGATGACCGCCGACTGGGCGCGCCTGCCCTACGACCTCCTGGAGACGATCTCGAGCCGCATCATCAACGAGATCCCGGCCGTGAACCGGGTTGCGCTCGACCTCTCGTCGAAGCCGCCGGCGACGATCGAGTGGGAGTGAGCAGGGTCGAGGCGAAGCCGGGCGAGTGCCGCCTCCCGGCCGACGAGGCCGAGGCGGAGGCGACGTGCCCGCGCTGCGGCGCCGAGATGACGTGGACGAAGGCGAGCTGGCACTGCCTCGCGTGTAGATACAAGCAAGGCTGCTGCGGCTAGTCCGGAGCCCCTTGTCTTGTCTCGGGGCACCCCGGCCCACCACCCGCTTTCGAGCCTAACGAGAGAAAGCGCACCGGTGTGTGACGTCCCGTGTCGACTTCGTCACTCTTGGTGGTGCGACGAGGCCGACGGATAGCCTCGACCCGTGAGCCGGTACCGCTGGACGATCCTCGCGCTCGGCACGGTCGCCCAGGCGAGCTACTCGGCGGTCTTCCTCGGGATTCCCGTCCTGGCGCCGCAGCTGAGCGACGAGTACGGCCTGTCCCTCACCGAGATCGGGGTCGTGCTGGCGGCCTTCAGCATCGGCTCGGTGCTGACGCTGCTTCCCTGGGGCCTGCTGACCGACCGGGTCGGCGAGCGGAGCGTCCTCGCCGCGGGCCTCTCGGTGGCGAGCGTCGCGCTCGGCCTGGCCGCCTTCACCTCCGGCTACCTGCCGCTGGTGCTCCTGCTCGTGCTCGCCGGCGGGGCCGGGGCGAGCGTGAACGCGGCGAGCGGACGCGCGGTCATGGGCTGGTTCGAGCCCTCGCAGCGCGGCCTCGCCCTCGGGATCCGGCAGACGGCGCTGCCGCTCGGCGGCGCCGCCGCGGCCGTGGCCTTGCCCCCGGTCGCCGACGCCGGTGGGACGAAGGCGGGCTTCCTCGTCCTCGCGGCCGCGTGCTCGACCACCGCGGTCGCGGGCGCGGTCGGCCTCCGGGAGGCGCCGCCCGATGACGGCCCCGCGCTCGGTGACGTCCTGAACCCGCTCCGGGACGAGCGCATGTGGCGCCTGGCCGGCGGAAGCGGGCTCATCGTGGCCGCGCAGATCAGCATCATGGCGTTCGCCGTGCTCTTCCTGCACGGCGCCCGCGGCCTCTCGACGACGGCCGCCGCGGGTGTCTTCGCCGCCATGCAGCTGATCGGGGCGGCGCTCCGGATCGTCGCCGGGCGCTGGTCCGATCGCATCGGGGCCCGCATCGCCCCGCTGCTCCAGCTTGCCGTCGCGCTCTCGGTCACGCTGGCCGTCAGCGCGGCGCTCACCTCGGCGCCGCTCGCCCTCCTCATCCCTGCCTTCCTGGCGGCCGGCGCGCTCTCGCAGTCGTGGAACGGACTTGCCTTCACGGCGACCGCGGAGCTCGCCGGTCGCAGGCGGGCCGGGGCGGCGCTCGGCTTTCAGCAGACGGCTCTCGCCGTCGCGTCAGGCCTCGTGCCGCCCCTGTTCGCCCTGCTCGTCGAGTCCACCTCCTGGGGCGCCGCCTTCGCCCTGGCTGCGGTCCTGCCGCTCGCCGGAGCAGGCCTTATGCGACGGATTCCCGTGTAGGTCTCCGTCGCAGGAGCAACGCGGCCGAGAGCGCCAGCGCACCGAGAACACCCGCCACGACCGGCCAGACGGGGAAGCCGTCGCCGCCGGACACGGCCGTCGGGACGGGCGCAGCCGGCTTCGGGCCGGAGGGCGTGCCGCCGCCGGCGGGCCCGCCGACCGTCACCGCCGTGAACGTGTGCGTCTGTGCGCAGGGCACCGCCTGGCTGCCGTCGCTCGTGAAGTCGTCGTAGACCTCGTAGCGCCAGCTTCCCGCGGTCGGGAAGACGACGTCGGCCACGAAGACCTCGGGATTCTTCGTGCCGCGCGCGACGAACGTCCTCGTCGCGCCCGTGTCCGTGTTCACGATCGTGAGCGTGGGCCGGGCGGTCTTCGCGTTGGGGAGGGCGTTCACCCCGTGCTGCAAGACCGTCAGCTCCGCCGTCCAGGTCGTGCCGGGAGCGATTCCGGCCGGAGGCGGGGCGAGGCCCACGGTAGCCATGCACCCTGCGCTTGCCGCACCCGCCTGGACGAGCGCGCCGACGAGAACCACTGCGATCAGGATTCGTTTCATGCGATTCCTCCTCTCGGGGCTTCTACGCTCCGGAGGCCGCGGAGGTTCCCGATCAGACGATGGAGAAGCCCGTGAGCCCCTCCTCGTCCTCCGCGAAGACCTCCACGCGCTCGACGTGCGCGCCGCTCGGCCCGCGGCGGACGAAGGCGACGAGGCGCTCGACGGCCTCCGGCCGTCCCTCGAAGACCGCCTCGACGGTCCCCTCCCACGTGTTCCGCACCCAGCCGCTGACGCCGTGCTCGAGCGCGAGCCGCCGCGTCGTGTCCCGGAAGAACACGCCCTGCACCCGGCCGTGGACGATGACCCTGCGCCTCATCGGTAGCGCCCGAACCAGGGCACGATCGACACCGCGAGGAGCGCGGAGAAGCCTGCGGCGAGCAGGAACGGGAGACGGGTATCCACGTTGAAGAGGGGAACGTAGACGAGGGGGGCGATCGCCACGCCGGCGAACTTGAAGGCGCTGTACGCGGACGTCGCGCCCGCGCGGTTCTCGGGGAAAGACTCGACCGCGATCGTGTTCAGGCCGGCCCAGACGAAGGCCGAGGCGCAGCCGACTCCGAAGAAGACGAGCGCGAGGCTCCACGGGCTCGGGGCGACGACGAGGCCGAGGACGCCCGCCGTGCACGCAATCGCGCCCGCGAGCGCGGTTCCCGGCCGGCCGGCGCGGTCGACCACCGACCCGGCGTAGCGACCGAGGAGGATGCCGCCGATCCCGTACCCCGCGATGAGCAGGCCGCCTGGCGGTCGAGCCGAGCTCGAACTCCTCTGCCCCGACGAGGACGAGCACGAAGCCGATCGCGGTGAAGCCCAGGTACCCGAGCGTCGCCTGCGTGGCGAGGAGCGCGATCCAGCGGTTGAGGAGCGAGCGGAGCGACGCGTGCCCGGTCGCCGCCGCCTGGCGCTCCGCCGGTCCGAGCGTCTGCCGAGGAACTGCGAGCACGGACGAGACGAACGCGACGAGGACGAACGCGAGTCGCCACGAGACTTCCCCGAGCAGCCCGCCGAGGATCGGGGCAAGCATCAGGCCCGCGGTCTGCGCGGCGGCGAACGTCCCGACCGTCCGGCCCAGCACCGCTGGCGCCACGACCTCGGAGAGCGCCGCCAGGAGGATGGGGGAGAGGAAGGCGTTCGCCGCTCCCATGGCCGCGCGCGCCGCCAGGAAGGCCCAGATGTCGGGCGCGAGCGCACAGGCGACTGCGGCCGCCGCGAAGGCGACGTATCCGCCTCGCACGACCCGCCGCGGTCCGAGGCGCTCGGCGATCGTCCCGGAGACGAGCTGGAGCAGCGCGAACGGCACCATGTAGGCGGTGATCGCGGCGGCGACCTGCGCGAGGGAGGCGTCCAGCCCGTCGGCGACGTTGGGGATCAGCGCAATGAGCATGGCGCCTCCGAACGGCCCCAGGAAGCCGCCGACGTAGAGCGGAAACGTGATCCGGCGCAACGCGGCGGTAGGCTACGCCGTCCTGTGAGGAGCGAGCTCTTCGTACGCGACCTCGCGGCGGCGCGGATCGGAGCGACCTGCAACTTCTACCGCGAGGACGAGTCCGCCGCGCTCCGCCGCCGGCGGCTCGCCCGCTACCTGGAGGAGCGCCGTGACGCCCGCCTCCTCCTCGTCGGCGAGGCGCCCGGTTATCGGGGCGCGCGCGTCAGCGGAATCCCGTTCACCTCGGAGCGCCAGCTCACCGGCTCTCCGCCGGGCGAGGCGACGGCGACGATCGTCCACCGCGTGCTCGCCGAGCTCGGCCTGACCGAGGACGTGCTCCTCTGGAACGTCGTTCCCACGCACCCTCACCTGCCCGGCCGTCCCGACACGAACAGGCCGCCGACCGCCGCCGAGATCGAGGCGGGGGCACCTTTCCTGCACGAGCTCGCCCGCGGCCGACGCGTCCTGGCGGTCGGGCGGGTCGCGCACGGTGTCCTCGGCGGTGCTCACGTACGTCATCCGAGCCGACGGCGGCGCCCGCGCGTTCAGGCAGGGGCTGCTCGAGCACGCGTCGCCCGCGTGACCACGACGTTACGGAGCCGTTAGCGCGCGCACTACGCTTAGCGTCGTGGGACCCTCGCCCGAGCAACTCCCGATCAAGCGGAACACAGCGCTCCTCTCGGCTGCGCTCGCGGCCAACTCGGGGATGCTCCAGCTGTCGGCCGCGGTCGCGTCGCTCACGTTCGTCCTCGTCACCGGAGTCAAGGGGCTGCTCGGCCTCGGGCCGGCCATCGTGCTCGCCTCCGGCGCGCTCGCGGCGCTTCCGGCCGGGCGCGCGATGGACCGCTTCGGCCGCGTGCCCGTCATCGCCGCCGGGTTCGTGATCGGCACCCTCGGCGGCGTCTTTGCCGCGCTCGGGAGCGCGCTCGAGCTGGCGTTCCCGGTCTTCCTCGGGCTCGCGTTCGTCGGCATCGCCGGAGGGACGTCGCTGCTCGCCCGCACCGCGGCCGGGGACATGTATCCGCCCGAACGGCGAGCGCGGGGCATCGCGCTGGTCGTTGCGGGAGCCGTGTTCGGCGCGATTCTCGGCCCGGCGGTCTTCAGCCCGCTTCTGTCCGGGCGCGAGCTGGACGGCGACTCGCTCGCGCTCCTCTGGCTCGCCGGGTCGGCGTTCATGGTCGTCGGCCTCGTGCTCGTCCTCTTCGTCAGGCCGGATCCCAAGCGAATCGCCGAGCTGCTGGCGGTGGGAACGCCGGATGCGGAGCCGCGCCCGCCCGCCCCGCTCAGGGAGATCCTCCATCGCCGCGGGGTCATTCCGTCCATCCTCGCCGCACAGGCGAGCTTCGGCGTCATGGTCGGCGTGATGACCCTCACCGGAGCCGTCGTCGTCGACCACCACCATCACTCCGGCGAGGCCGTCTTCCCGATCATCGGCGCCCACGTGCTCGGGATGTACGCGCTGGTGCTCGTCGTCGGCGACGTCGTCGACCGGATCGGCCGCCCGCCGGCGCTCGTGGGCGGTCTGGCGCTGATGGCGATCTCCTCCGTCAGCCTCCTCTGGATCGCGAGCGTCCCGGCAACCGCCCTTGTCCTCTTCGGCCTCGGCCTCGGCTGGAACCTCTCCTTCGTGGCCGCCACCGCGCAGCTGGCCGACTGCACGATGCCGTGGGAACGCGGGAAGCTCCTCGGCTTCAACGACCTCCTCTCCGGGATGACCGGCGCGAGCCTGGCGCTCCTCGGCGGCTATGCGCTGACGGCGATCGGCGTGGCCGCGCTCGCGATCGGGGCGACGGTGCTGGTGGTCGCTCCCGCAGTCTGGATCGGGCGCCGCGGCTTCGGCCGCGGGGCCGAGCCGAGCCCCACCGCGGCGGATTGACGGCTGCTAGAATCCGCGCTCGGCGGACGGCCTGTCCGCCGATTTTCTGTCTGATGAAGACCTACACCGCCAAGCCGAAGGAGATCGAGCAGCGCTGGTACGTCGTCGATGCCGACGGCCAGACCCTCGGTCGTCTCGCGACGCGCATCGCCGACACGCTCCGCGGCAAGCGGAAGCCCCAGTACACGGCGCACGTCGACACGGGCGACTTCGTCGTCGTCGTCAACGCGGAGAAGATCGCCGTGACCGGGAAGAAGCTCGAGCAGAAGCGCTACTACCGCCACTCCGGCTACCCTGGCGGCCTGCGCTCGCGGACGCTCGCCGAGCAGCTCGAGCGGCGGCCGACCGAGGTCATCCGCAAGGCGGTCAAGGGCATGCTCCCGCGAAACCGGCTGGCGCGGAGGCAGATCACGAAGCTGAAGGTCTACGCGGGCCCGGAGCACCCGCACGAGGCCCAGAACCCGCAACCGCTGCCGCTGGACTGATGTGCGGAGATCGCCCAGTACCAGGGACCGGCAAGCGCAAGACGTCCGTCGCGCGCGTGATCCTGCGCCCCGGCGACGGCGCGCACGTGGATCAACGGCCGCTCGCTCGAGGCGTACTTCCCGCGCGAGGCGCTGCAGACGACCGCGACCGCCCCGCTCAGGGCCGCAGGCGTCGAAGGGCGCTTCGACATTCGCGCGAGGATCCGCGGCGGCGGGCCAAGCGGCCAGGCCGGGGCGCTGCGCCACGGCATCGCGCGCGCGCTCGTCGAGGCCGACCCGGAGCTTCGGGGCGTGCTCAAGCGCGAGGGATTCCTCACGCGCGACGCGCGCATCGTCGAGCGCAAGAAGGCCGGCCTCCACAAGGCCCGCAAGGCGCCGCAGTTCTCCAAGCGCTAGCGCGCTCATGCGGCGGCTGTTCGGGACCGACGGGGTCCGGGGCGTCGTCGACGAGGACCTGACCTGGGAGCTGGTCGAGCAGCTCGGGATCGCGTTTGCCCTCTGGAGCGGAGGCGCGACCGTGCTCGTCGGCCGCGACACACGCGGGTCCGGACTCCTCTGGAGGGCGCGCTGGCCATGGGGCTCGCCCACGGCGGCTCCAACGTCCTGGTCGGCGGCGTGCTCCCGACGCCGGCGGTGGCGCTCTTGGCCGAGGACGCCGGCGCCGTCGTCTCGGCGTCCCACAACCCGGCCGAGTACAACGGCGTCAAGTTCTTCCGCGGCGGCTGGAAGCTCGAGGACGTGGACGAGGAGGCGATCGAGGCGCTCATCGACGTGGAAGGCGAAGCGCGCCCGCCCGGCTGGGTGCGGAAGGCTGGGGGCCTGCTCGACGACTACGTCGATCTCGTCTGCGAGCGTTTCGGCGCACCGCTCCAGGGCCTGCGCGTCGTCCTCGACTGCGCGAACGGGGCCATGGTCGAGGTCGCGCCGGCGACCTTCGAGCGCCTTGGCGCCGAGATCTCGGTCATCGGCGCCGAGCCGGACGGGACGAACATCAACGCGGGCTGCGGGGCCACCGATCTCGGCCTCCTCGCGCGTGTCGTCCCCGAGGAAGGCGCCAGCCTCGGCGTCGCCTTCGACGGGGACGGCGACCGCATGCTCGCGGTCGACGCGGAGGGGAACGAGGTCGACGGCGACCAGATCCTCGCCGTCCTCGCGCTCCACCTCGGCGTCGACCTCGTCGCCGTCACCCAGATGACCAACCTCGGCTTCCACGCGCTGATGGCCGAGCGCGGGATCCGCGTCCTCACGACGGACGTGGGCGACCGCTATGTGCTCGAGGCCCTCAGGGCCGAGGGCGGCATCCTCGGAGGCGAGCAGTCCGGGCATGTCCTGTACCTGGACGGGCACGTCACCGGCGACGGGCTGGTCGCCGGGCTCCTCCTCTGCCGGGCCGTCCTGGAGCAAGGCCGGACGCTCGCCGACCTGGCCGCGGTCATGCCCCGCTATCCGCAGGTGAAGGAGAACGTGCGGGTCCGCACGAAGGCGATCCCGGCAAGCATCCTCGCCGAGGCGGCGCGGCTGACCGAGGAGCTCGACGGACGCGGACGCGTGTTCGTGCGGCCCTCGGGCACGGAGCCGGTCGTCAGGGTGCTCGCGGAGGCCGAGACGGAGGAGGAATCCCGCCGCCTCTGTGGTACCATCCGCACTCTCGTTCAGAGAGAGCTCGGCTAGACACAGCGGCCGGGCTCGCGCTTTTTCGTCTCGTTTTTCGAAAGGTTGCGCTCCACGGCAGGTCGATAGCGGAGAGTTGTCGGGCCGGTGCACCGGCGAGAGGACGGGAGGGGGTGTTCGAGTGTGCGGGATCATCGGATACGTGGGCTCGAGGACGGCGAAGGACCTCCTGCTCCAGGGCCTCGAACGGCTCGAGTACCGCGGCTATGACTCGGCCGGCCTCTGCCTCGTCGAGCCCGACGGCCTCGACTACATCCGGGCGGTCGGAAACCTCGACCAGCTGAAGGACGCGGCAGGGTCGAACGGCTCCCACTCGACGACCGGCGTCGGCCACACGCGCTGGGCGACGCACGGAAAGGTCTCCTACGAGAACGCCCACCCGCTGACCGGCTGCGTCGAGAACGAGGTCGCAGTCGTCCTCAACGGGATCGTCGAGAACTTCCGCGAGCTCCGCGACTCGCTTCTCGCCGACGGGCACACGTTCTGCTCGGAGACGGACGCCGAGGTGGTCGCGCACCTGATCGAGCGCCACTACGCGGGCGATCTGGCCGACGCGGTTCGTGCCACGTACGCCGAGCTCGATGGCCACTTCGCCTTCGTCGTCGTCCACCGCGACCATCCCGACACGCTCGTCGGCGCACGCCTCCAGTGCCCGCTCGTCGTCGGCGTCGGCGAGGGTGAGATGTTCCTCGCCTCGTCGATCGCCGCGTTCCTGCGCGAGACGCGCCGCGTCAAGCTGATCGAGGACGGCGAGGTCGTCGCGATCACGCCCGAGGGCGTCCGCTTCCTCCCCGTCGCGGGCGGCCTCCCTCGCGACCGCGATTACATGGAGGTCGACTGGGACGACGAGGCGGCCGAGAAGCAGGGCTACGAGACGTTCATGCTCAAGGAGATCTACGAGCAGCCCCAGGCCGTCGCCGACACGATCGGAGAGCGGGTGCGCGGCGGCCGCCTCGAGCTCGAGGACATCGGGCTTTCGGAGACAGAGCTCCAGAACCTGCGGCGCATGGTGATCCTCGCGTGCGGCACCGCGTACCACGCGGGCGTGATCGGACGCTACGTGATCGAGGAGTGGGCACGGATTCCGTGCGAGCCCGACATCGCGAGCGAGTGGATCTACCGCAACCCGGTCCTCGCGAAGGACACCCTCGTCGTCGGGATCTCGCAGTCCGGGGAGACCCGAGACACCGTGCAGGCGGTCCGACTCGCGCGCGAGAGCGGTGCGCGCACCCTCGCGATCACGAACCTCATGGGAACGCAGATCACGCGAGAGGTCGACCGCGTCCTCTACACGCGCGCCGGGATCGAGACCGGCGTCGCCGCCACCAAGACCTTCACCTCGCAGGTGACCCTGCTCTACCTGCTCGCGCTCCGGCTGGCGCAGGTGCGCAGGACGTTGCCGGACGAGGAGATCGAGCGCCTGCTCACCGAGGTCCAGGCGCTGCCCGCCAAGATCGCCGCCTACCTGGATGCAGACCACCCGATCGAGGAGATCGCGCGGCGCCACTATCAGAAGCCGTTCTTCCTCTACCTCGGGCGCCACATCGGCCTGCCCGTCTCCCTCGAGGGGGCGCTCAAGCTGAAGGAGATCTCCTACATCCCGACCGAGGCGTACTCGGCGGGCGAGATGAAGCACGGCCCGATCGCGCTCCTCGACGAGGAGACGCCGGTCGTGGTCGTCGCCACCGACTCGCACGTCTACGACAAGGTCGTCTCCAACATCCAGGAGGTGAGGGCGCGCGGGGCCGAGGTGGTCGCCATCGCCACCGACGGCAACGAGGACATCCAGCACCACGCGGACGACGTCGTCTACGTGCCGCGGACGCACCCGTTCCTGCAGGCGGCGCTCGCCGTCATCCCGCTGCAGCTGATCGCCTACCGGATCGCCAGGCTCCGGGGCATGAACGTCGACCAGCCGCGCAATCTCGCCAAGACCGTCACCGTCGAGTAAGAACGCCGAGGCCGGCGCCGCACGAAACGGCGCCGGCCTCGGCGAACGTCGGGCTAGGCGGTCGGCTTCGGCTTGCGGAAGAGCGCGACGCCGAGGGCGATGAGCCCCGCGGCGAGGCCGGCGATCCCGAAGACCAGGGCGACGGTCGACATCGAGTCGTCGTCGTCCGTGTTGACGGCCGGGACGGCGGCGGTCTCCTCGCCGCTCTCCTCCGCGGTCGTCTCGGTGGTCGTCGCAGGAGGTGCCGGCTCGGCTTCCTCCTCGGGCGCAACAACCGTGACCCGTGGAGCGGGAGTGTCCGCCTCCGGGTCCGGGTCCACCCAGCCGACCTCCTCGCCGCTGGAGTACACCTGCACGGCGGGGAAGAGGATCTCGTCGCCGGGCTGCAGGTCCTCCGGGATCTGGAAGCTCATTCCGAACTCCTCGAACCCGTCGGTCGCGATCGCGGGATCGCACGTCCAGGTGACGCTGACAATTCGCTCCGTGATCTCCTCGACCGGCTGGGCGAGCTCCTCCCGCTCGACCTCCCGCTCGCAGAACGGATGCGCCTGGAAGCGGGCGCTCGGGACGTTCTCCGGGAACTGCACGGTGACGCTGGTCGTCTCCGCGTCGTCCCGTTCGTTCGGGACGCGCACGACCATGGTCGCGAAGGCTCCGGCCTCCCACTCGCCCGGCTGGATCGTCACGTGAGCGACGGCCGCGGCCGGAAACACCACGGCGAGCACCGCGACGGTGATGATCAATTTGCGAAGCACTATCGGTCTAACCCCCTTGAATGGGAACGGTGATGGTTTCGGTCAGCAGGTCGAACTCACCCATCAGCGCCTCGACGCGAAGCTCCCAGTCGCCCGCGATCGACAGCGATGCGTCCTCGATCACATACGCGTTGGGCGTCGCCGGATCCGGCTGCGCCGTGAAATCGAGCGGTCCGATCTCCTGGCTGGGCAGCGACGCAGAGACGGTCACCTCGCTCGGCGTCTCCGCCGACGGCACGAACGTGATCGTGATGGTGTTCTCGCCCGGCATCGCCGGGTCGACGGTCACAGTGGCCTGCATGTCGCCCAGCTGGACCGAGCCCGCGAAGGGCTCGTGCGACCCGGCCGTCCCGTCGTCGGTCATCGCGCCGTGCTCGTCCTCGGCCATGGCCGCCATCTCCAGCTCCGTTCGCGCGGGCTCGGCGTTGATGAGCACCGCGGTGACGGCGATGACGGCGACCATGATCCCGAGCTCCGTTGCGGTGACGCGCAGGAAGCGGCGCCGCTCGAGCGGTGATGCGATTCCGGACTTGCACCGTGGCACGGCGTAGCGGTTGTTGTACGCCCCGAGGGCGAGGAGCGGCAGGAGGAGCGCGACCTTCGCGAGGATGAGGAGGCCGTACTCGGTCTCCCAGAGCGCGCTCCAGGTGCGAACCTGGAGATAGGCGGAGACGATCCCGGCGACGATCAGGGCCACGACCGAGAGGACGGCCATGTTCGAGAACCGGGGCACGCAAGACATCGCCAGTACCCAGCGGTCGTCTCCGGCCAGGAGAAGTCCGAGCAGCATGAGCGCGAGCCCGCCCGTCCAGATGGCCGCAGAGACCACGTGGATGACGTCCGACGCGAGCCCGAGCGCGTTCAGGGTGCTCGCGTGGCCCGAAAAGGACGGCGTCAACGAGAGTCCCGCGCTCAACGCGAGCGTCAGCGCGACGAGAGGCCGGCGGTCGTGACCTTCTGCATGCCGGATCGCCAGAGCCGTCAGCGCGAGCGTCGCCGCCAGCGCGGACTGGATGAGGATGACCTCGCCGTACCGCGTCTCGAGGACCGTCGTGAAGAGGTCCCACGAGATCGCATCGGCCAGGGACAACCCACCGGCCGCGGCTCCCTGTAGGAGGATGTTCGCCAGCGCCACCAGCGCCAGCGCGCCTGCCAGGGCGGCCAGGATCCCGTAGAGACGGCGCCGCACCGGCCACTCCGCGAACGGGAGCGCCACCACGAGCACGACCGAGCCGCCGACGACGAGGAGGAGCAGGGCGAGATCGAAGAACCTCCCCGTGGTGAAGAGGACATCCACCGCCTGCGAGGTGCTCGTCAGGGCGTCGATGGAGACGGTCGCCGCGCCGACCCCGCGCTCGAGAACGTGGAACACGAACGCGCCGGAGATCGGGTCGGAGTCGGCCGAGACGACCCGCCACGCCACCGTGTAGGTGCCGGGCTCGAGCTCGGAGTCGATCCCGACCGCCACCTCCGTCGCGGCGGGCTGGGTGACTTCACCGGCGTCGACCTGCCGGCCCTGTCCGTCGAACACGCGCAGCGAGCCGAGCGACGTGTCCACCGGCTCGTTGAACTCCAGGACGACCTCTTCGGGCGACTCCGGGACGACGACGTCGTTCCCCGGCTGCGTGCCGATGAGCACAGAGTGCGCGAAGGCACTCGGGGAGAACGCGGCTGCCGCTGCGAACGCCACGAGCAGCGTCGCCAACAGGCGCCGGGTCGCTGGACGGGCCCGGCCTGCACGTTCCCCCTCGGTTGTCCGCCAGGTCGGCCCTGCGACCCGGTCCATGGTTCTCCCCCCTCTCCTCTCGCTCGAACTACGCCGTGCGGCGCGGTTCCGGTTTGCCCGACTCAGGCCGCGAGAAGAGGGGGACCGCGCTCGGCGTAGGCGAAATCGAGGCGGAAGGCCGACGCGTTGACCGCGCGCGGCGGGGGATAGCTCGAAGTCCTGGCTCGGGCGCGCGCTCCGCCGGGAACGGCAAGCGCCCGGGCGACCCTCTCGGCCAGCCAGATGATGTGGCGCGCGAGGCCGACGACGACCAGCGCGAAGGGAGTCTGAACCAGCAAGCCGACGAGCGCGACCGGCAGGGCCGCCGAGACGCTCACGGACGAACCCGTGATCAGCGGCTCCCCGATCGTGTGGCCGACGAAGCCGAGGATGGGAACGAGGCCGAAGAGCCAGAGCGAACGCAGCGTCGCGCCCTGCCAGCGCCGCCCGATCAGGGCGCCGGCGGCCAGCGGGAGCGCGAGCGCGAAGCAGAGCGCCACGGACGTGGCCAGGTAGCCGAGGTATCGATGGACCATGTCCGGTGGCATCGCCGCCTCGGACATGACCGCTCGGTGGGCGACGGCGTGTGCCGCGGCCCATCCCACCCCGGCCAGGGCGAGCAGCACCGGGACTACGAGTCGACGGCGCCCCATAGCAGGGAGATCGTAGAGGCGCAGGCGCCCGCTTGACAACTCGAACCGGCGCCCGGTCCGGCGCGGAGTGGGGAGCCGGCGCCGTCGCGGAGGTGTCAGGCAGACGACGGCGCCGGCCCTGTCGAGACCTCGCTGCCGATCAGCCAGTGGAGACGAGCCTAGGGGAGACTCGGCGTCGACCGGGTCGAGCGCGACGGCCTCGGTCCGGAGCTAGGGCAAGCGTCGAGCCAGTCGTTCGACCCCGTGGGTGGTGGGCACGGGGTCGGCGGCTCGCGCCGCCGGGCGCCCCGGAAGCTAGAGGGCGAGCTGGAGAGGCGGTGCGCGCGAGCGCCGGGCGCCGGCGAGGAGGAGGCCGGGCGTGGTTCCGGTGTCTGCCCAGGCGAGGCCGGTCGTCGCCTCGGGCCGGCCCTTGCCACCGGCCCCCCGCAGCGCGAACGCCAGTTGCTCGACCAGCCACAGAATCCTGCCTGCGAGGCCCACCGCGACGAGCGCAAAGGGGATCTGGACGAGCAGGCCGATCAGGAACACGGGGACGAGCTGGGCCGCAGTTGCCGCCGTCGACCCGTGGCTCGTCAGCTCAACGAGCGTGTCGGCCGCGAATCCGAGCACCGGGACGAAGCCGAAGAGCCAGACCGATCTGCCGGACTTGCCAGCCCACCGCTTGCCCAGCGCCGCTCCTGTGGCGATCGCGGCCGCGAGGGTCAGACAGAGCGCCAGAGACGTGGGGAGGTAGGCGACGTAGGAGTGGACGCCCGCGCCGCCGGCTTTGTGGTGGCCGACTGCGGGCTGGGTGGCCACGTCGTGAGCGAGCGCGTGGGCCGCAGCCCAGATCAGCCCGAGAACGAGCAGGAACGCCGGCAGAGCCACGCGACGCCAACGCGACATACGTCGATGGTAGACGCGCGGAGGCCCTGCTGACAACGTGGTGGTTCGCGGGACTACTCGTTGGCGGGCGGCCGGCGACGCAGCTTCTTGGTGCGGCTACGAACGCGCTTCTCGCCCAGGCGGCGCTCCTGCGAGGCCTTCGTCGGCGTCGTCGGACGGCGCGGGCGCTCGATGCGGAGGGCGTCGCGCAGGGCGTCGGCGAGGCGCTCGAGGGCGAGCTCGCGGTTACGCGACTGGCTGCGCTCGTCCTGGGCGATGGCCCGGACCACCGGGCCCAGCCGCGCTTGGATCCGCGCTTTCTGCTCATCGCTGAGAGTCGGCGAAGCGTCGACGTCGAAGGTCGCCTCGACGCGGGTCTCGGTCTTCTGGGCGTGCTGCCCGCCGGGCCCGCTGGAGCGGGAGGTGCGAAGCCGGATCTCGTCCAGCGGGATCGCAAGTCCGCGGCGGACGCGAATAGACTCGGGGCGCATGGCGGCGATTCTGCTCGACATCGACGGCGTCCTGCACGTGTCGGGCAAGCCCGTGGCGGGCGCCGGGGACGCCGTGCGGGCTCTCAGGGCCGACGGGCATCGCCTCCGCTTCGTCACGAACAACACCACGAGAGCCCGGCGGCAGCTCGTCGGCGAGCTCCGGGAGCTCGGCATCGAGCTCGACGACGACGAGCTGACGACGACTGCGGTCGTGGCCTCCCGCCTGCTCGCGGGCAAGCGCGTGCTCGCCCTCACGATGGAGGCGGTGAAGCAGGATCTCGGCGCTCAGGTCGAGCTCGTCGACGGCCACGCCGACGTCGTCCTGCTCGGCGGCGCGGACGAGAGCGGAGAAACCGCGCGGGTCTTCGGCTACGAGAACCTGAATCGCGCGTTCGCCGAGCTTGACGCCGGCGCTCGTCTCGTCTGCCTTCATCGCAACCGCTGGTGGCAGACCTCGACCGGGCCGCGCCTCGACGGCGGCGCCTACGTCGCGGGTCTCGAGTACGCCGCCGGAGTCGAGGCCGAGGTCGTCGGCAAGCCGACCCGCGCGTACTTCGACGCCGCGCTGGCCGAGATCGGCGCGGCCGCTATCGACGCCGTGATGGTCGGCGACGACGTCGAGGCCGACGTCGGCGGCGCGAAGGCGGCCGGCATGCGCGCCGTGCTCGTCCGGACCGGGAAGTTCCGGGAGGCGACGCTCGCCTCGGCCGATCCCCGGCCGGACGGGGTCGTCGACTCGATCGCCGAGGTTCCCGTCTTCCTGCGGGAGCCCGCGTGAAGGTCGGTCTGGACCTGATCGAGATCGAGCGGATCCGTGACGCGCTCGAGCGCTATCCGCGTTTTCGGGAGCGCTGCTTTACCGCCGCCGAGCAGGCGTACTGTGACTCTCGCGCCAACCCCGCCCAGCACTACGCCGCGCGCTTCGCCGGCAAGGAAGCGGTTGGCAAGGCGCTCGGGTTCGGCGTGGCCCGCGCCTTTGCCTGGAAGGAGGTCGAGATCGCCGGCCGCCCCAAGCCGTCCGTCCGGCTCTCGGGGAGGATCGAGCGGTGGTCCGAGCGCGTCGGCGCGGGGGAGATCGACCTGTCGATGACGCACTCGAAGGGCATGGCCGCGGCGGTGGCGGTCGTCGCCGTCTCCTGATGGCCTACGAGCCGCTCTACACCGCCGAGGAGATGCGGGCCGCGGAAGCCGCGTACCCGGGGCCGACGCTCGAGCTGATGGAGCGGGCGGGGAAGAGCGTCGCCGACGAGATCCTTATCCGCTTCCCCGACGCGCGCCGGGTGGCGGTGTGGTGCGGCCCCGGGGCGAACGGCGGCGACGGGCTCGTCGTCGCCACGGAGCTCGCGCGCGCCGGCCGCGAGCCGGCCGTCAGGCTCCTCGGGCCGGAAGAGAAGGTCGCCGGTGACGCGGCGGTCGTGCTCGAAGGGACCCGAGAGGCCGGCGTCCCGTTCGTCGACGAGCACGGCGGCGCAGACCTCGCCGTCGACGCGCTCTTCGGGACCGGGTTCGCCGGAGCGCCGCGGCCAGACGCTGCTCGGGCCATCTCCGAGCTGAACGCCGGAAGAGCCCCGGTCGTCGCCGTCGACCTGCCGTCGGGCGTGGACGCGTCGACGGGCCGGGTCGCCGGAGTTGCTGTGGAGGCGGCGCTGACCGTCACGTTCCACGCCCCGAAGGTCGGCCACGTGATCGCGCCGGGCCGCTTCCACACCGGGGAGCTGGTCGTCGCCGACATCGGGCTCGAGGGGATCGAGACCCGCCTCCGCCGGGCGACGGCCGGGATCCTGGAGATCGTCCCGCGACGCACGGAGCGCGACAACAAGTACTCGGCTGGGTCGGTGCTCGTCGTCGGCGGCTCGCGTGGCCTGACCGGCGCCCCGTCGCTCAGCTCGGAGGCGGCGCTCCGGGCGGGCGCGGGCATCGTCACCGCCTGCGTCCCGGCTTCCCTCAACCTCGTCTTCGAGCAGCGCCTCGTCGAGGTGATGACGAGGCCGTGCGATGACGAGGACGGCGCGCTGACGCCGGAAGCCGCAGACGAGATCCTCCTCGCCGCCGAGCGGGCGGGAGCGGTGGCGCTCGGGCCCGGCCTGGGGCGGACCGACGGCACGCGGGCGCTCGTCGGCTTCCTCCTCGACCGCCTCGACAAACCGGTCGTCCTCGACGCGGACGGCCTCTGGGCGCTCGCGGGGCACCTCGACTGGGTCTTCTCCCGCGACGCCCCGACGGTGCTGACCCCGCACGCGGGCGAGCTGGGCCGCCTGCTGGGGCGCCCGTCGGCCTGGGTGAGCGCGAACCGCCTCGACGCCGTGCAGGCGGGCGCCGACGACACCGGCACGGTCGTCCTCCTCAAGGGGATCGACACGCTGATCGCCGGGCCCGGACGGAGCCCCGTGGTCGTCGATCTCGGGAATCCCGGGCTCGCCACGGCCGGGAGCGGCGACGTCCTCACCGGCGTCGTCGGGGCATTCCTCGCCAAGGGGATGGAGGCGAGCGCCGCGGCCGCCGCGGCCGCCGCCGCCTGCGGAGCCTCCTCCCGGATCGCCGCCGAGCGGCACGGGCAGGCGGGGATGATTGCCCGAGACGTCGTCGAGTCGCTCTCGCCCGCGCTGTCGAGGTGAGGCGCTCCCGGATCACGGTCGACCTCGGCGCGATCAGGCGGAACGCCGAGCTGCTTCGCCGGACGGCGGCGCCGGCCGGCCTGTGGGCGGTGGTGAAGGCGGACGCCTACGGCCACGGAGCGATCGGAGCGGCCCGCGCGGCGCTCGAGGGCGGCGCTTCGTGTCTCTGCGTGGCGACGGCCCGGGAGGGAGAGGACCTGCGCGAGGCGTTTCCGGCGGCGCGCATCCTCGTCATGAGCCCGCTCGCCCCCGGCGAGGAGGACGCCGCGCGCGACGCCCGGCTCGAGGTGGCGCTCTCGTCGCCGGAGGCTCCAGAGGGGCTGGACGTCCACGTGAAGGTCGACACCGGGATGGGCAGGTGGGGCATGACACTCGCCGAGGCGCTGGCCGTGCCGCGCCGGCAGGTCGTCGGGGTCATGAGCCACCTCGCCACCGCCGACGAAGCTGACGCGTCCTTCGCGCTGCGGCAGATCGAGCAGTTCCGGGAAGTTGCCGCGGCCTTCCCCGGTGTGACCGCCCACCTGGCGAACAGCGCCGGCGCGCTCCGCCTCGCCGAGACGCGCTTCGACGCCGTCCGCTGCGGGATCGCGCTCTACGGGCTGTCACCGTTCGGCGACGATCCCGCGGGCCACGGCCTCGAGCCGGCCCTCTCGTGGCGAAGCTACGTGGCGCAGGCGCGAGAGCTTCAGCCGGGTGAGGGCACGGGCTACGGGCGGCGCTTCGTCGCCGAGGCGCCGCAGCGGATCGGCATCGTCCCCGTGGGCTATGCGGACGGCTTCCGCCGCGGGCTCACGGGGACCGAGGTGCTCGTCGGCGAGGCGAGGCGCCGGGTCGTCGGGGCGATCTCGATGGACTCGCTGGCCGTGGAGCTCGGCGACGAGCCGGAGGGGACCGAGGTGACGCTGATCGGCGACGGGATCCTGGCCGAGGAGCACGCGCGGGTGCTCGGCACGATCAACTACGAGATCACCTGCGGCCTGAACCGAGACCGCACGCGGGCCGAGCGGAGGATCGTCGATGGATGAGCGCATTCGCCGAGCGGTGGGCGAGGTGTCCGCCTGGGTGGTGGGCGGGGCGCTGCGGGACGAGCTGCTCGGCCGGGAGATCGTGGACGTGGACGTGACCTGCCCGAGCCCCGAGCTGGGGGCGCGGCTCTACTCGCGTCTGGCGGGCGGCGCCGTCTTCCCCCTTTCCGAGCGCCACGGCGCCTGGCGAGTCGCCTTCCGCAACGGGAACACGGTCGACTTCACCCCGCTGCACGGCCAGACCATCGAGGAGGACCTCGCCACGCGGGACTTCACGGTCAACGCGCTCGCGCGGCCGCTGGACGGCGGGCCGCTCGTCGACCCTTTCGGCGGGGAGCCCGACCTGGAAGCAAGGCGGATCCGGGCAGTCGGCGCGTCGGTCTTCGAGGACGACCCGCTGCGGCTGCTCCGCGCGATTCGCCTCGAGGACGAGCTCGGCTTCCGCCTCGACGAGGAAACCGAGGAGCTCGCACGGGCGGGGGCGTCGCGCGTCGGCGAGCCCGCCGGGGAGCGAATCCTCGCGGAGCTCGAGCGTCTGTCGCCGGACGGCTTCCGGCGGGCCGACGAGCTGGGCCTGCTCGAGCCGCTCGGCGGGTCGGTGGCAGGCCTCGAGCGTGTGGATCCTGCGGACACGCCCGGGTTCGTGCTCGTCGCCGTGTTCGGCGACGAGCTTCGGCGCTTCCCGGTCTCCAACGAGCTCCGCAAGCTCGCCGCCACGCTGCTCGCGGCGGAGCGGCCTGCCGACGACTCGCCGCGCGAGATCCACCGCTTCCGGCGCCGCACCGAGCCGTGGGCCCTCTCGGCCCTCGCCTTCCTGGGAGCGACGGACCTCTACGACGCGGTGCGTGCCGCGCGCGCCGCCGACCATCCGGAGCCGCTTCTCCGCGGCGACGACATCCTGGACCTGGGCATAGAGCCCGGCCCGGAGGTCGGCCGCCTGCTGGAGCTCGTCGCCGAAGAGCGCGCCGTCGGCACGATCTCGACCCGCGCCGAGGCGCTCGACCTCGTCCGGCGCGAGCTTCGCGCCTCGCCCTGAGCTCCCCGCGGCGCCGGAACGCGCCGGCCATGGGCGGTGTAGAAGGCGCGAGGATGAGACGGCAGATGATCCTAGCCTTCGTCTGCGCCGCCATCGTGAGCGGGCTGGGCTGTGCCGGCTCGGGCGACGACACCGGCGCGAATGCGACGACCCCCGCGCCGGAAGGTCGAGAGCAGGACGGGAGGCGCCCTCTCGTCGAGGGCCGGGCCATCGACGTGGCCCTGCTCGAGGGAAGGATCGTCTTCGACGACTTCGAGGACGTCTTCGTCATGGAGGCGAGCGGAACGGAGGTTCGCCCGGTCGCCGCCCGAGCGGGGCCGGAGTTCGACGCTGCCTGGGCCCCCGACGGCCGGTGGATCGCCTACCGGGACTCGCGTCGAGGCATCAACGAGAACGACGAGATCTACGTCGCCCGGGCGGACGGATCCGGCGTCAGGAACGTCACCCGGCATCCGGCCAACGACTGGGGCCCCGACTGGTCGCCCGACGGCCGGACGATCGTGTTCAACTCCGACCGTGACGGGCCGATGGGCGGCTACCTCGTCTCGCCGGACGGGTCCGATCTCCGCCGGATCGACGCCGACGTCTGGATCGAGTACCCGTCGTTCTCGCCAGATGGGACGAAGATCGCGTTCATGGGGCACGGCGAGGGCGACTACGACATCTACGTCGCCGACCTCGAGACGGGTGCCGCGACGCGGCTCACCCGGTCGCCGGGGTCGGACGGGTGGCCGGTCTGGTCACCGGACGGGTCGACCATCGCCTTCGTCTCCGAGCGCGACGACTGCCTTCACGCGCCGGCGACGGCGCCTTGCTGGATCGACCCCGGAGGAGAGCCCGGGGAGCACCACGACATCTGGCTCATGGCCGCGGACGGCTCGAGCCCGCGCCGCGTGACGCCCGAGTACGGCCACTTCGTCGCCTGGTCGCCGGACGGCGAGCACCTGCTCGTCTCCGGCGCCTCCCTCTACGTGATCCGCCCGGACGGCACCGGCCGAGCCGACGTTCTGCCGCAGGGCGGCGGCATCCCCGACTGGATCGCGCCTTGATCCAGGCCGGAGGCCCCAGCTAGCGCCACTTGACGGTGCAGCCGACGGGCGGCGTCTCCTGCACCTCCGGCCGCGTCCCCGAGAGCGCGGCCTTCAGGGCCGGGCGCAGGTACGGTTCGGCGCCCTCCGGGTCGGTGTAGTCGGAGTCCGGGCTGCCGTGGTAGACGAGCCGGTGATCCGCGTCGAAGACGAAGACCTCCGGCGTGCGCGCGGCGCCGTAGGCGGTCGCGACCTCCTGCGTCTCGTCGTAGAGGAAGGGAAAGACGAACCCCTTCTCCTCCGCGCGACGCTGCATGTCCTCGGGCGAGTCGCCCAGGTAGCCCGCGTTCGCGTTGATCACGAGGAAGCCCGCCTGCCCGTCCACACTGCGCGCCGCGTCGTTCAGCCGGTCTTCCCACGCGACGACGTACGGGCAGTGGCAGCACGAGAAGACGACCGCGACCGGCTTGCCCTCGTAGTCCGAGAGGCTGTGGGTCGCGCCGTCGATGTCCGGGAGCGAGAAGGCGGGAGCGGGATCTCCGAGCCGAAGCGCAGCCATGTCGCCAGGTTCTATCAAGTCGGTGACAGCCCGTAACGGCCCATCACAGCGAGTGTTGGGATTTGCAGGGGTTTCGCCACGCCAGAGGGTGCGCCTATGCCGTCCTCCTGCTGCAGCCGAGGCGAGGCGAGAGCAGGATGGCTCCGCAAGCGAGCCCAATGATGATGCGTTTCAAGTCAACTCATCGAGGGTCGTTAGCTTTCGGTGCGTCCTCGGCACCTGTTGCCGGAGATCAGCTTGGCTGATCAGGTTCCTGCGCCTGATCCCAGGCGTTCACGGGACGCCGAACCCGCCGACGAGCGCCGCAGCTCAGGAGTCGCCTCGGCCTCTCTCAATCTTTCCATCTCTCTGTCCGCCTCACTCGATGCACGGCAGAGCGACAGAGCGAAGATGAGCGTTACGAGGAACAGAGCGGCCCAGGACAGTCCAATGATCGCCCAGAGCATCACAGGCGGCGGCCTTGATCCCTGTGACCGCGCTTAGCCTTGGACGTTGACATTGCCGTACTCGTCGACCTGGATCACCCGATGCTTCTCGCCGCCGATGAGGGCGAGCGCGATCCAGACGATGGCCCACAGACCAAATGTCACGAGCGTCAGGATCAAGTGGAGCACGTGGTTCGGCTTCGAGCCCTTGACAAGGACGGCCTGGTAGTCCGTCTGCGACTGGACTCCCCAGCCCTGGCGGACGGAGGACGCGACTGCGGTCGCCAGCGCTCCCTTGCGCTGCTCGGGCGTCCGGGTCTCGACTGCTGTGTCGGTCATCCGGGTTTCGATTGCTGTTTCGGTCATGCCGTCCTTTCGATCGATGGAGCTGGCTCATTCCCGCTCCGCCCGACCTCCCATGGTGGGGGGCCTGTCAGGGGAGGTCGGGCGCAACGGGGATAGCTGGGCGTTCGCCGGTTCTCTCCTCACGAGCGCGCCGGTGACGAACCGGGCTCGCGGTTAGGGTTCGTGCTTCTGCGGGGTCCTCCGTCGCAACGACGGGGCGCGTCCCGTCAGTGTGGTCTCTGGCCGGTCGCGGTTACACCGGCGCCGAAAGGATAGCCCCTTTCAACCGCAAGTGCAAGTCACTCTTGCTTAGCAGGTGCAAGGCACCCTTGCGTCCTGTATCGTACGGGCATGGCACACGACACGGAAGTCAAGGCTGTGCTGCGCGCTTACCGGAAAGCACTCGACGCGCTTCAGCGCCTCGACCGGGCGCGGCGCACCTTTCGCAGCGCCCTGCTTGCCGCGCACGAGGCGGGCGCCAGCAAGGCCGAGCTTGCCCGTGCGCTCGGAGTCTCGCGTCAGCGCGTGGACGAGGTGCTCGGCCGTGCCCGCCACGAACGGGCCGCAGGCGTCGAGGACGTGACCGACTAGAGCCGGCGTCGCCTCAGAGAGATCCGGGGTCGGCGGCGGTCAGCTCGCTCTCGGTGCCCTTGCGGGCGGCGGCGAGCACGCGACCGTGCCGTCGCGCGGGCCGGGCCGAAATGGCCATCTAGGCGCGAGGCCGGATACGTCGTGGCCTGTCTCTCGCCGGGGCGTGGGCAGGCGTCAACGAAGCTTTCCACCAGCTCGCCATGTCGATCGCCCTTCACTACACGGAGACCCATGTGGCGACGTATCAGCGTGTCCTACATGACGCAGTCGGAATCATCGAGCACTGGCTCGAAGGGGAGGCCGACGCAGACCCTGAGCAGCACATCGTCGCGGGCGTCCCCTCCATCATTCGTGACGCCGAGAGCGCCGCTCAGACGTTTCGGCAGATTCGCATGAGCGAGGCGGATGTTCTCGAGCCTGAGCTCGTCGTGCGATGGACAAGCTTGCGGGAATGGTCGCAAACGTCGCCTTTCTTTACTCCTTCGTGGAAAGACTCGATGGGACCGTTCGCACCGTAGTAGAGGCGCGCGAGAGTTTGCCTCCGTGTATGTGCAACAGCAGGGCGCCGACCGACGCTTGGAGTCGTTCAACGTTGAGCTTCTGGACGGCCTTCGGGCCTCGCATCGTGGCGGCCCAGTAGTGCCTCCGACGACTAGCCGTCTTCGAGTTCGCGTTAGCACCTCGTTAGCAAGCGGGCCGCAAACATCGATGGTTGCACGAGGCTGCTAAATCGCCAGGATACAGACGTGCCCGATCTCTACGACGCCGTCGGTCACGGCATGTGGGCCTACTCGAACGCGGCCTTCCGGGTGACGCTGCTCGACGACGGGAGCTTCGACCCGGGGCCCGGAACGCTCGTCGCCGTCACGCACCGGCGGGAGACCGACGTCCCGGTCATCTGCCCGCCCCTCTACTTCGCGATGGGCGGGCGCAGGAACAGGACCGGCCGCATGCACTTCGCGGCGCGGGACGACATGTTCCTGCCGGGGTTCTTCGCCGGCTTTCCGCCCGAGCTTCCGCTGCGCGCGCGACGTCTGCTCTACCGCGTCGGCGTGGCTCGCTGGCTTCCCCGCGTCAACGTCTTCCCGATCCGCAGCGCGAACGTCGCGCGCGCGGGGGAGGTGCTCGCTGCCCGGAGCGCGCAGCCGCTCGTGGAGCTGCTCCCGGAGAACGAGGCTGCCGCCTTCGTAGCGCGGGCAGCCTCCTGCGGGCTCGCTCCCCCGGCACAGGCCGCGGACGTCCTTCGCGGCGAGTACGCCGACCTGCTCTGGAATCCGTTCTCGCCGGACGACCGTGCGGGCCTGGACGACTTCTGGAGCGCGAGGGCCGCCCAGGCGGCGGGAGACTTTCGCGCGCTGGTCGAGATCGTCCGCGACGGCCATGTCCTGATCGTCTTCCCGGAGGGGCGCCCCTCGCCGGACGGCGAGATCGGCCCGATCCGACCGGGCATAGGCGCGCTCGTCCGCCGCGGCAGGCCGGCCGCCGTCCGTCCGCTTGCCCTCGCCTACGACCCGCTCGTCCGCGGGCGCACCCGCGTCCACCTCGTGCTCGGCGCGCCCGCCCAGCTGCCGAAGGACGACGTCGAGGGGACGCTGCTGGCCCTGCTTCGGGTGACGATGCCGCTCACGTGCGGCCAGGTCGTCGCCACCTTGCTTCTGGAGAGGGCCGAGGCAGACGTTCGCGCGCTCGAGCGCGAGCTCGTCGACGCGGTCGAGGTCGCACTCGCGGAAGGGAGGCCGGTCGAGCCCGAGCTCCTGAAGACCGGCAGCCGCCGGCGGCGCCTGGCGGAGGCGCTTTCCGTCGCGCCGCGCCGGGCGCGCGAGCTGCCCTTCCTCGCCCGCGAGTACGCGAGCGCGCGGGAGCGCCAGCGGCCCCCTAGGATGACTCTCGGGCGGGCTCCCGGCGTCTCCCGAGCAGGCGGGGGAACGCGGGGCTGACGAGGATCGCGCCCATGAGCGTGACGGGAAGAACGGCGAGCGCGTGCATCGTCAGGACGTACGCCGTCGCCTTGTCGGGGGTGATGTCGATGCCCTTCGCGGCCAGGAGGGTGAGGTAGTCGAAGGTGCCGATGCCGGCGGCCGTGGCCGGGACGGCCAGCGCGAGGTTCCCGATTCCCTCGAGCAGGAAGTAGGCCCCGACCGGCAGGTTGAGGTCGAACGCGAACTCGCCCACCACCCAGTACATGGCGACGTCCGCGAGCCACATGGCGGCCGACGTCCCGAAGATCGCCACGAGGCGCGTCCGCCCGCGGAAGGCGCCGAGCCCGTCGACGAAATGCGCCGCCGCGCGGGTGAAGCGCGTGTGCCAGCGGGGCGGGAGCCTGCGCGTCGCCCTCCAGGCGAACCGCTCCGCGCGATCGGGGTCACGAGCCGCCAGGGCCACGAGGGCGACGCCGAGAGCCGCTCCGGCCGAGAGCGCGACCCCCGTGAGGAGCATGGGCCCGCCCTGGCCGATCGCCAGGGCGCCGAAGAGAATCCAGCTCGAGAGGATGACGCCGTCGAGAAGCCGCTCGGCGAAGAGCGTCCCGGCGCTCACGAACACCGGCACGCGGCGCTCCCGCATGGCTTCGATGCGCAGGAGGTCGCCGCCGCGAGCGGGGAGGATGTTGTTGGCGCCGCGGCCGACGGCGACCGTGGAGAAGAGCTTCCAGAGCCCGATCCGATAGCCGGCGCCCCCGAGCAGGTAACCCCACCTGACCGACATGATCAGCACGTTGGCGACGACGAGCGCCAGCGCAACGACCATCGTCCAGCCCGGGAGGGAGGTGATCTCGCGCCACGCCTCGCCCAGGTCGACCTCGCGCAGGAAGAGCCAGAGGAACGCGCCCGTGGCGGCAGTGCCGATGCCGACCCGAACGAAATTCCGGCGCCAGTTGTGCATGGCAGGTAAGTATGCGCGCTGGAGTGGGACGGCGGACCGGGCATGTGCGGGGCTTCTCGGGGAGGCGCGAGGTCGCGATCGGCCTCGGTGTCTACGCGCTCTACCTGCTGGCGAGCCGCCGCAAGCGGGGGCCGGAGGGGCAACTCCAGGCGGCGAGGAACGCCGAGCACGTGGTCGCCCTCGAGCGGCGGCTCGGCATCCACGTGGAGCCGAGGCTGCAGGAGCTCCTCCTTCCCCATCGGCGGCTGCTCGGCGTGCTGAACGTTGCCTACGTCGTCTCCAACGCGGCGCTCACCGTCGGCTTTCTAATGCGCCTGTACGCGCGGCGCCATCCCGGCTTCCATCGCTTCCGCCGCGCGGCCGTGCTGACGACGCTTGCCTGCCAGCCGGTCTTCTACTTCTTCCCGTGCGCCCCGCCCCGTTCGCTCGACCACTTCGTGGACACGATCGCCGACGTCACCGGCTTCGATCTCGACTCCGGCGCCGTCGCGCAGCTCTACGACCCGTTGGCGGCGATGCCGAGCATCCACGTGGCCTACGCGGTCGTCACGGCGGCAGGGGTCGTGGAGGCGAGCGAGAGCCGAGCGCTCCGCGCCCTTGCGCCCGCCTACCCGCCCCTGGTCGCGTCGGTCGTCTTCGTCACCGCGAACCACTACGTGCTGGACGCCGTCGCCGGCGCGGCGATCGCCGGCGTCGCGCTACGGCTGTCCCGCTGATCCGCGGCGCATGCCGGCGCGGCGCGCGGAGCGGCGCACGAGCGTTCCTGGGAACGCCGCCTGGAGCAGGGCCACGAGTCGGTACGCACCGAAGACGAACGTCTCCGGCTTGTCGCGCTCCACTGCGCGGAGGATCGACTCGGCCACACGCTCCGGCGGGAGAACGAGTCGCTCGGCGCGCGTTCCCTTGAGGCGGTTCTGGGGAAAGCCCTCGGTGCGCACCGGGCCCGGGTTGACGGTATGGAGGCGGATTCCGCGCGGTGCGAGCTCCGCCGCCACGCCGCGCGAGAACGCGAGCTGCGCGTGCTTGGAGGCGGCGTACGGCCCAGCCGAGCCGCCGACGGCGTAGGTGCCCGCCACCGAAGCGACGTTCACGACGTCGGAGGGCGCTCCGGCTTCGAGGAGCGGTAGGAACGCCCGCAGCGTCCAGATGCTCCCGAGGTAGTTGGTGGCGATCACCTGCTCGATCCGCTCCGGCGGTAAGTCGAGGAACCTGCCGCCGCCCGGAATGCCAGCGTTGGCGACGAGGAGATGAACGGCCGGGTGGCGCTCGCGTACGCGGGCCGCTACAGCCTCGACCTGCGCGCGGTCGGAGACGTCGCAGACCTCGGCCTCGGCCCCGATCTCCGCGGCGACCCGCTCCAGACGCTCGGCGCCGCGCGCGAGCAACACGCAGCGCCAGCCGCGCGCGGCCAGGAGCCGCGCCGTGGCCGCTCCGATCCCGCTCGACCCACCGGTGATTACGGCGATCCGAATCCGCGCAGCGTATGCCCCGCCAGGTGATCCTGCCTGGCTTCTGCGTCGCGAGCACCAAGCGTGAGTCCGCACTCGCCCGCGGCCAAGGCCGGGAGCCTTGGCAAGGGTGAGGGTGGGCTCAGGCGCCGTGTGGTCGCGGGACAGAAGTAGGGTGTATCTCCTGGCGGGGCATTAGACTGCCCCGCCGATGTCCGACCGCTTTGCAGGCAAGACGGGCCTCGTGCTCGGGGTCGCCAACCGGCGCTCGATCGCCTGGGCGATCGCCCAGCGCATTGGCCGAGGGAGGCGCCCGGCTCGCCTTCACCTTCCAGGGCGAGCGGATCGAGAAGAACGTCCGCGAGCTCGCCGAGTCCGTTGCCTCGCCGCTGATCACGCCCTGCGACGTCCGCTCCGACGAGGATCTCGAGCGCGTCTTCGCCGAGGTCGCCGACACGTTCGGCGGCAAGCTCGACCTGCTAGTCCACTCCGTCGCCTTCGCCGACACGCGCGACCTCGAGGGCCGCTTCACGGACACGCCGCGCGACCGCTTCTGGCTCGCGCTCGACGTCTCCGCCTACTCCCTCGTCGCCTGCGCCCGGCTCGCGGAGCCGCTGATGGAGGCGGCCGGCGGGGGCTCGATCATGACGATGACCTACCTCGGCGGCGAGCGCGCCGTCCCGCATTACAACGTCATGGGCGTCGCCAAGGCGACGCTCGACTCGTCGGTCCGCTACCTCGCCTGGGATCTCGGCCAGAAGAACATCCGCGTGAACGCCGTCTCGGCCGGCCCGGTGCGGACGCTGGCCGCGCGCTCCATCGCCGGCTTCCCGACGATGGAGGCGATCGTCGAGGAGCGGGCGCCGCTCCACCGCCCGATCGACGCCGCCGACGTCGGCGCCGCGGGCGCGTTCCTCCTCTCCGACGAGGCGGCGAACATCACCGGCACGACGCTGTACGTCGACTCCGGCTACCACGCGATGGGTATGTAGCGGCGCTTGCCGGTTGGATGCGGCGGCGGCGGCTGCTTATCCCCCTTTTGGGGGATGCCGGCAGTAGTCGGCATCGCGAAGACTGCCGGTGGCCAGGGCGGCCCGCAGAGCAGGAGCCGGCGACGGCGGCCATCGCGAATGACGCTGTTGCTCGAAGGCCGCCCGGTCTCTTCCTCGGCTCCGCTCCACCGCCCGATCGACGCGACGCCCTACTCGACTTCGGGTACCACGCGCTGGTGATGTAGCGAAGGTTCAGGGCTCGGGGCCGGCGTCCGTGCGCCACCAGTCGTAGAGTGGGCCGAGCTTCTCGCCCGTCGCGGCGGCGTAGACGCCGATCTCGTTAGTCGTCCATTCGATCCGGGCCCGATCTCCCCGCGTGTAGCAGAGGACGTAGCCGAGGCGCTCGTCGCGCGGGGCGTCCTCGGTCACTTCCGCCCGCCCGCTGAGACCCCTGGGGACCGTGGCGTTGACAGACGGGATGTCGCCAGCGCTGCAGAGCCCGGTCAGGGTCGGCAGCGAGGCGGCGGAGGCCGACAGCTCCACTCTCTCCATGGCGGACACCAGGTGGTTGTGAAGAAGGACACCACTGGTGGCGTGGCTGTAGGTCAGCGACGAGACGGGCCCGCCGGGGCGACACGAGACGGTCGCGTCGAAGTCCTCCGTCAGCGGGCGGGCATGTCGGCAGCGGCTCCGGAACTCGTCGGGGACATGCGGCAGGAGCGCGTCGTCGAAGTCGGTCATGGCTGCCAGCCTGGGATCCTGGGTCGTCTCGCCCGCGGGCGGCTCGGGCTCCTCCAGGGTCGTCGTGGGTGCGGTCGTCTCGTCGTCGGAGAGGAGCAGCGCAACGCCGGCGGCGGCCGCGCCGCCGAGGAGGAGGCCGACGGCGGCAGCAACGGCAAGCGCGAGCTTCCCACGGCGCCGTCGGGAGGGTGGCGGTGGCGAGGTCGGGGCGGTTGTTGCCGAGCTCGGTATCGGCCGGGTCGGTGCGCCGTCCCGACCGATCGTGCTCGCAGCCTCCATCGGCGCCTCGAGCGCCTCGACCAGCTGCCTGGCCGTCGAGAATCGGTCGTCCGGCGATTTGGCCATGCCGCGGGTCAGCGCGACGTCGACCGAGGGCCTGAGCGACGGGTTGTACGTGCTCGCCTGTGGCACTTCGTCATGCAGGTGCGCCCAGAGCACGGCTGCCTGGTTCTCCCTCACGTACGGGAGGGCGCCCGTGACGCACTCGAACAAGACGCAGGCGAGGGAGTAGACGTCGGCCCGGCCGTCGACCCGTGACCCGTTGATCTGCTCGGGAGCGATGTAGTCGATCGTCCCGAGCAGCTCGCCGCTCGCTGTCACCCCGCTATGCGAGTCGACGTGCTTCGTCAGGCCGAGGTCGGCGAGGTAGGCGATGGGCGCCGAGTCAGGGTCGGGGCCGGGCTCGACCAGGATGTTTCCGGGCTTGACGTCTCGATGGATCAGCCCGCTTCTGTGCGCGGCGTCAAGAGCGCTCGCGATCTGCAGCCCGATCACGTACGTCTGCTGAAGCGGGAGCGCCCCGTCCTTCCGGATCAGCGATCTGAGCTCGTCGCCCTCGATGTAGCGCATCGCGATGTAGAGCTCGCCGTGCCATTCGCCTGCGTCGTAGATCGGGATGATGTTCGGGTGCTTGATTCCCGCCGCGGCGCGCGCCTCGCGCACGAACCGCTCGCGGAAGACCTCGTTCATGGCGAGCTCGGGGTCCATCACCTTGAGGGCGATGGTCGCCCCGAGCCTGGGGTGCTCGGCCCGATAGACCACGCCCATGCCCCCACGCCCGAGCAGGCCCTCGATGCGGTAGCCGGCGAACTCCGTGCCGATCCGGGGCGCCGGAGTCATGACGTCTTGTACCATATGGTTCTTGTCGTCTCCACAGGGCGGCTCGGCTGTCCCGGACTCGATGCCACGGTCCGCCGATCGAGAGCTACGCGAGGGGAAGCGGCTCGGCCCCTACCGCCTTCTCGCCTTGCTCGGTCAGGGGCAGATGGGCCTCGTCTTTCGAGCGAGCCGTGAGACCGACGGTGAGAGCGTTGCCCTGAAGGTCCTGCGGGACGAGCTCGCGGAGGACGAGCTCTACCGTCGCCGCTTCCAGCGCGAGGCGCGAATCGCGAGCGAGCTCGAAAACGAGCACGTCGTCCCGGTCGTCGACTTCGGGGAGGCCGACGGCCGTCTCTACCTCGCCGCGCTCTACGTTCGCGGGGTCTCCCTCTCCACGCGGATCGCGTCGGAGGGTGTGCTGTCGCTCGGGGCGGCACTCCGCCTGGTCACCGACCTCGCCGACGCTCTCGAGGCGCTTCACGCCCGCGGCCTCGTCCACCGCGACGTCAAGCCGGCCAACGTGATGGTCGACGAGGGCGGAGTCGCAGCTCTGACCGATTTTGGCTTGGCACGTGGCGTCGCCGACACCGTGTTGACGAAGACGGGCGTCGTGGTGGGCACGGTCGACTATCTCGCACCGGAGTTGATCCGCGGTCAGCAAGCTGACCACTTGAGCGACGTCTATGCGCTGGGGTGCCTTGTCTACGAGTGCCTGGCCGGCGCCCCGCCGTTTGCCGAGAAAGCGTTCGTAGAGACGCTCCTCGCGCACGTCCAGGACGAGCCGCGAGACCTGACCCAGCTGCGAGCCGATGTGCCCGAGAACGTCTCCTGGACCGTGCTCAAGGCGCTTGCCAAGGACCCGTCGGAGCGGCCGGAGACGGCTTCGGCCTACGCCCGGCTGCTGCGCGCTTCAGCGCAGGCGGGCTAGCTCAGCGCGCAGCTCGGCCAGCGCAGTGGCGATGCGTTCGCCTTCGGTCGCGATCCGCTCGGCCGCGGCCTCGAGGCGCTCGGCCGCGTCGTCCAGGCGCGGCTGGGGCGCGGCCGGCTCTTCCTCGCCGAGGAAGTAGCTGATCGGCTTGCCCGTCGCATCGGCGACCAGGGCCAGCGCGTTGAAATCGGGTGTCGTCGCTCCGCGCTCCCACCGGGAGACCGTGATCGGCTCCACGCGCACCTCCGCCGCTAGGTGCTTCTGCTTCCAGCCCTTGGCGGCGCGAGCGGACTTGATTCTCGCTCCGAGCATGGCCTTCTCCGGTGTCACGACCAAGATCATAGCAAAGAGTGACTAGCCCTCGTTCGATGAAACCCTGCGCTGGCTCTGACCGCCCCGTGGCCAACGCCCAGCAAGAAATCGAGGATCGGTGCGGGCTCCTTCGTTCACTATAGCCTGCATAGACTAGTAGTTGACTAACCGTTCTCAGGCTGGTACTGTCTAGGCATAGATAGACAGTATCAGTCTAGGAGGCTGAGATGCTCAGGCAGAGATCGGGAGCTCTCCTCGCATTCGTGCTCGTTCTTGCCACCTCGAGCTACGTGCTCTCGGCGGGGGCGCAGGTCGCATCTGGACAAGCCGAACGACGTCCCAACGTGCTCATCTTCGTCACGGACGACCAGCGGGCGACGGGCACGATGTGGGTGATGCCCAAGACGAGGCGGTACTTCCAGAGACAGGGGGTTCACTATCCCGAATGCATTCGCGGTGACCCCGCTCTGTTGCCCCTCTCGCGCCACGATCCTCACCGGCCGGTACGCGCACAACACCAGTGTCCAGTCGAACAACCGTGGCGCGCTGAGGCACTTCGATCGAACGACGCTGCTTCCCCGCACGCTGCAGGAGGCCGGGTATCGGACGGCGATGGTGGGCAAGTTCTTCAACCGCTGGCCGCGTGGAACGCGGCCGCCGTACTTTCACCGTTGGGCCCACGGCGCGTATCCGCACGTCGACCCGACGGTCAATGTCAACGGGACCGTCAGAACGGTGGACGGCTATTCCACGACGCTGGCCGGGCGCTTCGCGGCCCGTTTCCTCCGGGACTTCGAAGCGAACGACGCGGCGCCCTGGTTCCTCTACGTGGCCCCGCCCGCGCCCCACTTTCCATACGAGCCGGCGCCCGACCGATGCCTCCAGGCCGGTCGGAAATTGGCGGGGGAACCCGGCTGTCTTCGAGTCCGACCGATCCGACAAGCCACCCTACGTTCGCAATGTCTCCTTCTCGCCTTCCGAGGGGCGAAGCGTTCGCACGGGCCAGCTTCGGATGCTGATGTCGGTGGACGACATGGTCGGTCACGTGTTCCGGACGCTTCGGAAGCTCGGGGAGACGAGGAGGACGCTTGCGATCTTCACCTCCGACAACGGCTACCTGTGGACCGAGCACCACTTCGGTAACCGCCGGCTTCGTCGGTTCGAAGCGCGTCCCGTACACGGAATCAGTCCAGATTCCGTTGTTCCTTCGCTGGCCTGGGCACGTCCCGCCGGAAGCCTGGACGGCCGCGTGACTGGAACGGTCGACATTGCTCCCACCGTGCTGAATGCGGCAAGGGTCGCGCCGGATCCCGCGCAGCCGCCGCTCGACGGTCACTCCCTCCTCTCGGACGAAAGGCGAGTGCGCATCGTGCTCGAGCACTGGCGCGGGAACCGCGTCCCGAGCTGGGCCTCGCTCAGAACCCGCAGGCTGCAGTACGTCGAGTACTACCGGGACGGGAGGACGGTCTTTCGCGAGTACTACGACCTCGTTCGCGACCCCTGGCAGCTTCGCAACCTTCTCCACGACGGGAACCCTGCCGGGCCAGACGTCGCGGCGCTGTCGCAGCAGCTCCAGCTCGATCGGCGATGCGTTGGGACTGCGGGGGAGAGCGCCTGCCCCTGAGTGGGTCAGACGTCAAGAAGTCCGACCAAAATGCGTTCTGTGGCATTTCGGTCTCGGTTCCTCGGAATAGATCGCGATCGCCGGTGAAGACTTGTGGTTGAATCGCTTGCCAATGTCTGACCTGTGCGCTATCCTGCTAAACGGCAGCGACCACGAACCAGGTGATGACCAACTTGAACACCCCAACGTTCTACGCCGAAGCGGCGACCGCCCCGTCGGTCTCACCGTGCTGGCACTGCTTCGACGAGAAGCGCCGGCCCGGCCACGTCCGTGTCCTCGCTGGGAGGCATGTGCGCTAGCTCCCTAGCCGCATGTCGAGCCAGTCGAGGGCGACCCAACCGGGTCGCCTTTGCCGTTTGTAAGGGCGATCAGTCGATGTCGGAACAGAGGTGATGCTCAGCTTGAACAGGATCCAGAGTTGAATCGAGGCCCCGCCTGAGAGAGAAAGGCCCTCGGCGCTCGGCGTCGGAAAAGACGCTCGTAATGGAGCGTGTGCTTTAGCATGATAATTTCCGAAACGAGGTCGAGGATCGGGCTCCAAAGCTCCTCCACGTAGGACGAAGCCCGCGGTGTGCGCAAGCCGCGGTCGGCGATCCAGGGTCGAAGAGCAGGCGAGTGGCTTGGAAAACATCGTTCGGCCTCGGGCGAACGTGACAGAGGAAGCGCCGGCGAAGGCTCGCCCTGCGTCGATCTCCCGGTCGGGAGATGGACGGAGGCGCGAGATCGGTCCGGGATCGTCTAACCGGTAGGACACCACGCTCTGAACGTGGAGATCGAGGTTCGACTCCTTGTCCCGGAGCTCGCGGGCGTGTAGCTCAAACGGGAGAGCGCTTGCCTTACAAGCAAGAGGCCGCTGGTTCGACTCCAGCCTCGCCCACCTGTATGTGGCCGTAGCTCAGCGGGTAGAGCGCCCGTCTGAAACGCGGGGCGCCGCAGGTTCGATTCCTGCCGGCCACACTGTCGTTGTCGCTCGGCGGCGAAGCCGCACAGGCCGAGACGGGAAGGGAGGTCGAGCTCTGCCGCTGCCTCCCGTACGGCTCCGTAGCTTAGACGGCAGAGCTCCCGGTTCTTACCCGGGGCGGTGCAGGTTCGACGCCTGCCGGGGCCACTCGCTAGCTCCAACCTGGAAGGACTGCCATCGGCGCGGTATCCCGTCTCGAAAACGGGTGGGCCTCCGGGCCTTGGGGGTTCGACTCCCTCTCCTTCCGCCTCGTTCCGGCGTGGTCGAGCGGGTCACGCGACGCGCGACTGTCAATCGCGAGAGGCAGGTTCGAGCCCTGCCGCCGGAGCCTCTCTTTGCCCGTGCAGTCGAAACGAAGCCGCGGGGAGGCGTCATTTCAAAACGGGTTCCATGCCCTCGTGGTCGAACGGCGATGACGCCGGGCCCTCAACCCGGAGGTGCGGGTTCGACTCCCGCCGGGGGTTCTTCGTTCACAACTGGTCGTGGGGGAGACGGCACCCCGCCGGCTTCGGGAGCCGGAGATCGCAGGTTCGACTCCTGCCGGCCAGACTCGGGCTCGTCTCGGCGGCGGCGAAGCCGCACAGGCCGAGACATGGAGGAAGGTGGCGGCTTTGCCGGCGCCTCCCGGTCACGATGCGCGGTGGAGGAGTGGCTGTCCTCGCGAGCCTCATGAGCTCGAGACCGTGGGTTCGAATCCCACCCGCGCTACTCTCCCGGGGACGTAGCTCAGTCGAGCAGAGCGCTCGCTTGTCAGGCGAGAGGCCGCCGGTTCGAGTCCGGTCGTCCCCGCTGTCCCGCGTTCATGGTGGCCGTGGTGTAGGCGGAAGCATCCGGGGCTGTGATCCCCGCGGCGCCGGTTCGAGCCCGGCCGGCCACCCCTCTTGCCGATCACGTTGCGGACGCTGAGCATCGGCGAGCTCAACGGGCTGTAACCCCGCCGCCTCGAGGCTGTGGTGGTTCGACTCCACCCGTCCGCATCACGGGGATGAAGCTCTGGCGGCAGAGCGCCTCGCTTGCACCGAGGAGGAGCGGGTTCGACTCCCGCCGTCTCCATAGAACCCGAAGCTGAATGATGCTTCGTCGCCGCGGGGTCCTGGGCGAGTGCGATGCAAGGACGCAGGGCGCGTTCGTAGCCGGAGGCTACGGGCGCAACCGAGGACGCCGCAGCGTGCCGCCCAGGGCGTCGCGACGGCACAAGGCTTCATTCTGCTTCGGGTTCTGGATAGGCCTCCGTAGTGTCAACGGCAGCACGCGCCCTTTGTACGGCCGAGGTGCGGGTTCGACTCCTGCCGGAGGCTTCGTCTCGACGGCCGCGAAGCGGCAAAGGTCGAGACAGCGTTTACTGAGCCTCCAATGGCGGCATGAGCCGCCACTCCACGCGGACGTAGCTCAGCGGGAAGAGCACCGGAGCGCCACTCCGGAGGGGCCCGTTCGATCCGGGTCGTCCGCTTCGAGTTCTAGCACAGGCCCGTGGTGTAACGGAAGCATGGCGAGCTCCAACCTCGCCGGTCCGGGTTCGACTCCTGGTGGGCCTGCTCGTTTCGACCTTGAGTTTGTAAGACGCTTGTCTCGACCTTTGCGGCTTCGCCGCCGTCGAGACAGGTTCGTCGCGGGCCGGCGTGGTCCGGTTACCTGGCTCCCAGCGGTTCGACTCCGCGCCCGGGCTGCATCCACACGACCGCGACTGACTTCACCTGCTGCGGGCCGGAACGGTTCCGGTTATCGACTCCGAATCGACAGGTCGCGGGTTCGAGTCCCGCCCGGAGCGCTCGCGCTCCGGTAGCTCAGTTGGCAGAGCAGTTCCCGGGCTGTGCCACCACGACCGCAGCAAGCAACTCCCATCACCCGCGGGCCGGAGTAGGTCGGTTACCACCTGAGTCCGGTCGAGCCTGCGGCTCGCCGGAAGAGTCCGATCTGCGCCCCCACGACCGCGGCTTGACCGAAAGGAGGGGCGCCATGTCCTACCTCGTGCAGCACGCCCAGCGGCGTCCCACCTCGGCCGGCCGGCCGCGGCGCGGCGCGCGGGTCGACGAGCGGCTCGTCCTCAACCGTCCGCAGTTCGACGGCGGCGCGCACGTCCGCGTCTTCGTCGAGGACACGTCGGGCCGGAAGCGCCGGCTCCGGCGGACGCCGCCCGCCCCGCGCATCCGGCTCCGGATCGCCGACTGCGCCAACCAGATCGCGCTCGAGTTCCCGCTCGAGTCGCCGGAGCTCCGCGAGAACTCGCTGCACAAGATCGAGACCCTGCTCGGCGCGCTCCGTCGCTTCCGGGACGGCCTGGAGGCGGAGGCCGAGCTCTACGCGGCGCGCGAGCGCCGCTGAACCACGACACGACGAAAAGAGGTGATCAGATGTCCTACCTGAAGCGCATCCGCCCGCGCCGGCCGCCGCAGCGGGCGCCGATCCCGGGCTCCGGCCAGGTGCCGAACAGCGCAGGCGGCTTCGCCTGGGCGGTCGACGACTGGACGCGGCTGCGCCGCTTCCTGATCCTCGGCTCGGAGGGCGGCAGCTACTACGCCGGCGAGTGGACGCTCACGCGCGAGAACGCCGAGGCGGTCGAGCGCTGCCTCGCCGCCGACGGCCTGCGGACGGTGGCGGAGATCGTGCGCACGAGCGACGAGGGCCGGGCGCCGAAGAACGACCCGGCGATCTTCGCGCTGGCGATGGCGGCCGGCGTCGGCGACGAGGCGACGCGGAAGGCGGCGCTGGACGCGCTGCCGCAGGTCTGCCGGACCGGCACGCACCTGTTCCAGTTCGCCACGTACGTCGAGGGCTTCCGCGGCTGGGGCCGCTCGCTGCGGCGCGCGGTCGGCCGCTGGTACACAGCCCAGTCGCCGGAGGCCGTCGCCTACCAGGCGGTGAAGTACCGCCAGCGTGAGGGCGTCAGCCACCGCGACCTGCTGCGCCTCGCGCACCCGGCGGAGCGGGTGAGCGCGGGCAACCCGACCGCTCGAGGTGTCGAGCCGGCACGCGCGGCTGTTCGAGTGGATCGTCCGCGGCGGCGAGGCCGACGGCCTGCCGCGCGTGGTCGAGGGCTACGTCCGCGCTCAGACGGCGCAGTCGCCGGCCGAGACGGCGGAGCTCGTCCGCGAGTACGGCCTGCCGCGCGAGGCCGTGCAGAGCGAGCACCTGACCTCGACGGAGGTCTGGGAGGCGCTGCTGGCGGACATGCCGATGACGGCGATGATCCGCAACCTCGCCACGATGACCCGCGTCGGCGTGCTCGCGCCGGGCTCGGAGGGCACGGGCAAGGTGGTCGCACAGCTCGGCGACGGCGAGCGCATTCGCCGCGCGCGCGTGCACCCGATCGCCCTGCTCGCTGCGCTTCGCACCTACGCGGCCGGTCGCGGCGCCCGCGGCCGGAACACGTGGAGCCCGGTCCGCGAGGTCGTCGACGCGCTCGACGCCGCGTTCTACACGGCGTTCGACAACGTCGAGCCGACGGGCAAGCGGCTCCTGCTCGCGCTCGACGTGTCGGGCTCGATGACCTGCGGCGCCGTCGCCGGCGTCCCGGGCCTGACCCCGCGCGACGCGTCGGCGGCGCTCGCGCTCGTGACCGCGGCGACCGAGCCGCGGTACGAGGTCGTCGGCTTCTTCGCCGGCAAGGGCGGCTTCACGAAGCGGGGCCGCACGGTGCGCACCGGCTACACCGACGGCCTCACGCCGCTCGCGCTCAGCCCGCGGCAGCGGCTGGACGACGTCGTCCAGACGGTGTCGGACCTGCCGTTCGGCGGCACGGACTGCGCGCTGCCGATGCTGTACGCGCAGGCGGCGGAGCGGGAGGTCGACACGTTCGTGATCTACACCGACTCCGAGACCTGGGCGGGCGACGTGCACCCGGCTCAGGCGCTGCGGGACTACCGGCAGGCGTCGGGCATCGACGCGCGGCTGGTGGTGGTCGGCATGGTCTCGAACGGCTTCTCGATCGCGGATCCCGACGATCCGGGCATGCTCGACGTCGTCGGCTTCGACACGGCGACGCCGCAGCTCGTCTCCGACTTCGCCCGCGGTACGCTCTGAGGAGCGGGTCGGCGGGCGACCGAACCAGGCGCCCCGCCAAGCCGTCCAGGCGGGGCGCCGTGTCTCCCGGAAGGTCAAGGAGAGCGAGATGGACTCACGGGTGATCGTCGAGCGCGGCACGATCCTCCGGGCGACGGTGGGCTCGACCGTGCACGGCCTCCACCACGGCGGCCAGGACGACCGCGACGAGATGGCCGTCTTCATCGAGCCACCCGAGTACCTGCTCGGGCTCGCCCGTTCCCGTGGCATCCGCGGCGGCCTGTTCGGGTTCGAGCACTACGTCGAGCGGACGCAGCCCGAGGGCGCGCGCTCGGGACCGGGCGATCTCGACCTGGTTGCCTACAGCCTTCGCAAGTACGTCCGGCTCGCGCTCAAGGGCCATCCGACGATCCTGCTGCTCCTGTTCGTGCCGGACGAGCTCGTGCTCGTGAAGACAGAGCTCGGGGAGGAACTGCGCGAGCTGCGGCCGGCGCTGCTCTCGCGCCGGGCCGGCCGCGGCTATCTCGGCTACCTGCAGGGACAGAAGGAACGACTGCTCGGGGAGCGCGGGCAGAAGCGAGTCAACCGGCCCGAGCTGGTCGACGCGCACGGCTACGACACGAAGTACGCGATGCACGCCGCCCGGCTCGGCTACCAGGGCGTGGAGCTGCTCGAGACCGGGCTGCTGACGCTCCCGATGCCCGAGCCGGAGCGCTCGCGCGTGATGGCCATCCGCACCGGCGAGCGGACGTTCGAGGAAGCGGTCGCCGAGATCGAGGAGGTCGAGCGACGGCTGGCGGCGGCGCTCGAGCGCTCGCCGCTTCCCGCCAAGCCCGACCAGGAACGGGTGAACGGCTTCCTCGTGGACGCCTACCGGCGCGCCTGGGGCTGGTAGGCGAAACGCGCCCGTGCGGGCGTGGCGGAACAGGCAGACGCACCGGCCTCAGAAGCCGGCGGGCCTCGGCTCATGGGGGTTCGACTCCCTCCGCCCGCACCATTCGCCTCCGTAGCTCAGCTGGAAGAGCACCGGGTTTCGACCCCGGGCGCAGAGGTTCGACTCCTCTCGGGGGCTTGTACAGAACCCGCATCGAAACGGGTTCCACGCGACACCGTGGCCGAGTGGCGAGGCGCGCGCCTGCAAAGCGCGCTCACGGCGGTTCGAGTCCGCCCGGTGTCTTCCCTACCGACGGGGCCGCGCGAGCGGCCCCGTCGTCGTTCGCGGGCGTCTTGTGGTCAGCCGGCGAAAGATTCGTACAGCTCGGCGAGACGGTGGATGTTCGCCTCGACCGTGAGCTCGAGGCGACGGAGTGCGACGCGCCGGCGGAGCTCGACGACGTCCACCGCGGCCAGCTGTCCGCCGAGGTCGTCGAGCGTCGTGAGGCAGATGCCGAGGCTCCGGTCGCCGACCAGCCGCTCGAGCGCGCGGTGGCGGAGGGTCAGCACCGGCAGGCCGCAGCCGACGTACTCGTAGGCCTTGTTCGGCAGGCAGGTGTCGAGGTGGGCTCCGTTGAGGGACGAGTTGAAGCCGGCCCAGCCGAAGTCGTACTCCGGCAGCGCCGCGAGGAGCTGCCGGGGCGGAAGCGTCGCGTGCGCGTGCAAGCCGTCCAGCTCGGCCGCGAGCTCTGAATACGCCGCCACATGACGGGAGGGGTAGACATCGAGCGAGAGGCCCTCGCCCACGATCGCGCGGAAGATCTCGCGCAGGTCGTAGTGGCCTCCGTTCGTCGAGAGGGTCCCCTGGTAGACGAGGCGCGGGGACGTGGCCGTTCCGGCGGTCGGCGGGCGGCAGCTCCGCGGGCAGGTCGCGTCGAAGGGCGTAGTTCGGGAACGAGAGCGTCATGGCCGGAGTCCGATAGCGGGCGCGGATCGCTTCCAGCAGCTCGTCCGAGACGGCCACCAGCGCCGAGCACTCCTCGATGGCAAGGCGCTCGAGCGCGAGCGGGTCGGGCGGCTCCGGGAAGCCGTGCTCGTAAGGCGTTCGTCTGAGGCTCTGCAGGTCGTGGACGTCGTGGACGACCGGCACGCGGTCGGCGAAGAGCTCCAGCGCGATCGCCGTCAGGGAGTCCGGCAGGTTGTGGCTGTGAACGAGGTCGGGCCGAAACTCGTCGCCGACCGCTCGCAAGACGCATGCTTGGCTCCGGCCGAGGTCCCACCAGCGCTCGAAGAGCTCGTCACCGGACCCGTACCGGTCGCTCAGCGTCTCGCCCTGGTAGGCGAAGCCGAGCCGGATCCTCGGGAAGGCCGAGCGCAGTGCGACCGCGTACTTGAGCGCCCGCACACACGGCTGCTGCTGGAGGAAGAGGACGCGCATCAGCGGCTCTTGATTCGCGCGGGCGGGGTTGCCGACGGCGACGGTGTTCGGCTCGAGCTCACCCACGACCACGCTTCCGCCCCCGACGATGCACCCGTCACCGAGTCGCGCGCCCGGAACGATGCAGACGCCCATCCCGATCCAGCAGTCGGCGCCGATCTCGACGGGCCGCTCCGTCCAGCCCTGGTCGACGATCGGCCGGTCCCGGGGCGCTCTCGTGATTGGCCGTGTGGATCATGGAGTACGGGCCGATGATCGTCCGATCGCCGATCCGCAGGCCTCCGTAGCCGTTCACGTAGCAGCCGTAGTTGAAGCCGACCCGCTCGCCGAGCTCGATCCGGTCGCCGTTCAGCCAGACGATGAGGTCGAGGTAGAAGCAGCCGTCACCGACCCGCTTCGCGTCGTGAGCGCGGAAGGGAATCACACGCTTCGAGCGATCAGTGATCATCATGAGGCCCCTCCCGGTCGCGGACGTCCCAGCCGGCAGGATTCTGCCCTGTCACCGGCGCTCTTGCGCTGGGGCAAGCGGTGCGGCCGGACTCAGCCGGCCGCCGCGGCGAGGCGCCGATTGGCTTCGCGCTGTGTCGGGCGGCGGAGCAGCAAGGCCCCGCCGCCCGGATCAGGGTCAGGGTCGCCCGACCGGCTCGCGCTCCCGCTCCCGGCTCCGCGGCCGGGAACGTGCGCGTCGCGTCGTGCGGCGGACTCGATGGTGATGTTCGGGAGCAGGCGGTCGAGCCAGCGCGGGATGTACCACGACTTCTCGCCCATGAGCGTGAGGAACGCCGGGACGAGCGTCATCCGCACGACGAGCGCGTCGGTGAGGATCGCGACCGCGAGCAGGAGCCCGAACTCCTTCGAGATGCGGTCCGCGCGTGAGGATGAACGCCGCGAAGACCGTGCCCATGATCAGCGCCGCGGCGACGACGACCCGTCCGATCGCCGCGATCCCGTGCTCGACGGCCTCGCGGGTGTTCAGGCCGTGGACGTGCTCCTCCCGGATGCGGCTCATCAGGAAGACCATGTAGTCCATCGAGAGCCCGAAGAGGATCGCGAACGCGATCGGCGGCACGAACGTCTCGATCGGGCCCGTCCGGTCGAGCCCGGTGAGCCCGAGCAGGTAGCCCTCCTGCACGACGAGCGTGAGCACGCCGAAGCCGATGAACGCCGAGAGGATCGTCGTGACCGCCGCGGTCAGCGAGATCGACGATCGAGCGGAACGCCATCGCCAGGACGATGAACGTCACGCCGATGATGTAGAGCAGGAAGAGCGGCAGCCGCTCGCAGATCCGGTCGGCGATGTCGGTGAACGCCGCGATCAGGCCCGACACGTAGGCGACCGCGTCGCCGCCCTGCGGTCGCCGCGGGCACCACGTCGTCCCGCAGGCGGTCGACGAGCTCGTCGTCTCCTCGTCCTGGGGGGCCGAGTCCGGCGTGACGAAGACGATCGCGACGGTCTCCTCGTCGTTGAACTGCGGCTCGCCGGCCGAGGCCACGCCCTCGAGGTCCCGCACGCCGTCGTAGATCCGCTGCGGCGCCTGCGGCGTCGCCGTTGACGTCGACCACGATCGGGATCGGTCCGTTGAAGCCTGCCCCGAAGCCCTCGGCGAGCAGGTCGTACGCCCGGCGGGCGGTCTGCTCCTTCGGCTGCGTGCCCTGGTCGGAGGCGCCGAGCCGGACGAGCGCGAGGTGGCCGCGAGGGCGAGGAGCCGACGAGGAGGAGGACGACGAACACGGCGCGTGCGTGCGCGGTCACGAACCGGCCCCAGCGGGCGATCGGGGTCTTCTCGCGCGCTGCCTCCGAGTCGTCGATCGGGCGCAGGAACGGCACCTTCAGCCGGTCGATCTTGTGCCCGAGCTTCGCCAGCACCGCGATCAGCAGCGAGTTCGCGATCAGCACCGTCGTCAGGACGCCGAGCGCCGAGCCGATGCCGAGCTTCGTCACGAAGTCGAGGCCGAAGAACGCGAGGCCGTCACCGAGATCGCGACCGTCAGGCCGGCGAAAAGCGTCGCCCGGCCCGCGGAGGCGCCGGCCTCGGCGGCGGCGTCGCGCGGGCGAGAGCCCCTCGTGCAGGAGCTGCCGGAAGCGCGTGACGATGAAGAGCGAGTAGTCGATGCCGACGCCGAGGCCGATCATCGACACGAGCAGCGGCGTGATCGTGTTGATGTCGGTGAGGCCGGCGAGGATGAAGAGCAGGAGGAAGGCCGTCGCGACGGCCGTCAGCGCGAGCGCGATCGGGATCACGGTCGCCACGAAGGTGCGGAAGACGATGAGCAGCACGATCAGCGCCGCGAGCAGGCCGAGCAGCTCCTGCGTGCCCTGCTCGATCGGCGGGAACTCGGCGTCGCCGTTGAACTCGGCGGTCACTCCGGCGGGCTCGACCGTCTCGCGGACGGCGTCCTGGACGGCGACGACCGCCTCGCGGTCCTCGTCGTAGATGACGCGGTCGAACTGCGCCTCGGCGTAGGCGATGCGGCCGTCGTCGGAGAACGTGTCGTCGTCGAACGGGTCGCCGACGCTCTCGATCCCCGCGCGCCTTCCGGATCCTCGGTCGGCTTCGAACTCGCTCCGTCTGGAGCTCGTGCGATCGCCTCCTCGATCGCCGCCTTGCGCTCCGGGCGTGTCGAGCCGCTCGCCCTCGGGCGCGGCGAAGACGAGGTTCAGGACGCCGCCCTGCTCGGCCGCGAACTCGGACTCGATCAGGTCGGTCGCCCGTCTGCGTGTCCGAGCCCGGGATCTCGAACTCGTCCTTCAGGCTGCCGCCGAAGGCCCCGAAGAGCGACGATGAGGCGGCGATGATGCCGACCCAGGCGACGACGACGCGCCACGGATGCGTCGCGCACGCGCGCATCCAGCGCGCGAGCGCGCCGGTCGACAGCCGTTCGTGCGCTGCTAGCCGTTCGCGCTCAGGCGCCCCTGCGGGCTCTCTGCCGTCCGTGGTTGGGTTCTCCTCCGGCATCCGTCATGCCCCCTTCGTCATCGGTTCTCTCCTCAAGACCGGCTCACGTGCCAGAACTCATCGCTTCACTTGCCTATTCCCCACTGCTCCGGGGAGGGAATCCCGAGCCATACTCGCGGAGACGACCTCGAAGCGAGTTAGATTTCTGTAATGGCGCGCCACCGTGCTCCGTGGCGCTGGAGGCTCGGTGCGGCGTCTGCGGCGCTCCTGGTTGCTCTGCTCGTGCCGGCGCACGGCCGCGGCGCACGTTCGCTCGGGTTCGGTTGCCTCCGACTACGAGGCCACGGTCATCTCGCCGTCGCCGGCTGTGAGCGCCGCGTCTACGAGAGCGACCTCGCGGTCGGCCTCACCGTCGACGACGGGCACACCGCCGTCGTCGCCGGTTACGACGGCCGGCCGTTCCTCCGCATCGGCCCGGGCGGCGTCGAGGTCGACGCGGCGTCGGCCACTGCGCTCGAGGCGGGGCTGGTCGACCGGCCCGGCTCCGGCTGGGAGGAGCTCTCCGACGGCCGGACGGTGGTCTGGCACGACCGGCGGGTGCGCGGTCCCTCGGCCGGCGTCGGGCGATGGGAGATCCCGCTCGTCGTGGACGGTGCGTCTCTCCGGATCATCGGGGAGGTGCGGCGGATCGACAGACCGCCCGCCTGGCCCTGGCTGCTCATCCTCGGAGCGCTCGCCACCGCAGCCGGGATCGCGCTCGCGCGCCCTCGGCACCTTCCACTGGCGGCGCTCGTCCTCGGGGCAACAGCCGGAGTGGCGACGATCGTGGTCGCGGTCGGGTTTGCGGCCCGCTCCGGCGCCTCGGCCGCCCTGTGGGTCGAGGGCGCGAACGAGCTCGTCCTCGCGCTCGTCGGCCTCGCCGTGCTCGCGCGCGGCTCGGGCGAGGCACGCGCGGCGGCCTGCACGCTGCTCGGGCTCCTGGCGCTCTTCGCCGGGCTGCTCAAGACGGAGGTGCTCACAAGGGGCGTCGTGCTCTCTGCGCTCCCCGCCTCGGTCGCGCGCGCCGCCGTCGCGGTCGCGATCTCGGCCGGGCTGGCAGCCCTGGTCGTCGGCGCGCTCGCCTTCCACGCGGCGCACGGTCGTCGGGCGCCGATCCCATGAGGAGCCGGATTCCAGCGTTCTTCCGCCGCCGGCGGGTGGTCATCGGGCTCCAGGTCGTCTTCGTCGTAGCGGTCCTCGCGTTCCTCGGGTACGCGCTCAGAGACGTCTGGGCGGACGCCGTCCCGAGGCTCGCCGACACCGATCCGGTCTTTCTCGCCGCGGCGCTCGCTGTGCTCGCCGCCTACTACCTCCTCTTCGCCGTCGGCTGGTGGTGGCTCCTCGCGGCGCTGCGGATCCGCGTCTCGTACGGGATCGCTCTCCAGGCGGAGATGGCGTCGATGCTCGCCAAGTACATCCCGGGCGGCGTCTGGACGCCGCTCGCGCGGATCTACTGGCTCCGCCGGGCCGGGGGCGTCTCCGACACGTCCTTCGTGATCAGCTCGATCCTGCTCGAGGCGGGGCTCTCGGCAGTGGCGGGCATCCTCGTCTTCACCGCCGGCCTCGCCGCCGTCGATGCAGTGGAGGCGCCGCTCGTCCCGCTCTTCGCGTTCGCGCTCGCGACGGCGATCCTGCTGCACCCGCGCGTCTTCACCGCGATCGCGCGGATCATCTTCCGCCGCTTCGGCGCGCCCGAGCCGCCGCCGCTCCCGTACCGCATCCTGGTCGGTCTGCTCGGCTACTACTCGGGCACGTGGCTCGTGGGTGGAACAGCGCTCTACTTCCTGCTGCGCTCGCTGGACGCCGATCCCGGGATCGAGACGATCCCCTACCTCGGCGGCGCGGCGGCGGTCGGAGCGATCGTGGCGGTGCTGACCGTCTTCGCGCCCTCCGGCCTCGGCGTCCGCGAGGCGTCGATGTACGGCCTGCTCGTCGTCGTCGTGCCGGCGAGCGCGGCGCTCGGCGCGACGGTCCTGAACCGCCTGGCGATCACGCTGGTGGAGGCGGCGCTCCTCGGCGGCGCGGTGCTCGTCGCCCGCCTTCGGCGCTCACCAGTCGCGGCGGACGGTGAAGTAAACGAGCGAGCCGAGAAACGGGAAGATGATCGTGGCGACGACCCAAACGGCCTTCTCGCCGCCGGAGATCCGCGGGTTCCGAAACACGCTGACGAGCGTGGCGACGATGAGGACGAGCGCGGCCAGGCCCACAAGGGTGTAGAGCCCGTAGATCACGTCTAGCTCTCCCTGTCGTTCAGGTCGTGGCGCCAGTCGAGGAGGATCCCGTGGACGGCGGCGGCGCCGACGATGCGGCCCTCGGGAAGCTCCAGGCTCGACCGGGTGGAGGATGAACGGCTCCGTCTGCGGCCCGCCGATGCCGCCGTGGAAGGAGATCAGCTCCTCGAAGGCGCAGCCCTCGTCCAGGTCGGGGTCGTAGAAGCTCCCGACCATGATGTCGGCGACGTGCGGGAACCCGTCCGTCCGCAGGAGGTGCTGCGGTGCGGTGGGAGAGAACGCGGCCAACGGGTCGTCGCCCTCGACGCGGCCCTCGGCGAGGTAGTGGGCCCCGGTTGCGCCAAGAGCGACCGGGCCGCTCTCGCTCGAGCGGACGAGGATCCAGCCGACGTGCGGGTGGCCGCGGAGGGCGGGGATCAGCGCGGGATGGCGCTCGTTCAGCTCCTCGAGCGTGAGCCGCCGGTTCTCCTCCATCAGATAGACGAGCCCGAGGTTGCCCGAGCCGAGGACGACCACGCTCTCCCCGCTGACGTCGTTCTTCGCCCGCTTGGCCTTCTCCGTGCGCCCGGTCGCTTCGCCGAGGGCGTGGCCGACCATGGAGTCCTGCTCGTCGCCGCCGGCCACCTCGGTGACGCTGCCGGTCGCGAGCGAGCGCTCGACCAGGTCGTCGAGCCCGTAGCCGTTGCGCTGCTTGAACGTGGCGCCCTGCGTCTGGCCGTGGTCGGAGAGGACGACGATCTCGTAGGGCCGCGGCGCGTAGCGGCGCGCGCGGTCGATGCGCCCGAACTGGTCGTCCAGCTTCCGCAGCGCCTCGAGCGTGTCGGCGCGCTCGAGGCCGGAGTGGTGCGCGACCTCGTCGTAGCTCGAGAAGGTGGCGTAGATCGCGGGCCGCCCCTTCATCATGTCCGTGAGGACGCCGTAGACGATCAGGTCGCGGACGACGACGCACATGGCGGCGCGCATGAAGGGATAGAGCCCGCCGCGGTGGCCGCGCGGCTGCACGTCGCGCCGGCGCTGGCGCGCGGAGGCCGCGATCTCGAGCGCGACCTCCCAGAAGAAGAGGACGAGCGCGCGCGTCACGTTGAAGCCGTTCGCCAGGAAGGCGCGGTAGCCGGGGTTGGCGCTCTTCTCCGCCTCGAGCTTGCTGACCGTGAGGATCACGTGGTCGGCCTCCCCCGAGAGGAGGTTGCCGCGGCTGGCGCCCCCGTCGGCCAGCAGGCCGATTCCGGTCGAGTGGCGGCGCTCGATCTCGGCGCAGTCAGGCGGCGCCGAGCACGTCATCATCGTTCCCGTCTCCTTCTCGACCCAGCGGAAGGCGGGCATGTCCTCGTTGGAGCCGAGCAGGATGCCGGCCTGGCTGGCGCCGGTCTGCGAGGAGAGGTCGGGCTCCCACTCCGTGAGGTCATGCGAGCCCTCGGCCACCCAGCGGGCCATGTTCGTCGCGTTGCCGTCGCGCATCGCGCGGCGGAGAACCGGGAGCGCCAGGCCGTCGATCTCGAGGAAGACGACGCCGGGCTGCTCGGTCGCCACACGCTCGCCGGAGCGCTTTGCGAGCCGGTGGATCACGCGGAGCGTGTACGTGTCGTCGTCGGTCGCGCCGACCATCACCTGCAGGACGATGCTCACGGCCGCCGCCACGAGCGCGACGAACAGCGCCGTCCAGAAGGAGTCGAGCTGGATCGCCCCGTCCGTGAGCGCGTCCGCGGCCAGCAAGATCGCCGCGTCGGCGGCGAGCACCAGCAGGAAGCCGGCCACCAGCGTGAACGGAAGGCGAAGAGCCGCGATCAGCGGAGGCAGCACGGCGTTGAGGACGGCCACGACCATCGCGACCAGGAGGGCGCCCCAGAAACCCGCGATCTCGGCGCCCGGAACGATCCACGCCGCGGCCAGGAGGGAGAGCGCCGCGACGAGCCAGGAGGCGATCAGGCGGGCCGGGCGGATCTTCGGGAACTCGGGCTCCCAGGAAAGTCGTTCGCCGAAGCCCGGCGAAGGCTCAGGCATCTAGCTCTCCTCCTCGTTCTGTGCGGTGCCGTTCGCGGTGGAGCGGTTCCGCAGGCGGCTGAACCTGCCCTCGCCGGACTCCTTGAGCTGCTCCCGCTTCGCCTGCTTCTTGGCGGCGCGCTGCTCCTTCTGCTCGGCAACCTTCTCCTTCGCGTCCGTGTACGACTGCCCGACGAGCAGCTTCCCACCGGTCCAGCCGAAGACCCAGATCGGTGAGGACGATGGCGAAGAGGACGTTCCAGGCCGTCGTGATGAGCTGCTGCGCAGTCGAGTAGTCCACCGCCTGCTGCGTCGGGACGTCACAGCAGGTGCTGAGGGCGAGCGCGTTGGTGGCCTGCGTGATGCCGACCGCGCCGGGCGTGACCGAGACCACGTTGGCGAGCGAGCCGGAGCCCACGACCCACATGATCGACTCGAAGGTCACCGGGATCGCGAAGGCGGCAAGGAAGATCCCGACCACGATCAGCTTGCACGCCCAGGAAAGGAACGAGGGCAGGAAGACGCGGGAGAAGTAGCGCTTCGGCTGGGAGAGGATGACGCCGCCCTTCTTCGCCTGGGCCCAGAGCTTCTTCACCTGCTTCCAGAAGATGCGGCCGAGCAGGACGAGCAGGAAGACGATGCCGGCCACGATGCCGAGCGCGAGCACGGGGTGGTCGGTGAGGTTGCCGAGGTTCTCGTCGAAGGAGTTCGGGACCGAGAGGAAGAGGTAGAGGTAGACGAACGTCCCGGCGATCGTGAAGAAGATCTTCTGCACGAGGTACGCGGCGATCGCCCCGGCGAATGTGCACGCGGGGATGATCGCCACGAACATGAGCAGCGTCACGAACGTGCCGATGTTCGCGGGTAGGAAGCCGTTCATGGCGACGCCGACCGCGTAGGCGGTCAGGATCGGCGGGAAGGTGACCTCGCCGGGGTAGGCGACGCTGAGGATGCCGTAGTACGAGATCGCGGCGAACGTCGTCACCCCCGTCTGGAAGAGGAGCCCTGCGGCGATGTAGCCGGCCGGGACCGCCTTGATCTGGTCCCAGAGATCCTCGAGCCAGCCGAGGACGTCGATGCCAAGCAGGTGGAGGAGGACGATCACCACAGCCGTCCCGAGCAGCCAGGTGCCGACCTTCTTCAGCCGCCGGCGGCGCGACGGGTCGTGGAAGGGCAGGACCCGGGAAGGGCTCTCCTCGGCGTGCGTGCTCACGTGCCTACGCCGGCTCTGGCTCGGGCGAGTCGGGAGGCGGCGCGGTGGCTTCCGCCTTGCTCGCTGCCGCGGCCCTGGCCCGCGCCAGGTCGGCGGCGATGTGAACCCCGGCCGACGTGAGCGGAGCGGCGAGGACGAGCCCCACCATGCCGAAGAGGGCGCCGGCGCTGATCGTGACGATGAGGACGACGAGCGGGTTCAGGCCGAGCGTGGCTCCGTACGCGATCGGTTGGACGACCTGCTGGAGCGCGCCGTTGGCGAGGATGACGACCACGAGCATGATCAGTGCGTCTGTCGTTCCCTCCGAGCCGAGGGCGATGACGACGGCGAACGCCCCCGCGAAGAACGCCCCGATGTACGGGACGTAGGCGCAGACGAAGGTCACGACCGCGATCGTGCCTGCCAGCGGGACCCCCAGCAGGAGCGCGGCGACCCCAACGACGATCCCGTTGTAGGCGGCGACGATGGTCACGCCGGCGAAGTAGCGCTGGAACGAGGTGATCACGTCGCCGGTGATCGTCCTGGCAACGGGCTTCGGAATACCGGAGTGGTCCTCGACCCAGGACCTCAACGAGGGGCCGTCCTTGAGGAGGAAGAAGAGGCTGAGGAGGAAGAAGGAGAGCCCGAGCGCGAGGGAGGTCAGGCTGCTGACGCCGGTGGCGAGGCCGTTGACGAGCGTCGAGATGACCTGGGAGACATCCTCCTTCGCCGTGCTGCTCGCGCTCTCGGCTCCGGACGAGTCGACTCCGGCGTCCTCGAGCCAGCCCTGGATCTCGTCGGCGGCGCTCGAGCCGTTCGCGGAGATGTCGTCGGCCTGGGAGATGATCCCGCCGATGACGAGCACGCCCACGAGGATCCCGATGGCGAGGAGCAGGAGGAGCGAGATCCCTGCGGCCCCCGCGCGTCCGACCCGGTGAGGCGCGAGCTTGCGCACGAGCGGCAACGTCACGCACGCGACGACGAACGCCGCGATGAGGGGCTGTGTGATCGTGGAGGTCGCGCCCACGAGCCAGATCAGCCCGACGAGCACGAGCAACACACCGGCGAGGAGCCACGACGCCAGCCCGAGGTCGCGGAGCCAGCGCGGCGCCGCGAAGACCGCGGAAAGCTGTCCGAGCTGAGCCTCGTCGAGCTGGACGACCTCGGGCTCGTCGGAGCCGCGCGGGCTGTCCGAGCCCCCGTCGTCCTTGTGCGCCGCTCTGCGGATTCTCAAGCCGCTGCTCCGTTGCCGGTTGACGCCGTCACACTACGTCCGTTGCCGGACAGTCGATCCGTGCCCTCGTACCGCCGGAGTCTGGCATCCGGCCGAGCAGCCGCATCGTCCCATGAGATGATCGCGCTGCCAAGTCGCTCGGGGGCGTTCCTCGCCCGCGCGCCTATCGGATGAGCGGCGCCCTGCCTTCCTGAGCTCACCTCGACGCTGCAACAATCCTGGTCGTCGATTGGCACAAGACGAGGAGAGGAGGGTCGATGGCGACCCAGTCGGACTTCACCGAGGACGAGTGGAAGACGATGCAAAAGGGAGTGACGGGTGCGGGACTGCTCGTCTCGGCGGGCGACCGCGACTTCACCGACAGCTTCGGCGAGGCCGGTGCGCTCGCGAAATATCTCGGTGCTCAGCGTGAGAGCAGCGAGAGCCCGCTCGTCCGCGAGCTCGCCACCGTCCGAGGAACCGGATTCGGCCTGACCACGTCGGCGCAGGAGGTCGAGGCCGAGACGGTCGAGGCGCTTCACGGCGCAACCGCGATTCTCGCCGCGAAGGCCCCGGACGAAGTCGACGCTTACCGAGCGCTCGTCTTGGGCGCGGTGGCCGCCGTCGCAGAAGCCAAAGGCGGGGTCAAGCCAGGTGAGACAGCCGCGATCGACACCGTCAGGGAAGCTGTGGCTAGCTCGGCCGCGGACACCGGAGGGAGTCCCGAATGAAGCCGACGATCGTGGTTGGGTACGACGACGAGGACGCCGCCAGGCGCGCGCTCGACCGCGCCCTCGAGGAGGCGAAAGCATCCGGCGCGCAGCTCGTGGTGGTGTCGGTCGTGGAGCTGCCGCTCGACCCCGAGGGGCCGCAGAACTTCGGCACGCTGGACGACAGCCCGGCCCGGATGATCCCGCTCGTCGTTCCGGAGGAGCTCGAGCCCGTCCTCGCGCACGCGAGGGAACGGGTGGCCGCCGAGGGCGTCTCGGCCGACTTCCTCTGGGCGGCCGGAGATCCCGCCAACGTGCTCGTCGACGTCGCTCGCGACCGCAAGGCCTCTCTCGTTGTCGTCGGCTCCCATCACCACGGCTTTCTGGCGAAGCTTGTCGGTGCCGACGTGGCCGCGGAGGTCAAGCGGAGCGCCGGCGCCGACGTGCTCGTGGTCGAGTAGTCCGGCCCACTCGCGGTCGAGGTGAAACAGCTCTAGAGTCGAAGGTTCATGAAGACGCGCACCGAGCTCATGGCGTTGCCGATCGTCGCCGTCGTGCTCGGAGTCCTGTTCCTCGTCCTGCTCACGGCCGAGCTGGGGGTGTGGGGCTGGGTCCTCTTCGGAATCGGGGCGCTCATCGCTCTTGCAGTTGTCCTCGCTCTCCTGGGCAAGCGCCACCAGCATCCGTCCGAGCTCGACGCCCCCGTGACCCGCCGAGCGGGCGAGCGGGACGGAAGGTTCAGAGTCCTCGTCATCAGTGACGGCAGCTCCACCTCGCAGGCGTTCCACCACGAGGTGGTCGCCCACGCGGCCGGCCGGCCTCTGGAGGTTCTCGTCGTGGCGCCGGCGCTCGGCTCGCGGCTGTCGCACTGGACGGGCGACGACCACGCCAGGGACGAGGCGAGGGAGAATCTGGAGGCGACTGTGTCGAGGCTTGTCGACGTGGGCGTCGCCGCGCGCGGCGAGGTCGGCTCCGACGACCCGATCCAGGCTGCCGACGATGCGCTGCGGGAGTTTCCGGCCGACGAGATCGTCTTCGCCACGCGTCCCGAAGGTGCGGCCAACTGGAAGGAGCGGGGCGTCGTCGAGATCGCTCGGAGCCGCTACCGGCTGCCGGTCTCCCATGTCGTCGTCGATGCCGGCTGAGTCGGTCGTCGCGAGCCGGCGACACAGAGCTGCCACGAGCATCCACCCCTGATACGTCGCGCCCCTCGTGGCCGAGACAGCGTCGCGCATTCTGCTCTTTGCGCTCATCGCGGGCGCGAGTCCGATCGCGGTCGTCTCGACGCTGGCGGTGCTCAGCAGCCGGCGAGGGCGCACGAACGGGGTTGCTCTGCTCGTGGGCTTCCTGCTCGGGCAGTCGGCAGCCTTCCTTGCGGCCTTTCTCCTCGGGTCGGCCGCGCACACCAACCTGGACGTGGATGATCAGGCTGCGGCCGCGCTCGAGCTCGCCTTCGGCCTTGCTCTGCTCGTGGTCGCCTGGCCCGAGCGGCGGCGGCGCGCCGGGCCGGCGGAAGGCCGTTCCCGAACGAAGGCCCTCCTCGGGCGGCTGAAGGGGCTGCGACCGGGTACGGCCTTTGCGCTAGGAGCGCTCCTCGGCGTCGGTGGCGTGAAGCGTCTGAGCATCACGATCGTCGCGGGGGCGACGGTCGGGGTTGCCGACCTCCTGTCCGTGGAGGAGCTCGCGCTCGGCATTCTCTACGTGTCGGTGGCGAGCATCCTCGTATGGCTTCCGGTTGCCGGCTACCTGGTCGCCGGCGCGCACGCGGACGAATGGATGGCGACTGCCGAGGAATGGCTCACCGCCAATGAGCGGCGCATGACCTTCGTCTCGACCCTCCTCTTCGGCTTCCTGCTCACGAGCGACGCGCTCGTCCGGCTTCTCTAGTGACGACGAGTCTCCTATCGTGCGGTGGTCATGGACGAGATTGCGGCAATTCTCGCCGTTCTCGCTGCAGTCTTCTTCGCGCTGGCGGCCACGCTCTGGCAGCGGGCGTCGATGGCCGCGGGGATCGAGGCGGGGAAGCCGCAAGGGTTCGCCCGGCTCCTGACCAACTGGGTGTGGCTGCTGGGCCTGGGGGCGCAGATTCTAGGGATCGTGCTGCAGGCTGCCGCGCTCGATCGGGGGAGAGTGGCGATCATCCAGCCCCTCTTGGTCACCGCGGTCATCTGGGCGATGCCGCTCGGCTACTTCCTCACCAACCAGACCATCACGCGGCGTCACATCCTCGGCGCCGCGGTCGTCGTCGCAGGGCTCGCGATCTTCGCGAGCGTCGGCGATCCCGCCGGGGGCGTCGACAACGCGCCGACCTCGGACTGGATCGCAGCGTTCCTCGTGATCGGGGCCGTCTGCGCGGGGTTGCTCCTGTTCGCCGGGCGCGGAGGTCTCTCGGCGAAGGCGGCCGTGTTCGGAACCGTCGCGGGCATCCTCTACGGGGTCTCGGCCACCCTGCTGAAGCCGGTCGTCGAGGAGTTGCACGCGGACGGTGCTGCGGCAGTGCTCGAGAGCTGGGAGCTCTGGGTGATGGCGGCCACGGGGATCGTGGGCTTCTACCTGCAGCAGGTCTCGCTCGCGACCGGCCGGCTCGTGACGTCGGTGGCCACGGTCTCGGTCGCGAATCCGGTTGTGAGCGTTCTGCTCGGCGTGCTCGTCCTCCAGGAGCGGCTGGACCAGCCGCCCGCCTGGCACGCTGTGGTGGCTGTCGGCGGCCTCGCGCTGGCGCTTCTCGGAGCCGTCGTAGTCGCATCGGCTTCCGAGGAGGGGTCGGAAGAGAAGGCCGCGAGCGGAAGCCTCGCCCCCGCCTGAAGCGGGGCTCATAGGGGGACGACACTAAGCGGGTCGAGGGCATAAGCTGGCGCCGAACTCGCCCTCCGCGCCCCCCGGGGCGCGGCCGTTGAAAGGATCTGAATGCCGGAGCCGGATCAGGCAGAGGACGAAGTCGCGGCGTCCGCTCGTCCTCATCCTGGGAGGCGGGTTCGCGGGAATCGGGGCGGCGCCGCAAGCTGAAGGACGCCGACGTCGACGTCGTGCTGGTGGACAAGCACAACTACCACACCTTCCAACCACTTCTGTACCAGCTCGCGACCGACCTGCTCGAGCGGTGCGCCGTCGGCCATCCACTGCGCGACCTCTTCCACGAGCAGCCGAACGTCGCCGTCCATCAGGATGCGGTCACCGCGATCGACCTGGAGAAGCGCGAGGCTCGGTTCGCGGAGCTGGCGCCGATCACCTACGACTACCTCGTGCTCGCGCTCGGCGCCGAGGTCGAACTTCTTCGGCACTGAGGGTGCCGCCGAGCACGCGTTCCCGATGTATACGCTCGCCGACGCCGTCCGCCTCAAGGATCACGTCCTCGAGCGGTGGGAGGCGACCGACAAGAAACCGGAGCTCGCGAAGGACGGCGCGCTCAACATCGTGGTCGTCGGCGGCGGTCCTACCGGCGTCGAGACCGCCGGCGCCCTCATCGAGCTGTACAGCGGCACCTTCAGCAAGGACTACCCGAGCCTGCCGCAAAAGCAGGCGCGCATCGTGCTGGTCGAGGCCGGAGGCGAGCTATTCGCGATGTTCAAGAAGAAGCTTCGCAGGTACACGAAGAAGGCACTCGAGGACCGCGGCGTCGAGGTGCATGGTCGGAGAGACGGTCGCCTCGGTTGCGCCCACCCGCGTCACGCTCAAGTCGGGCAAGGTGATCGACGCCCACACGCTCGTCTGGGGCGCAGGCCTCGTGGCCAATCCGATCGTCGTGTCCCTCGGGCTCGAGCTCGAGCACGGGAACCGCATTCCGGTCGAGCCGGATCTCAGGGTGAAGGGACATCCCGAGGTTTTCGCGGTCGGCGACATCGCGTGGATCACCGACACCGGGACGAGCACGGTCCTTCCGCAGCTGGGCTCCGTCGCGCTGCAGGCCGGCGAACGAGCCGGCGAGAACATCGCACGAGGCATCGCTGGGGAGGAGACCGAGCCGTTCGTCTATCACGACAAGGGGACGATGGCGACGATCGGTCGGGGCGCAGCGGTCGTCCAGTTCCAGCGCGGTCGCACGATGACGGGCAAGGCGGCCGCGCTTGCCTGGGGCACCGTGCACCTCGCCTTGCTCTCCACCGGCGAGGACAGGGCCAAGGCGATGGTGGACTGGACGTGGGCGGGCTTCGCGCACGACCGGCCCGGCCGGATCACCGTGCGAGCGGACGAGTAGGCGAGAGCAGAATGAACAAGTCTGCAACGGCCGACATCTTCGTCGTCTTCGGGATCACGGGCGACCTGGCGAAGGTGATGACCTTCCACTCGCTCTACCGCCTGGAGGCGCGAGGCCTGCTCGACTGCCCGATCGTCGGCGTGGCGGTCGACGACTGGACCGTCGACCAGCTCGTCGCGCGCGCCCGCGAGTCGGTCGAGGCGCAGGAGGAGCAGGTCGACGAGGACGTCTTCGGCCGCTTCGCCGCGCGGTTCTCCTACCTTCAGGGCGACTTTGGCGACGCAGAGACGTACGCGCGCGTCGGCAAGGCGATCGCGGGCGCCTCCACCCCGGTCTTCTACCTGGAGATCCCACCCTTCCTCTTCGGCAGGGTGGTCAAGGGCCTCGCCGACGCAGGCCTGACGAAGTCGGCGCGGATCGTCGTGGAGAAGCCCTTCGGCCACGACCGCGAGTCGGCCCGCGCGCTCGCCGACGAGCTGCACCAGTCGATCGACGAGTCGCAGCTCTACCGGATCGACCACTTCCTCGGGAAGATGGGCCTGCAGGAGATCCTCTTCCTGCGCTTCGCCAACACGATGCTGGAGCCGGTCTGGAACCGGAACTACGTCGAGTCTGTCCAGATCACGATGGCGGAGGACTTCGGCGTCGCCGACCGCGGCCACTTCTACGACCCGGTCGGGGCCCTGCGCGACGTCGTCGTCAACCACCTCATGCAGGTGGTCGGGGCGACCGCGATGGAGCCCCCGGCGGGCGGCGACCCGGAGACGCTCAAGGACGGCATGGTCGGGCTGTTCCGCGCGATCGCGGCGGCGAGCCCGAACCACTACGTCAGGGGCCAGCACGACGGCTACCGCGACATCGACGGCGTCGCGGCGGACTCGACCACCGAGACCTTCGCCGCCCTCCGCCTCGACATCGACAACTGGCGCTGGTCGGGCGTGCCCTTCTTCATCCGGACCGGCAAGCTCCTGCCCGTCATCCAGACCGAGGTGAGGCTCGTCTTCAAGCGCCCGCCCAAGCTCGGCTTCTCCGCGATCTCCGCCAAGGCCGAGCCCGACCAGTTCGTGATCAAGCTCGACCCGTCGACGGGCGTGCAGGTCCGGCTGGACGCCTTCCGGGCGGATGCCGCGAAGGCCGAGACGATCACGCTCGACATGGAGTTCGCCGAGGAGGGCGGCGAGGGGGCGACCCCGTACGAGGTCCTGCTCCATGCCGCGATGGTCGGCCAGAGCACGCGCTTCACGCGGCAGGACGGGGTCGAGGAGACCTGGCGGGTCATGCAGCCGCTCCTCGACGCTCCGCCGCCGGTGCATTCCTATGCGCCGGGGTCGTGGGGCCCTGACGCAGCGAACGACCTGCTCGCCGGCCACGGACGCTGGCTCGGGCCCTGGGTGACGCCATGAACAAGAGCGAAGCGAGAAGCGCGGCGACGCGCTCGCCGTTCACGCCGATCGCCGACTACACGTTCCTCTCCAACTGCCACACGGGAGCGCTCCTCGCGCCCGACGGGTCGGTCGACTGGCTCTCTGTCCCGCGGTTCGACTCGCCGAGCGCGTTCGGGAGCCTGCTGGACCGCGGGGCCGGGTCCTTCCGGATCGCGCCGTTCGGGATCAACGTGCCGACCGCGCGAGCCTACGAGCCGGGCACGAACGTCCTCGTCACCACCTGGAACACGCCCACCGGCTGGATCGTCGTCCGCGATGCCCTGACCATCGGGCCGACCGATCACGAAGATCTGATCACGCCGCACACGCGACCGCCCGCCGACGACGACGCCGATCACATGTTCGTCCGGACGGTCTCTTGCCTCGGGGGCTTGGTCGAGGTCGAGCTCGTCTGCGAGCCCGTCTTCGACTACGGGCGGACGCCGGCGGAATGGTCGCTCGTCGACGGCGATCGGCATGCGGCAGACGGAACGGGAGCAGGCCAGACGATTCGCCTCCAGTCGGACTTGGCGCTCGGCATCGAAGGAAATAGGGTTCGTGCGCGCCACACGCTCTCGGCGGGCGAGCGGGCGTACTGCGCCCTTTCCTGGGCTGAAGGCCTGGCCGCCCCGGCGGACGTCGACGCTGCGGAAGCGAAGATCGAGGCCACCATCCGCTTCTGGCGCCGCTGGCTGACGCGCGCCCGTCTTCCCGACCACCCTTTCCGCGACGCGATCCAGCGTTCGGCGCTCGTCATCAAGGGCCTGACGTACATGCCGACGGGAGCGACGGTGGCCGCCCTCACGACCTCGCTGCCGGAGACCCCGGGCGGGGAGCGCAACTGGGACTACCGCTACACGTGGATGCGCGACGCGACCTTCACGCTCCAGGCCCTGCACTGGCTCAACCTCGACTGGGAAGCGGACGAGTTCATGCAGTTCGTCGCCGACCTCGAGCCCGACGACAACGGGGCGCTGCAGATCATGTACGGGATCGACGGCCGCCGAGACCTCACCGAATCGACGCGGGACGACCTCTCCGGCTACGACGGCGCCAGGCCGGTGCGGATCGGAAACGGCGCCTTCGACCAGCGCCAGAACGACGTTTTCGGCGCGGTGCTCGACTCCATCCTGCTCCACACGCGGCGGAGCCAACGGCTCCCGCGGCGGCTGTGGCCGACCGTTCAGGCGCAGGCCGAGTGCGCGATCGGGGTCTGGAAGGAGCCCGACCAGGGAATCTGGGAGGCGCGCGGCGCACCCCAGCACTACGTCTCCTCCAAGCTCATGTGCTGGGTCGCCCTCGACCGGGCCGCCAAGCTCGCGGGGATCAGGGGAGATCTCGAGCTTCAGCAGTCCTGGGCCGCCACAGCCGACGAGATCAAGGCGGACATCCTCGAGCACGGCGTCAGCGACCGAGGGGTCCTGCGGCAGCACTACGCGACCGACTCGCTCGACGCGTCGACCCTCCTCGCGGCGTTGTTCGGCCTCCTGCCGGGGGACGACGAGCGCCTCCGGAAGACGGTCGAGGCGATCGACCAGGAGCTGACCGAGCACGGGTTCGTTCTCCGCTACAAGACGGACGAGACCGACGACGGCCTCTCCGGCAAGGAGGGGACGTTCCTCATCTGCTCGTTCTGGCTCGTTTCGGCGTTCGCGGTCGTCGGCGAGCTGCAGCGCGCCCGCGACCTGCTGGAGCGACTGCTTCGGATCGCCTCGCCGCTCGGCCTCTATGCCGAGGAGTACGAGACGCAGACGGCTCGCCACCTCGGGAACTTTCCGCAGGCCTTCTCGCACCTTGCCCTGATCCAGGCGGCCGGCCGAATCATCCTCGCCGAGCGACTGGAGGAGATCTCATGAGTCCTACGACGTCGTCATCATCGGCAACGCGAAGGTAGGTCGATCATCAGGGAGCTGGACGTGAACCCGGGGCACCTCGTCCACCGCTTCGCGTACATGAAGAACAAGATCCCGGAGGCCGGCTGCGCGCACCAGGCCGGGACATGCAGGTTCGGCTCGGACCCCGCCGACTCGGTCCTGGACGTCGACTGCCGCGCGCACGAGCTCGACAACCTCTACGTGGTCGACACGAGCTTCTTTCCGAGCATCGGTGCAGTGAACCCGGCGTTGACGGCGATGGCGAACGCGCTTCGCGTCGGCGACCACCTGCTAGGGCGCATGGCTTGACGGACGTCGAGATCGAGGCGGGCGACCAGCGGGCCGCGGTCGACACGGTCGGGGGCGGGTTGCGCTCGTACGCTGCCGCCGGCCGTGAGCTGCTCGACGGGTACCCCGCCGGCGAGCCGGCCCCGTCGGGCCGCGGGCAGGTGCTCATCCCGTGGCCGAACCGGCTCGAGGACGGCGCCTACGAGTTCGACGGCAGCCGGCACGAGCTCCCGCTGAACGAGCCCGAGCGGGGGAACGCGATCCACGGCCTCGTCCGCGACACAGCGTGGACTGTCGGGGAGCGCGCTTCGGGTCGCGTGGTCGTGGAGCACGAGCTCACGCCGCGGCCCGGCTATCCGTTCGCGCTCTCCCTCCGGATCGAGTACGCGCTCTCCGAAAGCGGGCTGACCGTCCGGACGACGGCCACCAACGCCGGGGAGGAGGCGTGCCCGTTCGGGAGCGGCCAGCACCCGTATCTGACGCTCGGGACTCCGATCGTCGACTCCCTGATCCTGCGCGCTCCCGGACGCACGGTGCTGCGTGTCGACGAGCGAAGCCTCCCGGTCGGCAGGGAGCCGGTCGAGGCGACGGACTACGACTTCCGCCGGCCCACCGAGATCGGCGTGACGACTCTCGACCACGCCTTCGCCGATCTCGAGCGCGGCCAGGACGGGCGCGCGCGCGTCGAGCTGCGCGATCCCGTGAGCCGTGCCGGCCTGACGCTCTGGGTCGACGAGAGCTACCGCTACCTGCAGCTTTTCACCGGGGACCCGCTCCCCGACGTGAGCCGCCGCAGCCTCGCCGTCGAGCCGATGACCTGTCCGCCGAACGCGTTCCGGACGGGCGAGGATCTCGTCCGGCTGGAGCCCGGCGAGAGCTACACGAGCGCTTGGGGCATCGTCCCCGGGTGATCACGGGGGCGGCGGCAGCAGCAGGATCAACACGCCCCCGAAGAGCAGCAGGCCTGTGCCGACGACGAGAAGCCCGTAGCGCACGGCTCGCACCGGGAACTGCGTGCTGATGCCGACCAGGAAGAGCACGCTCGCAAGAATGACGGTCGTCCGAACGTAGTTGTCAGAGGTCTCTCCGGCGTCCTCTCCCTCAGCGAGGAGCTCGTCAGCCTCCTCGTCCAGCTCGCGTGAGTCGGCCAGGCCCGTCGGCACGTACTCCGGCATCGCCTGCGGCCCCGGCGGCGCGTCGGGATTCGTGAACGGATCCGTGGCGAGCCAGGCTTCGAAGGCGACGCGATACTCGGGCCGGAAGCGCCCTTCGGCGACCTCCATCGCCTCCTCGTCGCCGGCGATGTAGGCGGTGAACCAGGCGTTGAAGGTCGACGCGTCTGCGGCGCGGAAGGTCACCGACTCCTCGAACGCGCGGTTCGCCAACGACCGGGTGGAGGAGGCCTGGGCGAGCGCCAGGGACGCCTCGGTCCCCCACTTGGCTGCGGAGAAGCCGGACCACGCGGCGACGATCGTGACTATCGAGAGGAGGACGGCCTCAGCGATGGCGAGCGTCCGGTCCTGCCGGCTCGGCCCGCCCGCGTGCTTGGCGTGGTGGCCGATCTCCTTCCCGACGTCGGTCGCCGAAAGCCCTTCGGGCACGCATGCGATTCTCGCTGACGCCCCTGACGCCGCCGCTTTCTCCTGCGGACGATGTCGTCCCTCCGGGTCGCTATACGATCACGCCGGACCATGAGCACGCTCGCGGTCACCACCGTCGACCTCGCGCGCGTCCAGTTCGCGACGACGTCGCTCTACCACTTCCTGTTCGTCCCGCTGACGCTGGGGCTCGCGCCGCTCGTCGCGGTCATGCAGACGCTGTGGCACCGGAGCGGGAACGAGGCCTGGCTCCGGCTCACGCGGTTCTTCGGGACGCTCATGCTCATCAACTTCGCGATCGGCGTCGCCACCGGCCTCGTGCAGGAGTTCCAGTTCGGGATGAACTGGTCGGTCTACTCCGCGTTCGTGGGCGACGTCTTCGGCGCCCCGCTCGCGATCGAGGGACTGGCCGCGTTCTTCCTCGAGTCCACGTTCCTCGGGCTCTGGATCTTCGGCTGGAACAAGCTCGGCCCGCGCCTCCACCTCGCCACGGTGTGGCTGTTCGCACTCGGGAGCTTCCTCTCGGCCTTCTTCATCATCGTCGCCAACTCGTGGATGCAGCGTCCGGTGGGCTCGACGGTCACCGACGGCCGCGCCGAGCTGACGAGCGTCTGGGAGCTGCTCACGAACCGCTTTGCGATCTGGGCCTTCGTCCACGTGATCTTGGTCGGGCTCACGACCGCAGCGGTGGTGATCCTCGGGGTGTCTTGCTGGCACTTCCTGCGGGGCCGCAACGTCGAGGTCTTCCGGCCCGCGGCGAAGCTCGCCCTGATCGTCCTCGTTCCCGTCTCGGCCGTGAACCTGCTCGTCGGGAGCTACCTCGGCGAGGTCGTCACCGAGTACCAGCCGATGAAGATCGCCGCCACCGAGGCGCTCTGGGACACCGAGCAGCCGGCCGCCTTCTCCCTCTTCCAGATCGGCGGGTTCAGCGAGGACGACCAGACGCCCAGCTTCGACATCGAGATCCCGAAGCTCCTGTCGCTTCTCGCCACGGGCTCCCTGGACGGCGAGGTGCAGGGGATGAACCAGCTCCAGGCCGAGTACGAGCAGGAGTACGGCGCCGGGAACTACGTCCCTCCGGTCCGGACGACGTACTGGAGCATGCGGATCATGGCCTACTCCGGGACGCTCGTCTTCGTGGTCGCGGCACTCGCCGCCTTGCTCATGTGGAGAGGCAGGCTCGAGCGGACGCGCTGGTTTCTCTGGCTCGCCGTCCTGTCGATCGCGCTGCCGTACGTCTCCGCGCTCGCGGGCTGGGTGCTCTCGGAGGTGGGGCGACAGCCCTGGATCGTCTGGGGGCTCCTGAAGACGGCCGACGCGAACTCGCCGAGCGTGAGCACGACCACGATCGCGTTCAGCCTCGGCGTCTTCGCCGTGCTCTACGGGCTGCTCGCCGTCGTCGACTTCGTGCTCATGCGCCATTACGCGCGCCTCGACCCGCCGCAGGTCGGCGGCGAAGGCGACGAGGCCGTGCCGGCCGTGGGGTACTGATGGACCTCCAGCTCCTCTGGTTCCTCATCATCGCGTTCTTCTGGGCGGGCTACTTCCTGCTCGAGGGCTTCGACTTCGGCGTCGGGATGCTGCTTCCGTTCCTGCCCAGGGACGAGCGGGAGCGGCGCGTGATGTTCGAGTCGATCGGCCCGGTCTGGGACGGGAACGAGGTCTGGCTCGTCGTCGCGGGCGGGGCCACCTTCGCCGCGTTTCCGGCCTGGTACGGGACGATGTTCTCGGGCTTCTACATCGCCCTGCTGCTCGTCCTCGCTTTCCTGATCGTCCGCGTCGTCTCCTTCGAGTGGCGCGAGAAGCGGGAGAGCCCACGCTGGCGGGCGACGTGGATGTGGGCGAACACGATCGGGAGCGCCGGGGCGGCCCTCGTCTGGGGAGTCGGCCTCGCCAACCTCGTCCACGGCGTGCCGATCGACGCGGACGGCCATTTCGCGGGCGACTTCTTCGACCTCTTCAGCCCGTACACGGCGGTCGCCGGGGTGGCGGCCGTCCTCCTGTTCGCCTTCCACGGCGCAACGTTCCTGTCCCTGAAGACGACCGGTGACCTGCTCGAGCGCTCCCGCCGTGCCTCGCGGCAGCTGGCGGTGCCGGCCGCGCTCGTGACCGGCGGCTTCCTCGCCTGGACCGTGGCCGTCGCCGTGGACCGGAACGACAAGGACCTCTTCCCGCCGGTCCTCCCGGCCGCGGCGGGGATCGCGGCGGTCGCCCTCGCCGTGGTCTTCGCCTTCGCCGGCCGTAGCGGCTGGACGTTCGCGATGACCGGCGCCGGCACCGTCCTGTTCGTGGCGACGCTCTTCACCGGCCTCTACCCGCGCGTGATGGTCTCCCACCCTGAGTTCGCCAACAGTCTCACCGTCGAGGGCGCCTCCTCGTCCCACTACGCGCTCGCCGTGATGACCGTCGCCGCCGCGATCCTCGCTCCGGTCGTGCTCCTCTACCAGGGCTGGACGTACTACGTCTTCCGCGGCCGGCTCCGCGTCGAGGAGCACTAGCGGCGCGTGGGGCCAATCGACCCGCGTCTGCTCGGGCGCGCGCGGGCCGTGCGCGTACTCCTCGCGGTCGATGCAGCGCTCGGCGTCCTCGCGGCGCTCCTCGTTCTCGCGCAGGCGGTGCTGCTGGCGCGCGTCGCGGCCCGCGGGTTCGAGGGCGCCGCGCTGGACGAGCTGACGCTCCCGCTCGTGCTCCTTGTCGCCGTGGCGGCGTGTCGCGGTGCGGCGGCCTGGGGTTTCGAGGTCGTGGGGAGGAGAGCGGCGGCGACCACGCTCTCCGAGCTGCGGCTCGACCTCGTCGAGCGGCGGCTCCGCGACCGGCCTGCCGCTCTCGACGGCGCGGAAAGCGCAGAGGTGGCGACCGTGGCGGTCGGCGGCGTCGACGCGCTCGAGGCGACCTTCGCCCGCTACTTCCCGCAGGTCGTCCTCGCGCTCGTCGTGCCGGTCGCGGTGCTCGCCCTCGTCGCCTCCATCGACCTCCTCTCGGCCGGGATCATGCTGCTGACGCTCCCGCTCGTCCCTGTCTTCATGTGGCTCGTCGGCCGCTACACCGAGCGGCGCACACGTCGGCGCTGGGAAGCGTTGCGGCTCCTGGCGGCGCACTTCCTCGACGTCGTCAGGGGCCTGCCGACGCTGCGCGCCTTCAACCGCGGCGAGGCGCAGGCTGAGCAGATCGCGCGCGTCGGCGACGAATACCGGCGGGCGACGATGGGCACCCTGCGGGTCGCCTTCCTCTCGGGCACCGTCCTCGAGCTTGCCGCCACCCTCGGGATCGCGCTCGTGGCCGTGACCGTCGGCGTCCGCCTCGTCGAGGGCGGCCTGGGGCTCGAGGCGGGTCTGACGGTGCTCGTCCTCGCGCCCGAGCTCTATCTGCCGCTCCGGAACTTGGCCGCGCAGTTCCACGCCAGCGCGGAGGGCCGCGCGGTCGGCGAGCGCCTCCTGGACCTCGCCGAGGATGCCGGTGCCCGGCCGTCCGGAACCCTCACGCCCCCGAGCCCGGGCGAGGCGCCGGTCCGGCTCGAGGGCGTCTCCTTCTCGTACCCGGGGCGCGACGGCGAGGTGCTCGCCGGCGTCGACCTCGAGCTCGCGCCGGGTGAGACGGTCGCGCTCACGGGGCCGAGCGGAGCGGGCAAGAGCACGATCGCCACGCTGCTCCTGCTGTTCGCGGAGCCGACCGCCGGCCGTCTCACCTGCGGCGGCGTCGACCTCGCGGAGTGCGACGCCGCCGCGTGGCGCACGCAGGTCGCCTGGGTCCCACAGCGGCCGACGCTCTTTCGGGGCACGGTGGCCGACAACATTCGCCTCGGCGACCCGGTCGCCACGGACGACGCGGTGCGGGAGGCCGCCGTGCTCGCCGGCGCGGACGTGTTCGTCCGCGCGCTGCCGAGCGGGTACGAGACCGTTGTCGGCGACGGGGGGCGGCCGCTGTCCGCCGGCCAGTTGAGGAGAATCGCCCTGGCCAGGGCGTTCCTCCGTGATGCGCCGCTCCTGATCCTGGACGAGCCCACCGCCGATCTCGATCCGGCCGCCGCGGAGCTCGTCGGCGAGACGGTGGAGCGCGCGCTCTCGGGTCGCACCGTTCTCCTCATCACCCACCGGGGCGAGCTCGAGGCCCGGGTGGACCGCGTCGTGCGGCTCCCAGGCGTGCGAGCTTTCGCGCCGCGGGAGGCGGCCAGGAGATGAGCACGGTGCTCAGGCTGTTCGCGCTCGCCGGCTTCCCGGGCCGCCGCGTCGTGGTCGCCGCCGCGCTCGGCGCGCTCGCCGTCGTCTTCGGGATCGGCCTCATGACCTCCGCCGGCTACCTCATCTCGCGCGCAGCCGAGCAGCCGCCGATCCTGTCGCTGACCGTGACGATCGTCGCGGTGCGCTTCTTCGGGCTCGCCCGGCCGCTCGCACGCTACCTCGAGCGGATCGTCTCTCACGACCTCGCCCTGCGCTCACTTGCCCGCGTCCGCGCCCGTTTCTACGAGCGCATCGAGCCGCTTGCGCCTGCACAGCTCGAGGGCTATCGCCGAGGGGAGCTCCTCAATCGCCTGGTCGGCGACGTCGACGCTCTCCAGGGCCTGTACCCGCGCGCGTTCGGTCCGGCGCTCGTCGCGCTGCTCGCCGCGGCGGTCGCGGTCGCCGCGTCGGCGACGGTGCTGCCGTCCGCGGCCGCAATCCTCGCGGCGGGCCTGCTCGTGGGCGGGGTAGTCGTTCCGCTCCTCGCCTGGACCGTCAGCCGCTCCGCCGGGCGGCGGCAGGCCGCCGCCCGCGGCGAGTTGACGGCCGACCTGGTCGAGCTGCTCCGAGGAGCCCCGGAGCTGGTCGCCTTCGGACGCGATCAGGAGACCGTAGCCCGCATTCGCGCGGCGGACGCCGAGCTCGTGCGCCTCGGCCGGCGCGACGCCTTCGCCGGCGGCGCCGTGGAGGCGCTCGTGCTCCTCGTCGCCGGAGCCACTGTCGCCGGCGTGCTGGCAGCGGCCGTGGACGCCCACTCCGCCGGCACCCTCGACCGGGTCTTCGTGGCGGCGCTGGCGCTGCTCGCGCTCGCTTCCTTCGACGCCGTCTTCACGCTTCCGGCCGGCGCCCGCGAGGCCTCGGGCCTCCTCGCGGCCGGCCGGCGGGTCCTCGAGACGATGGCTCGGAAGCCGCTCGTCTGCGATCCGGCGGAGCCGCACCCGGGTCCGCCGCGGCGGGCTCCGGTGGAGCTCGTGGGAGTGACCGCGGGCTACGGCGACGAGGAGCCTGCCCTGCGCGGCTTCGAGCTCCGGTTGGAAGCCGGCCGGCGGGTTGCCCTCGTCGGCCCCAGCGGGGCTGGGAAGACGACGGTGACGAACCTGCTGCTCCGCTTCCTCGATCCCGCCGAGGGTCGGGTCACGATCGCCGGCCACGACGTCCGCGAGTACCGTCAGGAAGACGTCCGAGCCATGTTCGCCCTCGCCGGCCAGGACGCGCACGTCTTCGATTCGACCATCCGCGAGAACCTGCGCCTCGCCCGCCCCGACGCGGACGAGGCCGACCTCTGGGCCGCGCTCCAGCGGGCCCGGCTGGCCGAGTGGGTCGCCTCGCTCCCCGCCGGCCTCGACACGCAGGTGGGCGAGGAGGGACGCATGCTCTCCGGCGGTCAGCGCCAGCGGCTGGTGCTGGCGCGCGCGCTCCTCGCCGACGCCCCCGTCCTCGTCCTGGACGAGCCGACGGCGCACCTCGACCCGCCCACCGCGCAGGGGCTGATCGACGACGTCCTCGACGCCGCCGGCGGGCGCACCGTGCTCCTGATCACGCACCGGCCGGAGGGCCTCGACCGCATGGACGAGATCGTCAGCCTGCCACCGCCCGAGCCCAGCATCCGGTCGTAGCGGTCGTCGGCGGGGACGTAGGTCACTGCGTGGCTCTTGCCCGTGCGCTATACCTGAAGCTGCACAATGCCCAAGCCGGTCGAGCAGCGGGATGGGGTCGTCATCCGCTTCGCAGGAGACTCCGGAGACGGCATGCAGCTCACCGGCGGGCGCTTCACGAGCGAGACGGCCGTCCTCGGCAACGACCTCTCGACGCTGCCGGACTTCCCGGCGGAGATCAGGGCCCCTGCCGGCTCGCTGCCGGGCGTGTCCGGCTTCCAGATCCACTTCTCCGACCACGACATCCTCACGCCGGGCGACGCGCCCGACGTGCTCGTGGCCATGAACCCGGCCGCTCTGAAGACGAACCTGAGCGGCCTGCCGAAGGGCGCGACGATCATCGTCAACACCGACGCCTTCAACGAGCGGAACCTCCAGAAGGCCGGCTACGACGAGAACCCGCTCGAGGACGGCTCGCTGGGTGAGTTCCGGGTGCAGCGGGTGCCGCTCACCTCGCTGACCATCGAGGCGCTGAAGGAGTTCGACGTTTCCAAGCGCGAGGCCGAGCGCTCGAAGAACATGTTCGCGCTCGGGCTCATGTCCTGGCTCTACAGCCGCCCCACGGAGGGGACGGTCGAGTTCCTCGAGAAGAAGTTCGCCAAGCTCCCCGAGATCGCGCAGGCGAACGTCAGGGCCTTCCGCGCCGGCTACGCGTTCGGCGAGACGACCGAGGAGTTCGCGGTGCAGTACGAGGTCAGGCCCGCGCAGCTCCCGCCCGGCACGTATCGCAACGTCACCGGGAACCAGGCGCTCGCCATGGGGCTCGTCGCCGCGAGCGTTCAGAGCGGGCTGCCGCTCTTCCTCGGGGCCTACCCGATCACGCCGGCCTCCGGGATCCTGGAGGAGCTGGCACGGCTCAAGCGCTTCGGCGTGCGGACCTTCCAGGCCGAGGACGAGATCGCCGCCGTCGGCGCAGCGCTGGGGGCGTCGTTCGGCGGCGCGCTCGGTGTCTCGACCTCCAGCGGGCCGGGCGTCGTCCTCAAGGCGGAGACGGTCGGGCTCGCGGTCGCGCTCGAGCTCCCGCTCGTCATCCTCGACATCCAGCGGGCGGGGCCCTCGACCGGGATGCCGACCAAGCCCGAGCAGGCCGACCTGCTCATGGTCCTGTTCGGCCGCAACGCCGAGTCGCCGGTGCCGGTGGTCGCCGCGACCTCGCCCGGCCACTGCTTCGACATGGCGATCGAGGCCGCGCGCATCGCCCTGAAGTACCGCACGCCGGTCTACCTGCTCTCGGACGCCTACCTGGCGAACGGCTCCGAGCCTTGGCTCCTCCCGGACGTGGCCGACCTGCCGGACATCTCGCCCGAGCTGGCGACCGAGCCGAACGACGGCGACCGCTACTTCCCGTACGTGCGCGACGCGCAGACCCTCGCCCGCCAGTGGGCGCTCCCCGGCACGCCCGGCCTCGAGCACCGGATCGGCGGCCTCGAGAAGGAGGAGCGCACGGGCGACATCTCCTACGACCCCGACAACCACGATCTCATGGTTCGCATCCGCGCCGAGAAGGTGGCGGGCATCGCGGCGGACATCCCGGAGGTCATCGTCGACCACCAGGAGGGAGCCAACCTCCTCGTGCTCGGCTGGGGCGGGACGCACGGGCCGATCGCGGCCGGCGTTCGCAGCGCCCGCGAGCGGGGCGCCAACGTCTCGCACGCCCACCTCTCCTATCTCAATCCGTTCCCGCGGAACCTCGGCGACGTCCTCCGCTCGTACGACCGCGTGCTCGTCCCCGAGATGAACCTCGGACAGCTTCTGAAGCTCGTCCGCGCCGAGTTCCTCGTCGACGCCGTCGGCTACCAGCGCGTCCGCGGCGTCCCCTTCACCTCGGCCGAGCTGGCCGACGCGATCGAGGAGCTCGCATGACGGAGCTTCCCCTCCTGGGCGCGAAGGACCTGAAGACGGACCAGGAAGTCCGCTGGTGCCCGGGCTGCGGCGACTACGCGGTCCTGGCCACGATGCAGGGCTTCCTGCCCGAGCTCGGGATCCCGCGCGAGCGGCTCGTCTTCGTCTCCGGGATCGGGTGCGCCGCCCGCTTCCCCTACTACGTGAACGCCTACGGGCTCCACTCGATCCACGGTCGCGCCGCGGCGATCGCCACGGGCCTCGCGACGTCGCGTCCGGACCTCTCGGTCTGGGTCGTCTCGGGCGACGGCGACGCCCTCTCGATCGGCGGCAACCACTTCCTCCACGCCCTGCGCCGCAACGTGAACATCACCATCCTCCTCTTCAACAACCAGGTCTACGGGCTGACGAAGGGCCAGTACTCGCCGACGAGCCCGGTCGGCCAGGTCACCGGCCCAACGCCGATGGGCTCGATCGACTGGCCGCTGAGCCCCGTGTCGGTCGCGCTCGGCGCCGAGGCGACGTTCGTGGCGCGTGCAATCGACACCGACCGCGCGCACCTGACCGAGGTCCTGCACGCGGCCGCCCGCCACAGGGGCGCCGCGTTCGTCGAGATCCTCCAGAACTGCAACGTCTACAACGACGGCGCTTTCGACCACGTGCGGGACGAGAAGGCAAACCGCATCGTCCTCGAGCATGGCTCGCCGATCCGCTTCGGCGCCGAGCGCGAGCGGGGAGTCAGGCTCGGCGCCGACGGCTCCGCCGAGATCGTCGACGTCGCCGACGTGGGCGAAGAGGCGCTCCTCGTCCACGACGCGCACGCGGACGGCCCGGAGATCGCCTTCGCCCTGGGGCGGCTGAGCTACCCGCTGCCGGGCCCGCTCCCGCTCGGCGTCTTCCGGGACGTCGCGCGGCCGGCGTACGACGAGCTCATGGCGGCGCAGGTGGAAGACGCCAGGGAGAGGCAGGGAGAGGGCGACCTCGAGGCGCTCCTCCACGCCGGCGACACCTGGCAGATTCGGTAACGCGGCCCTATCATCGACCTGCGGTCATGGAAGTCCGGGCACCGGCTCCCTCGCCCAGTCGAGCCGGGGCGGCAGCCGTCGCCCTGGTTGCGGTCGCGTTCGTCCTTGCCCCGCCGGCGGCCGCCGACCCGCTTGCGGCCGGGGTGAGCATCCGCCCGAAGACCGTGGAGGAGGTGCAGCGAAAGCTCGCCGACCTTCGCTTCCTGCCTCGCAGCGGGGTCGACGGCATCTTCGGCGAGCAGAGCCGGGCGGCGGTGATCGCGTTCCAGAAGTGGGAGGGCCTTCTCCGCGACGGGATCCCGGGGCCCGTCACCCAGCGGGCGCTGGCCGAGGCGAAGCGACCGACGCCGCTGACCAGGGGCCGGCGAGACAGGGTCGAGATCCTGCTCGAGCGCCAGGTGCTGCTTCTCGTTCGACGCGGACGGGTGGCGCGCGTCTCGCACGTGTCGACGGGCAAGCCCCGCTTCGCCACGCCCGCGGGCCGGTACGAGATCTTCCGCAAGCGGCGGCGGGCAGTCTCGATTCCGTACGAGGTGCGGCTCCCGTACGCGAGCTACTTCGTCGGCGGGATCGCCGTCCACCAGGCGCGAAGCGTTCCGGTCGAGCCCGCTTCGCACGGCTGCGTGCGCGTTACCCGCCACGACGCCAAGTGGCTCTACCGCCGGACGCCCGTCGGGATGCCGGTGCGCGTCCTCAGGCGGTAGCCCCGGCGCGCCAGGTTGACGTTGAAGCTGCCGTCGAAGGGTTCTCGGCGGTCAACCGGGGCGGTACCATCGGCACTTGACCGCGGACATGACCACCCAGAAGCGCGTGGGCGAGCGCCTCCGCTCGCTTCGCCGGGAGCGGGGGATGACGATGGCCGAGCTCGCGGAGGCGACCGGCCTCACCAGCGGCTTTCTCAGCCAGCTCGAACGGGACCTGACCTCGGTCTCGCTCTCGTCGCTCGCGCGGATCTGCTCGGCGCTGGACGTGCGCTTCGGGGACGTCCTGGACGAGGCGCCGACGGGCGCGGTCATCCGGCGCGAGAACGCTCCGGCCTGGACGGCCATCGGGGCGCACGAAGACCTCGTTCTCAGCCCGGGCGACGAGCAGCGCTTCCATCTGATCGAGTCCAGAATCCCGCCGCGAGCCGGCGCGGGCGAGGACTTCTACACCTTCCCGGCCGACGTCGAGCTCGTCTACGTGCTCGCCGGGCAACTCGAGCTCCGGGTGCAGGAGACGCGCTACCTCGTCGCCTCCGGCGACACGGTCACCTATTCGCCGCAGGATCCCCACACCTGGCGCAATCCGTCCGAGGAGGAGGAAGCCGTCGTCCTCTGGTTCTCGGTGCCGAATCCCTACTCGTCACCCGGCGAGGGCTAGAGACTCGAGCTCGAGCCCCTGCGGCGGCGTCGTCTCCAGGAGCTGCGGCACCTCGAGGACGAGCGCGTGCCAGCGGTCGCCTGCCAGCTCGGCCTCGACGGTCGCCGTGCCGTCCACCTGGATCCTCTCCACGAGGTCGCCGTCCACCCAAAGCGACGCGGGCGTCTCCGCCGGAGCCGAGACCCGGAGCCGGAGCGTCCCGGCTCCGTAGACCCAGAAGGGCGCCTGCCGCTCGTCCATGACGCGGCCCTCCCATCCCTCGCAGAAGAGCGGCTGCCAGCGCGGCGGCTCGGCCACCGGCGCTGCGAGGACCGCGCCGCCGTCGTGGGAGAAGAGCGTCACCCGCCCTCCGCGGGCGACCGGCGAGAAGCCATGGTCGAAGAGGCTCTGCCAGCCAAACCACCCGCCGGGCACGGTGCCCTGTTCGTACATGCCGGCGTGGAAGGTCACGTGCCCGACGTCCATGTCCGCGAGCGTCTCCTCGTCTCCCGGAAGCCAGACGCCGCAGGAGAGCCGGTTGCGGAGAAAGTAGAAGTCGTAGGCCTCGCGCGGGACGAGCGTCGAGTAGCCCCCCGGGCGCTCGCGCGGCGCCTGCAGCTGGTAGTAGTCGTAGACGCTCCCGTAGTGGATGCCCGGTTCGAAGAGGGGAAGCTCGAGCACGCGGCCCGCAGGCTCGTCCCGCAAGGCTGCGTAAGCGTCGTTTCCCTCGTCGGCGCTCGAGGAGCCGAGGGGGAAGACGAGGAGGTCGGCGGCCACGAGCGCGAGGAGGACGGCCGTCACCAGGCCCGCGCGGCGCCCCGAGGCGGCGATGAGGCGGGCGGCCGCCACCGCTCCCAGGGCGGCCACCGCGAGGCCGGCGATCGGCATGAGCCGCCCCGGGACCCGCGGGAAACGGAGCGGCGGGAAAGCGTTCCAGAGCAGCTCGTAGAGCGGGAGATTCGTCCCGAGCGCGAGCAGGGGCGGCAGGAGCGCCGCAGCTCCGAGGAGGGCGGTCAGCAGCCGCCGACCGCTCCGCCAGAGCAGGACCGCGCCCGCGACGGCCAGCACGGGCAGCAGCCAACCGAGATAGACGAACGTCTCCAGGTCGCTCGACAGCCAGCGGTTGACGAGGTCCCAGAAGCCCGCGGAGAACTCGCCGACCTCCTGCAGCGAACGGCCCTCGCTCTCCGCCGACTCGCGGACGATCGCCAGGTGGATGGCGATGCCGGCGCCGACGGCCGCGGCGAGCCCCGCGGCGGCCCAGGTGGCGGCCACCGGCGCCGCCCGGACGGCGACGTAGACGGCGACGAAGGGGACGGCGCCGAGCGCCAGGTGGAGTTGGCCCGAGAGCGGGATCGACGCGATCGAAGCGGCGGCCACCGCGCCCCAGAGGTGGGCCGATCGGCCCCGATCGGCACGGCGCGAGCGCTCGTAGGCGAAGAGCGCGAGCGGCAGGAGCACCGCGATCCAGCCGAGCAGGTGCGTCCCGCTCTGGGCGAGGCGGTAGGGCGCCAGGGCGAACGCGAGCCCACCCAGCGCCGCTGCGCCGGCCGCGAGCTCCAGCTCCCGCAGCCACCCGTACGTGAGGAGCCCGGCCGCGACGATCGTTCCCACGAGCAGCAGGTTCCAGGCGACCACCGGCCCGAAGGCGGCGTCGAGCGGCCAGAAGGCGAGCCCGAACGGCCAGCCGGCGAGGACGACCTGCGGCTCGACCAGCGGCTGGAAGCTGTAGGGATCGACCCACGGCGCCTCGCCTCGCGTCAGCTGGTGGCCGACGAGCCAGAAGCGGTACACGGCCTGGAGGTGGTCGCCGGCCGCAGGCTCGCCGTGCCCGGGGGCGCCGTCCGCGATGAAGGCGCTCCCGAAGCTCGCGCTCGCGGGCAGCGTGGCCACGAAGGCCGCGACCGTAGTAGAACGCTACGAGAGCGAGCGCGCGGACTCGACGAGCATGTCGAAGTCCGAGACCTCGGAGGCGCCGTACCGCCATGCGCCGCGGATGATGCCCTCTCCGTCCACGACAAACGCGGCCCTACGGGCGACGTCGGGCAGCCCGCGGAACTCCTGCACGATCCCGAGAGCCCGCACGGCCTCACCGGTCCAGTCCGAGAGAAGCGGGACCTCGAGGTCGAGCGCCTGTTGCCAGGCGACGTGCGACCAGGGGCTGTCGCGGGAGATGCCGTAGGGCGCGACGCCGGTCGCCAGGAGCTCGTCCCGGCGCACGTTCAGCTCCGACAGCTCGTTCGTGCACGTGCTCGACCAGTCGAAGAGGTAGGAAAGGAGGAGGTACGGCGACTCCGCAGCGAGCTCGCGGAGCCCGACCGTGTCCGACGTCGAGCGCCAGACCGTCACGTCCGGGATCGGGTCGCCGATGCCCGCTGCGCTCATGCCTTGACCGCCGCCCCCGCCTCGGTCGCGTCCGAGATCTCCCGGGTGACTTCGACGATGTCGCGGTTGGCGTTGAAGATCCGGAGCTGGCGGTCGGAGCCGTTGCCGCGGCCGAGGATGTCGCGGATGCCCTCGAGCTCGCGGTCGGAGCCGAGCTCGCGCGCGTGCGGCTCGATGTCGCGGAGCGCGCGGCGGATGAGCTGCGCGATCGGCACTCGGTTCCGCCGGCCGGTGACGAGGTCCATCACCGGCGCCTCGAGGCCGTAGCGAGCGCCCAGCCACTTGTTCTCGGTGACGAGGATCCGGTGGTACGTCGGCAGGTCCTTTCCGGCGTCGTAGAGCTCGGAGTAGTGCTTCACGAGCCCCTGGACGTACGCGGTGATGGCCACCGTCTCCTCGACGCGGGTGATCGCGTCCATCACCCGTACTTCGATCGTCCCGAAGCGCGGGTGCGGCCGCACGTCCCACCAGATGTGCGTGTAGTCGGCGATGCAGCCCGTCTTCTCGAGCTGGCCGACGACCTCGGCGTAGTCCTCGTAGTCCCGGAAGCGGGGCGGTGGGCCAGAGCGCGGGAAGGCCGCGAAGACCATCTGGCGGCTCGACGAGAGCCCGGTCGGCTCGCCGCGCCAGAACGGCGAGCTTGCCGAGAGCGCCAGCAGCTCGCTCAGGTGGACGAGCAGCGCGCTGATGACGTGGATCGCCTTGTCCGGGTCGTCCACGGCGACGTGGATGTGGCAGCCGAAGATGAGCTCGCGCCTGGCGACGTACTGGAGCTGGTCGACGAGATTCCGGTAGCGGTCGCGTGCGGTGATCCGCTGGCGCTCGAAGAGGCTGAACGGGTGCGTGCCCGCGGAGCCGACGCGCAGGCCCTCGCTGCGCGCCGCCTGGGCCACGTGGGCGCGGAGCTTGTGCAGCTCGCCGTCGACGTCGCCGGCCGTCTTGCACACGGGCGTCGAGATCTCGAGCACCGACTGCATCAGCTCCGGCCCCACCCGCTCGTCGAACTCGCCGTCCATCGCCGCGGTGAGGACGGTGTCGACGTGCTGGACGAGGTCGAACGTCTGCGGGTCGAGGAGCATGTACTCCTCCTCGACCCCGAGCGTGAACGGCTCCGACGCGCCGAAGCGGTGATCGAGGACGCTGCCTCCCTCGGCGAAGCCCTTCCCGGTGATCGAGGCAGGGTAGATCTGCTTCATGGGAGCGACAACTCTACTCCGAGACGGTCGGCATGTTAGGTCGCCGTCGCGGGCACGGTTCTTGCGAGGATGGCGGTGTGCGCCGCATCGCCCTCCTCGCGCTCGTCCTCCTCCTGGCCGCCTGCGGCGGCGAGGACACGGCCAGCCCACCGACCACGACCGTCGCCGGCGTCGAGGCGACGACGACCGAGGAAGAAGCGACGACGAGCGAGCCCGAGCAGAGCGGCCCGGTCGTGGTGATCCAGACGCCCTCCGGCGAGGTCGTCGTGCCGGTCGAAGTCGCGGACGGCCCCGAGGAGCGGCAGGTCGGTCTGATGAACCGGGAGTCCCTCGCGGAGGACGCCGGCATGATCTTCCTCTTCGACGAGGCCACCGCCAGCGGCTTCTGGATGAAGGACACGCTCATCCCGCTCTCCATCGCCTTCGCCGACGAGGACGGCACGATCCTCAGGATCCTCGACATGGAGCCGTGCGAGGCCGATCCGTGCGAGGTCTACGACCCCGGCGTGCCCTACTGGAGCGCGCTCGAGGTCAACCAGGGCTCCTACTCGCGCTGGGGCGTCGAGGAGGGCGACAGGCTCAGGCTCGAGAGCTAGCCGGTGACGACGGCCTCCGCCTCGATCTCCAGGAGCCAACGGGGATCGAGGAGCGCCGCGACGACGACGGTCGTGTTCGCGGGGCGGACCTCCGAGAAAGCCTCGCCATGGGCCTTGGCGAAGCCGTCGAAGGCGGCGGCGTCGGTCAAGTAGACGCGGGTCCGCACGACGTCCTCGAGCGAGGCGCCGGCCTCCCGCAGCGCGTTTGCGACGATCTCGAGGCAGCGTCTCGCCTGGCCGTAGGCGTCGGGGGGCGGATCCGAGCCGTCGGCCATGATCGGGGCGGAGCCGGCGACGAACACCCGGTCGCCCACGCGCACCGCGCGCGAGTAGCCGACGATGGGCTCGTACGGAGAGCCGGAGGAGACGATCTGGCGCTCCATGTCGACCACTAGTATCGCCGACCGTGAAGGCCCTGGAGCAGATCGACGAGTGGCCTGCGCCAAACGCGGCGGTCGCCGTTCTGACGGAGGAGGGCATCGCCGGCAAGCGCGGCCCGGCGGACGTCGTCTTCCGCTGGGCGTCGGTCACGAAGCTCCTGACCGCGCTCTCGGTGCTCGTCGCCGCCGAGGAGGGGATTCTCGACCTGGACGAGCCTGCCGGCCCTCCGGGCTCCACCGTCCGCCACCTGCTCGCGCACGCGTCGGGCCTACCGTTCGAAGGAGAGAGGCCGTTCGCAGGCGTCGGCGAGCGCCGCATCTACTCGAACACGGGCTTCGACCTGCTCGGGGCGCTGGTGGCGGAGCGGGCGGAGATGCCGTTCGGCGAGTACTTGAAGGCGGCGGTCCTCGACCCGCTCGTGCTCGCCGGCGCCGAGCTGCGGGGGCGCCCGTCGGAGGGGATCTGGGGGACGCTCGCGGACCTCACGGCCTTCGGCCGCGAGTTGCTGACGCCGACCCTCGTCGCGCCCGAGACGCTCGCGGAGGCGACCGCGGTCGCCTTCCCCGGCCTCGTCGGCGTCCTCCCGGGCATCGGCCGCCAGGAGCCGAACGACTGGGGGCTCGGCTTCGAGCTCAAGGACGCGAAGCGCCCGCACTGGACGGGTGCCGCCAACTCGCCGCGGACGTTCGGCCACTTCGGCGGCGCGGGCACGTTCCTCTGGGTGGACCCCGACGCCCGCGTCGCGTGTGCCTGCCTCACCGACCTCGAGTTCGCCGAGTGGGCTCTGGCCGCGTGGCCCCCGCTAGCGGACGCCGTCCTCGCAGAGCTAACGGCGGCCTGAAGCCGTCCGCTGCGGCCACGTCCCGGTGCCAGGCACTTGGCCGTGACCCCGGGAGACAGCTAGTCGCCGGCGATCGCTTCGTACGCAGAGTGCTCGCAGGTCGCGACGGCCGACGGGGTCAGCGCCCGCAAGGACCCAAAGGCGCGGTCGCCCGGGCGCAGGACGCCCTCCGGCCCGTTCACGAGGCCGCTCAGGACGACGGCGAACTGGTCGCCGGCGTCGAGCTCTTCGCCCGGGCCGAGCTCGTGGCGTTCCAGCTCCCGCGCGAGCCTCGTGAGGGTCTCGCCGGGAAGGACGGAGAGCTCGGCGACCCGCGCCAGCTCGTGGACGGTCGCGGCCTGGTGCCTCAAGTAGGCTCGATCCTATGCCAACGTCCGCTCAGCTCGCGGAGTGGCGGGCCTGTCCTCGCTGCTTGACTGCCCTCGATCACGCCGAGAGCTCGGTCCACTGTCCCTCGTGTGGCCTCGAGGTGTACGCGAACCCGGGGCCCACAGTCAGCGCGGTCGTCCGCGACGACCGGGGCAGGATCCTCCTCGCCCGCCGCGCGTTCGATCCGGGGGCCGGGCTGTGGGATCTCCTCGGGGGCTTCATGGACGAGGGAGAGGAGCCGCTCGAGACGCTCCGCCGCGAGCTGCTCGAGGAGACCGGACTCACGGTCGACCCGGGTGAGTACCTCGGCGGGATCCCGGACACGTACGGCGAGGACGGCAACGCGACCATCAACTTCTACTGGGAGGCCCGCCTCACGGCAGGGGATCCGCGCCCCGCGGACGACGTCGCCGAGCTCGCCTGGTTCCCCGCCGACGCGCTGCCGCCCAGGAGCGAGTTCGCGTTCGCCAACACCGTCGAGCTGCTCGGTCGCATAGGGGCGACGTTCTCCTAGATTGACCGGCCCTCTGCTCGCGCTGACCGCGAGCCTGAGCTGGGGGCTCGGCGACTTCCTCGCCGGGCTCCGGACCAGGCGCCTTCCCGTGGTCACCGTCCTCGTCGTCTCGCAAGCGGCCGGACTGATCACGATCGCGCTCGTCGTCGCCTTCCGTGGGGCCGGCCCGCCCGACGGCCGCTACCTCCTCTTCGGGTCGCTCGCGGGTGTCGCAGGCGCCGTCGGTCTGGCGGCGCTCTACCGCGGCCTCGCCGTCGGGCCGATGAGCATCGTCGCGCCCATCTCCGGAACGGCGGCGGTCGTCCCTGTCGTCGCCGGGCTGGCAACGGGCGAGCGTCCGAGCGCCGCCCAGGCCGCCGGCATCGGGCTCGCGGTTGCGGGCGTCGTCCTCGCCTCGCGGACGCGCGCGGTCGAGGGCGGACACGCGGGCAGAGCCGAAGGGGTGGGCCTGGCACTCGTCGCGGCGCTCGCGTTCGGCTTGCTCCTCGTCGCGCTCGGCGAGGCCAGCGAGGGTGATCCATACTGGGGGACGCTCGCCATGCGGGGAACGTCGTTCGCGCTGCTCGTCCTCACCGCCCTCGTTCTCCGGCCGAGCTTCGCTCTCCGCGAGCGCGACCTGCCCGTGCTCCTTCTGATCGGCGTGCTGGACACGGCGGGCAACGCGCTGTTCGCCGTCGCCACGACGAAGAGCCTGCTGGCGCTCGCCGCCGTCCTCGCGCAGCTCTATCCCGTGGTGACCGTGCTCCTGGCGCGGCTCGTCCTCGGCGAGCGGATCTCGCGCGGGCAGGGGATCGGCGTCGTCAGCGCCTTCGCAGGCGTCGCCCTCATCACGGCGGCATAGCGGCTATTTCGCCAAACCCTCATAGGCCGAACGGCCTATACAGCCCGCGAGCCTGCCGGCCGATAAACGCCGCAGATGGACGGGACGTACTCGATCGAAGACCACCTGCGCGACGACTGGGTCGACGCCTGGATTGCGGAGGGCCTCGACGCCGTCGAGGCGTTCCTCCGCAACCACGCGGCGTTCGACACCTTCCTCGAAGACCGCGATTAGGTCTACGCGGCCTCGTCGGTGAGGCCGAGCGAACGCTCCAGCATCCGCTTCGGCTGGGCGCCGATCGCGGCTGCGGCGGGCTCTCCGCCCTTGAAGAGGAGAATCGTGGGGATCGAGAGGATCCCGTAGCGCTGCTGCAGCTCGGGCTCCTCGTCGATGTTCACCTTGACGACGCGGAGCTCGTCGGCGCGCTCCTCGGCGATCTGCTCGAGGATGGGGGAGACGGCGCGGCAGGGGCCGCACCACTCCGCCCAGAAGTCGACGATCACCGGGGTCTCGCTCGCGAGCACCTCGGCGTCGAACTGAGAGGTCGTGATGGCTTCTGTCATGACCCTTCAAACGTAGACTGACCGCCAGATGTTCCGCCCCCTGCCGCGCGTGCCCGACCACCCCGCGCTCGAGCTCGAGATCCTCGAGTGGTGGGACGAGCGCGGCATCTTCGAGAAGCTTCGGGAGCAGAACCGGGAAGGGCCCACCTGGAGCTTCTTCGACGGACCCGTGACCGCCAACAAGGCGCTCGCCATCCACACGGCGTGGGGCCGGACGCTCAAGGACGTCTTCCAGCGCTACAAGGCCCTCCGCGGTTGCGACCAGCGCTACCAGAACGGCTTCGACTGCCAGGGGCTCTGGATCGAGGTGGGAGTCGAGCGCGAGCTCGGGCTCAATTCCAAGCGGGAGATCGAGGAGTACGGGCTCGCCGAGTTCGCGCGCAAGTGCCGGGAGAAGGTGGTTCGCTCCGCCGGCGAGCTGACCCGCGGCTCGAAGCGCCTCGGCCAGTGGATGGACTGGGGCAACGACTACTTCACGTTCTCCGACACGAACATCGAGTACATCTGGCGCTTCCTTCGGCGCATGCACGAGGAGGGCTACCTCTACCAGGGCCACCGCTCCACCGAGTGGTGCCCCCGCTGCGGGACGTCCATCTCGGCGCACGAGCTCGTCGGGAACTACGAGGACCGCAGCGACCCCTCGCTCTTCATCCGCCTCCCGCTGCTCGACCGGCTGGGAGAGTCGCTCGCGGTCTGGACGACGACGCCGTGGACGCTCCCGGCGAACGTCGCGGCCGCGGTCAACCCGGACGCCGAGTACGGGCGCAGGGCCGACGGGGAGTGGTGGGCGGTGGCGCGCGCCCCCGACGCCGACTTCGCCGAGCGCGTGCCGGGCGCCGACCTCGTCGGCCTCCGGTACGAGGGCCCGTTCGACCACCTCCCGGCCGCGGCGGCGGTCGAGCACCGCGTCATCCCGTGGGAGGACGTCTCCCTGGACGAGGGCACCGGCATCGTCCACATCGCCCCGGGCTGCGGTGCCGAGGACTTCGAGCTCTCGCGCGTTCACGACCTGCCCGTCCTGATGCCCGTGGACGAGGCGGGCCGTTTCTATCAGGACTTCGGGTGGCTGCACGGCCTGAGCACGGTCGAGGCCGCGGAGCAGATCGTCGTCGACCTCGGTGAGCGCGGGAAGCTCATCTCGGCCGGCGAGATCGAGCACCGTTTCCCTTTCTGCTGGCGTTGCCACACGCCGCTCATCTTCAGGATCGCCGACGACTGGTTCATCGCGGTCGACGAGCTGCGGCCGAAGCTGATCGCGGCGAACGAGACGGTGGCGTGGACGCCGGAGTACTTCGGCAAGCGCATGGAGGACTGGCTTCGGAACATGGGCGACTGGAACATCTCCCGGCGCCGCTACTTCGGGCTGCCGCTCCCGTTCTACCCCTGCGAGTGCGGACGCCTAACCGTCGTCGGCTCGAAGGCGCAGCTCGAGGAGCTGGCGACCGCCGGGCTCGACGGGCTGCAGGAGCTCCACAGGCCGTGGGTGGACGACGTCACGATCCGCTGCGAGGCCTGCGGCAACGAGAGCGTCCGCCGGATCCCGGAGGTCGGCGACGTCTGGCTCGATGCCGGCATCGTCCCGCTCTCGACCCTCGGCTGGGAGAACCCCGTCTGGATCGAGAACGGGTACGCGACCGGCGCGTCGGCCGGGCTCTCCGGCGCCGACCTCCCGGACCACGCCTACTGGGAGACGTGGTTCCCCGCCGACTGGGTCTCGGAGATGCGCGAGCAGATCCGCCTCTGGTTCTACTCGCAGCTCTTCATGTCGGTGGCGCTCGTAGGACAGTCGCCGTTTCGCTCCGTCCTCGGCTACGAGAAGATGCTCGACGAGCGAGGCCGGGAGATGCACGGCGCGTGGGGGAACATGATCGACGCCGAGGACGCGTTCGCGCGCATGGGCGCCGACGTCATGCGCTTCCAGTTCTGCGCCCAGCCGCCCGACCGCAACCTCCACTTCGGGTACGGCCCGGCCACGGAGATCAAGAAGAAGCTCCTGACGCTCTGGAACTCGGTGCGCTTCCTCGTCGACTACGGGAACATCGAGAGCTTCACGCCCGCGTACGCGGACCTCGCGACCCCGCCGCTGGACGAGGGCTCGCGGCCGCTCGACCGCTGGCTCGTCGCCCGGACGCAGGCCTACGTGGCGGAGGCGACTCAGGCCCTCGAGGATCAGCTCACGCACAGGCTGATCGAGAGCTTCGACTCGTTCGCCGACGACGTCTCCAACTGGTACATCCGCCGCTCGCGACGGCGCTTCTGGGACGGGGACGAGGCGGCGCTCCGGGTGCTCTGGCACGCCCTCGTCCAGGGCCTCCGCGGGGTGTCGCCGGTGATGCCGTTCCTCACCGAGCATCTCTGGCGGAACCTCGTCGCCGACGCCTGCGAGCGGGCGCCCGAAAGCATCTTCCTCGCCGGCTGGCCCGAGGCCGGAGAGCCGGACGTCGCGCTGCTCGAGGAGGTCGATGAGGTGCGCGCGATCGTCGGGCTGGCGCACCGCGCGCGCGACGTCGCCGGCCTCAAGCTCCGCCAACCCCTTCGCGCGCTCGTCGTCGAGGGCGCCGACCTGGCGCGCGGCCACGCCGACGAGATCGCCGAGGAGCTGCGGGTGAAGTCGGTCGCCTTCGAGCCGCTCGCCGGCGCGGGTGTCCGCGCCAAGCCGAACCTGAAGCTCCTCGGGCCGAAACTGGGCGCGCGGCTCCCCTTGGTCCGCTCGGCGCTGGCGGAGGGACGCTTCGAGCGCCTCGCCGACGGCACGGTGCAGGTCGAGGGGCTCGAGCTCGCTCCCGAGGAGGTCTTCGTCGAGCGGGCCGCGCCCGAGGGCTGGGCCCTGGCGGAGGAAGGACAGCTATCTGTCGCGCTCGACATCCGCCTCGACTCCGAGCTCGAGCTCGAGGGTCGCGTTTACGACCTCGTCCACGCCGTGAACACGATGCGCAAGGAGCAGGGGCTCGAGCTCACCGACCGGATCGTCCTCACGCTGCCCGACGGCGACGACCTCGACCGCTTCCTCGACTGGGTGAAGTCCGAGACGCTGGCCGTCGAGATCGAGCCCGGCCCGGAGCTCGCGGTGCGCAAGGCATAGCCTAGTTACAGGATTTTACTACTTATAAGTAGTATAGGTAGGCGTTTCAAAGATGAGCCGGTCGGCCTATTGGAACTCGCGACGCCCGCCGTTAGCGTGCCCCCACTGGGCGATGCGAACCGCGGTGTGTGTCCCTGGCCATGTAAACCGCGGTGAGCAATCTGGGAAGGCCCGTCGCGCTTACCCCCCGAGCGGCGGGCCTTTCCCGTTCTCGTATACCCCGCTCGCATAGAGCTCCTAACACGATGAGGGCGATGAGGCGCAAACGGCGGCCGCGCGACGGTCCGTCCCCGCGCTGCCTATCATCACCGCAGGACGCCCGGTCGATGACGCCCGTTAGCTGATGCTCCTGCACGCCGTCCCGCTCCTGATCCTGGCCGGGCTGTACGGCTTCGTCTCCATTCTTCTCGGCCTCTCGCTGCTCAGGGAGCGGCGGGCGACGGGGCTCGGGCTCGGAATCTGGCTGCTCTTCACCGTCGTCGCCGCCATCTCGGCGCTGCTCGCCGGGCTCGCGCTGGCGGGACGCGACCCGCTTGCGGACGAGCCGTCGTGGCTCGTCCTCGTCGGCGCCGCGGCTGTGGCCGTGCCCGGGGTGATCGTGCTCGTCCGGGGCCACGATCGCGCGCTGCTCGTCACCGCCCGCCGCCGCGTACGCGAGGCGGAGGAGATCGCCACCGAGCGCGGCCGCGAGGCCGAAGCGATCTCGCGGCTTTCGACCGCGCTCGCGCGCGCCCAGACTGGTGAGGAGGCCGCAGCCTCGCTCTTCGACGAGATCGAAGCCCTGCTCGGGCCGGACGCGCTTCTCCTGGCCCGGGTAGACGAGGAGCTCGGGACCGCGACCGGCTTCGCCGGGCGGGGCGTCGACGAGGCGTGGTGGCGGGACGTCGCCCTCGACCTCGACGAGGAAACCGGGGCGATCGTCTCCGTCGTGCGCGAGCGCGCGCCGCTCGCGATCTACGACGTCATCACGGCCACCAACATCAACCGAGCGCTTGCCGACGCCGTCGGCGCGAAGAGCGCGGCGTTCGTCCCGCTGCTCTCGGAGGGCGACGTCGTCGGAGTCCTCGTCGCCGCCACCCAGACGAGCCACCGCAGCTTCACGGCCGCCGAGCTGGACCTCGTCCAGGGCCTCGCCAGCGAGGCCGCCCTCGCGCTCGGCCGGACGCGCTCGAACGAGGCCCTCCGTGCGGCCCTCGAGCGCGAGCGTCTGATCGCAGGGATCGGCAGGCGTGTCCGCTCCGAGCTCGACCTCGACACCGTGCTGCGCGTCGCCGTCGAGGAGACGGCCAAGGCCGTCGGAGTCACCCGCTCCTTCGTCCGGCTCGGCGAGCTCGGGGAGCCGATGCCCGTCCTGGCCGAGTGGAAGGCCCCGGGCCTCGACTCCGTGGGCGACGTCGCCCCGCGGCTGCCGGCGCTCAACCTCGCAGCGAGGGAGCGCCGGACGGTGGCGGTCGACGACGTCGAGACGTCAGACGAGATCGCAGATCCGGGCCTCGGCGACGCGCGACGCGCTTCGCGACCTCGGCACGGCCGCCACGCTGGCAACGCCCATCGTCGTCTTCGACCGGGTGATCGGCGTGTTCGGAATGCACCGAAACGAGGCGGCGCGCTGGCTGCCCGGCGAGATCGCGCTCGCGGAGGCGGTCGCCAGGGAGCTCGGCCTCGCGATCCACACCGCTCGGCTGCTCGCCGAGAACGAGCAGCGCCTGCGCCGCCAGGAGACGCTGATCCAGGCCGCGCAGGTCCTCACGAGCGACCTTCGCTTCGAGTCCGTCATCCACAGGCTCGTCGAGGAGGTGGTCGCACTCACCGGCGCCGAGGCGGCGGATTGCTGGATCCTCGAGCCCGACCGCACCCTGCTCCGCTGCCGGGCCGTCGTCGGCGTGCCCGAGTGGAACGTCGGTCGCCAGATACCTCCCGAGGGGACGATCGGCCGTGCGCTCCAGACGGGAAAGAGCATCCTTACCCACGACTTCTCGAGCACCGAGCAGCCGCCCCCGAGCCCGCCGTACGCGGTCTTCAACGACGTCATGTGCACGCCGATCACCTGGCTCGGGGAGGCCCGAGGCGTCCTGGGCGTCTGCGCGCGCGAGGCGGGACGATTCGACGAGGGCGACCTCGAGGTCGTCGAGGCCTTCGCGCGCTTCGCATCGCTGGCGCTCCACAACGCCGAGAGCTTCGAGGAGCGCGAGCGCCAGACGCAGGTGCAGCGGGGCTTCTACCGAATCGCACAAATCCTCGGCTCGACGCTCTCGCGCGCGGAGACCCTGGACGCGCTAGCTCAGGCCGCGGGTGAGGCGCTGGGCGGGGATGCGTCGCTGGTGCTGGAGCTCCGCGACGGCGCCGCGGTCCTGGCGGGCACGCACGAGCTGCCCGGAGGGCTGCGGGCCGCGCTCGCAGCGGGCGACCCCGTTACCTCCTGGCCGTTCCCCGCCGGCACGCGGGAGGAGCAGATCCTCGCCTCGCCCGAGCTTGCCGACGACGAGCGCTTCGACGCTTCGCTTCGCGCTCCCCTGGTCGCCGAGGGATACGGCTCGCTCCTCTGCGCTCCGGTCACCGGAGTGCGGGACCAGGCCTTTGCCGTCGTCGTCCTCTTCCTCGGCAACCGTACGTTCGCCGACGAGGACGTCCTCCTCACGGAGCACGTGAGCGGAGCCGCACGCGGGGCGCTCGAGCGCAGCGAGCTCTTCGAGGGCGAGCGGCGGGCGCGGACCGTCTCCCAGGAGCTCGCACGGATCGGCGGGCTGCTCGCCACGAGCCTCGATCCAATCATCGTCCTGGAGGAGGCGGCGCGCCATGCTCCGGGGCTCCTCGACGCCGACGCCGCCCTCATCCGGCTCCTCGAGCGCGACGAGCTGGTCGTGCGGGCGACCAGCGGGCCCGGAACCGACCGGCTCGTCGGAACGCGCGCCAGCTCGTCGACCGGAATCTCGGGAGCCGTCGCCCAGTCGCGTGCGCCCGTCGTCCTCCCTGCCGCAGACGAGCAGCCGCGGCTGGCGCGGGGCGACCTCCTGCTGGAGCGCGGAGCCGCCGCCTGCGTGGCGGTGCCGCTCGTCGGCCACGGTGGCGGCCTCTACGGTGTGCTCGGCGTGTACTCGGACTCGAGGCGGGCCTGGCGCGACGACGAGGTGTCGACTCTCACGGCCCTGGCCGCGACCTCCTCCGCCTCCGCCGCCAACGCCGAGCTCTACCAGCGCGTTGCCGAGGAGAAGGAGCGGAGCGGCGCGATTCTCGCCAACATCGCCGACGGCATCGTCGCCGTCGACCGCGACGACCGGATCGTCCTGTGGAACGCGATGGCGGAGCACATCACCGGCGTCCCGGCCTCGGAGGCCCTCGGAAGGAGCGTTCCCGAGGTGCTGCAACGGGAGCTCTCGACCAACGGGACCGAAGGGGTCGTGGAGCGCCACGTGGCGATCCGGCGGGGCGGCGACGAGGTCTGGCTCGCGCTCAGCGAGGCGGTCATGCTCGATTTGGCCGGCGCCGTCGCCTGGCGGATCTTCGCGTTCCGGGACGTCTCGAGCGAGCGCGGCGTCGAGCAGATGAAGTCGGACTTCGTGTCCGCGGTCTCGCACGAGCTGCGAACGCCGCTGACGTCGATCTACGGCTTCGCGGAGACCCTCCAGCGCAGCGACGTCGACTTCACCGACGTCGAGCGCGAGACCTTCCTGCGCCACATCGCCGCCGAGTCCGAGCGCCTCATCCGCATCGTCGACGATCTGCTCAGCGTCGCCCGTCTCGAGGCGGGGACGCTCGAGGTCGCCCGCGAGCCGACGGATCTCGGCGACGCCCTGCGGGATGCCGTCGCCGCGGCGCAGGGGCGCGAGGAGGGACGCCATCGGTTCTCCGTCCGGGTCGAGCCGGCCGAGCTCGCCGTCCGGGCCGACCGGGAGAAATTGGGACAGGTGCTGGCCAACCTCCTCGACAACGCGGTCAGGTACTCGCCCGAAGGCGGGACGATCATCGTCAGCGCCCGTGGGCGCGCACAAGCGGCCGAGGTCACCGTGGCGGACGAGGGCATCGGGATCTCCGAGCCCGACCGGCAACGGGTCTTCGCCAAGTTCTTCCGCTCGGAGCGAGCTCCGGCCGGGCAGGGAACCGGGCTCGGGCTCTTCCTCGTCCGCGGCCTCGTCACGGCCATGGGCGGCCGAATCTGGCTCGAGTCCGAGGAAGGCCAAGGCTCTCGCTTTACCTTCGAGCTTCCGCTGGACGGCGAGGAACCGGTCGAGACGGCTCCGGTCGAGGCGGCGGCGACATGACCCGGGTGCTCGTCATCGACGACGAGGCGCCGATCCGGCTGCTCTGCCGGGTCAACCTCGAGGCGGAGGGAATGGGCGTCAGCGAGGCCGGCGACGGGCCCGGCGGGCTGCGCCTGGCCCGCGCCCAGCGGCCCGACGTCATCCTCCTGGACGTCATGATGCCGGGGCTCGACGGCTGGCGGGTCGCAGAGATGCTCCTCGACGATCCGATCACCCGGGACATCCCGATCGTCTTCCTCACGGCCCGGGCGGACGTGCGCGACCGCGCCCGCGGGATCGACCTGGGCGGCCTCGAGTACATCACCAAGCCGTTCAACCCGGTCGAGCTCGCCGCTCTCGTCCGTCGCGTGCTCGTCGCCGTCGAGCGGGGCGAGCGCGAGCGCCTGCGCAGCGACAAGGTCGCCCAGCTCCGGGAGCTCTTCGAGGGCGTCTAAACGTCCAGCGCTAGCGGAAGCGCGCGACGGCCATCTCGACGCAGCCGTAGCTCCGCCACGGTCCCCGCCTCCAGCCGGTGCCGACAGAGCGGAAGCCCGGGCGCAGGAGCATCGCCCGATGCCCCGGGCTTCGAAGCCACATCCGCACGGCCCGCCACGGACCGAAGTCGTCGCACGTGCCCCAAGCGAGCACCTCGCCCATCCCGGACCGCAAGCTTCCGTGGTGGAACGAGTCGCGGCGCATCAGGTGGCGCGACCACCCGCTCGCGCCTTCTCCGAGCCAGGAGGAGTAGCGGAGCTGGCGCAGCCCGTGCGCGGCGCGGGCCTCGTTGATCCGCTTGATCAGCCGCTCCTCCATCGCGCTCGGCGCGGCCTGCGCCGGCGCGGCGAGCACGAAGGCGGCGACGCACGAAATCAGCGCAAGTGTTCTCAGGTGTCCCGGCATGCGGCGCAGACTGCCGGACCCTTGTCGGCATCCCGTTCGCAAAGCGTTAGGGTTGTCTGAAGGCGGCAATCCCAGGAGCCCTCACGCGCGAGGGCGAGAGATTGCCACATCCTCCTGCATTTTGCGAGGATCCTCGTGCTCGACGGCACGATCGTCGCTGCGCGACGTCTGCGCGAGGATCACTCCAATGAGGACGATCAGCCCACCGGCGATCTGCACGGCGGCGAGCTCCTCGCCCAGCCAGACCCAGGCGACGACGGCCGCGAGGACGGGCTCGAGCATGGCGACGATCGTCACGCGGGTGGCGGGCACGTGGTGGAGGGCGCTGACGAGGAGGATGAAGGGAACGACCGTGCCCAGCACGACGATGTAGGCGAGCAGGAGCCAGACCGGTGCGGTGGCGTCCTCGAAACGGCCGAGCAGCGAGACGCTCTCGCCCGCGATCTCGGTGGGAAAGCTCCACCAGGGCTGGACGACCGCCCAGAAGAGCGCCGCGAAGGTGAAGCCCCAGGCGAGCAGCGAGTAGACATCGCGTCCGCGCTCGAGCGCGCCCTCCGCCATCAGCACGTAGGCGGCGTAGGCCAGCGCCGCGCCGAGGCATGCGAGGACGCCGAGCCCGTCGAGGGACGACCCGCCTCCCCAGAGCTCGACCACGAGCGAGAGCCCGAGGAGGCTGAGCGCGATGGCCAGCCAGAGCCGCTGCCGAACCGGCTCGTGGACGTAGAAGCGCGCCCAGAGCGCGACGAACACCGGGGCCAGGTACTGGATGACCAGCGCGATCCCGATGTCGAGCCGCTGGATGCCGACGAAGTAGAAGAGCTGGACGAAGGCGAGCCCCAGGATCCCGAACACCGCGAGAAAGGCCAGCTCACGCTTCGTGGTCCGGAGCGCGGCGGGCCGCAGGATCGCCACCGCGGCCACGAGAATCAACGCGGCGCCAGTCGCCCGGACCTCTGCCAGCCGGAGCGAGGACAGCCCCGCCGAGTCGAGGACGACCTTCGCGATGACCGCGTTCAGCGACCAGAGGACGACCGCGGACCAGACGAGCGCGTAGCCGAGTGCCGGGCGTGGAGCCGGTCGCTTCGACTCGAGGGCGGGCGGCGCGAAAGGTGCGTCGGCCACGGAGCGCGGACGATAGCGACCGCTGCCGGGGCGCCGGCCGCTTGGAGCGCCCGACAGGATGACGCTCTAGCGTTCGCGGCGATGGGCTCCCGGCCGGTCCTGATGGCGATGGCGGGCGCGACCTGCATCGCCTTCTCGGCGATCCTCGTGCGACTCGCCGACGTCCCGCCGTCGACGGCCGCGTTCTACCGCTGCGCCTACGCGCTGCCGCCGCTCGCGCTGCTCGCCTGGTGGGAGCGCCGGCGCTTTGGCCCGCTCACCCGGCGTGCCCTCTGGCTCTCGCTCGTCGCGGGCATCTTCTTCATGGCCGACCTCGTCTTCTGGCACCACGCGATCGCCGCCGTCGGCGCCGGCCTCGCGACCGTGCTCGGCAACGTCCAGGTCGTCATCGTCCCGCTGGCCGCCTGGGCGCTCCTCGGCGAGAAGCCCGCCGGCCGGACGCTCGGCGCCGTCCCGATCGTGCTCTTCGGCGTCGTCCTCATCTCCGGCGTGATCGGCGCCGGAGCGTACGGCTCGAACCCGGCCCTCGGCGTCCTCTTCGGCGTGCTGACCGCGATCACGTACGCCGGCTTCCTGCTCGTCCTCCGGGCGGGAAGCACCGACCTGCGCCGCCCCGCCGGCCCCCTTTTCTACGCGACGCTCTCGGCCGCGATCGTGACGTTGCCGGTCGGGGCGGGCCTCGACGAGCTGGAGCTCCGGCCCAGCTGGCCCGAGCATGGCTGGCTCGTCCTGCTCGCCCTCACGTCCCAGGTGGTGGGCTGGCTCCTGATCGCGGCGGCGCTTCCGCGCCTCCCGGCGGCCCTGACGTCGGTGACGCTCACGCTCCAGCCGGCCCTCTCGGTCGTCTTCGCGGTGATCCTCCTCGACGAGTCGCCCTCGTCCGTCCAGCTCGCCGGCGTGGCCGTGATCATCGGCGGCGTCGTCCTCGCGACGGCGGGTCGCCGCCGCGAGCCGTACACTGAGCCGGAGCTGCGGGACGTGGCGCAGCCTGGTAGCGCGCCTGCTTTGGGAGCAGGAGGCCGCCGGTTCGAATCCGGCCGTCCCGACTGAAACCGCTGGAACTTCCGCGTTGCGCTCGTGCGGTCGCTACGAGACCCTGAGCGAGCCCGTGTCGGCCGACCAGACCCGGATGAATCGCTGCCTGCTCGACGCCGTTGCCGCAGGTCGGCCTGCCCAGCTCACTCGGACGTACGCGACGATCGAGGGTGATCCGATCACCGAGCATTACCGGGTGGTGGGGCGGGGCAAGGTCGAGGTGTTCGTCGACTCGACCCAGGACTCCTTCGGGTCGCAGGAGTGGACCCACATGCTGTGTGAGGAGGTCGCCGAGGACGCCGACTTCGTCTACGGGGTCTCCGAGACCTGCCACGAGATCCCGGTCGACGAGATCGTCGAGTAGGCGACGAGCCGCGAGCCGATGGTACGGATAACCGCACCACGCTCGGGGGCTGGCCGCCTGGTAGGCGCCAGGGCGATCCTCGAAGCTTGCAGCATGTCCGAGCAAGAACTCACCTTCCTCTTCACCGACATCGAGCGGTCGACGGCACTCGTCCGCGGCCTGGGTGCCGACTACCGCAAGGTGCTCGAGGAGACCCGGTCGCTTCTCCGCCGCGCCCTCGGCTCGCACCGCGGGCGCGAGGTCGAGTGTCGCGCCGACGAGTCGTTCTCCATCTTCGAGTCGGCCCATGACGCAGTGGAGGCGGCCGCCGAGGCGCAGCGCGCCCTGCTCGCCACCACGTGGCCCGGCGGGGCGGCCGTCCGCATCCGCATGGGCGTGCTCACGGGCACCGCGGTGGACTCCGGCCACGGTTACGTCGGCATCGACATCCATCGTGCCGCGCGCCTGAGCGCCGCCGGTCACGGCGGCCAGATCATCCTTTCGCAGCGGACCGTCGAGGTGACCGGCGCGGATGTGCGCGACCTGGGCTGCTACGAGCTCTCCGATCTGCCCGAGCCAGAGCGCCTCTTCCAGCTTGTCGCCGACGGGCTCGAGGTCGACTTCCCGCCTCTGCGCTCGGCGCGCCGCGTCGACGACGACCGGCTGCGCGTCGTGCTCGCAGACGACTCCATGCTGATCCGCGACGGCATCGCTCGGCTGCTCGAGGAAGCCGGCATGCGAGTCGTCGCGCAGGCAGGCAGCGGGGAGGAGCTGCTCGAGCAGGTTGCGGCGACGTCGCCTGACGTGGCAGTGGTCGACATCCGCATGCCGCCCTCCGGCAGCGACGAGGGCGTGCGCGCGGCGCAGGCGATCCGCAGGCTGCATCCCGAGACCGGCGTGCTGCTCCTCTCGCAGGACCTCGTTCCCGCCTATGCGCGAGAGCTCCTGGAGACAAGCGACGGGAGCGTCGGCTACCTCCTCAAGGACCGTGTCGCCGACATGGTCGAGTTCGCCGACGCGCTGCGCCGGATCGCCGAGGGAGAGATCGTCCTCGACGCCGAGATCGACGCGCTCGCCACCGTTCGCTAGTTCCTGGGCGCTAGCCGGACGAGGCGGGCTTCAGCGCGCCCACGAGGCGCAGCAGCCGCTCCAGCGTCGCAGCGTCGAGCTCGCCGCGGTTCTTCGCTAGGGCGGCGACGAGCGCCAGCTGGCTGCGCGTCTGCTCCTGCTCGCTCTTCATGGGACCGTCGCTCTTCGTGGCGCCGGTCAGAGATCCTTCCGCGCGAACGCCTGGAGGGCCGCGCCGCCGACGAGGAGGACCCACGCGAGCGTCCACGGCCAGAGGAAGGGCCCAGCCGCCTGCGCGCCCCCGAAGGGGCCGAGCGAGATCGCGAGCCCCGTGAGCCCGCGGGAGTCGGCGGTGATCGCGGCGAGGCCGTCCTGGTAGAGCGCTTCGAACGGGAGCACCCACGACGCCGTGCGCGCGACGTTCTGGAGCGTCTCCGAGCTGAGCGCCTCGCCGATCTGGCCCAGGAGGCCGGCCACCAGGCCGGCGCCGAAGACCATGAAGACGGCGATGCCGTTGGCGGTGGACGTGAGGAAGACCGAGCCGAGCAGGGAGAGCGCCGCGATCACTGCGGCCGCCGCGGCGAGCTGGACGGCAGGCTCGAGGATCCGATCGGGCGTCCAGTCGCCGATCTGCCATGCGATGACGAGCGCGCCCGCGTAGACGAGGATGACGTAGGCCCCGCACACCAAGGCCGCGGCGGCGAAGCGGCCGGCGAGCAGCGTCGAGCGCCCGATCGGCCGCACGACGAGCGGCTGGAGGAGCCCCCGCTCGGCGTCTCCGCGGACCGTGCTCAGGGTCAGGAACGCAGCGAGCACGGCGCCGAGGAAGAGGGTGCCGAACATGGAGAGGCCGAACATCGTCGCGCCGATCAGTTCCCGCTCGTCGACGGGGACGAACCCCTGGTCGCTGTACTGGCGCTCGGCGACGTCGAACGCCTCGTTCGTGCCCAGCGCGAAGAGGCCGAGGAAGACCACCGTCAGGACGAGCACGACGAGGAAGACGCGTCTCCGCAGGCTCTCCCGCAGCGAGTAGCCGACGACGATCGGGATTCCTCTCACTCCGGGACCTCTCCGACGGCCTCGAGGTAGATGTCCTCCAGACTCGTCTCGAGGACGCGCACGCCGTAGACCTGCGCGCCGGCGGCGACGAGCCCGGCCACGAGCTCCGGCACGTCCTCGCGAGAGACGCCCTCGAAGAGCCGCGTCGTGCCGTCGACGTCCACCTCGACGCCGCGCGGCCGCGCCAGGTCGGACGGCCGCCCCTCCTCGACGATCTTCCCGCGCGAGAGGATGGCGACCCGGTCGCAGACGAGCTCGATCTCGCTGAGGAGGTGCGAGTTGAGGAGAACGGCCACGCCGCGGCGCCGCAGCTCCTCGAGGAGGCCGCGCACCGTGCGCCGGCCGCCCGGGTCGAGCGCGCTCGTCGGCTCGTCGAGGAAGAGGAAGCGGGGCGTGCCGACCAGTGCCTGCGCGATCCCGAGCCGTTGCTGCATGCCCTTCGACATGGTCTCGATCCGGCGCGTCCGGGCCTCCGTCAGGCCGACGAGCTCGAGTAGCTCCGCTCGCTCAGCCTCGCCGCCGCTGGAGCCGGCGAGCCGCTGGTGGAGGACGAGGAGCTCGTCCGCGCTCGCCCAGCCCGGGAAGCGGAAGAGCTCCGCGAGGTAGCCCATGACCGCCCGCGCGTCGCGCGAGCCGGCGCGGGCGCCGCACACCTGTGCCTCGCCCGCGGTCGCTCGGACGAGCCCGCAGCCGATCTTCACGAGCGTCGACTTGCCGGCCCCGTTCGGCCCCAGCAGCCCGACGAGCTCCCCCTCCTCGACGTCGAGGTCGACCCCGTCGAGGGCCGTCACCGCCCCGTAGCGCTTCGCGAGCCCCCGAGCTGAGAACGCCGCACCCATCGCGCGCGAGTCTACGGCGCACGGCACGTCGCGCTCGGAGGTTCGCGTGCGACGAGTTGCACACACGGCGGAGGCGTTGCAAAATACGCAACGATGCAATCGGCAGACCGAGCGTTCGCCATCCTCACCGCCTTCGACGACGGGCGACCGGACCTCGGCGTCTCCGAGCTCGCCGCCGAGCTCGGGATGCACAAGAGCACGGTGTCCCGCCTGCTCGCCGCCCTGGAGCGGCGCGGCCTCGTGCGCCGCGAGGGCGAGCGCTTCGCTCCCGGCCCGGAGCTCGCGCGCCTCGGCACGCTGGCGATTCGGGGCTTCACCCTTGCGGGAGCGGCCAGGGCGCCGCTCGAGCGCCTGGCCGAGCGGACCGGCGAGACCGTGAACCTCGCCGTCCGCGACGGGAGCCGCGCGCTGAACGTCCTGCAGGTCGACGCGACGCACTTCGTCGGCGTCACCGACTGGACCGGCCGCGCGGCTCCTCTCCACGCGACCGCGAACGGCAAGGCGCTGCTCGCCTTCGGCGATGCCGGCGCTACCCCGGGGAGGCTCGTCAGGCTGACGCCGCGGACCATCGTCGACCGCCGGGAGCTGCGGGCGGAGCTCGAGCGCACCCGCAGGGCCGGGTTCGCAGTCGCCGTCGAGGAGCTCGAACTCGGGCTGCACGCGGTCGCCGCCCCCGTCTTCGACGCGGGCGGTGCCTGCGTCGCCGCCGTCTCGGTCTCCGGCCCCGCCTACCGGCTGTCCGCGTCGCGGCTACCGGAGGCCGGAGGGCTCTGCGCCGAAACGGCCTCCGAGGTGTCGGCCCGGCTCGGCTTCCGGAGGGCGGCCTAGATGTCCTGGGAGCTGGCGTCGTTCCCCCCGAGCTCATGGGGCCGGTCCCCGAGCTCGAGGGCGTCGACGTCACCGTCGTCCGGGGCGGCGACCACGTCCGGCTCACGCACGTGCTCGACGCCGTGGAGCCCCGAATTCGGCCGGACGGGCGCCCTGCGTTCCCGGTCGAGGGTCGCGCAGGAGAGGGGCGGACGAACAGGCTCGACGGCGTCGTCGTCCTCTCCTGTCTGGACTTCCCCGCCGAGGAGCGCACGCTGCACGAGCAGGAGTCGGTGGTCGACCTCGCGGGCCCCGGCGCCGAGCTGACGCCGTTCGCAGAGGCAGCCAACGTCGTCCTCTCCTTCGGGCGCCGCGACGGTCTCGCGAACGAGGAGCTCGAAGCCTGGGCGCGCCGCACGACGCTTTCCGTCGCCGAGGAACTTGCACGTCCGACCCTCGAGGCCGAGCCCGCGGAGGTCGAGCGCTTCGAGCTCGGCGCGGCGGACGAGGGCCTGCCGGCGGTCGCGGCCCTCATCCAGCTTTCCGACCTCGGCCCGCTCTACTACCAGTTCGTCTACGGGGTGCCGGCCGGCGAGGCGGGGCTGCCGCGCGCGGTCGACCCCGCCGAGCTCCTCGACGGTGCGGTCACCTCCGGCGAGTACCACTGGGCGGCGCTCAGGAACCCGACGATCGTCTACCAGCGGAGCAAGCTCGTGCGTGCCCTTTACCGGGAGCACGGGAAGCGCCTCCGCTTCGCCGGCGTGGTGCTCATGCGCGGCTACGAGCAGACGGCGGAGGACAAGCAGCGGGCCGCGACCGCGGCCGCCGAGGCTGCGGTCGAGCTCGGCGCCGACGGAGCGATCGTGACGACCGACGCGGGCGGCAACTCCCACACCGACGTGATGCTCACGGTGCGTGCATGCGAGGCGGCCGGGGTCCGGACGACCGCGATCGTCGCCGAGATGGCGGACCCGGACTCGACCAGCTCCGGCCTGACCGACTGGGTTCCGGAGGCCGACTCGATCGTCTCGGCAGGGAACGCGGAGGAGCTCGTCCCCGCCTGGAAGCCGGAGCGCGTTCTCGGCGGCGACACCCTCCTCGACGGAACGCCGGCTGCGGCCGCGGGGTCGATCCCGGTACGGAACTACCTCGGCGCGACCAACCAGACCGGGCAACACGCGCTCACGGCCACGACATGGTGAGAGCGGTCCACTACCTCAACCAGTTCTTCGCCGGCCTCGGCGGCGAGGAGGCGGCCGAGACACCGCCGACTCGGCTCGAGGGTCCGGTCGGGCCCGGACGGGGCCTGGCGGCCGAGCTCCATGGGATCGAAATCGTGGCGACGCTCGCCTGCGGCGACGACTACTTCGGCGAGCACGAGGACGAAGCGCTCGCCCGCCTGCTCGAGCTTCTCGAGGCCGAGCAACCAGCTGTGCTCTTGGCCGGCCCGGCCTTCGGCTCCGGCCGCTACGGCTTCGCGTGTGCGCGCTTTTCGCGCACTGCGGCGGAGCGGCTCGGCATTCCCGCGCTTGCCGCGATGCACGAGGAGAATCCGGGTGTTCCGGTGGTCGCAGGCGCGGTGCCGATCGCCGCGACCGCCCTCAACGTCGCCGGCATGCGCGAGGCGCTGCCCCGCATGGCGCGGCTCGCCGAGGCGCTCGTCTCGGGCCGGGAGCTCGGTTCGCCCAGCGAGGAGGGCTACCTGCCGCGCGGATTCCGTCGGAACCGGATCGCCGAGAAGCCCGGCGCCGAGCGCGCGATCGACCTGCTGCTCGCGAAGCTCGCCGGCGAGACGAGGAGCGAGGTGGCCGGCGGGTTCGACCGCGTCCCTCCGCCGGCCCCGGTGGGCGATCTCTCGCGCGCGCTCGTCGCACTCGTGACCGAAGCCGGCTGTGTCCCGCAAGGCAACCCCGACCGGCTTCCGACGATTCGCGCCCAGGGCTGGTTCCGCTACGAGCTCGGCGACGCGCGGACGCTCGCTGCGGGCCGGTACGAGTCCGTGCACGGCGGCTTCGACGTGACGCTCGCCAACGAGGACCCGAACCGGCTGGTCCCGCTCGACACGGTGAGCGCGCTCGCTGGCGAGGGTCGCGTCGGCCGGGTGCACGACGTCTTCTACACGACCACCGGCAACGGCACTCCGGTCGCCGCCTCCACGCGCTTCGGCCGCGAGATCGCCGCCGAGCTCAAGGACGCCGGCGTCGAGGCCGTCCTCCTCTCCGGCACCTGAGGAACCGGAACGCGCTGCGGGTCAGTGCTGGCGAAGGAGATCGAGCGGGCGGGCGTGCCGACGGTGTTCGTGACCTCGCTTCCGACCATCGCCACGATGGTCGGCGCGAACCGCATCGTGCGTGGGCCGGCGATCACGCACCCGTTCGGCCTGGACGAGGCGGAGCGGCGCCGAATCGTCGAGCGGGCGCTCGAGATGCTGGAGGCGGACGTAGAGCCGACGACGGTCTGGGAGGTCGACTCCGCATGAGCTCGCCCGTCGTCTGGGGCACCCCGGCCCACCACCCGCTGCGAGCCTATCGCCGAAAAGCGCACTCGTGTGTGCCGCTTCGCGCCGGAAGAGCCACGACTCCGTGTCGGAAGGTGCCGAGATGACCGGCCGTGCGGCGGTCCACGCCTGCTCGCTGGTCCTCGCGCACGCGCCTGACCTGGTCCGGCATGGGTCGAAGCCGGCGCGCGAGCTTGCCGCGGACTCCGACGGCCTCCTCGCCTCCCTAACCGGGGCGCTCCGCTCCTACGACGCCGTCGTCGGCTACCCGCCGCACCAGGTACTGATCGGCAACCTCCGCCCCGAGGCGCTCTGGGAGGTCGACCGTCCCTGGTGGGCACACGCCGTCGAGCCCGGGGCGGACGGCCCCTACGGCATGATCGTCGACCAGGCGGAGCTCTACCGGCGCATGCTGGAGTCCGACTCGTTCGGGCTCTTCAAGCTCGATGGGAGCCAGGCGAACGGCGGCCTCACGATTCATGAGGCCGGGGAGGTCGTCGGCTCGATGGCCGGCGCGCACGACCTGGACGAGAGCCTCTCCGCCGCCGTCCTCCTCGAGAACCTCGCCTGCAAGGCGACAGGCGCCCTCGCGCTCGAGCACCTGCTCGAGACCGCCAAGCTCGACCCGCAAGACATCCCGTACGTGGTCGGGAGCGGGGAGGAGGCGGTCGGCGACCGCTACCAGCGCGGCGGGGGGAACCTCGCCAAGGCGATCGCCGAGCAGGCCGGCTGCGGCGATGCCTCCGGGAGCGACGTGAAGGCCTTCTGCTGCGGACCGGTGCACGCCCTCGTCGTCGCCGGCTCCCTCGTCGCCTCCGGCGTGTACCAGCGCGTCGTCGTCGTCGCCGGCGGGTCGCTGGCCAAGCTGGGGATGAAGTTCGCCGGCGCTCTGCGGCACGGAGCGCCGGTGCTGGAGGACGTGCTCGCAGGCTTCGCCGTGCTCATCGCCCCACCCGGCGGTGGCGCTCCCGAGTTGCGCCTCGACGCCGTGGGCCGCCACCGCGTCGGCTCGGGCTCGGCGCAGCAGGCCGTGCTCGAGGACCTCGTCGTCGAGCCGCTGGAGCGCCTCGGCCGTCGGATCCTCGACGTCGACCGCTACGCGACCGAGCTGCACGACCCCGAGATCACCGAGCCCGCCGGCGCTGGCAACGTCCCCAGCCGCAACTACAAGCTGATCGGCGCGCTCGCGGTCCGCCGCGGGGAGCTCGCGCGCGAGGAGCTCGACGGCTTCGAGCGCAGCCACGGCCTGCCGGGCTTCTCTCCGACGCAGGGCCACGTCGCCTCCGCCGTGCCGTGGCTCCCGCACGGGCTCGACGCCCTGCGGGCCGGCGAGATCGGCTCGACCATGCTCCTGGCGAAGGGCTCGCTCTTCCTCGGCCGCATGACCGAGCTCGCCGACGGAATGTCCATCCTCCTGGAATCGGGAAAGGAGTAGTCCATGCCGGTCGAAGCGACCGTCGAGACGTACCGCGGCCTCACGGCCGAGGGGAGCGTCCTCGTCGACTTCTGGGGCCCGCGCTGCCAGCCGTGCCTCGCGATGATGCCTACCATCGCCAAGCTGGAAGAGGAGGCCCGCGGCGCCGTCCGCGTCGTCAAGGTCAACTCCGCGGAGAACCGCGACATCTGCAGGGAGCTGAAGGTGTTCGGCCTGCCGACGTACGTGCTCATGCGCGACGGCGAGGAGCTCGAGCGCCTCTCCGGCGAGGTCTCGAAGGGCGACATCGAGCGAGCGTTCGCGACGCTCGGCGCGGAGGGAGGTGAATCTGTATGAAGCTGGACGGCAAGAAGGTGATCGCGCTCGGCGAGCGCGACGGCGTGCCGGGCCCGGCGATCGCGCAGTGCGTGGAGTCTGCGGGAGCCGAGGTCGTCTTCGTCGAGACGGAGTGCTTCGTCTGAACGGCGGCCGGGGCCATGGACCCGGAGAACCAGGACCGCATCAAGGGCCTGGTCGACACGCACGGCGCGGACGACCTGGTGGTCGTGCTCGGCGCAGCCGACCTCGAGTCGCTCGAGGTCGCGGCCGAGACGGTCACCCTGGGAGATCCGGCCTACGTGGGTCCGTTGGCAGGAGTCCAGTTGGGGCTCCCCGTCGTTCACATCCTCGAGGAGGACGTCAAGGAGCAGGTCGACGCGGGCGTCTACGACGAGCAGGTCGGGCTGCTCGAGATGACCCTCGACATCGAGCAGGTGCGGGAGGCCGCGAGGAAGTTCCCGGGGCGCTGACGCCGGCCGGCCGTCAGCCCCCCGGCTGCTCCGTCTCGCCCGCCTCCTCCGCCATGAAGCGGACGAAGTAGACCGTGAACATCGCGAAGAAGACGACCGACTCGCTGACCGCCATGGCGATGCCCGCGAGCTGCTGGTCGGCGAGCGGCGTCAGCCCCCAGAGCCGCGGCGCCTCCGCGTAGAAGTCGTAGAGCGGGCTGGGCAGGAGGGCGAGAAGGAGGCCGAGCGGGCTGGCGAAGACGAACGCGGCGAAGAGGTAGGCGGCCTTCGCGCCCGAGGACAGGCTCCACGGCCTCTCCTGCAGCACCGGCCACCAGAGGAGCAAACCGGTGACGAGGTACGTGAGGTGCTCGAGGTGCAGGAGGGCGTGGTGCTCGAGCGCGGCGTCGTACGCCGCGGGAACGTGCCAAGCCACGTAGCCACCCAGCCAGAGTGGCAGGGCGACGAACGGGCGGGTGAGGAACCGGATCGCGCCGAAGCGCGCGGCCGACGCGGCGAGCTCCGGCGGCACGGAGGCGACCAGCAGCAGGGGGATCCACTCGGCGAGCGCGACGTTCTGGATCAAGTGCGCCCAGAGGACGTAGTGGAGCGCGAGCGTTCCGAGCGGCGTCAGCGAGACCGCGAGGAGGATGCCGATCGCGCCCGCGAAGCACGCGACCCGCCAGGGCGCGGGCCGAAAGCGCCGCGCCGCCAGGGCGTAGGCGGCGGTCAGGGTGACGGCGGCCGCGAGCTCGACCCAGGCTGCCGGCCAGGTCCACGGCGACGGCGCCACGACGCCGCGAAGGATACGGTTGTCAGATCATCCAGGGATCGACGTAGGCCGGATCCTTGCGCTCCTGCCGCTCCCGGAGGTAGACGCCCGCTGCGACCAGCGGCGCGCCCGGGAAGGCGGTGAGGAGGACGATCGTCGCCCAGAGCGCGGAGGGCAGCCCGCCGGCGATCGCGCTGACGACGACCGGAAGGGCGAGGAAGTAGAGGGCCTTCCAGTCCGCGACGACGTAGCCGAGGCCGAAGTACACGACCGGCGGCACGAGCAGGAGCACGAGCACGAGCGGCGCCGGCAGCGCCGTCTCCGTCCGCGCGAAGAGCACGATCCAGAGCGTCATCACCGCGCCGTAGCCGATCATCGCGGTGCGGGGGCTGAGCTCGTTGATGCGTTCGAGGGTCACGCGACTCCCTGTGTCCCGTTGGGCGTGACCGCAACCGCCTGTTGACGTCCTACGAGTCGGATGATCCCCGCTCGCGCGCGTCCCGGGTATCCCCCCTTCGGGGAAGCGGCTACCCTTTCGCCCGAGCGCGGGCGTAGCTCAATGGTAGAGCTCCAGCCTTCCAAGCTGGTGGTGAGGGTTCGATTCCCTTCGCCCGCTCCATGAGAAAGGCCCCGTAAATCGGGGCCTTTCCGTTTGGGGCCTCCGGGCCTCGACGGCGAAAGGGGCCGAAATGCCAGCAACACCCAGCGCTTCCGGCGGCCTCTACCGGGGCGGCGCCGCCGTCGAGCGCGAGTTCGGACGCTTGAAGCACGACTACGGCCTCGCCCCGCTCCGGGTACGCGGCTTGGAGCGCGTCCGGCTTCACGCCGACCTCGTGATGCTCGGACGGCTCGGGCAGGCGCTCCTGCGAGCGCGGGCCATTCCACCCGCAGCCTGACGCCGCTACGCTCCAACTATCGGAGCGAAGCGAGCTAAACGAAGACGGCGAGAGCGCAAACGCGAGAAGCGTCAGGCGCGGCCGCGCCCGCCTCTTGTTCCGGCTTCCAGCGTTGCCCCGAAACCGCCCGATGAACCACCCGAAGCGCCACCGGGGGCGGGAACGCGTGAACCGCGCCGACCGCTGACGCCTGTTCCATCGCTGTCGATTGAGCTGCCGCTCCCGGAGGAAGGCCTCCCGGACGACGATTATTTCGCCAAACCCTCCTAGGCCCGGTCGATGCCGAGCGTGACCGCGCCGCTCGACGACTCGCCGTCGACCGACACCCCTACCACGGTGACGCCGCCGCTCTCGTTGTAGATGCTGTCGCTCTCGTTCGGTTGGTCCGGCTCGCCGCGGGCCGCGTACGGCTCGCCCGCATAGACGGTCGCGAGTACCCCGGGGTCGAAGAAGAGCTGGCCGGTGTGGACCTGGCCGCCGTCGGCGCTCACCTTCACATGGATGTGCACCGCACGGCCCGTGTACCAGCCGGGGAACACGGTGCGGAACTCGGCGACGCCGCTCGCGTCGGTCAGCTGGACGCCCCGGCAGAACGTTGCCGCCTCGGCGCCCTGGACGCCCGAGTAGGCGCCCTCGGCGTCACAGTGCCAGATGTCCACGGCGGCGCCCTCGAGCGGCTCGCACGCGTCGGCGTCCACGACGTTCACGCGCAGATCGAGCGGAAGCCCCGGCCGGCCCTCGGTGATGTCGCTCCGCACGAGGTCGAGATCGAGGTAGTAGGGCCCTTCCGTCAGCTCGGGCATGAGGACGCAGTCGGGCGTGGCCGTTGCGTCGGCGGCGACCGTCCCGGCAGTGGACCCGTCGTCCCGCGAGCAGGCCGGGACGACTGCGGCAAGCCCGAGACCGCCCGCCCACTGGAGGGCCCGGCGTCGCGTCATCGGGTTCTCGAGGTCGCCCACGGCGCAAGTGTCGCAACCGACTCTAAGAACTCGTCTCAAAATGAAGCCTTGTGCCGCCGGGCCGCGCTGCTCGCCCCGAGAGCGGCGTCCTCGGTCGCGCCCATACCGCTGGGGGTATGGGCGCTCCCTGCGTCCTTGTCTCGGAACGACCATCGCACCCCGACGGCGAAGCATCATTCTGAAACGAGTTCTAAGAGCAGTCTGAAAGCTTCCAGGCTCCGTCCGGCCAGGCGGGCAGGCTTGCTGGATGGAGGAGCGGCGGGTCGAGGAGCGCGTCGTCTACTTTCGCCCGCGGGCGATCCTCGTCGTCCTCGGCATCATCCTCGCCGCCACGGCGATCATCGCGTTCCTCTTCCTCGCGTGGCACATCATCACGTGGATCCTGATCGCGCTCTTCCTCTCGCTCGCACTCAATCCGGCGGTCGAGTTCTTCGAGCGGCGGGGGCTCGGACGGGCCGTTGCCTCGCTGATCGTCTTCCTGATCGCGCTCATCGCCTTCGCCGGGCTGGGAGCGCTCCTCATCCCGCCGCTCGTCGACCAGGTCGAGAACTTCGTCCAGGCCGTCCCCGGCTTTGTCGCGGATTTGACCGCCGGGCGCGGACCGCTCGGCTTCCTCCAGGACGAGTACCAGATCGTCGACCGGATCGAGGAGGCGGTCGAGGACCAGGGCGCCGGCGGTGTGCTCGGCGTCACGAACGTCGGCTTGGCGGTCGCGCGCGGCGTCGTCTCGTTCGTCATCGGGGTCGTGACGATCGCGTTCCTCACGGTCTTCATGCTCATCGAGGGGCCGAGGCTCGTCGGCCGCTTCCGCGACTCGCTGCCGGAGTCGATGAAGCCGCGCTGGGATCGGGTCTCCGGCGACATCTACCGCACGGTCGGCGGCTACGTCGGCGGGAACCTCCTGATCAGCCTGATCGCGGGCGTCGGAGCCGCGATCATCCTCTTCGCGCTCGGCAGCGAATATGCCATTGCCCTCGCCGTCCTCGTGGCGATCCTCGACCTGATTCCCCTCGCGGGGGCAACGCTCGCCGCCATCATCGTGGCCACCGTCTCGTTCATCGAGCTCGGCTGGGTCAAGGGTGTGATCGTGATCGCCTTCTTCATCGTCTACCAGCAGCTCGAGAACCACATCCTCCAGCCGCTGATCTACGGCCGCACCGTGCAGCTCTCGCCGCTGACCGTGCTGATCGCGATCCTCATCGGAGCCGAGCTCGTCGGCATCCTCGGGGCCCTGGCCGCCATACCCGTCGCGGGGATCATCCAGGCGATCTTCAGGGAGATCGTGCGCTGGCGGCGCGAGTCGATAGTCGCCCCGGGCGTCGAGGTCGCTCTTCCCGAAGAGCCTGCCGGCGGATCTTCCTAGCGACCTCGACTTGACGCGCTGTCTCGTTTAGGATCCCGCTCACGATGGTCGGGGGAGCATCGTCCAGACGCCGGGGCCTCGTGATCGCGTTGGGAGCGGTCGCCGTCTTCCTCGGCACCGCCGGAACTGCGCACGCGCAGGTCGAGTGCCTCGGCGAGGTGGCGACGATCGTCGGCACTTCGGGAGACGACACAATGCTCGTCGGAACGCCCGGGAACGACGTCATCAACGGCCTCGGTGGGAACGACGTGATCCAGGGCGGCCAGGGTGACGACGTCATCTGCGGCGACGTCGGCAACGACCGACTCAGCGGGGGCATGGGCAACGATCAGGTGTCGGGTGACGCCGGCACCGACCGAGTGACGGGCGCCGAAGGCAACGACGTCCTGATCGGCGACCTCGGCGCCGACGAGCTCTTCGGCGGCGAAGGGATGGACGAGGTTTCCGGCGGCGGCGGGGACGACGTCGCGCAGGGAGGCGACGGGAACGACCTCCTCAGAGGCGGAAACGACGAAGACACGATCGCCGGGGGAGACGGCGCCGACGAGATGTTCGGCGAGGAGGGAGTCGACCGGATCAGCGGAGGCCAGAACAGCGACCGCGCGTTCGGAGGAGGCGACCACGACCGAATCGTCGGTGGTTCCGGCACCGACAGCCTCTTCGGAGGGAACGACGAGGACACCGTCAAGGGCAATGCCGGCGACGACCTTCTCCACGGCGACTCGGCGAACGACAGGCTGTTCGGCGGGCGGGGCAGCGACAGCCTGCGCGGCGACAACGGCAGAGACCGCTGTGACGGCGGCGGGGGGAACAGCGACTCGGGCCAGGACTGCGAGGTGCAGGTCCGCATCCCCTGACGGCGGCTCGACGCTGCCGTCGCTTCCCAGTGGTCGTTGGCGCTCGTGTGCGGCACGGTGCGCTGCGTCCGGAGCTGCTGACGTGTCCGGGGCGGCCGCCAGACGATAGGCTCAGCGCGGATCGGCGGGTTGAGACGAATGCGGTTGAAGTGACTGGATGAGCGCGGCGCTCATCGTGGGCGCCGGGGAGACGCCGTACACCCGGCATCCCGACGCCGGCCTCACCACGCACCGGCTGCTCGCGGAGGCGGGTCGGGCGGCGCTCGCGAGCGCCGGGATCGAGCCCGGCGACGTCGACGGGCTCGGCGTCGCGTCCTTCTCGCTTGCGCCCGACCGCGCCGTCGACGTCGCGTTCCGGCTCGGGCTTCGCCCTCGCTGGCTGATGGACGGGATGACCGGCGGCGCGTCCGGCCTCGACATGCTCCAGCACGCGCGGCGAGCCGTCGAGGCGGGAGACGTCCGGGCCGTCCTGCTCCTCGCGGGCGACCGGCTCGACTCGGAGGACTTCGTGCGGCTCGTCGACGACTTCAACACGGCGACGCGGGACCACCTCGCGCCGATCCCGACCGGCGGGCCGAACGCCCTGTTCGCGCTCCTCGCGCAGCGGCACCTGGCGGCGCAAGGGGCTTGACCGCTCGGCCTACGGCGCGGTCGCGGTGGCCCAGCGGGCGTGGGCGGCGGGCAACCCCAACGCCGCCTACCGGGAGCCGCTGACGCTCGCCGAGTACCTGGACGGGCCGGTGGTCGCGGACCCGCTCACGATCTACGACTGCGTCCCCGTCGTCGCCGGCGCGGACGCGGTCGTGGTCGCCTCGGAAGCCGTCGCCGGCGGGCCGGCCGTCCGGATCCGGGCCCTCCGCGTGCTCCACAACGCCGACGACCAGGAGGGCGACGGTCTGGCCACCGGGCTCCGCGACCTGAAGGACGAACTCTGGGCCGAGGCGGGCGCCGGCCCTGACGACGCGGACGTCGTCTCCGTCTACGACGACTACACGGCCATGGCGCTCGTCCAGCTCGAGGACCTCGGCTTCGCCCGGGACGGGGACGTGGCCGGGCTGGTCGCCGACCGCATCGTCCCCAGGTCGCTCCCGGTGAACACGTCCGGAGGACAACTCTCGGCCGGCCAGGCGGGCGCGGCGGGCGGGATGCACGGCCTCGTCGAGGTCGTGACGCAGCTTCGAGGCCAGGCAGGCCCGCGACAGGTCGAGGATGCCCGCCTGGGGGTCGTGGCGGGCTACGGCATGGTCGCGTACCGCTTCGGCGCCTGTGCCAACGCGGCCGTGCTGGAGCGCCTGTGAGCGCGCTCCACGTCACCGCCTGCCGGACGTGCGGCTGGCAGGGGTTCCCGGAGCGCATCTGGTGCCCGGCCTGCGGAAGCGACGAGGTCGAGTCGGTCGCTGCGGAGCTCGGGGTCGTCGAGGACGCGACGTTCATGCGCCGCGCGCCGGGCCGCACGGTGACCGACCCTGTGCGGCTGGGAACCGTCGGCATCGACGGGGGCGGGCGCGCGATCGCGCGCCTCGAGGCCGAGCCGGGAGAGCGTGTCCGGCTCTCGGTCGAGAACGGCGCGCCCGTCGCTCGCCCCGAATCGAGGAGATGATGCACCCGTGCGGATCTGGTGGCAGAGCTTCGTCGACCTCGAGCAGAGCGAGGGCTACCGCGACCGCCTGACGGCCTACCTCCGCGAGATCGCCGAGCCGGGCACGGAGGTCGTCGTGGCCGGGATCTCCCCGCCGGTTCGCGGCTTCGGCCGGCTCGCCGAGCTCCGCTGCGCGACGGTCGCGGTGGGCAACGCGCTCGAGGCGGCCGACCAGGGCTACGACGCCTTCGCCTTCGGTCACTTCCAGGACTCCGGTCTGTACGAGGCGCGGTCCGCGGTCGACATTCCGGTCGTCGGGTTGGGCGAATCGACGCTCCACTGGGCGGCGCAGCTCGGTCGACACCTCGCCCTCGTCTCCATCGACCCGGTGTTCGACCGCTTTCACCTCGAGCAAGCCGACCGCTACGGGCTGGGGTCCCGCATCGCGAGCGTCACGGGCATCGGCGCGGCCGTCGAGGACTTCGCCCCGGCGTTCGCCGGAGACGCCGACGCGTACGCCGCGCTGCTCGACCGGTTCCGGCGCCTCGTCGAGCCGCTCGTCGAGCAGGGCGCCGACGTCGTCGTCCCCGCCGGTGCGCTGCCGGCGCTGCTCTTCGCCGACGAACGGGGCTTCACGGTTGGCGGTGCCCCGGTCGTCAACAGCGTCGCCGTCGCCCTGAAGCAGACCGAGGCGGCGGTCAGGCTGCGGCAGCTGACCGGGGTGGGGCCGAGCCGGGGACCGAGCTTCGCGGCCGCCCCGTCCGAGGCGATCGAGGACTTCCGGCGTCTCCTGCGGGAGGGGCGCGGACGCTAGCGTGCGGGCCCCGGCAGACGGATATCCTGTCGCACGCGACATGACGCCGGCCTCGAGCGTCCGCCACCGGGACCACTCCGAAGTCGTCAGGCTCGATCTCAACGATCAGGTCTACGACGCGGTCAAGGCGCGCCTGCTCACGCGCGAGTTCGGGGGAGGGGCGAAGATCAGCCTGCAAACGATCGCCGACGAGCTCGGCGTCTCCCGCAGCCCCGTCCACCATGCCCTGACGCGACTGACGACCGAGGGGCTCGTCCTCAGCGAGCCGCGCGGATACGTCGTGCGCCCGCTGACCGTCCAGCTCGTGGACGAGCTCCACGAGGCGCGTCTCGCGCTCGAGCTGCACGCCGCCGAGTTGACGATCGGGACGCTCGACGACGTCCAGCTCGCGCGCTTCCGGGAGCTGATGGAGGAGACGATCGAGCCGGTTCGCGACCGGAAGCTCGTCGATCCAGGCGCCTACCTCCTCGCCAACGCAGCCTTTCACGAGTACCAGGTCGACCTGGCCGGCAACTCCACGATCTCGGAGATGTACCGGCGGCTGTGCGTCTTCCCGCTGCAGGAGCGGGCGCTTCTCGTGCTCGGCGAGTCCGCTGCCGGCGACTCCGACCTGGAGCATCGCAGGATCGTCGCCGCCTTCGAGGCCGGCGATCTCGCCGGGGCCCGGGCGGCGCTCCGCGCGAACGTGGAGACGGGGCGGCGCATCTCCCGCGCGGCGATCGAGCGGGCCGGCGGAGTGCTGTAGGGCGCCGCCTCGGCAGTGGGCGTCGACGTGGAGCGGCGGTTCGTACGGGTTTCGGGAGCCACGATCCACTGTGCCCTCGCCGGTGCTGGGGAGCCCGTGCTGCTCCTGCACCAGACGCCGCGCTCCTGGGACGAGTACCGCGACGTCCTGCCGCTGCTCGCACGCCGGCGCCGGCCGATCGCGATGGACACCCCGGGATTCGGCGACTCGACCCGCCTCCCGGTCGGGGAGGAGTCGATCGAGCGCTGGGCGACCGCCGCCGCGGAGCTGCTCGAGGCGCTCGAGCCCGGGCCGCGCGGTCGTCGTGGGCCACCACACCGGCGCCTACGTCGCCGTCGAGCTGGGCGTCGCGCATCCGGAGCGGGTCAAGGCTGTCGTCCTCTCGTCGCTGCACCTGGCGACACGGGAAGAGCGGGAAGCGCAGCTCTCCAGTCCTCCGCCGGTCGACCACGTCGACCGGCGCGACGACGGCTCGCATCTCGCCGACCTCTGGCGCCAGCGGGCCCCCTTCTACCCGCCTGACGCCGGCCTGCTCGACCGCTACGTGGTCGACTGCCTCAAGGCCGGCGATCTCGCGGCCGAGGGTCACCGGATCGTGGCCCGGTACCCGGCCGAAGAGCGTGTTCACCTGCTCGCCTGTCCCGTCCTTCTGATCGGCGCCACCGAGGACCCGCACGCCTTTCCCGACCTGGACAGGCTGCGGGCGGCGATACCGCAGGCGGAGGTCGCAGTCATCGAGGGCGGCATGGTCCCGCTCCCGGATCAGCTGCCGGACCGCTTCGCAGCCGTGGTCGCGGCCTTCCTCGACGAGCTCCCCGACTAGGCGGTCGCCTCCCGGTGGAAGTTGCGGATCGCGAAGTCGATCCACTCGGGGTTGTCCCAGGACTCGTAGCGCGCCCGGATCTCGGGCCCCAGCTCGGAGGCGATCGTCTCGACGTCCTGCCCCTGCCCGACGCGGGCGGCGACCGCGTCCCGGACCTCGACCAGGTAGGCGCGCAGGGACTTGATCAGCTCGGGCCCGCCGACCTCGCCGTGCCCGGGCACGACGATGTCCGCGCCCAGCTCCTCCAGCCGGTCGAGCGTCTCGATCCACGCGGGCGCGTCTGCGACGTCGCCGAAGACGATGGGGAAGAAGCGGTTCTCGACGAGGTCGCCCGCGAACAGGACCCCCTCGGCCGGAAGGAGGACGACCTGGTCGCCGTGGGTGTGCGCGCCGCCGAACTCGCGCAGCTCGACGGTCCGGTTCCCGAGGTCGAGGGTCAGCGTCCCCTCGTACGTCTCGTGAGGCTGGACGATCTCGACGTCGGCCAGGAGCTCCTCGACCTCGGGTCCGAACTCGCTGAACATCGCGATGAACTCCCGGCCGTTCGCCGCGAGCTCCTCGGCCTGCGCGCGGTTGTAGACGATCGTCGCCTCGCCTGCGAAGGACTGGGCGCCGAAGCCGTGCTCCGGGTGGAAGTGGGTCAGCGTCAGGAAGAGGCGCCGGTCGCCGCCGAGCCGGCGGGCGGCCTCCAGCGAGAGCCGGCCGTTCGCCGGCCCCATGCCGGTGTCGACCACGAGGACGGCGTCGTCGCCGACGACGATGCCGACGTTCGGTACGAGGTTGACCCGCCGGTCGGGGACGACGTGGACGCCGGGTGCGATCTCCTGGTCGTCTCCGGTCTGCAGCAGCAGCGGGGAGGCATTCATGGGGACTCCTTCCTCTGGCGGGTGGGCATGAGCGACGTGGTCGTGCGGGCGGCGAAGTCCTCGAGGACGGCGCAGAAGCGCTCGACCTCCTCGAGCGGCGGGCAGTGCGCGCTCTCCTCGAAGATGGTGCGCTCGCCCTGCGGCGCGTGCTCCGCGATCCAGTCCGCGAGTGCGGGCGGCCACCAGGCCTCGTGCCGGCCGTACGCGGCGAGCACGGGGACGTCGAGCCGCTCCACGACCTCGCGCAGGTCGAGCCGTGCTTGCTCCCTGACCAGCCGGAGCGCGACGTCGAGCTGGGTCTGGAGCGCGATCCGCACGAGCCAGTCGACGCGCTCCGCATCGGGCTCGCGGAGCGATTCCGCCGCGAACGCCCGCTCGTTGAGGGGCCAGGTGCGGGCGAGGTCGTCGATGTAGCCGTCGATCCGCTCCGGCTCCAGGCCGTAGGGGAAGCCGGGTGCGGGCGTCAGGCGAAGAGGGCCGTTCATGAGCACGAGCCGGCCCACTCGGGCCCCGCCCGAGCTCATGTAGACGAGGCTGACGGTGCAGCCCATCGACCAGCCAACCAGCGTCACGTCGTCGAGGTCGAGCACGTCGAGGACGAAGCCCAGGTCGCCCGCCAGTTCGTCGAAGTCGTAGCGGGAGCCAGGCTTGTCGGACTCACCCATGCCGCGGTGGTCGAAGGCGACGACGCGGTGACGCTCGCTCAGCCGGGCGATCGCCGGATCGAAGAGCCGGTGCGACTGCTTCCAGCCGTGGACGAGCACGAAGGTGTGCCCTCCGCGGCCGCGCTCGCAGAGGCGAAGGCGGACGCCGTCCGGCGTCTCGACGTAGCTCAACCCGGCTCGTCTCCCGGCGGGTCCGGCGGGACGCCGGCGAGCCCGAGCTCGTCGCGAATGGTCTCCAGCGCCACCGACGCGCGGGGGAAGCCCGCGTAGGCCGCGACGAGGCAGGCCAGGGCGTCGAGCTCGGCGGGCGTCGCGCCGTGCTCGAGCGCCCAGCGGACGTGGGGCCGGAGCCGCGACTCGACCCCTCCCTGCGTCGCGAGCACGGCGAGCACGATCAGGCTCCGGTCGCGAAGCGAGAGGCTGTCGTCCTGCCAGGCGTCCCCGGCGACGTGGAAGGCCTCTTCCGCGAAGCGTCGTCCGAACCGCTCCAGGAACAGGCGCTCCACCTCCGCCTCGGGCACGCCGAACTGGCTCGCGTAGGCGGCTACTCCGCGCTGTCGCCGCTCGGCGCCCACGTCGCCGTCAGGGCTCCGCCGGCCCGGTCCGGGGAGGCCGCCTGCCGATCCGGATGCCGATGCCGACGAGCCCCTCGCGCTGGATCCGGTCGAGGAGGATCGCGACGAGGAGGATCCCTCCCGTGATGATCTGCTGCCACGCGGCCTCGACGCCCGAGACGGAGAGCCCGTTCTGAAGCGTCGCGAGGAAGAGCACGCCGACCGCCGTGCCGCCCACCCCGCCGATGCCTCCGGCGAAGCTGGTGCCTCCGAGCAGGACCGCGGCCGCGGCGTCGAAGAGGATCGCCTCCCCGACCTGTGGGCTCGCGGCGCCGATGCGGGCGGTCTGGAGGACGCCGCCGAGCGCGGCGAGCATCCCTGAGATCGCGTAGACGGCGATGATCGTCCGGGAGACGTTGACGCCGGAGAGCCGGGCGGCGTCCGGGTTGCCCCCGACGGCGTAGACGTCGCGTCCGAAGTACGTGGAGCGCTGGATGTAGAGCGCGATCAGAAACGTCCCGGCCATGATCCAGACGGGGATGGGGATGGCCAGGAAGCTGTCGAATGCGATCGAGTCCAGGAGGGACGAGAGCACCTGCTCGGTCCTGGCGTCGGACCAGAGGTTGACCACCCCGCGGAAGACGATCAGCGTGGCGAGGGTGACGACCAGGAACGAGAGGCCGAGGCGTCCGATGAGCACGCCGTTGACCCCGCCCCCGAGCAGCGCGCCGAAGGCTAGCGTGAGGACGATCGCCACCCCGATCGGGATCCCGAAGTCGTTGACGAACGTCCCGAGCGCGATCGAGGAGAGCGCGAGCATCGAGCCGATCGAGAGGTCGAAGCCGCCCGCCAGGAGGACGAACGTGAGGCCGATCGCGACGACCCAGAGGATGGCCGCGCTCGTCAGGAGCGCCTCGATGTTCGCGGACGTGAAGAAGCGGTCCTGGGTGAGCGCGAACGAGACGAAGAGGACGACCAGGAGGACGAGGATGGCGAAGAAGCGCTGTCTCGTCGCCGTCTGCCACAGCCTGCGCGCGGTCCACTTGCGCCGTTCCCGGTTCGGCTGCCTCGGCTCGTCGGCGCTCATCGTCCGTGGGCCTGGAGGTCGTGCCCCATCGCGAAGCGGGCAATCCGCGCCTCGTCGGCCTCCTCGTTCGTGAGCCGCGCGACCACCCGGCCTCGGAACATGACGAGGATCCGATCGCAGAGCAGCTGGAGCTCCGGTGTCTCGGACGAGCTGAACGAGGATCGCCAGGCCCCGCGCCTTGGCCGCCTCGAGCAGCCGGTAGATCTCGGCCTTCGCGCCGACGTCGACCCCGCGCGTCGGCTCGTCGAGGATGAGGACGCGGGGCTCCGTCCCGAACCACTTCGCGAGGACGACCTTCTGCTGGTTCCCGCCGCTGAGCTGCGAGACCGGCTCGGCGGTCGAGGCCGTGACGATCCTGAAGTCGCGGACCGCCTGCTCCACCGCCTCCTGCTCGCTCGGCCCCGCGGGGCGGGCGAGGCGGAAGCGGCGCGCCGTCCTGGCGATGGAGATGTTCTCGAGCACGCTCATGTCGAGCACGAGCCCGAACTGCTTCCGGTCGGCGGGGACGAAGCCGATCTTCGCCCGCATCGCCTGGCGCGGGTCCGCGCGGGCGCACCGGGGACCCGTCGATCTCGACCCGGCCCGTGGTCTCCGGCTCGAGCCCGAACAGGGCGCCGAGGAGATCGCTCCGGCCCGCGCCGACGAGCCCGGCGATCCCGACGACCTCACCCGGCCCGACGTCGAAGCTGACGCCCTCGAACCTCCCCGGGACGCTGAGGTCGCGGACGCGAAGGACGGCGTCCTCCACCTCGTGCCGGCGGTAGTCGGGCTCCAGCTCCTCCAGCTCACGACCGACCATGAGGTGCACGAGCCGCGGCTCGTCGAAGTCGCCGATCTGGCCCTCGCCGACGACCTCCCCGTCGCGGAGAACAGTCACCCGGTCGACGAGCTCGAAGAACTCCTTCAGCCGGTGGGAGACGAACACCGTCGCCACCCCGCTGCCCTTCAGGCTGCGGATCGCGGCGAAGAGCGACGCGACCTCGTCGTCGGCGAGCGAGCTCGTCGGCTCGTCGAGGATCAGCACGCGGGCGTCGGTCGAGAGTGCCCTGGCGACTTCGACGAGCTGCTGGAGGTCGGGCCGCAGCCGCCCCACCGGCTCGTCGAGGTCGATGTCGCAGTTCAGGCGATCGAGGATCTCACGGGCCCGCGACCGTGTCTCCCGCCAATCGATCCCGCGCCACGAGCGCGCCTTGCGCGGGCCAAGGAAGATGTTCTCGGCGACGGAGAGATCCGGGACGACGGCCCGCTCCTGGCTGACGGTCGCGATCCCGGCGGCGACTGCCTCCGACGCGTCGGTGAAGCGCGTCTCGACGCCTTCGAGCACGACCCGTCCCGCGTCGGCGTCGAGCTGGCCCGAGATCACCTTCAGGAGCGTGGACTTGCCGGACCCGTTCTCGCCGCAGAGGCCGTGCACCTCGCCCGCGCGCAGGGCGAGGTGCGCGCCACGAAGCGCGTGGACGCCGCCGAAGCGCTTGCGGACGCCCTCCGCCTGGAGGACCGGCGGCGCGTGCTCCTGGTGGCCGCTCATGGCTTGCCGACTCTAGACCAGGCGCACAGGCCGGGCACCGGGTGGCCCGACGCGGTTCGCTGTCCGTCCGCGGCCTACCGCGACTCCCCGTACTCCTCCTCGAGCTGCTGGTCCCACGTCAGGACCGAGTCGACGTTCTCGGCTGTGACGATCTCCGGCGCCTCTGCCTTGACGGTGGGGGGAACCTCGTTGCCCTGCAGCAGGTTGTAGAGGCCCCAGGCGGCGAACTTGCCCATGCTCGGCGGGTCGAGCTGGGCCGAGTAGGAGAGGCGGTCGGCCCGGATCGCCTCGAAGGCGTCGCTGCCGCCGTTCTGGCCTCCGAAGACGAGATCCTGCTGACCCTGGGCGCGCGCCGCGGCGGCGGCGCCGACCGCGGACGGGTCGTTGTAGCCGATCACGCCGGAGATGTCGGGGAAGTTCGCGAGGATCTCGGTCATCGCGATCTCGCCGCCGGCGATGTCGTCGCTCGGATTCGTGGCGTTGCCGGCGACCTCGAGGCCGAACTGCTCGGACCAGTAGACGGCACGCTCGACCGAGAAGACGATCGAGGGCACCGCGACGACGAAGTCGATGGTGGCGACCGACGAGCCGGGGTCGACGAGCGAGGCCATCTCCTGTGCGCCGAGGAAGGCCGCCTCGTCGCGCCGCTGCCAGATCTGGCTGTCGAAGTCCCCGATCTCCTCGGTGCTGTCGAAGGTCAGGTCGATCGTGATCACCGGAATGTCGGCGGCCTTGGCCCGCTCGAGCGCGGGCTGCACGGCGCCCGGGTCGAGCGCGAAGACGAAGATGCCGTCGACGTCCTGCGCGACGGTCTGCTGGAACTGGCTCACCTGGGTGTCGACGTCGCCCTGCGCGTCGAGCTCGACCCAGGAGCCGCCCAGCCGCTCGGTCTCGAGCTGCATGGCTCGCCCGAGCGTGTCGAGGAACTCGTTGCCGCCGAGCGGGTTGAGGTAGGCGAGCTCGAAATCTCCCGGCTCCGGCTCGTCGTAGCCGACCGGGACGTCCAGCTCGAGGCTGTCGGCGAACTCGACGTCCGCCGTCTCGTCCGCAGGCTCGGTCTCCGCGGCCGTGTCCGCCGGGGCCGCCTCGTCGTCATCGTCCCCGCCGCAGGCCGCGAGCGCGAGCGCGAGCGCGAGCATCGCAACGACCGCAAGGAACTTGACATCGATCCTCATGAGTCCCTCCTCCTCCGGGCACGCCCTCGTGTCGGGAGCGTGGAGCCCGGATGTCGACGCGTCGGCGTGATCGTACGCGGGATTGTTCTTGCATGTCGCACGCCAGGCACCCTCAGGAGACCACTCCGGCGATGCAGACCTTGCCGAAGTGGGCCCCGGACTTGAGGTAGCGGAGCGCGTCGGTGGCTTCCTCGAAGGGAAACACGCGGTCGACCTGGGGCTGCAGCCTCGCCCTCTCCATCGCCCGGTACATCTCCTCGTAGGTCTCGCGGGGCGCCGCGGAGAGGCCCTGGAGGCGGGCGTTCTTCACGAGCACCGGGATGATCCCTGTGCGGTAGCTCCAGTCCGGCGCCTCTGGCGCGTCGAGATCGAGCTGCCCGAGGTAGCCGACGCAGCTGACGAGCCCGCCGACGCGCAGGCAGTTGAGCGAGCGGGTCAGGTCGCCGGCCGTCTCGAGGACGTGGTCGACCCCGACTCCGTCGGTCAACTCGAGGACGCGCTCGTCCCAGTCGACGTTCTCCCGGTAGTTGATGCCTGCGCGGGCGCCGAGCGCGAGCGCCCGCTCGAGCTTCTCCTCGTGACCCGAGGTGACGATGACGTCGGCTCCCGTGAGCAGTGCGAACTGCAGCGCGAACAGGGCCACGCCGCCGGTTCCCTGGACGAGGACGGTCTGGCCGGCGCGGATTCCACCCTGGACGACGAGCGCCTGCCAGGCCGTCGCCGCCGCGGAGGTCGCCGCGGCCGCCTCGGCGTCGCCGAGGTAGGCGGGCGCGGGAACGGCGCCGTCGGCGTCGAGGAGCGCGTACTCCTGCAGGAGGCCGTCCCGGTGCCCGCCCAGGTGGGTGAGCCAGCGCTCCCAGGTGCGCTCCCCGGCGATCCAGCCCTGGGCGAAGGCGCCGACGACTCGGTCTCCCACCGCCGCGCGACCGACCTCGTCTCCGACCGCGACGATCTCGCCGACGCCGTCGGAAACAGGGACGAGGGGCAGGCGCTGGTCGGGGTCGTACTGGTCGTGGATCACCTGCAGGTCCCGGGAGTTCAGCGCGGTCGCGAGCACGCGGACGAGGACCTCGCGCGGGCCCGGCTCCGGCACCGGGCGCTCGACGAGCACGAGCTCGTCGAGCGAGAACCCCTGCAGCTCCCAGGCGCGCACTAGCCCGCCTCGGCAGTCGGCCCGACGAGCGTGGGGGGTGGAGGCGCGGAATCGACGAGCGCGTCCTCGAGCACCGCGGCGGCGGCGAGGGCAATGTGATCCCGGTAGGCACCGGCGAGGACCTGCACCCCGACCGGGAGCCCACGCTCCTCGCCGGCGGGGACGACGGCGCCGGGGACGCCGGCGATCGCGTACGCGAACGAGTAGCCGTACTCGCCGTAGTCCGTGAGCTCCCCGTCGTCGCTGGGTCGCCGGCCGTGGAGCGGAGCAGGGCCGGCGGCCACCGGGCAGATGACGACGTCGTAGCCGCCGACGAACCGCCGGAGCGCGCTTCGCAGCGCGATCCAGCGCCGCGTCAGCTCGAAGAAGCCCTCGGCCGTGAGCGCCGAGCCGGCAAGGCCTTCGAGCAGGGACGCCAGCTGCTCGGTGTGCGTACCGTCCGCGGCCGCCAGGTCGGCGCGCGCCTTCGCGCCTCCGTCCGCCGCCATCATCCCGAAACCGATCTCCAGGACCTCGTCGAGCGGGGGCGGCATGGCCTCCTCGACGGCGGCGCCGGCGTCCGCGAGCGCCTGCGCGGCCCGCTCGACGGCGGCCTTCGTCCCTGGCGTCGACGGCGCCACCCCGTCGTCCGCGTAGAAGCCGACGCGCAGCGAGTGGGGCTCGACGGAGCGGTGGACGCCGATCGCCACGTCGGCGACGAGGGGGTCGGCGTCGTCGGGCCCGGCGATGACGGGGAGCAGGAGCGCGAGGTCGTCGACCGAGCGGCCCATCGGGCCGAGGGTGCTCATGTCGAGCATCCCCGTGTCCTTCGTGGTCGGCCAGACGCCGGTCTCGGGCACGAGCCCGACCGTCGGCCGGAGGCCGAACGTCCCGCAGAAGTGGGCGGGGACGCGGATCGAGCAGAGCCCGTCAGAGCCGATGCCCGCCGGCGAGGCGTCGACGGCGTGCAGCGCGGCCTCGCCGCCGCTCGAGCCGCCGGAGGTGCGAGCGGGGTCGTACGGATTGTTCGTCCGTCCCCGAATCGCGCTGACCGTCTCCGTCGACCACGTGTACTCCGGCACGTTCGTCTTGCAGAGGACGACCGCACCGGCCTCGCGCAGGCGCGCGACGACGGTCGCGTCCTCCGCGGGCACGTTCCCGGCCCGCGCCCAGGATCCGGACAGGCAGGGCATGCCGGTCACCGCGATCGAGTCCTTGATCGAGACAGGAAGCCCGAGCAGCGGCCCGCGCTCGCCTGCGCGGAGACGGTGGTCGCACCGGTCGGCGCGCGGCCAAGGTCGCCTCGGCGTCGACCGCCGCCGTCGCGTTCAGAACCGGATCGACGGCCTCGATCCGCGCCAGGTAGCGCTCGCACAGCTCGCGCGAGCTCACCTCGCCGCCGGCCAGGAGCGAGACGAGCTCGCGGGCGGTGGGCTCACCCCGTCTGGTCGGCACCGTCCCTCGCTCGCGCCGGCGCGTCGCGGTCGAGCTCGATCCCGGCTGCCTCCCGGTCCCACGTGCTCTCGGTCACTCCCCGCTCGCGCAGGACGACCTTCCGGACCTTGCCGTTCTCGGTGAGGGGGAGCTCCTCGACGACGTCGACGAAGCGCGGGATCGCGAAGTAGGCGAGCAGCGGCTCGCAGAAGCGCACGAGCTCCACGGGGTCGATCGCCTTCTGCGGCACGGCACGACGAACGCCAGGACCTCGTCCTCCCCCAGCTCGGAGGGGACCGGCACGACCGCCGCCGCCGCGACGCTCGGGTGCCGGAGGAGAGCCTCCTCGACCTCCCAGCTCGAGATGTTCTCGCCCCGGCGCCGGATGGCGTCCTTCAGCCTGTCGAGGAAGCGGAAGTACCCTTCATCGTCGCGGACGGTCGCGGTCGCCGGAATGGAACCAGAGGTTGCGCCAGGCGGCGACCGTCTCCTCCGGCATGCGCCAGTACCCCGTCGCGAATGCGTACGGCTCGTCGGCGCGGAGCACGAGCTCGCCGGCTGTCCCGTCCGGGACCTCGACGTCCTGCTCGTCGACGACCCGGGCCTCGAAGCCCGGCATCGTCCGGCCCATCCACCCGGGTCGCTGCTGCCCGTCCCGCGGCCCGATGACGGCGTTCGTCTCCGTCATCCCGTGGCCGTCCACGATCCGGATGCCGAAGCGCTCCTCGAAGGCTCGCCACGTCTCCGCCTGCGTCGCCGGGGCGAGCGCGACCCGGACGCGGTGCGCGAGGTCGAGCTGCGACTGCGGCCCGCCGACCAGAATCGACACCATGGCGCCGAGCAGGTACGTCACCGTGGCCTCCGCGTCGACGACCCGCTGCCAGAAGCGCGAGGCGGAGAAGCGCGGCCCGACGACGTACTCGGAGCCGTGCATGAGGCTCTGGACGAAGGCGTTCAGCGCGTTCGTGTGGAAGAGCGGCAGGCAGGTGTAGAGGACGTCATCGGGAGTCAGCTCGAGCCATCGCCCGACGTTCTCGCCCCACCACGTGAACTGCGCATGCGGGCAGACGACCCCCTTCGACGGGCCCGTCGTGCCCGAGGTGTAGAGGATCGCCAGCGTGTCGCCCGGCGAAGGCAGGTGCGGCTCGACCGGGTCCGATCCGTCGGGGAGCGGCTCGACGTCGACGCCGAGCCCGGGCGCGGCGTCGCCCTCCCCGATCTTCCAGACGCGCTCCAGCTCCACGGGCAGCGCCACCTCGGCGAGCCGTCGGCTCAGGCCCGCCTCGACGGCGACGATCCGCGGGCCGGCGTTCGCGAGGATGTGCTCGAGCTGCGCCCCCCGGCTCGCCGTGTTGACGGGCGCGAACACCGCCCCTCGCCACGCGCATCCGAGCCAGAGCGCGAGCACCTCCCAGCGGTTCTCGGAGATGACGACGACGCGGTCGCCCTTCTCGACCCCGGCGGCGGCGAGCGCTCCTCCGGCGCGCGCGGCCTCGACGAGGAGCTGCTCGTAGGTGAGGCGCACGTCGCCGCCGGACACGCACGGCTTGTCGCCGTACAGCTCGGCGCTCCGCCGGAGCAGGACGGGGATGGTGCGGTCACGCGCGTGAAGAGGAACGGGAACCGGCGACGTGCTCGCATGTCGCATGCGGACACCCATCGTACGAGATCCGTGGAAGGCGGTCGTCCCGCGCCAGAGCGTCCGCCGACGCGCCTGGGAGGATTCGAACCTCCGACCCGCGGATTAGAAGTCCGCTGCTCTGTCCACTGAGCTACAGGCGCTCGGGCGCACCGTAGCACCCGCTAGACTCGATCTCGGCCGCGGAGGGCGTAGCTCAGCTGGTAGAGCCCCGGGTTGTGGTCCCGGTGGTCGTGGGTTCGAATCCCATCGCCCTCCCTCAGGGGCGCTTCTTGGCCTCTCGCAGCGTTCGGCCGAGCTGCTTGGCGAAGGTGGGGCCCCGCTCCTTGACCGTTCTCGCGACCAGCGGACCGTGCTTTGTCGCCTGGCGCTGGGCCGCCTGGAGGAGGGCGCGCCGCTGCTCGGGCGGAATTCTCTTCCACCCCTGCTGGGCCTTGTAGGCGACGAATAGGATCTTGAACGCGGGCATCTACTCCGAAGCGTAGCGTTCGGCAACGCGTCCCCAGTCGACCGTGTTCCACCAGGCGTCGATGTAGTCCGGGCGGCGGTTCTGGTAGGAGAGGTAGTAGGCGTGCTCCCAGACGTCGACTCCCAGGAGCGGCGTCCTGCCGTCCGAGATGGGGTTGTCCTGGTTCGGCGTCGAGACGACCGCCAGCGAGCCGCCGTCGAGGACGAGCCACGCCCAGCCGGAGCCGAACTGGTTGACGCCGGCGTCCTTCAGCTTGCCCTGGAAGTCGGCGAAGGCGCCGAAGGCCTCGTCGATCGCCGCCGCCAGGTCTCCGCTCGGCTCGCCGCCGCCGTCCGGGCTCATGCTCTCCCAGAACAGCGTGTGATTGAAGTGCCCGCCGCCGTTGTTGCGGACGGCCGCGCGCTTGTCGTCGGGGATGCGGTCGAGGCCGGTGAGGACCTCCTCGACCGGGCTGTCGGCCCACTCGGTGCCCTCGAGGGCGGCGTTGACCTTGTCCACGTAGGCCTGATGGTGCTTGTCGTGGTGGATCCGCATCGTCTGCTCGTCGATGTGCGGCTCGAGCGCGTCGTAGTCGTAGGGGAGAGGTGGGACGGCGTACGCCATGGGGATCGCTCCTTCGTCGCCTTGACGCCACCCAGCCTATCGGCCGAAGAAGCCACTTGTCCGGCGGGTGCCCGGCGTGAGATCGTCGGGCCCGCGAACAGGGAGGCCCGAAGACTCGGCTTCTGCGGCCCAAGCCTGAGTCTCCGGGCCAGCTCTCGCGGTATGCCAGGCATCACTCGGGATCGGGTTTCCCGAGGGCGAGATCGGTCGAGACTATAGCCGTCGCGACGGGGAAGTCAAGAGAATTGTCAAGTGAAGCCAGGACTTCTATTCTTGACCCGACAATGACGAGCCAGGAAAAGGTAACGGCGTCCGAAACGCCGGCGACGCTGGGTCAGCGCCTCCGTCAGGCCCGCATGGCGCGGGGGCTCACGCAGTCCGAGCTCGCGAACAGCCGCTTCTCGAAGCAGTACGTCAGCCAGCTCGAGCGGGATCGGCTCCGCCCCACCGACGCGACGCTGCGGTGGCTCGCCGAGCGCCTGGGCGTCGATGCGAGCTATCTGGCCACGGGGGTCGACGGGAGACAGCGGGAGCGCGTCGAGAGCGCGGTCTCCCGCGCCGAGGCCGCCGTCGAGGCGCACGACTACGCCGCTGCGATCGGTCTGCTCGCCGAGGTCAAGGGCTCGCCGGCGGCCGCGTCGGCGGACGAGCTCGAGCTGCGGGCGCTGCTCGCAGAGTCATGGGCTCGCATGTACATCGGCGAGATGCGGGAGGCGTTGCCGCTCCTCGCGCGCGCCCGGGAGATCGTCGAGGACCCGGTCTTCTCCGACGTCGATCGGGCAGAGGTTCTCTTCCGCCTCGGCTGCTGCCGCTACCGCCTCACGTCGGTGTCGACAGCCCTGGCGCTCTTCACGGAGTCGCTCGAGCTGGCCGAGCGGTCGGGGATCCCCTCCGATCGCCTGCGGTCGCGCATCTTCGGGTGGCGCTCGCGCTGCTACCGCAGACAGCGGGACTGGGAGGCGGCGCGCGAGGACGTCGAACGGGCACTCGAGCTCGCCGAGGCGCTGGACGATTTGCGGGCGACTGCCGACGCACACTTCCTCGGCGCGCTCGTCGCCGAGCGGCGCGGGCAGTGGGTGGCCGCTCGCACGTTTGCCGAGAAGGCCAAGGCCCTCTACGAGCAGGTCGATGACCGGGCCAACACCGGCAAGCTCCTCACGACTCTCGGTGTTCTGACCTTTCTCCTCGGCAAGCCCGACGAGTCGATCCCCCTCTTCAAGCAGGCATTTGCCGTCGCCCTGGAGGTGGGGAGCGACGCCGACGCCGCGCAGGCAGTCTCGTCGCTCGCGCAGGTACACCTGCGCACGGGCCAGGTCGAGCTGGCGGAGGAGCAGGCGAGGCACGCGCTCGAGCTGCTCGGCGACCGTGTCGACTTCATCGACGAGATCGGAAACGCGCAGCTCGTGCTCGGCCGCTCGCTGCTCGAGCAGGGCCGGCTCGACCAGGCCGCGGAGGTGTTCCGGGCAGCGGAGGCGAGCTTCGACCAGCTGTCGTCCGCGAGTCACAAGGCCGCCGCGTGGACGGCGCAGGCGGAGCTCGCGGTCGAGCGCGGCGACAAGGAGGCCGCGATCACGCTGTACCAGCGCGCGGTGCAGGCACTGCAGGACTTCCGGTTCTAGAGCGGACAAGGGTCGTCCAGACGTCGATCGAAGCCAACTCGGGACTGCAGCTTCGAAAGGAGGTGAGCTAGAACGTGAGCCGGGCCTCGTTCCACATCCTCGTCGTCACCGCCGTGCTGCTCCTGGCGAGCATCGTCGGCGCCGGGCTTCCCGACGGGCCGTAGCGCCTCGTCGGTCGCCGGGTAGTTCGGGCTCCTCCGACCGGGCTTCGGGCGCCGGTCGAGTCTGCTGGCCGTCGTTTCCGGCCTCGCCGCGGCCGCTTTCGGCTGCCCTGACGCGAGAATCGGCTTTTTTCTGCGTACGGTGCGAATCCCTGTCCCGGGGGATTCCTTTCCGCGCGTTCCGGACGATGCTGGGATTGCTGGTAGAGCCCTCCGGCGGAGCGGTCCCGCGGCAGAGCTCTAACGAGCGAAGCCGTGCGACCCTCGACCCGCTGAGGGGGTGAACGAAGAGATGCAGAGCTTTTTCACGCTGACCAGGCGCGAGGACGGGCAGACGATGGCCGAGTACGGCGTCGTGCTCGCCGTCATCACGCTGGCGGTGGTCGTCGCTCTCGCGGCGCTGTCCGGCGCCATCGGCGACGCGATCAACGCCGTCACGGGCGTCCTCTAGACGCTCGCAGCGTCCCGGCCCGGCGAACCGACCGGGCCGGGACGCGTTCCTTCTACGCCGCCGCGAAGGCGCTCGGCCCTTGCTCGGCGGCGACCGGGTCCATCCAGAAGACCTCCCAGACGTGACCGTCGGGGTCCTGGAAGCTTCGGCTGTACATGAAGCCCATGTCCGTCGGGTCGCTCGCCGGCGCTCCCCCGGACGCGAGCGCCGTCTCCGCGAGGCCGTCCACCTCCTCGCGGCTCTCCGCCGAGAGGGCCAGGATCGCCTCGATCCGGGTCCTCGAGTCGACGATGTCCTTCTTCGTGAACTCCTGGAATCGATCCTTCACGAGGAGCATCGCGTACGCGTCCTCGCCGATGAGCATGCAGGTCGCGGTCTCGTCCGTGAAGCGCGGATCGAACGAAAAGCCGAGCTTGCTGAAGAAGTCGACCGCCGCGCCGAGATCGGCGACGGCGAGGTTGACGAACAGCTTTCTGGTCGGGGCGGTGGCCATCTCTCCTCCTGGTCGGTGTGGACTAGAGACCGCATCCAGGCCCCGAACTCATCGCTCAGGACGGCCTCGGGGAGCCCCGTGGGCTCTCCCGAGGCCGGCGAGCTTGCCTAGGAGAGCGCCTTCGCCTTGAGCGCGTCGTACTCGGCCTGCGAGATCGCGCCGCTGTCTAGCAGCTGCTTCGCTTTCTCGATCTCGGCCGCCGACCCGCCACTGCCCGCGACGGACCTGACGTATTCGTCCGTCTGCGCCTGCTGCGCGCGCATCTGCCTCTCGTTGCGCTCCGCCATCGACTGGCCCTGAGAGATCAGGTAGATGAACACGCCTAGGAACGGGGTGACGATGACGAAGATGATCCAGAGCGTCTTCTTGCCACCGCCGATGTCGTGGCGGCGGAACACGTCCGCGAAGACGGTGATCAAAAGCCAGAACCAGACCACCCACGCGAAGATCACGAACAACGTCCAGAGGACTTCCAGGAACGGGTAATCAGCTGCGAACAACCGCCTGCTCCTTTCTCGATTGACCGCAGGAGTATGGCCATTTTCCGCGCGCGACGTTGCGCCAGGCGACCGACGGAGACTTCCCGAGCGTCACCCGGCCGGGAAGGAAGGGTCGTCGGCGGTGAGGAGCGCTTGCCCCACGGTGGCCGCCGACGCATGGTCGGTGAGCAGGCCCTCGAGATCGGCGAGCGCGGCCGCCACCTCCTCGGCCGCGGTCTCGTGGTGGCCTTCGACGGCGATCAGGATCTCCTCGGTCTCGGGCCGGGTGGCCGACTGGGCGCTCTGGCGCCAGCACCAGCGGCGCGCGTGCACGACGCCGGTCTCGTCGGCAAAGATCACCTCTTCCGGCTCGGGGTGCTCGACCGCTGTCGCGCCGAGGTCCGTGAACTCCTCGCTGCCCGCGGCGAAGCGCACGGTGATCGTGCCGGCGACGCCCGCGAGGTCGAGGACGGCGACGGGCAGCCCGTAGCGGATGCTGACGAGGTTGCCGGCATCCACCAGCAGGCTGACGCTGGGGATGTCCCTGTGTTTGGCCAGCCGCCGCAGCAGTGCCTCGGCGGCGTTTCGGTAGCGGGTCGGCTCGACGCCGAAGGCGGCGAAGACGCGGCGCCAGGCGGCGATGCTCGGCAGCGTCCCCGGCGACTGCCCGCCGAGGCGCTCGAGCGTCCGTTCCTGCTCGGTGCGGTAGCTGGCTGCGAGAGCGGGCGGCGACGGCCCGTTCGCCACTCCCCGGGCGTGCACCAGGCCACCGACGGTCGTCGGGAAGCGCTCGAGCAGATCCGGGTCGTACCGGAAGAGCGTCACGTGAGCGCCGCGGCGACCTTCGTGTACACGTGCGCGGCGGAGACCAGGTTGGCGACCGGCACGTCCTCGTCCGGGGTGTGCATCCGCTCGATCAAGCCTGGGCCGAAGGCGACGGCCGGAATGCCGAGCTGGTTGTAGACGCGCGTCTCGAGGACGCCGGGGCAGCAGGTGATGCTCGGGGCACTGCCCGTGACGGCCGCGGCGGCCGCGGCGACGGCCTGCACGAAGCCGCTCTCCACGGGCGTGACCGCGTTCCGCGCGTCCTGCAGGACCTCCCAGTCGAGGTCGATGCCGTCGTCGCGGGCCGACTCGAGGAGCGCGAGCACCTCGCTCCTGGCGTCGTCGTAGCTCTCGTCGGCGTTCGGCCGCCGGTCGATCGTGAACTCGAAGTCCGCCGGGACGATGTTGAAGTTCGTGCCGCCTCCGGCGAGGCCGCCCACCAGCATGATCGACTCGCGTGCGCGCGGATCGGAGGAGGAGAAGCTGAGCGTGCTCCTGCGCTCCCGGAGCGCCCGCTGGAGCTCGCGGAGGGAGAGCACGACGTCCACGGCGGCGGCGAAGGCGTCGACTCCTTCGTAGTGGAGTCCGACGTGCGCAGCCTTTCCGCGAACGGTGACGCGCAGCGTGAAGGCGCCGCGGCACGCGTGCCAGATCGTGCCCCAGGTCGGCTCGCCGACGATGGCGCCGGCCGCGCTCGGATCGATGCGCCCGAGCGCCGCCAGCCGCTCGGCGCCGCGCCTGCCGCCCGTCTCCTCGTCGGGCACGATCACGAGGCCGATTCGTGCCCCCGTCCCGGCGGCGGCGCGCGCAGCGTGGACGATCGCCGCGAGGCCGCCCTTCATGTCCGACGCGCCGCGTCCGATCAGGAGGCCGTCGGCGAGCCGCGGCTCGAACTGCTCGGGCGCGAAGGCCGGGACGACGTCGTAGTGGCCGTGCAGGTAGAGGAGCGGGCCGGTGTCGCCGACCTCCGCCAGGATCGACCGGCGAGGCGCGTCCGCGTCGCCGGTCTCGACCACTTCGTGGTCGATCGCGAGCGCGGCGAGCTCGGCACAGATGCGCTGGACGCACTCGTCGTAGGCGGAGCCCGGCGGGTTCTCCGTCGGAATGGCGACGAGATCGCGCGCGAAGGCGACGATCTCGTTCTCCGGCAGCTCGGCGGCCGGCAGGTGCACGGAAGCGAAGGTAGCGGAGCCCTACGCGAGCCGCGCGCAGCTCGTGCGCGAGTTGCCGGCCTCGTCCCAGGCCCGAACGCAGAAGCGATAGGGCCCCCGGCGGGCCGGCTTCCAGCGCACCGACTGGATCCTGTCCCACTGTGCCGCCGCCAACGGCCTGTTCCAGGAGGCGACGACGGACCCCCCGCGCCTGACCGTGATGCGCTCGCGGGTGCGGTTGTTGTTGTCGGCCGTGCGATACCGGAGCCTCATGGCCTTCCCGGCCGTCGTCCTGCCGGCGTTGGCCCTCACTTCGGGGCGCGCGCCGTCGACCATGTAGGGGCCGTGGTGCGCTGCGTCACTCCAGTTTCCGACCGCGTCGACCGTCCGCAGGTGCAGGAACCAGCTCCCGTTTGCGAGTGCTGGGCTCGTCACCCCGGTCGCGGTCTCCTCGACGTCCGGGACCTGGCCGGGGATCGACGAGGGGCTCTGCGTCCACGAGTAGGAGATCCCGTCGGCTCCGCTCCCGCCGTCGACCGGAGGGGAGAACTGAACCGAGACCTCGGGTGCGCGCGCCCACTTCCCGGGCGGGTGAGTCGTGCTGCTGACGTCCGCGGGGTTGGCGGGCGCCTTCTTGTCGACCTTGTTTCCGGCGACGGGCCCGGCCGTCGCGCAGAGGCCGGCCGGGTTGCAGACCTGGCGCGTTCCGGTCTCGGCGTTCGCCGACTCGCTCCCATCCGGAAGATCCGTCTCGAGCTCGAACGCCTCGTCCGTGGGGTCCGCGAGCAGGGACTCGGGATCCTCGGCCGTGCAGGAGACCGCCACGTCGTTGCCGTGCCAGTTGCCGTCGGGCGGGTCGCACGAGATCTCCGGAGGAGTTGCGTCGCCGGCGAAGAGGTTCTCGACGAACAGCGGTTCCGGGTCGACGCCGCCTGAGTCGTAGTAGGCGGTGTCGGTTCCGGGCCCGCCGTTCATGGACGTGTCCGTGGCGAGGTCGATCGCGTGGAAGACGTCGTCTTCGCCGCCGCCGATGAACGTGTCCGCGCCCGGTCCTCCGATCAGCCGGTCGCCGTCGCCGCCTCCGATCAGCTCGTCGTCGTTCCCGCCTCCGTTCAGCAGGTCATCGCCTTCCTGCCCTTCGATCAGGTCGTCGCCCGCCCCCCCGAGCAGGACGTCGCTCTCCGCGCTCCCCCGGATCAGCCTCTCGTTCCCGTTTCCCCCGTGAATGGTCAGCGCCCCCAGGTAGGCGAGGCCTCCGCCGAACTGACCGCGCCCGTTGACGTAGTCGTCGCCGGCGAGCGCGTTGAACTCGAGCGGGAACGTCGCCGCGATGGGGGTGTCCTGAGCGTCGACGAACACCACGTCCGTGTCGCCGTCGCTGTTGAGGCCGATGCCCTCCACGCCAGGAGCCGCGTCGTCGTCGCCCTCCGTGAGGAAGAGAACGACGTTGTCGGCGGCGTCGCCGAGAGTGGCGTAGATCTCGATCTCGGCGTGCGCGCCGTTGTCGGGGCTCACGCCCGGGCCGAACGGGCCTGTGCGTTGGTCCAGGATCAGCCGTTCCCCCGAGCCCTCGTGCCCGGCGATCCGGATGGTGTCGGTGTTGACGTTCGTCGCTCCGCCGCACGGCTGCGGGTCGGCGCCGAACGCGATCTCTCCCGCGACGACCTCGAGCGTCGCCTCGCCTCCGGGCGCGATGACGGCGGTTACGGTCGCAGCGACCTCGTCGAACGTGCACGACTCCGCGACCTGCGCGGTCGCAGGCAGCGCGCCGAGCAAGACGACGAGCCCCGCCACTGCGAGGCGAGCGAGCTTCACGATGTGTGCCCTCCCTGGTTTCCCTACTGTGCCTCAGCCAAGCACGGGCGGCCTCGAGCCGCAAGGCTAGTTTTTTGGACGACGGAAGTGTGTCTACTGACCTGGTGTGGGAGCTTCGGGATCCGTCTGCCAGAGGCCGAACTCGTTCCCTTCCGGGTCTAGGCAGACGGAGAACCAGCCCATGCTCGGCACCGGCAGGGCCTGCCCGGCCTCGCCGCCGAGCTCCGCCACACGCGCGTTGCCGGCATTGATGTCGTCCACGTCGAAGTAGACGCGCGTCCCGCGCTTGTCCGGAGGATCCGGAGCGTAGATCGCTCCACCGCTCGTTTCGGAGAACCGGGTCGTGTGGTATTCGGTCGGGCTGCCCTCGAAGGTCTGCCACTCCCAGCCGAAGAGCGAGCCCCAGAACTCACGCGCCCTCGCCGTGTCGCCGGCCGGGATCTCCAGGTGCACCATCTGCCCGGGCATCAACCTCTCCTCTCTCTCGTTGCCTTACTAACATACGACGAGCGAAATCCGACGTGATCGACACCTTCAGAGATACGCCGGCAACGCATGTTCCGCGAGCTGCTCGACCTGGTCGAGCCGGGGGATCTGTGGGAAGAGGATGAGCACGTCGACCGCGTCCGGGTAGGCGGCGATCTCATCAGCGATCTTGGGCGCCGGCCCGTGATGGATGAGGTTCTCGGGTTCGGTCCAGAGCTGCCCGTAGTAGCGGACGACGTGGTGCGCGGCCTCGTCGAGCGCCTGCTGCGGGTCGTCGCCCACCCCGACGTACGCGAGGCCGGCGACGACCGCGTCCGGCTTGCCCTGAGCTGCGAAAGCCTTGCGGATCCCGGGGGCAAATTGCGTCATCGCCTCCGAGCCTGCGGTGCCGAAGATGAAGCCGTCCGCGATGCGCGCTGCGCGCTCGATCGCCTTCGGCTGCGTCGCGCCCGCCCAGATCGGCGGCCCCGTCTCCTGGACCGGAGCCGGGCCGACGACGCCGCGGTCGTGATCGGATGCCCGAGCGGCGCGCCAGATCTCCCGGATCCGAGCTACCTGCCGCTCGAAGCGCTCGGACCGGCCCTCGAACGTCTCGCCGAAGAGCTCGAAGTCGTCTGCCCGGCCACCCTGGGCGACTCCGAGGACGAGCCGCCCGCCGGAGAGCTGGTCGACGACAGCCGCCTGCTTGGCGACGAGTACCTCGTTTCTAGGCGGGAGCTGCAGGATTGTCGTCGCGAGGCCGATGCGCTCGGTGACGCCGGCGACGCCCGCGAGCGTCGTCAGCGGATCCCACGAGTCGTAGTTCGGCTTGTCGATCGTCCCGAGGAGGTGAAACCCCGCCTCGTCGGCGAGGCGTGCCCACGCGAGCATGAGCTTGCGGTCCGTTTCGTGGGCGATCGTGTTCGGAAGTCCGAGCCCGAGCTTCACCGCGCCCCCTTCTGTCGCTTGCCCTCAGGCTACGCGACTAGCGCTTGCGCGCGCGGCTCGGGGCCACCCGCGGCGGCTCGTCCGGCTGTTTCGGGTAGACGGGCGGCCAGGGCGCGTCCATGAGGCCGGCTGCCCGGTCTCGCTCGTGGAGCTCGAGGAGCGGCTCGAGCGACTGCGGCCGGTCGTTCACTCCCTTCCACGGGTCGCCGTGCGCCGCCAGCCGCTCCGGCACGCTTGCGACCGTCAGCTCGTCGGGATGGACGCGGTCGATCTCGTCCCACGTCAGCGGGGCCGAAACCTGGGCGCCGGGGCGGGCGCGCACCGACCAGGCGCCGAAGACGGTCTTGTGCGGCGCGTTCTGGTTGTAGTCGACGAAGACTCTCTGGCCACGCTCCTCCTTCCACCAGGCTGCGGTGATCAGGTCCGGCTGCCGGCGCTCGAGCTCGCGGGCGACCGCCACGGCCGCCGCCCGCACCTGGTAGGAGTCCCAGCGCGGCTCGAGCCGGACGTAGACATGGAGGCCGCGGTTCCCCGTCGTCTTCGGGTAGCCGACGATCCCCAGCTCGTCGAGCAGTCCGCGCGCCGCGGCCGCCGCCGCGCGAACCTCTTCGAAGCCGACGCCGGGCTGCGGGTCGAGGTCGAGGCGCAACTCGTCCGTGGCCTCGGGACGGTCGCTGAGGTAGGGCCAGACGTGGAAGCCGAGACAGGCGAGGTTCACGGCCCAGGCTACGTGCGCCATGTCGGCGAGCACGAGCGCGCGGGCCGTCGTCCCGTTCGGGGTCGAGACGATGGTCGTCTCCAGCCACTCGGGGGCACCCTTGGGGACGCGCTTCTGAAAGAACGACTTGCCCTTGGCGCCGCCCGGAAAGCGCTGCATCAGCGTCGGGCGCCCGCCAGAGGCGCGCAGGAACGGCTCCGCGACCGCCAGGTAGTACCGGACGAGGTCGAGCTTCGTCTCTCCACGCTCCGCGAAGAAGACCTTGTCCGGGCTCGTGATCGTTAGGTTGTGCCCGGCGACTTCGAGCGTCTGGGCGTCCGTGGCCATCCCCGAAACGTAGCCTGAGGCCGGGATCCTCGCGGCCCAAAGAGGGACCGTCGTCAGGCCTCAGCGTGGCTGCGCTGCGGTGACGGATCGAGTCAGCGCTTCGGCGAGCTCCACCGACTGCGGCGCGGACGGCCCTTCGGCCGGCGCCGACGGCCGGCCGATCCCTTCATACGCGAAACCGGCCCGTCGCGCGGCCTCCGGATCGAAGAGGTTACGACCGTCGACGATCAAGGGGTTCTTCATGGCCGTGCGTACCTCGGGCCGTGCGAATTCCTTCAGCTCGTCCCACTCCGTGACGATGACTGCAGCGTCGGTCCCGCGGACGGCCTCGAGAAGGTCCTTGCAGAGTTGAACGCCTGGAAGGTGCGGCCGCGCCTCCTCGAGAGCGACGGGATCCCATGCTCTGACGCGCGCTCCCTCGGCAAGCAGGCGCAGGGCCAAAACGAGGCTCGAAGCCTCGCGCATGTCGTTCGTGTCGGGCTTGAAAGCGAGTCCGAGAAGGGCGACCGTCCGATCGTGAAGGCTTCCCAGATGCTTTCGCAACTTTCCGATGACTCGCCGTTTCTGCAGCTCGTTGACCTCGATCACCGACGTCAAGAGCTGAAAGTGGTAACCGGAGTTGCCGGCAAGCTGCTTCAGCGCGGTGACGTCCTTGGGGAAGCACGAGCCCCCGTACCCGAGGCCAGCCCGGAGGAAATGAGGCCCGATGCGCTGGTCGAGGCCCATTCCGCCGGCAACCGACGTCACGTCGGCTCCTACTTCCTCGCACACATTGGCGATCTCGTTGATGAATGAGATCTTCGTCGCAAGAAACGCGTTCGACGCGTACTTGATCATCTCCGCCGAGGTGACGTCGGCGCGCACGACGGGCGCCGCAAGCTCCTCGTACAGCGATGCAACCCTGTCGCCTTCCTCGCTCCGGAACGACCCCACGACCACTCGGTCGGGCCGCATGAAGTTGGCGACCGCGGTGCCCTCGGCGAGAAACTCGGGATTCGAGACGTAGCCGACATGGGACCGCCCCCGGGCGTCCAGCCAGGCTCGCACCCGTTCGCCGGTTCCCGGCGGGACCGTGCTTTTCATGACGAGCATGAGCCCGTCTTTATCCGGCAGCTTGTCGACCACCTGCCAAAGGTCGCTCAGATCCGCGTCGCCCGAATGCGTGGGAGGCGTCCCGACGCAGACGAAGACAAGCTTGGACTCTTCGAACACCTCAGCCGAGCTGGTGGTGAACCGGAGGCGATCGCGATTCCGCTCGAGTAACTCGCCGAGGCCCGGCTCGTAGATCGGCACTCGCCCGGCGCGGAGCTCTGCAATGCGCATGGCTTCGACGTCGCGCAGGATCACCTTGTGGCCGAGATCGGCGAAGCAGGCGGCCGTGACCAGACCTACCCACCCGGCTCCCATGACGCCGATCGGCTCTCTCATTTGCCAACCGCCGGAAGGGTGTCCGGAAACCCAGTAGCCCCACCAGGCACGCTACCGACCGTTCTCCGCAGGCCGTCCTCAAGATCGACCTCGGGCTGCCAGCGAAGCACTTGGCGAGCCCGAGTGATGTCCGGCTTCCGCACCTGTGGATCGTCGACTGGCAGGGCGGCGAAGACGATCTCGCTCCTCGAGCCGGTGACCCGGATGACGGTCTCCGCCAGCTCGAGCAGGGTCATCTCCCGAGGGTTGCCGAGGTTGACCGGAAGGTGCTCGTTGCTCCGGACGAGCAGGCTGAGCCCGCGTACGAGATCGTCGACGTAGCAGAAGGAGCGAGTCTGGGAGCCGTCGCCGAAGACCGTCAGCGGCTCGTTTTCGATCGCCTGGCGGAGGAACGTGGGAATGGCGCGACCGTCCTCCCGGCGCATCCGCGGTCCGTAGGTGTTGAATATGCGCGCGATGCAGGTGTCCACCCCCTGCTGGCGGTGGTATGCCATGGTGAGCGCCTCGGCGTAGCGTTTGGCCTCGTCGTAGACTCCGCGGGGGCCAACGGAATTCACGTGGCCCCAGTACGTCTCGGGCTGCGGGTGGACCTGCGGGTCACCGTAGACCTCACTCGTGGAGGCGAGCAGAAACCGTGCACGCTTGAACTTGGCGAGCCCGAGCATGTGATGTGTCCCGTACGAGCCCACCTTGAGCGTGTGCAACGGTAGGCGCTGGTAGTCGATCGGGCTGGCCGGACTGGCCAGGTGGAAGACGACGTCCACAGGCTCGTCGAGAAAGAGCGGCTCGGTGAGGTCGTGATGGACGAACCGAAAGTCCGAGCCGTTGTCGATGTGGTGAATATTCTCGAGCGATCCGGTGTCGAGGTTGTCGACACAGATGACCCGATCGCCCTCGCCAAGGAGAAAGTCACACAGGTGCGACCCGAGAAACCCTGCACCGCCTGTCACTACCGCAGTGGCCATGCCGCCATGACCCCCGAACTCGAATTCCCGGCCGAGTGAGCGCAGAGACTAACGCGAAGCGCCGTTAATAGCCAGTGAAGGCTCAGTGAGCTTCTCGCGTGGTGCTTGGGCCCGCCCCTGGCCGTTCGCGCTCGAGGTCGGCGCGGTACCAGTCGACCGCCGACTCTATCCCTTCGGCGAGCGTCGTTCGGGGCCGCCAGCCGAGGAGGTCCTTCGTCCGTTCGACGTCGGCGGCCCGGACGATCTCGAGTGGGCGCTCCGGCAACGCTCCGAACTCCGGCTCGACGCCCGTGCCGACAGTCTCGACGATTCGCTCGACGATCTCCCTGATCGTGACGAGCTGTCCAGTGCCCACGTCCACCGTCGCGCCCGCGAGGTCTTTCCTGGAGGGCGCGGCGACGAAGGCATCGACCACGTCGTCGACGTAGACCCAGTCGACGGGACGGGTGCCGGTCGAGAGCTTCGGCCGCTCGGAGCGGAGAAGCGACGTGATGACGTACGGAACGAGCTTCGTGCGATCGTGCTGCCCGGGGCCGTAGACCATGAAGATCCGGAGATTGACGACCCGGAGCCCGTGGAGCGCGTGAAGCATGCGCGCGAACGAGCCGACGCCGAGCTTGGCGGCCGCGTAGGGAGAGGCCGGAACCGGATCCTCCGTTGCGGCCTCCGGCTCCTCCTGTGAGCCCGCGAGGACGACCGAGCACCCGACGCGGGCGGCGGCCACGAGGACGTTCACTGCCGAGACGAGGTTGTCGCAAAGCGACGGCAGGACGGCGTCGAGCTCCCGCGATCCCGACACGTAGCCGGCGAGGTGGTAGACGACGTCCGGCTGGATCCGTCCGACGGTCTCCGCGACCGCGTCGGCGTCGCCGAGGTCGGACTGCGACCAGCGCACACCGTCCTCCTCCTGGGGGCGCCGGCGCCGCGAGACGCCGTGCACCTCCTCTCCGTCGCTGAGCAGACGCTGGCAGAGGCGTCCTCCGATGAATCCGGACGCGCCGGTGACAAGCGCGCGACTCATGGAGCTTCGGCGAGCAGGCCCGCCTCGAGGAGCGCATCCGCCGCGCGGCGGACGTCCGAGAAGGCGAGGCCGGAACGCTCGGCGATGTCGAGCAGGGTCCGCGAGGCGTCCGACTGGTTCAAGACCCAGAGCATCGCAAGCTGGTCCGTTCCTGGATCGGGGCCGCCCAGCCCGCGGTAGAGGCCGCGCCTCCCCAGCTGCGGCTCGCCCTTCGGCGCGAGGTTCCGGAACGTGCCGTCCTGCTCGAGGACGTCGACGATCTCGAGGGCGGCTTGCAGCGCCGTCTCGAGGCGATCGGCGCCGATGAGCTGGAGATCGTCGGCCGACGAGTGGTACTCGGGAAACTCGCCCTCGAGCGAGCGGGTGAGACAGCCGACCGGGATGTCGAAGCCGGGTGAGTTGAACTGGCGCTCGTCCCAGCCCCAGGGAACGAAGTCGAGGATTCGTCCGTCGCTTCTCTCGACGACGTGGGCACCGGCTCGATCGAGGGCCGCGTCTCCGCGGCGGCTTCGCTTGTAGGTCAGAGGCCCGGAGTCGCCGACGCAGGCGACCACCAGGCCGCCGACGATGTGCGAGAGCCGGGACTCGTTGCGCGCGAGCCACGTGATGGATCCGATCGTCCCGGGGATGAAGAGCAGCCGGTACGAATGCCGCCGCGGGAGCTCGTCGAGGGTGACTCCGAGCTCCGTGAGCAAGGCGATTCCGGAGACGTTGTCGTTCGCGAGCGATGGGTGGCAGACGTGGGTCGTCAGCAGGATCTCGTCGTCGCTCTGGCCGGGCAGGAAGCACTCGCCGTAGGTCAGCGACCCCGGGGACAGCGTGCTGTCGATCACGACCTCGTACGTCTCGTCCTCGAGCGCGTCAAGCTGGTCACGGGTCAGACAGAACCCCCAGCTCCGGGTGTAGTACGACGTCCGGTACGGGATCCAGTCAGGCCGCTCGGCGTGGACGTGGAGGTGCGGCCGAAGGTCCTCGAGCGTCATGTCGGCTCTCACCGGCTCGCTGTAGCTGACGACGTGGAGGTTCGACTCGCCGAAGTCGACGATCCGGCGGCCCGCCGCGGCGATGTAGGCGTCCCGGATGTTCCACTCGTCGGGCACCGTCCAGTCGAGAACCTGCGTGCCGCTCGGGACCTCGTGAATCTCGAGCGGAATGTGCCCGGCCGCCTCGCGCAGCGTCTCGCGCACCCCGTCGCCCGTGATGCTTCGACACAGGGGAAAGAGACGCGACGCGAGTGCGTACATGCGCTCCCCGGCTCCCGCGATCGGAGCGGTCGCGGACGTCACGACGCCGTCTCGGCCGTGAAGTCCGGGTAGGAGCGATCGCGCTCGTTGACCACCATGACCTCCCCGGGCCAGTCGATCGCGATCGCCGGATCGTCGAAGCGCAGTCCCCGCGCGGCGTCGGGGGCGTGGAACTCGGAGATCTGGTAGGCGACCTCGGACTCTTCGGTGAGCGTGAGGAAGCCGTGGGCGCACCCCTCGGGCACGTACATCGCGAGCCGGTTCTCGGCCGACAGCTCGGTCCCCACCCAGCGGCGGAACGTGGCGGACTCGGTGCGGAGGTCGACCGCGACGTCGAAGATCGCGCCCGACGTGCAGCGGACGAGCTTCGTCTCCTGGTGCGGGGCCGCCTGATAGTGCATCCCGCGCAACGTACCGAGGCGCCGGTTGTAGGAGATGCTGCACTGGACGAGCCGGCCGCTGAGCCCGTGCCGGGCGAACTCCTGCGTGTCCCACGTCCGCGCGAAGAAGCCCCGCTCGTCTTCGTGCCGCTCCGGCTCGACGACCCAGACCCCTGCGATCGCTGTCTCACGGAAGGTCATCCGACGAAGAGCGCGAGCTTGCGACACGTGAACGCCTCCGCGTAGCGGGTCGCGGATTCCATCCCCCGAAGGCGCATGAGGCCGCGAAAGAGCTCATCGTCGAACCAGTGCTTGCCGTGCTGGCTCGAGTAGTGCTCCCGGAGAACGCGCAGCTTCTCCTCGACCAGGGATTCCTCGAGCGGGACGAACACGTTCGGCGATCCAAGGTCGCCGTCGTACTTCGGGATCTCGTACTCGAGGAGGAGGTGGTCGCGAAAGGTGTTCCAGGTGAGCTCGCACGCGAGGCGGTGGTCCTGATGGAGGTCGTGGCGGGTGTGGGTGAAGACGAGGTCGGGCCGAACGTCCTTCAGCCCTTCGAAGACGTCCTTGACCTCGCCGCCGACGTACGGGAGGAAGCCGTCGCGGAACTCGTGCACCCGGACGTCCAGAACGCCCGCATCCGGGAGGAGCGCCTGCGCGCTCGCCCGGGCCTCGGCGGCCCGATCGCCGGGCGCAGCGAGCACGACCCACGTCAGCTCGAGGCCGGGCCGGGCGCGGCTCAAGGCAATCAGCGTCCCTCCGCAGCCGATCTCGATGTCGTCCGCGTGGCAGCCGATCGCGAGAACCCGCTCGATCGGGCGAGCGAGCGCCTCCAGAGCGAAGCCGAGCATCAGCTTTCGGGGGAGGCGTCTCGTTTCCAGGGCACGCCGCCGCTCTCGAGGAGAGCGTCGAGCCTCTGCTTGTCCTTGATCGTGTCCATCGGCTCCCAGAAGCCGTCGTACGGGTACGCGAGAAGCTCTCCTCGCTCGATCAGCCGCGCGAAGGGTTCCTCGACCAGGTCCTCGCCTGGCTCGATGGCGTCCAGGACGTCTCTGCGGAAGACGAAGAACCCACCGTTGATCCGGACGTCCGCATGGGCGAGCTGCTCGATCGCGGTGACGACGCCGTCGGCGTCGGACCGGACGAGGTGGTACTCGAGTCGTGGCCTCACCGAGATGAAGAGCCCGGTCTTCCCGCTCCGCTCGAGCGTGGCGATCATGTCGTCCAGCGGGGCGTCGGTGACGCCGTCGCCGTAGGTCGCGAGGAAGTAGGGGTCGTCGCCGAGGTACGGGCCGACGAGGCGCAGGCGCTCGCCGATCGGAGACTGGACGCCGGTGTCGACGAACGTGATCCGCCAGTCGGAGATGTCCGAGCCGAGCAGCTCCACGTCGCGTCCGCCGTTCGAGAGCACGAAGTCGTTGGTGAGCGCCTCGTTGTAGGCGAGGAAGTAGTCCTTGACCACCTCCGCACGGTGTCCGAGGCAGAGGATGAAGTCGGTGTGGCCCCACGACGCGTACCAGTTCATGAGATGCCAGAGGATCGGCTGCGTCCCGATCGCGATCATCGGCTTCGGGATCCGCTGCGTCGCCTCGCCCATCCGGACCCCGAGCCCGCCGCAGAAGATGACGACCTTCACGCCGCAGCTCCCCGCAGCGACCAATCGCTCGCGTGCGCCGTCACCCGGGCTCGATGACGGTGGCCAGCGGGATCGGGACGATCAGCTGTCCGCCCCAGTCGCCGACGTATGCGAGCTGGGAGGAGATCTCGTCGACCAGGTTCCAGGGGAGCACGAGCAGGTGGTCCGGGCGCGTCTCGGCGATCCGCTCGACAGGATGGATTGGAAGATGGGTCCCAGGAGTGAAGAGGCCGTGCTTGTACGGGTTCCGGTCGACCGTGTAGTCGAGGAGATCAGTTCGAATGCCGCAGTAGTTGAGAAGCGTGTTCCCCTTGCCGGGGGCTCCGTAGCCGGCGATCTGCTTCCCCTCGCGCCGCAGGTCGATCAGAAGCTCCAGGAGCGCGCGCTTCGACACCTTCACCAGCTCGGCGAAGCGGAGGTACCGGTCGGGCGCGCGGAGTCCCTGCCGCTCCTCGTCCGCGAGCAGACGCGGAACCGCCTCGCGCGCCGGATGAGGCCCACCGCGGTGCTGCGCATACACCCTCAGCGAGCCGCCGTGCGTCCAGAGCTCCTCGACGTCATAGACGTCGAGCCCGTGCGCGCGGAAGATCTCGGCGATCGTCCCGAGGGAGAAGTACGAGAAGTGCTCGTGGTAGATCGTGTCGTACTGGAGGCCGTCGAGCAGTTGCAGGAGGTGCGGAAACTCGAACGTGGCCGTGCCCTCGTCGCGGAGCACGAGCTTCACTCCCGCGACGAAGTCGTTCAGATCCGGGACCTGGGCGAGAACGTTGTTGCCGACGACGAGGCTCGCCCGGCGGCCTTCGGCAACGAGTCGCTCCGCCGTCTCCCGTCCGAAGAACTCGACCAGCGTCGGTACGCCGCGCTCCTCGGCCGCCGCCGCCACGTTCGCGGCCGGGTCGATCCCCAGAACCGGCACTTCGGTCCCGACGAAGTGCTGGAGGAGGTAGCCGTCGTTCGACGCGAGCTCGATGACGAGATCGGTCTCGCCGAGCTCCAGCCTCGCGCGGATCACCTCGACGTAGGCTCGCGCATGTTCGACCCACGCGGACGAGTAGCCGGAGAAGTACGCGTAGTCCGTGAAGATGTCCTCCGGGGCCACGAACGCGGGCAGCTGCACCAGCCAACAGCGTGTGCAGGCTCGGACGTGCAGGGGGTAGAACGGCTCCATCCGTTCGAGCCGATCGGCCGAAACGAAGCTCTCGCAGAGCGGCGACATGCCGAGGTCGACGACCGTCAGCTCGAGCGTCGCGCCGCAGAAGCGGCAGGCGACGCTGTCGCGGGCCGCTCGAACGCTCCCCGATCCCACTCTTACAGCCTAATGAGGAGACCTGCCCATGTCATCCTCGTCACACGATGCCCCGCCCGTCCAGGAGCGGTGGGCTAGACTCGGAGAGCCCGGCGTTCCGCAGCGGCCCATGGAGAGAACCTTGGAACGCGCACAGCACAGCGGCCTCGACGAGCTCACTCGACCGAGCGGCGGATCGAGTGGCGGGGGCTTGGTCATGTCCCGAGTGAGCGTGTTGATCCCCACTCACGGCGACGTCGACCTTCTGCGGAGGTCGCTGCCGACGCTCCTCGACGATCCTGCCGCGGACGTCGAGGTGATCATCGTCAACAACGACCCGCAGCAGGACGTTCGAGCCGCGATCGGCAACTACGCCTCCGACCGCCGAACGACGATCGTGGAAATGGGCTTCGAGGGCGACTTTCCTCGGGCCGTCAACCGCGGAATCGAACGCGCGAGCGGAGAGCTCGTGATGCTCTGCAACGCCGATCTCTTTCCGTCCGCAACGTATCTCTCGACGCTGCAGGAGTTCTTCGATCGCCATGCGCGGGCTGGAGCGGCGAGCGGAAAGCTGATCCGGTACGACCTGGAGCGCGGCGAGGCCACCAACGTCGTCGACTCCGCCGGCCTGATGCTGACGCGCCAGCGGCGTCTCAAGGCACGGGGCGAAGGCGAAGTCGACACCGGACAGTTCGACACCGAGCTCGAGGTGTTCGGTCTCGACGGCGCGGCGATAGTGCTGCGCCGGGCCGCACTCGACGACATCATGGTCGACGGCGAGTATCTGGACGAGAACTTCGTCGCGCACAAGGAAGACCACGATCTCTCCTGGCGCGTTCGACTCGCCGGCTGGGAGTGCTGGTACGTGCCGGAGGCAGTCGCCTACCACGCCCGGACGACGCGCGGCCTTGGATCGACCGCATACCTGAAGGCGATCGGCGAGTTTCACCACCAGCAGGCGGAGAAGAGCGACTCGGTGCGCAGGCACGCCATGAAGAATCAGTGGCTGCTGCTGCTGAAGAACGAGGACGCGTACAACTTCATCCGGGACGCCCCGTTCATCATCGCGCGGGAACTGACCGTGCTCGGACACAGCCTCGTGTTCTCGCCCAGGGCGCTCAAGGCGATTCCGATGACGATTCGGATCCTGCCCGAGACGTGGAGGAAGCGGCGGGCTGCCAAGCGCCGTCAACGAATGGACGCCGCCGCGCTGAGGCGCTGGTTGTAAGGCGTGATCGACCCGCCGGAGGCATCCCCGCCGAGCATCACCCGCATCGCCGTCGTCATCAACGCGGTGACCCCGTACATGCGGCCGCTCTGGAGCCGGCTCGGCGAGCGCGAGGACATCGAGCTCCTCCTCGTGACCGAGACGCCGATGGAACGCGATCGGCGCTGGGAGGTCGAGACCGACTTGCCCTTGGAGCACGTCCAGCTCGACTCGTGGACGCTGGATCTGGCCTGGATGGCCGTGGGCTCGGGCTTCAAGACGCGGTTCGACAGCTACGTGTACGTCCCGAAGCGGCCGCTCACCCCGCTGCGCCGCTTCTCCCCGCATGTCGTCGTGGCGGCCGGGGGCGGGGTGTGGTCCTCGCCGGCGAACATCGCCGCCCTCGCCGCCCGGCGCCGCTACGGCTGGGCGGTCGTGCCGTGGTGGAACACGTTCACGCGCGAGAGGCGCACCCTGCCCAGGCGTCTCGCAGAACCCTGGGTGAGGTACTTCTTCAGGTCCGCGGATGCCTGGCTCGCCGGCGGCTCGAGGCATGCTCGCGACGTTGTCCGGCTTGGCGCGGACCCGAACCGCACGGTGATCGCGCCGCTCACGGCCCTGGGGCCGAGCCCGCCGCTGGAGCGCACGGGCTTCCTCGTGCCGGGTCAGCCGCGCTTTCTCTTCGTCGGCCGCTTCATCGAGCGAAAGGGGATCGACGTCCTGCTCGACGCCTTCCGTGGCCTCGAGCGTGGGGAGCTCTGGTTGGTCGGCGACGGCCCGCTCCGCGCCTTCGTGGAGGCCGAGTCCAGGGGAGATTCCCGGATCCGCGTCCTCGGATACGCCGACGAGACGTCGCTGCCGGACCTGTACGGGCAGGCGGACATCCTCGTGGTCCCGTCTCTCTTCGAGCCCTGGGGTCTCGTCGTCCACGAGGGCCTTGCGCACGGGCTAGCCCGTGATCGCGACCGATCAGGTCGCCGCTGCAGACGACCTCGTCGAAGCGGGCGTCAACGGCTACGTCGTCCCCGCCGGATCCCGGGACGCGCTCCTGTCCGCGATGCGCTCGGCTTCGGAGTGGTCGCCCTCGCACTGGCGGGAAGCCTCCGCCCACACCGGCCGGACGCTTCCGCAGTACGGGATCGACCCCGCGGCAGAAGCCTTCGTCCGAGGGTGCCGGCTCGCCCTTCAGCACCGCCGTAGGCTCGGCGCGCGGGATCGCGCGGCCGTCGCAGGCCTGTAGATCTACGCGCGCTCGTGCGTGTGCGACCACCTCAGCTCGTCGTCGAGCGATCCTTCGACGAGCAGGGACCTCAGGCGCGAGAGCCGGGTGTACGTGTCGAACCCGGCCGAGGTGAGTCGGGCACGCCGATAGGCGTCGAGCAGCTCCCGAGCACCGTCCCGGGCCGTCCACCTGGGCCTGGCGTCCGGCAGCATTCGAGCCAGCTTCCCGAAGTCGACGCGGTAGCTCCGTGGATCGGGGCCCGCTCCCTCCGCGTATTCGATCTCGGTCCCCGTGAACGTGTCCAGCACGATCTCGGCCAGCTCGCGGACGCGGTAGTTCTCGTCGTTCGAGCCCACGTTGAAGGCCTCGTTTCGGACGTCCGAGTCGGGGGCGACCAGGGCGGCGGCCGTCGCCGCTGCGATGTCGCGAACGTGGACGAGGGGCCGCCACGGCGTCCCGTCACTCATGATCAGGACCTTGCCCGTGGTGAACGCCCAGGCGGCGAGGTTGTTCAGCACGACGTCGAGGCGTACGCGCGGCGAGGCGCCGTAGGCCGTGGCGTTCCGCAGGAAGATCGGGGCGAAGTCGGCGTCCGCGAGCTCGGACAACTGCTCCTCGGCTCGGACCTTCGACTCCGCGTAGGCGGTCAGCGGCCTGAGCGGTGCCTCCTCGGTCATCAGCTCGTCGGTTCCGGACGCTCCGTACATGCTGCAGGACGAGGCGAAGACGAACCGCCGCGCGCCGGCCTCCTTCGCCCTTCGCGCCAGCTCGACCGTGCCGCGCAGGTTGATCTCGCGCGTCAGCTCTTCGTCGAGCTCGCCGAGCGGATCGTTCGACAACGCCGCCAGGTGGACGATCCCGTCGTACCCCTCGAGAACGTCCGTCGTGACGTCGCGAACGTCCGCGCGAAGTGTGGGGAGCTCGACGTGTCGTCGAGGAGGTCGCATCCTTCGTAGAAGAACGTGTCGAGGCCGGTGACGTCGTGACCCGGCCTCCATGAGCACGGGCGCGACGACGGAGCCGATGTACCCGTGGTGTCCGGTGACGAGGACCTTCATATGCCCGCGCCCCGATGACCGCATGGCGCGCTGCTCGACTTTTAGCATCCGGAGCCCGCATGTCAACCGATTACGCCGTCGGCGCCGAGGGTTGCAAAACGCGAGCTGGAGGCGCATAGTCAACCCCGACCGCGGGCTGCGCTGCGGCGCCCACTCCCCGCGGTAGCAGTAGCGGCGAGAGGAGGAACTGTGGCAGCCCTCGTTCTCCTTCAGGCGCACGTACGCCGTGCGCGCGTTTCCCGCGGCATCGCTTCGAGTCTCGCGCTGACCGCCCTGCTCCTCGTGGGCTTCGGGCAGCCGCCGACCGCGGCCGCCGCTCTCCCGCCCGGGTTCCAGGAATCGGTCGTGTTCAGCGGGCTCTCGAACCCGACGGCCCTGCGCTTCTCGCCCGACGGTCGGATCTTCGTGGCGGAGAAGAACGGTCGGATCAAGGTGTTCGACAACCTCGCCGACACGACGCCGACGCTCTTCGCCGACCTGAGCACGAACGTCTACAACTTCTGGGATCGCGGCCTGCTGGGGCTCGCGCTCGACCCTTCCTTCCCGGCCGAGCCCTACGTCTACGTCCTTTACACGTACGACCACGAGCTCGGGAGCGCGGCGCCCGCGCCGCGCTGGGGAACGCCTGGCGTGCTCTCCGATCCGTGCCCGACGCCGCCGGGGCCGACGGCCGACGGCTGCCTCGTGAGCGGTCGCCTCTCCCGGCTCGAGGCATCTGGGAACGTGATGGTCGGGAGCGAGCAGGTCCTGATCGAGGACTGGTGCCAGCAGTATCCGAGCCACTCGACCGGGTCCCTGGCGTTCGGCGCGGACGGTGCGCTGTACGTGAGCGGTGGCGACGGGGCGAGCTTCAACTTCGTCGACTGGGGCCAAGACGGGAACCCGCTCAACCCGTGCGGTGATCCGCCTGGAACCGTCGGCTCCGTGCTGAGCCCGCCCACCGCCGAGGGCGGTGCCCTTCGAAGCCAGGATCTGCGCACGAACGGCGACCCTGTTTCCCTCGACGGGGCGATCCTGCGTGTCAACCCGGCGACCGGTGCGGGGCTCCCCGGCAATCCGCTGGCGACAAGCACGGATGCGAACGCGCGCCGCATCATCGCCTACGGCCTCCGGAACCCCTTCCGGATCAACGTGCGCCCGGGCACGAATGAGGTCTGGGCCGGCGACGTCGGGTGGAGCACCTGGGAGGAGGTCAACCGGCTCGTGGATCCGGGCGGTCCTGTCGTGGAGAATTTCGGCTGGCCCTGCTACGAAGGCCAGGGGCGACAGTCGGGCTACGACGGCGCCAATCTGAATATCTGCGAGAACCTCTACGGGCAGGCGGGCGCGGTCACCGCCCCGCGCTTCACCTACAACCACGGCAGCCAGGTGGTCGCGGGCGAGCCGTGCCCCACGGGGAGCTCCTCCGTGGCCGGGATCGCCTTCTACCAGGGAGGCCCCTACCCGGCGTCCTATGACGGAGCCCTCTTCTTCGCCGACTACTCGCGCGACTGCATCTGGGCGATGAAGGCGGATGCGAGCGGGCTTCCGGTGCCCGGCCTCCTGGAGTCGTTCGTCGCGCCGGCTGCGAACCCCGTCGACGTGCAGATCTCACCGGCCGGCGAGCTCTTCTACGCCGATTTCGACGGCGGCGCGATCCGTCGCATCCAGTTCGCGAGCGCCAACCAGCCGCCGGTCGCAGTCGCGACCGCGAATCCCACGAGCGGGCCAGCGCCGCTTCCCGTCGTCTTCGACGGCAGCGGCTCGAGCGATCCCGACGGGGATCCGATCACGTACGCCTGGGATCTCGACGGCGACGGCGTCTACGACGACTCGACGGCAGCGCAGCCGACATTCACGTACACGCAGACCGGAACCTTCACGGTACGGCTCAGGGTCGCCGACACTGCCGGCGCGTCGGGCATCAGCGACCCGATCGTCATCACCGTCGGCAACACTCCGCCGACGGCGTCGATCGTCTCTCCGCCCGGGAGCCTGACGTGGAGGGTCGGAGACGTGATCAACTTCTCGGGCTCGGGCTCGGACCCGCAGGACGGGACCCTGCCCGCCTCGGCGCTTTCGTGGTCGCTGATCCTCCATCACTGCCCTTCAAACTGCCACACGCATCCGCTCCAGAACTTCGTGGGCGTGGCGAGCGGGTCGTTCACAGCGCCCGACCACGAGTACCCCTCTCATCTCGAGTTGGTGCTGACGGCTACCGACTCCGGCGGTCTAACGAGCACCGCGAGCGTGACGATGCAGCCCCGGACGGTCATCCTGACCCTTAGATCGAGCCCTTCAGGGCTCCAGCTCGTCCTCAACGGCAGCAGCGCCACGACTCCCTTCACGCGTACGGTCATCGCCCGGTCGAACAACTCGATCTCGGCGCCCTCGCCGCAGAGCCTGAACGGAGCCAGCTACAGCTTCTCCTCCTGGTCGGACGGCGGCGCTCAGACGCACAACATCACCGCGAGTGCTTCGACGACCTACCGCGCCTTCTTCTTTGCCCCGCCGACCAACACGACTCCACCTTCCATCAGCGGGCCGACCAGAGTCGGCAGGACCTTGAGGACGTCAAACGGGAGCTGGGCGGGCTCGACACCCTTCTCGTTCACCTATCAATGGTGGCGCTGCGACACGTCCGGGGCCGCCTGTCTGGCAATCGACGGCGCCACTGCCAAGAGGTACGTACTGACAAGCGCCGATGAAGGCCACACCCTTCGCGCCACCGTCACGGCAACGAACTCCGTCGGCTCGAGCTCGGCAATCTCGGCAGCGACGTCCGTGATCACACAGTGAGGTGGGTAGCTACGATCGGCGCCTGAGCCCGGGAGCCGCGTCAGCTGACCTCGTCGTCGTCGGCGCGGGGATTCTCGGGCTGGCGGTCGCCCGCGAGGCACTGCTGCGCTACGACGGGCTTCGCGTCCTCGTGCTCGAGAAAGAGGACCGGATCGCCGCGCATCAGACGGGGCACAACAGCGGCGTCGTCCACTCCGGGATCTACTACGCCCCCGGCTCGCTGAAGGCGCGGCTGTGCGTCGAGGGAAGCCGGGCACTCTACGCCTACTGCGAGGAGCACGGGATCGCGACGGAGCGCTGCGGCAAGGTCGTCGTCGCGTCGGACGAGCGCGACCTGGCTCGGCTCGACGACATCCACGCCCGAGCCCGCGCGAACGGCGTTCAAGGAGTGGCGCTTCTGAGCGAGGAGGATCTCCGAGAGGTCGAGCCGGCGGTACGGGGAATCCGTGCCCTCCACTCGCCCGGGACGGGCATCATCGACTTCCGGCAGGTTGCGGGCGCTTTCGCAGATGAGATCGTCCGGCTCGGAGCGGCGATCCGATTACGGTCGGCCGTCCACGCCATCAGCCGGGCGGGCGACGGGACAGTCGGTCTGGCGACGACCGCCGGCCCCGTGGAGGCGGGGGTCGTGATCACCTGTGCCGGGCTCCACTCGGATCGGCTGGCCCGGATGACCGGCGGTCCGGTCTCGCCGCGGATCGTGCCGTTCCGAGGGCGATACCACGCCCTCTTGCCCGAATTTTCCGGGCTCGTGCGCGGGCTCGTGTACCCGGTGCCCGACCCGTCCTTCCCGTTCCTCGGCGTCCACTTCACCAGGCAGATCTCGGGCGAGATCTGGACGGGGCCGAACGCGGTACTGGGGCTTGCACGCGAGGGCTATCGCGGCTGGGACGTCAACGTGCGCGATCTATCGGAAACGCTTTCGTACTCGGGGTTCCGCATACTCGCGCGTCGCCACTGGCGGGCGGGCTTCGGCGAAATGCGCGGAGACCTCTCAAAGCACACGTTCATCCGGGCCCTCCAGCGACTTGTGCCTTCGATGCGGGTGGAGTACCTGGCGGGAATGCACACGGGTGTCCGCGCTCAGGCCCTCTCGAGCGAGGGGCAACTTCTGGACGACTTCTGGTTCGACCGCGCCGAAAGGGTCTTACACCTGCGGAACGCCCCGTCGCCTGCAGCCACGTCGAGTCTCGCGCTCGCCGAAGAGGTCGTGAGGGCTGCCGAGGAACTTCTCGCGGCGGCGTGACGCTGCCGCTGGCTCGTTCCCTAGGCGTCCTCGAGCGCGTCCTGCCCCCCGTCGAGCGCCGCGCGCTCTTCGGTTTCAGCGCGCTCCGCAGCCTTCGCCTTCCGGCTCTGCGCGCTCTTCAGCCCCGCTTCGCGGGGGGTGAGGCCTCCGAAGGGCCGGGATGACTTCGAGCGTGTCGGAGCGGGCTCGCCGGGTGCCGGCTCCTTCCCGTCCCCGTCGGTCTCGCTCTCGCCCGTGGTCTCGGTCGGGCTCGCGTCGGCTCGAGCCTCCGCAGGTGGCCGACTCGGTTCACGACCGTCGCCGTCGGCAGCGGACGCGGAGACGGTGGTCGTCGGCGAGGGCTTGACCGCCGCACGACGCCGCTCCGAGGGTCCGTATCTCTGATGACCGTAGCCCTCGCTCTTGTCGTCCGCGGTGACCACGAAACCGAGCTTGGTGACCGGCGACGCTTCGAGCATCCAACCCAATTCCTCGAGCGCCGACATCCTCAGCGCCTTCAGGCGCGCGACGACGACGACAGCGTCGACGTGGGCGCTCAGCGCTATCGCATGACCGCCAAGAACCGGCGGGGCGTCGACGAGCACGATGTCGGCGTGATCCTGCACGCGCTGGATGATGCTGCCGACGGCCTTGTCGAAGCCGAGCTCGTCGGGATCTTGCAGGACGGTGCCGGCCGCCAAGACCTCGAGACTGCCGGCGTGCTCCGTCCTTCTGCTCGAGTCGTCGGCGCCGGAGGAGTCCTCGATCAAGCCGATCGGCCGCAGCGCTTCGACGAGCAGCGTTTCCCCCAGCTCGACGTCCGTAAGCCCCGGCTGCTGATCGAGATTGAAGAGCCGATGGAGGTGCGGATGAGTGAGATCTGCGTCGACGAGCACGACGCGGCGCCCGGCGCGAGCGAGGGCGACGGCGAGGTTCGCGACGGTCGTCGACTTTCCCTCCGCGCCCACGGCGCTCGTGATCATGATCGTCCGGGCATCGTGCTCGGCGTTGGCGAGGTCGAGGCTCCATCGGAGGGCGCGGAACTGCTCGGCGTCGTGGCTCGTCGGGTCGGCGAGCATGACCAGGCCGTTCTGTTTTCGAAGGCCGGAAGGTGGCGCGGCCAAACGTCCGAGCAGACGGAGACCGAGAGTCTCGCGAATGGTGTCGACCGACCTGACTCGCGTGTCGAGAGCGTCCACGAGAAAGACGACGACGAGCGCAAGCACGAGACCGAGGCCGAAGGCGATCAGGCCGTTCCGCACCGGGCGTGGGCTGACCTTTGGTGCCTCTCCGGCGGGATTGACGACCTGCGCTGATCGCGTCTCCGTCGCGGCGGCGGCGGCCAAGATCTCCTCCCGCCGCTGGAGCGCATCGTAGTTCGGCGTGCCGGGCCCCTCACCGTCCGCCTCGAGCTGCGCGAGTTGTTGGCGGACTTGGTCGATGTCGTCCCTGATTGCTTGGTTGTCGAGCTCCTGCTGGTACTCGGTGAACGCCCTTGCGTGCTCGGTCGCAAGCTGCATCGCGAGGCGCGGATCCGAGTTCTCGACCGAGAACGTGAGGATGTCGTTGCCGAGCGTGGCCGAGACCGATGAGGAGTCCAGGAACTCCTCCCGGTCCAGACCGGCGCCCGGAACCTCGTCTGAGCACCCGATCGACTACGGCGGGCACGCGGGCGAGCTTCGCTCGTGTCTCGGCTACGCGCTGTGGATCGATGTACGTCGTCCCAAGCTGCCGGTTTTCGAGCAGCACCTCCGCGGACGCCCGATACGCTGGGGTTTGTGTGAGCGAGACCGCGATGGCCGTTGCGGGGACGAGCAGGACGATCAGGAGGAAGAGGAACTTCCGTCGGCCCACGACTCTCAGGTAGTCCAAGAGGCTCGGGACGATCGTCCCGTCCGTAGGGCTGACGTGTCGGTTCGCGGTCGCCACTGAGCCGCAAGTTCACGAGACAGCCGGCCCGAACCAGCCGGCCCACCACCCGTGTGAACAGAATAACCCCTAGCCAACGGATGTAAAGCATGCGAGGGCGGCGCGGGCCGCGCACTCACGGGAGGCGGCTTTCGCCGCCTCGGACCCGCTTGAAAGGCCAGCTACCGGACGAGTAGAATCGGCTCTGGCCGTGTAATTGAGCGATCGACAGTCGCGGCGCCTGCGGGCCGGCACGACTGACGGCTGCGGCATGAGTAACGTCTCGAGCCACTACACGGACCGGCAAGCGGCACCTGGCGGTCGTGCGCTCCGTGTCGTCGTTCACGACTACGTGGGCCATCCGTTCCAGGTTCAGCTGAGCCGGGAGCTCGCGCGCCGTGGCATGGACGTCCTGCACCTGCACTGCGGCTCCTTTCGGACCGGGAAAGGAGCAGTCGACGACGCCGTGGAGGGGAGCCTTCGAATCGAGGGCGTCGCTCTCTCCCGTGAGTTTGCGAGGTACTCGCCCTCGACTCGGTTCCGGCAGGAGCGAGAGTACGGGGCGAAGGCAAGCGCACGCATCCGCGAATTCGTTCCCGACGTCGTCCTTTCGGCGAATACGCCCCTTTTCGCTCAGAGGCGCCTTCTGTCAGAAACCAAACAGCTCGGCTCGCGCTTTGTGTTCTGGCAGCAAGACATACTCGGGATCGGCATCCGGAGAGTCCTCGAGCAGCGCTACGGACGGCTCGGAGCAGCGATAGGCAACCGCTTCATCGCGCTCGAGCGCTCGCTCTTGCTGGCGAGCGATGCGATCGCCGTCATCTCGGATGGTTTCATGCCGGCTCTCGAGCAGCTCGAGATTCCGACGGACAAGATCCACGTGATCGAGAATTGGGCCCCGATCGACGAGTTGCCGCTCCGGCCTCGAGCCAACGAGTGGGCCCGCGAACGAGACCTGGTCGGCAAGCGAGTCATCCTGTACTCCGGAACGCTGGGCCTCAAGCACGATCCGGGAGCGATCGTGCAGCTCGCTCGCCACTTCTCGAAGCAAGACGACGTCGAAGTGGTCGTCGTCTCCGAAGGCCGGGGGGCAGATTGGCTGCGCCAACGTCGCGAGGAAGAGAACCTAGTCAACCTTCGTCTCCTCCCCTTCCAGCCCTACGCCGTCCTGCCGGACGTGCTGGCCAGCGGCGACGTGTTGCTGACGTTGCTAGAGGCGAACGCCGGAGCGTTCTCGGTTCCCTCGAAGGTCCTCAGCTATCTCTGTGCGCGGCGTGCGCTCTTGGCGGCCGTTCCCTCCGACAACCTCGCTGCGGAGGTCGTCCGCAGGAGCGGCGGCGGAGTCCTCGTCGAGCCGGGTGACGAAGGTCACCTCGTCGCCAATGCCACGCGTCTCCTCGCGGACGACCGCCTGCGAGAGGAGCTCGGACGTCGGGCGCGCCGGTACGCTGAAGAGAACTTCGACGTCACCAGCATCGGAGACAAGTTCGAGGCGATACTCAATCCTCGTTCAGGTCAAGGGCGAAGCGAGGCAAAGGAAGCGGCAAAAACGACGAAGTGAGGTAGAGGATGAGCGAGGTCGTCGTGTGCGGCGCAGGCGGCTTCATCGGCGGTCATCTCGTCGCCGGACTTCTGCGCGAGGGCGGTACTCGAGTGCGGGCGGTCGACGCGAAGCCCATCGACGAGTGGTTTCAGGTCTTTGGTGATGCGGACAACCGAGTGACGGACTTGAGCGACCGGGATGCCTGCCGTCAGGCGCTGGAGGGAGCACGCTACGTCTTCAACCTGGCTGCGGACATGGGCGGAATGGGCTTCATCGAGGCCAACAAGGCTCGTTGCATGCTCTCCGTGCTCATCAATACGCACCTTCTTCTCGCCGCCCAGGAGCACGAGGTCGAGCGGTACTTCTTCGCCTCATCCGCATGCGTCTACGCGGCCGACAAGCAGACGTCGACGGACGTTCTGCCGTTGAAGGAAGCGGATGCATACCCGGCGATGCCGGAGGACGGCTACGGCTGGGAGAAGCTCTTCAGCGAGCGAATGTGCCGCCATTTCTCGGAGGACTTCGGGCTCGCCACCCGCGTCGCTCGCTACCACAACGTCTACGGTCCACACGGTACCTACGAAGGCGGCCGGGAGAAGGCTCCCGCGGCGATCTGCCGCAAGGTGATCGAGGCGAAGCTCTCCGGCGACCACGAAATCGAGATATGGGGGGACGGCGAGCAGACACGCAGCTTCATGTTCGTCGATGACTGCGTCTACGGCACGAGAATCCTCACGAGCAGCGACGTGACGGAGCCGCTCAACATCGGCAGCGCGCACCTCGTCACGATCAACGAGCTCGTGACGATCGTGGAGCAGATCGCCGGGATAACGGTTCGCCGGCGGTACAAGCTCGACGCTCCCCAGGGCGTCAGGGGTCGAAACAGCGACAACACGCTCAGCAATGATCGTCTGGGCTGGGAGCCGAGGATCAGTCTGGAGGAGGGACTCGAGCGGACGTACGCGTGGATGTACGAGCAGATGAAGGCAAGCGGCTCTCGTAAGGGGCGGGTGCTGTCGGGCGAAGCGAGAGTCTGAGCCGTGACGGGCCAGCCGTCGACCAACGCCCGGCTTCGGTTGGCGGATTACTTTGCCCAGGTTCGAGCGGAGGATTCCAGGTCTTCACGCCGACCGGGCTTCAGGTCGATAGCACCCGAGTCTCTTCGGCTGGCGGCCCGGATCGTCATGACCGATGCCATGGCATTCTGGCAGCGCAGGAAGGCGGGTCGCTTGGCGGGCCGGGCGCCCCTTCGCTTGCATCTGGGGAGCGGACCGCAGCTGAAGCAGGACTGGGTGAATGTCGATCTCTTCGGCCCCCGGGAGGATCTGTACTGGGATTTGCGTCGACCTCTTCCGTTTCCCCCGGGCTCGGTCGACGCGATCTTCCACGAGCACGTTCTTGAGCATTTCTCTCTTCCGGAGGCTCTCCGCATCGTCGAGGACTCTTTTCGCGTGTTGCGCCCCAAGGGGATACTGCGGATTGGGGTACCGGATCTCGGTCGGTATATCGAGGCCTATACGAGTGACAGCTCCTTCCTGGACGAAATGAGGCCCGGTCGGCCCACGCGCGCGCTTGCGATGCAGGAGCTGTTCTTTCGCCACGGCCACAGGTCGGCGTACGATTGGGACACCCTGGCGCTCATGACGCAGGCGGCCGGCTTCGAAACCTGCGAGCGTCGACACTTTGGCGAGAGCCTGCTCGATCCGGCTCCAGACTCCGAAGAACGCCGAGGCGAAACGCTCTATGTCGAATGCGTGAAGTGAATCGGCTCCGTACGTTCACGACCGGCTGATACAAGCGACCACGGCGTAGGGCGTGGGCCGGGGCTACGGCTGCAAGGGGCCCACAAGAGGCCGGCGGGCGAGCCGGGGGTGCTGGGCCGGCTCGGGAGACGTTCTCTCGAGCTGCAAGCCGCGCAGCGCCAGGACGAGTGCTCCCGAGATCCACCCGAGGCGCGTGAAGAGGATGGGAGCGGTCATCGCGAAGACGACGAACGCAACGAACGAGCTGCCGAGAGCGACCGCGATTGTCCGCTCGCTCGCCGAGATCGACTCCGAGATGGCTCTCCACCCTGACTGTCCGATCGCAAGCAGCGCGATCAGAATCCCGAGGAGCCCGATGAGCCCGGTCTTGTACCAGAGCCCGATCACGAGGTTGTGGACGTCGTACTCGTACGCCTCGACGCCGAACGGTCGCGCGACGCTGAGCAGGTCGAGTCCGACGCCGACGAACGGGTCCTCCATGATTCTGTCGATCGCCACCCGGTAGGTTCCGAAGCGCTGGTAAACGGAGCCGACCTGTACGACGCCTGCTTGCGATGACGTGCTCGTCGCGGTCTCGAACCGTTCGAGCGGATCCGGCGCTCCGCGGATCGACTGAAGCGTGACGAGGGCGACGACGCACGCGACGAGAGTCGTAAGGGCGAGCATCGAGTGAATCGACGGCCGCTGAAAAACGAGCCAGACGACCACCGCACAAACGGCCCCGATCAGAGCCCCGATCGAGACCGACAGAATCAGCCCTGCCGCGACTAGAAGAAGCAGGAGATAGAACCACACCCGCGAGGCAGCGGCAATTCGCGGTCGGGAGGCGAGCATGAGGGCTGGCACGAAGGCGACCGCCGTCAGGGCGCCCAGATCGTTGGCATGGCCCGTGAATCCTGTGGCTCGGCCTCCGTCGATGCTGGCGTTCGGAATGACGTCGCCGAGGAGCAGCTGCATGATCGCGCCGCCGCCGCAAATCGCCGCCGAGGTGACCCAGCAACCGATGGCCTTCGTCATGTGCTCTTGCCGACGCAGGACGACCGTCCCGAGCCAGAGCCAGAACACCGTGAGAAGGACGAGGCGGGCGATCACGGCGGTCGACTTCAGGGCCTGATACGACTCGAATGTCGAGACGAAGCCGCCCAGCGAGAAAAGGGCCACGCCGATCAGGAGGAGGAAGGGCAGCTTCACCGGCACTCTGCGACGTCAGGACCACGAGCTCGGCGCAAGCGAGTAGGAAGCTGGCGAGGAAGAGAAGGTCCGAGAGGGTGACCTGCCCGAACACCCGGAGGGTCACAAGGCCGAGCAGGAGAACCCCTCCGTAGTAGAGGCGGCGCGAAACATCGAATCCTTCTTCCGCCGCGTCCTCGACCTGATGATCTCGAGGCGGCGAGTCGCGACGATCGGCTACGCGCGGCGGGAGTGATCGAGGGCGCCCGCTGAGCGCTCTCCGCGCGAAGGCGAACAGGAGCAAGACCGAGAGCGCGACAACCATGCCGACAGCGAGCGCTGGAACGAATACAGCAGCCAGTCCTCCCAGCCCGGCGAGGAGTGCGGCGGCCACGACGATGAATACCTGCTGGGCCTGAAGTCGTCGTGGGAACTCGGCCAGACGGCGCGATGCCGCCGCCAGTCTCGCCCGCCGGGCCCCGGCGGGGCGGCCGGCCACGAGCGCAAAGGTCACGAGCAGCAGGAGGCTCGCTCCCCACGAGACCGCGAGCGCCAGTGCGACACCCTCTGCTCCGAACAACGGAAGGAGAATCGCCACGCCGGGGAGGAGCAGGATCCACGATGTGACCTCGGCGATCGTCCCGTAGCCCGGATAGCCGAGGCCGTTGACCCCGTCGGTGAGAACACGTCGGCCGGCCATGAAGAGGGACGCGATGAGGAGGATCTGCGCGATCGTGGTCGCTTCGCTGAAGTCGTCCCCGAACAAGAGAGAGATGAGCTCGTCCGCCATGAGCTCGAGCGCCCCGACGACCAACCCCGACAACGCGAGCCCGAGGAAGAAGAATCTCCACATGGCGCGTCGTGCCGAGCGGCGATCCCGGTCGGCGGCGACCTGCGGATACGCGACCATCCCGACGCTCGAGGCGACTACACGAGGCAGGAGCGAGAACGCCTGGCCAACCACGTAGTAACCGAGCGCCACCGGGGTCAGGAAGAGGCCGACGACAGCCTGATCGAGGCGGACCACGTCGACCGGGGACAGGCTCCCCAGCAGAGCCTTGAGCCCGAACTTCACCATCTGCCCCAGCGACGGGCCAGGCTCCTCCTCGGCGTGCTTGGGGAGCCCACGGAGGGCGACGACGAGAGCGAAGGAACCCCCCGATCAGGTTGACGGCCGCCCACAGCGCCATGAACATGACCAGGCTCGTCGCGTTCAGCGTGTAGACGATGACCACACCCACGACGTAGGCGGTGCTCGGCAGGATCCTGAGGAGGTTGAACGCCGTGAACCGGCGCTGGCCCTGGAGGATCGCGACGCCGAAGCTCAGGGCGAGGATCCCGGGCGGCAGGAGAAGCGAGATAGCAGCCGCCACTTGGACGTGCGGCGGATCGGACGCCACAAGAGCGGCCAGCGCGGCCGCCTGAAGGACGAACACCGCTCCGACTTGGAGCACCCCAACCCAGGCGAGCGATGCCGCGATCTGACGCGCATCAGCTGGGTCGCGGGCGATGTAGTAGGTGACCGCCGAGGGGAGCCCGAGCGTCCCGGCAAGAGCAAAGACGCCGGAGACGACGACCAGCAGCGCGAGATAGCCGCGGTCTTCGGGGCCGAGGCTTCGCGCGACGAGGACGCCGCTGACGATGACGATGAGCTGGAGGCCGCCCGAGGCAGCAAGCGATCCGACAACGGAGCGGCCGACGCTCGACCGCAACCGAGTCCCGAGCGTCTGCGTGATCGTCAGCCTACTCACCCGCTTCCGCGCTCTCATGGGCCTTGGAGAGGCCGCCGGCGGACCCTGGGTTCACTGTACTCCAAACCGTTACCACAACAAACATGCGCTGCCCGCCCGAGCAGCGGACTGCATCGGTGACGCGCCGCCGCAGGCGCTTCGTCACTTCGCGCTGGCGCGCCCATTGACGCCACGCCGGTACCTGGCTTACGATCGTCGAGGACGCGAGGGGAGATCGGCGTCCGAAGCTGCGGAAAAAAGGGGAGAGACCATGCGGAAGCAATTCGCCGCGGCCGGGATGACAGCCGCGCTCCTGATTCCGGCTGCGGGCTCGTCGGCGGTGCTGACGAAGGGCATGGGACAGGGCTGCCCCGACGGAGAGAAGGAGGTATCACGATGACGAGGTTGCTCGTGGTCGCCGGGCTGCTCGGCGCTCTTGCGATTCCGGCGGCGGCGCCGGGCGCGGATCTGGAGAAAGGCGCGGGCGCGACGTGCGCGTCCGGCGTCGGTACGTGGAACTTCGTGAACAACAAGACTGGGGGTGCGGCTGCGGGAAGCCTCACGGTGTTCTTCGACACCGAGGAGTTCGGTGTCATCCAGTTCGGGCCCGTCGGCCCCACCGTGGTGAACAAGAACGTACAGAAGTTCACCCTGTTCACGAACAACCGCGCGACGTTGGTGAGCGCGTCGACCAATCTGCCGGGCAAGCTCGTCCTGGAGAGCGTTGGGTGTGCGCCGTTCGCGTAGGAGCGCGATTCGGCTTCCGACGTTGACCTAGGGAACTTGACTTGGCCCGGGCTCGGGTCGGTCAAGCGGAGGAGTGAAAGTCGCCTAGCGCCCTCGGCCGCAGCATGGGCTTGCGGGCTGTCGTCGGCAGTCGATTGCCTAGGAGACGGGTATCACTGCTGCCAGACGCGAACCCAATCGACCGATACGTCGAGGCGGTCGGGCGTGCCGGCGTTCGGCATGTTCTCGTCTTCCCAGTCCGTGTTCCAGTTGTAGAACAGCAGGTGCATCGGCTGCTGGGTCGAGTCGAACGTGCTCACCGACCCCTGCAGTTGCCCGTCGACGTAGTAGCTCACGGTCGAGTCCGTCCAGAGGGCGGCATACGTGTGCCAGTTCGACAGGTCTAGACCAGTGCCGCCCTGAACGAACCGGAACTGGTTCGGCTGACCGTAGAACTCGCCCGTGTTGCGATGCAGCGCGCCGGAGAAGAAGTCGTCCTGGCGCGTGCCGCCGTAGTTGATGTTGCCGAACCCTTCGAAGATGTCGAGTTCCGACGTGAGGCAGGGCGCGTCAGGGGCTGCGCCCGCACAGTCGGGATGGATGCTTGGGAAGTTCGAGTTGGTCGCGTGCCTCGTGGAGAGCATCCAGAACGCCGGCCCGTTCCCGCGCACCGTGTCGTAGCGCATCCGGGCCTCCATGTAGCCGTACTGGAAGCTCTGGGGGTCAGCCTGGCCGCATGGCTCGGTCGAGACGGTCACGTTCGGATACCCGTCGGAGCGCCGACGGACGAGGTGCAGGACCCCGTCCTCGACGTACTGGGTGCCGATCGGCGGCCTGGGCTCCCACCACTGATTCCAGCACCAGACGCTCCGGCTGAGCGTCCCGAAGCAGTCGGAGAATCGAAGCGTGTATCCCTGCCCTGCCACCGGCCCTGGCGCGGATGCTGACGGACACGGTGTCGGCTCGGGGTCAGGAGGTGGTGGTGACGGATTGCTTACTTCGACGGTGATGGTCGCATGGCCCAGCTCCGAGTCGTCGTCGAACGCGAACGTGTCGAGGGGGTGAGAGCCGTTCGAGCAGCCGGCCATCTGCGTGTCCCATTGCACCGACCACTGACCATTCGAGTTCATGACGAGATCCTCGCCGACCGACTTCCCGCCGCATGCGTACACGGCGATCCACTCGGTCGCCGCCGGTGCCCACACTCGCACCGGCGTTACCTTGCTCACCGTCGCACCTTCCGTCGGGGTCACGTACTCGACCGTCGAAGGCAGGTCAGAGGTAGTGACGACGAGTTGTGGCTGCAGCATCGTCTCGCGTGACAAGAAGCGCGAAGCGTCCACGCCACCCTTGAGGGCGAACCTATAGGCGCCGTTGCGCGTTACCCAAGGCGTCACATCCCATTCCGCCCAGGTATCCCTTACGAGCCGGCGCCCGCCGTCGCGGGGACCGCTGACGGCCGCAGGCCGCCGTGCCCAAGTGAGAGGATCACTGGGCCATCCCTCGGTTCGGTAGACAGCGGGCCCATTGGAGGCCCCATCCGCGACGTAGAGGCGCAGTTTCGCCCGCGTCACCGGGCCGGCAAGACCGGCGACGGCGAAGCGAAGATACACCTGCTTCGCCGGTCGTGAGCCTCCTCTGACGCGCAGACGCTCGGCAGATCCGAAGTATCTCCTCGGATGAGCCTCGTCCGCGTAGGTGTCGGCGGACGGCCTGAACATCTCGACCGCGGCCGCTGCCCGTTCGGCCGGCTGAAAAACAGCGAGCGCGACCCCGAACGAGAGCAGCGCTGCGATCCGCCTCATCGCCACTCCTTCGGCACGAGCCGAATTCTGCCAGACACCGGATCGGAGCGGGTCGGCCTGACGTTTCAGAGGAGTAGACTCCGGGTGCTCTGCGGCCTGCGGCCGGGTGGATGATCTGATCGATGCGGTTCTCTCTAGCCCAGACTGTCCTCTCCGAACTTCTCGCCGACGGCACGATCTCGCGTTCGGACACCATCGTCGCTGTCTGCGCAGGCGAGCGCGAGCATGAGCTGTTCTCGAGTTACAACTTCGAACACGTTGTGATTTCCAATATCTATGAGCAAGAAAACATCGACTGGTCGCCGTCGTATTCGTGGAGCTATCAGGATGCTCAGTCTCTGAGCTATGAAGATGGCTCATTCGATTTTGCCTTCGTTGCCGACGGATTACATCACTGCTCTTCGCCGCACCGAGCGATGTTGGAGATGTATCGCGTTGCACGAAAGGGCATCATCGTGATCGAATCGCGGCGTAGCCTTCTGATGCAAGTTGCCAACCGCCTCGGCCTGTCTCCCGAGTACGAGGTCGAAGCAGTGGTTGGAAGTGAGCTCGTGCGCGGCGGAGTCGATAACACGGCGATTCCGAACTACATCTATCGCTGGACTGAAGACGAGCTCATGCGGGCCATCAAGTCGTACGATCCCCGCGGCCGGCATCGTGTTCGATTCTTCTACGAGCTGAATCTCCCGTACGAACTTGCAGACTGGAGGAAGAGCAAGTTCAAGCTAAAGGTTGTCAGAGTCGTGGACCCGGTCATCCAAGTTGTGACGCGTGTCTTCAAGAAGCAGTGCAATACGCTGGCGATGATCGTCTTGAAGCCGGCGATCCCGCGAGACCTGTGGCCGTGGCTCAAGCAGGAGGGAGACGAGGTCGTGTTCAATCCTGGCTACGCAGAGAGTCATTTCGAGCCGGTCGATGCCATCATGGGCCGCTACAGCTTGCCCGAGCAGGACGAGGAGGACGCTCGGGATCCTGAAGATCGGGTCTCGAGCGGCTGACCGACGTCAGCGCTTCTGCCAGACCCGGACCCAGTCGAACTTCGTGCGCAACTGGTTCGGCGTGCTCGAGTCGGTGGGAGGATCGTCTGTTACCTGCGTGCTGAGGAGGATGAACATCCGCGTGTCGGTCGTCTCGTACGTCGGCCAACTCATCATCCTCCGCTGATCGAGGTACCACGTCACCCTCGTCGGCGTCCACCGCGCCGCGTACGTGTGGAAGCGTCTGGTCAGATCGAAGCGCTGCGGTTGGAAGCTGTTCGAGTTGAACTCGTCCGCAGGCTGCGGACCCTGCGGACAGATGAAGTCCCCCGAATTGCGATGGATCGCCCCGTTGAACACCCTCGGGTATTGCCCGTAGCCCTCGAAGATGTCGACCTCCGCCGCGCTGATGCCCAGGGAGCAGTCGCCAGCTCCTCTCCTCGCCCAGGCGTTCGACATCAGCCAGAATGCGGGCCAGGAGCCGATCCCCTTCGTCCACTTGATCCGCGCCTCGAAGTACCCGAACTCGAAGGCCTTGCGCGATGAGAACGTCGTCACGGCGATGTTCTCGTAGCCCTGGGACCGCCGCGAGACGAGGTGCAGGACGCCCTTCTTGACGTACTGGCTCCTCCGCGGAGGCGGCGTGTTCCACCACTCACGGTTGTCCCACACCCGGCGCCGAAGCCTGTGGAACGTGTCCTTGAAGACGACGCGGTAGCCCTCCCCCCTAATTGGCCTCGGCACGCGCGCAGGCGGTTTCCTGCTGAGCACAGCTTGTCGCCCGGCCGGTCCCGAGCCGGCCCGGGCGTCGCCCGTCACAGCGGCGTGCGTCGAACCGGCATCAGCCGCAAACGGCGGTAGCGCTCCCGGGAGGGCGAGAAGCGAGACAACGACCAGACAGGATGCGGCGAAGAGACGGCTCAAGAAGCCGGTTCCAGGGCGATGCGCCCGGCAGTCTAGCTCCTCGCCCAGTTTCGTGTCCCGGATGGATTCGTACCGCTTGGATTGATAGGCTCGCCACAATCTCGGGGATTGCGGATGCGGCGTGTGAGCGGGATAGCGGTGCAGTGCATTCGGACGGATGGCGTCCCAGGACCGACCCATGCGGCATGTCTGGTCGTCCCGGCGTCCCCTCGGCCAGCGTCATGAGCACAGTCGAGACTCGGCAGGCGAGCAGCAGCTCGCTCGGAGCCGCCCAGCAAGATCTCTCCGGTCGGCGAGCGCGTCGGTTCGCGAAATGGGGGCGGATCTCGCTGACGACGGATCTGGTCGCCCTTGCCCTTGCGCTCTCGCTCGCGTACGTCGCGCCGGGCCCGACGGCGATGCCTGTTGCCTGGTCGGTGGTCTTCGCCGGTCTGGTGATCGGGTTGCTCTGGACGAAGCGGATGTACTGGCCGCCGCTCGAGCTCCGGATGCTGGACGCGACTCGATCGGTCGTCACGGCCGTCGCCGTCGCCGCAGCGATCACGATCGCGGTCCGCGCGCTTGTGACCGACGCTCCTGGCGTCGCGGAAGAAGCGATCGAGCCCTGGCTTTTCGCGACCGTGTTCCTCGTGGCGGGCCGTATCTCGCTCATCGCCGCCGAGCGCCGGGCCAGGAGAAGGGGTGATGCCGGTCAGCGTACGCTCATCGTCGGCGCGGGAAACGTCGGGCGCGCGGTTGCGGAGAGACTCGTGGAGCATCCCGAGGTGGGGCTGCGACCGGTTGGGTTCCTCGACCAGGAACCGCTCCACGGAGCCGAGGTGACCGGCCTCCCGGTCCTCGGAGCCGGCTGGGATCTCGACCGCATCGTCCGCGACCAGCAGATCGATCACGTCATCGTGACGTTCTCCACGGCGCCGGAAGAAGTGCATCTCCGGCTGCTCAAACGCTGCGACGAGCTTGGGATCCCGAACTCGTTCGTCCCGCGCCTCTACGAGAAGTCGACCGAGCACGTCACCGTCGTCCCGCTCGGCGGGCTCCCGCTCGTCGCGCGTCACTCTACGAACCCGAAGAGCTGGGCGTTTGCCGTGAAGCACGGCCTGGATCGCGCCGGCGCGGCCCTCGTCCTTCTCGTCCTCGCTCCCGTCATGGGCGCGCTCGCTCTCGGAGTCTGGGCGACCCTCGGACGGCCGATCCTCTACCGCGCGCAGCGAGTTGGTCGCGACGGCAGACACTTTGAAATGCTGAAGTTTCGGACGATGCTTCCGATGACCGAGGACGAGCGGACGCACCCCGTCATCGACCCGGAAACGGGGACCGGCGGGGTCAGCTTCACCGGCGTCGACCGCCGAAGCCGTTTGGGCGCGTTCATGCGTCGCATGTCTCTCGACGAGCTTCCACAGCTCTTCAACGTCCTGAAGGGAGAGATGAGTCTCGTCGGCCCTCGTCCCGAGCGGACGGAGTATGTCGAGGTCTACGAAAAGGAAGTCCACCGCTACGACGAGCGGCACCGCGTCAAGTCGGGAATCACTGGCTGGGCACAGGTCACTGGGCTCCGTGGGACAACATCGCTCGCGGTTCGCGCAGAGTGCGACAACTACTACATCGAGAACTGGTCGCTTTGGCTCGATCTCAAGATTCTGCTCATGACGCTGCCGGCGGTCCTTCGTTCGGCCAACGACGAGTGACGTCGGCTCAGCCTGCGGCACGACGAGCGAACACGATCAGGGTCCTCCCAGGATGCCAGCCGGGCGGAGCCACGTGACGCGCCGCGGCCTGGTCGCAAACGGTGATCCGCGCGATCTCGCCACCTTCAGCAACATCCCGCACTTCTTCCTGAAAGCCGGGCTCGAGAAACGGGCTCCTGCACGCAGGAGTGGTCCTTCGGCCGGAGGAGCTTCGCACTAGGCGCTTCGTCTGGAACGCGCTGCGACCACTGGCTCTCGATCGTCCGCGCGGTTGGACCTACTCACGGAGGTATGCGCGGACGATCTGGCCTCGCCGAGAGGTTGCGGTCGAGGTGGAGGAGTACATCAGCCACTTCCAATTGCTCCCGCCCCGAGACGAAGTTCGTGAGCCGATCACCTACTACATCGACGCAACCATGCGTCAGTGGTTCGAGGATTACGGTTGGCGCGTCGGACGACGCGTACGATCCGATGCGCTCGCCCGGGAGCGTGAGGCCTACCTCAGCTCCCGCTACGTCGTCGGCATGAGCGATTGGTGCTCGGCCGACGTCGTTGCCTCCTATGGTGTTCCGCCGGAGCAGGTCCGCACGATTCTTCCGGGCGCGAACGTCGACGAGGATTCTCTCCCGCCTGCGGAAGAGTGGGATGGCGACCTGTCACCGCTCCGGCTTGGGCTCGTGGGGATCGACTGGGAGCGAAAAGGTGGGCCGGTTCTTCTCGATGCTGCCTCCATCCTGGCAAGCATGGGACACGAGGTTGAGGTCGTGGTCCTGGGGCCCGATCAGAGTCGGATCCCGGCCCACCCGTCCGTGAGGGCGCTCGGTTACTTCCACAAGGGACGCGAGCTCGACCGATTCGTGGAGATCGTGAGAAGCTTCCACTTCGGTTGCTTGCTCTCTCGTGTCGAAGCGTCCGGGTTCTCGACGCTGGAGTACCTTCGCCTCGGCGTACCGATCATCACGACAGCCGTGGGAGGCATTGTCGATCCGAAGGGCGCCGGCTTACGGTTCCCGGTCGAAGCCGACGGGGAGCAGGTCGCTGAGGCCCTCGTCGAGGTTCTTCGAGCGCCCGAGAGATATGCGGCGATGAGGAAGGCAGCGGCCCGAGACGGCGTGGCTTTCCGCTGGGACCGAACCGCAGACGAGATGCTGAGCCTGCTTGACGGAAGCACACCACACACGTAGGCCGATCACGGCCGAAGCGACCGCGTGGGGCTGGATCGCGCTCGGCTTGACGATTCTCTCGGCTGTCGGCTACGCGCTCCAGACCCTCTTCGACTACGTGTCCGTGCCTGATGATGTCGTGAGGCTCGTCTACTACGGGCTGTTCGAATGGGACGGTGTGCTCGCGCTACTCGTCGGCATCATCGCGGTCTGGACAGGGCGGAACAGGAATGACTGGACGCTTCGGTTCGGCCTGATCGCGGTTGGGTACGTGGCGCTCGCGCAGACGATTCAGTCACTCTGGGATTAGCTGTGAGCACTCTGCGAGCTGGAGACATCGTCGAGGTTCGAAGTGAGGAGGAGATTCTCGGAGCGCTCGACGCCGACGGCAAGCTGGACGGGCTGCCTTTCATGCCGGAGATGCTCCGCTTCTGCGGACGGCAGTACCGGGTCAGGGCACGCGCGCACAAGGCCTGCGACACGATCGACTGGCAGCAGTTCCGGCGAATGGAGAGCGCAGTCCATCTCGAGGACCTCCGCTGCGACGGCTCGGCGCACGGGGGCTGCCAGGCCGGCTGTCTTCTCTTCTGGAAGGAGGCGTGGCTCCGGCCGGTCGCCCCCGGGGGGCGCGAGCGGGCTCCGGGAACCGACGCCGCAGAAGCTTCCACGGAGGCGCTGATCGCCGCGACCGAGACCGGAACGAACGACGCCGGTGAGACGCTGTTCTCCTGTCAGGCAACCGAGCTCACGCGCGCGTCGAAGGGACTGCTGCCGTGGTGGGAGCCGAGCCAGTACGTGCAAGACGTGAGCTCGGGGAACTCGGCGGTGTTCCGGGTCGCCAGGGCGCTTCTGGTCGGGCTGTTCAACAGGTTTCAGCGGGCAAATGCGCGTCTCTTCCCGCGCTTCTGCCTCATCCGAGACTGCAGGCGCTACCCGTTCATCGAGGGGAAGGCCACGAGCGGAAGCACGCCCACCGGGTCGCTCGGCCTCCAACCCGGCGAGATCGTCGAGATCAAGAGCCGCGAGGAGATCTTCGCGACGCTGGACGAGAACGACACGACGCAGGGACTTCGCTTCGACGGCGAGATGCTCGAGTACTGCGGACGGCGGGCGCGGGTGCTGCGCAGAATCGAGAAGATCATCGACGAGAAGACCGGCCGCATGCTGACGATCAGGCGCGACTGCGTGATCCTCGACGGCGTCATCTGCAGGGGCGATTACCACCGCTCCTGCCCCCGGGCGATCTATCCCTACTGGCGAGAAGCCTGGCTGAGACGAGTCGAAGGTCCCTCAGAGGGATTCAGCAGTACCATCGGCCCGTGACCGGCCGCCGGGACGTGAGCATGAAGCCGTGAAGGGTGGTCGACCGTGAGCTCGCTGGGCCGGCAAGTGAAGATCGTGTCCAGCCTGACGCGCAGCGGATCCTCGATCGGCCAGAGCCAGTCGATTGTGAATGCCATCAGCATGCGGCTGGAAGACGCCGCGCATCAGGTGTGCGGCGTTCCCGTCGTGTACGAGGACCTCGACGGCGGCAGCGAGGAGCGGGGATCGTGGGATGCGGCGCGCGAGGAGGCGAACGCACGCTACGCGGCGGCGCAGCCCGACGTGCTCGCCTACATCGGCACGCTGGATACGGACGCCGCGCCGTACTCGATCCCGATCACCAACGGGGCGGGCCCGTTGCTCCAGATCTCGCCGTGCAACACCTATCCGGGGCTGACCAAGCCATTTGGGCCGGGCGAGCCGGACAAGCACTATCCGACCGGCCGTCGGAACTACCTGAGGGTCGCGCTCAGTGACGATCTCCAGGGCGTGTTCGCAGCACAGTGGGCGGCCGAGCTCGGCGCGCGTCGCGCATTCGTGCTGCACGACACCGAGCCGTGCGGCCGCGGCGTGGCGCTGCCGTTCGCCGACGCGTGCCAGGATCTCGGCGTCGAGCTCGCCGAGCCGCCGGTCGGGATCGTGCCGAAGCAGTCCGAGTACGAGGCGCTGGCCGGGAGGATCGCCGCGAGCGGCGCCGACCTCGTCTTCTACGGCGGGATCATCCAGAACGGAGCCGGGCCGCTGTGGCGAGACGTCCGCGGCGCGGCGGCGGGTGTCACGATGATGGGCCCCGACACGCTCTTCGAGCACGCCTTCATCCACGACGCCGGCGCTGCGGCAGAAGGCACGCTGATCACGTTCGGGAGCGTTCCGCCGGAGCTGCTCGAGGGGCCGGGTCGCGTCTTCTACGAGCGGTACGTCGCCCGCTTCGGAGAGGAGCCCGAGTGCTACGCGGCCTCCGCCTACGACACGACCGGGGTGATCCTCCAGGCGATCGAGCGCGTGGGCCGTGCCGACCGAGCGGCGATCACCGAGGCAGCGTTCGCGACGCGCGACTTCGACGGCGTGCTCGGCCGCTGGAGCTTCGACGGGAACGGCGACGTCGACCTGAGGCGCGGCACGCGCCTGACCGTCCGCGGCGGTGACTTCGAGGCGCTGACGGTTCTCCCGATCGACTGGTAAGAGCTGCCACGGCTCAACGAACCGCAGTTGCGCCGTCCGTGCCTGACCCCCGCGTCCCGGCCCGGGCGTCGGACAGCAGTTCGTAGCGCGCAGTCCCTGCGGGTCGAGGCGGTCGTAGGGGGTGTTCGGCCGCGGGAGCCCGTCACTGCCTGAGTCACGTCTATCCTGCCGGCAGATGAGCGCTGAGAGGGAGGAGCGAGAGCGCGCCGACCGGGACCGCGCACGGTCGAAGGAGGCTCATTGGCGTGCGGCCGAGGCCGGGGCGGAGGACGAAGACAGTGACGCCGAAACTCCCAGTCCTCAGGGCCCGCCTCAAGAGGAGAGCCCGGACGATCGTCAGCAGGATTAGGGCCGAGGCTCTGGCCTTGACGCCCCTCCTGCTAGGGTGAGTCCCGCACGGAGGCTTGGACGCGGAAGCCGCTGGGGCTCCGAGGTTCCTCTCCCGACTGTCACCTCTGGTCTACGTGCTTCAGGAGAGCTCGTTCTGAGCTCTCGTCACCAAAGAGTGAGGAGAAGCACATGCATGCAACCGTTAAACGCTACGAGGGTGTCGATGAGTCTCGCAGGGACGAGCTCGAGAAGAAGGTGAACGAGGCGCTGATCCCGCGCCTGAGCAAACTGTCGGGCTTCAGCGGCTACTACCTGGTCGAGGCGGAGCGAGGAGTGATGACGTCGATCGGTTTCTTCGACTCCCGGGAGCACGCCGACGAGTCGACCCGTGTTGCGGCCACCTGGATCCGCGACGAGCAGCTCGAGGGAGCGCTCCCCAACCCGCCCAAGATCACCTTCGGCAAGGTGATCGCGCAGAAGACGAACGGCGGCGGCACCGCCGTCTGAGCACGACGAGCCCGGACAGGGCAGGCCCGCGGGGACGGGCCTGCCTACCGGGACGACAAAGGTGATACCGGCGGCGAACGGCGCCTTCATGTGGTTCAACCGGGCGAGCGGACCTGTAGGCGACACTGCCGAGCTCCGCTGCGCCGAATGCGGCTACGGGATCGTGGTTCGCAGCGAGCCACCGGCCTGTCCAATGTGTCGCGCGCGCGCCTGGCTGACTTCCTCTGGAGACCCGTGTATCTGGAAGTGACCCTGATCAACGGGCAGAACTTCTCGATTCCGATCGAGGAGGGCCACTCGGTAGAGCAGGAGCTCGAGCTGTTCCTCGAACGCGGGGGTCGCTACGGCGGCGACTGGGTTCCGCTCCAGAAGGCCGGGAGGGAGCTGTTCGTCCGCTACGAGCAGATAGCCCTCGTCAGCCCGAAGTCCGACTGATCAGCAGCGCTGCCTGCGTCCAGGGGCGAGAAGCACCCTGCAACCGGAGCCCGGCTAACAGGTCGGCCCTTGCTCCGAGGTCGGGCCCGGCACGATCATCTTCTACACTTCGACCGAGCGCAGCCGAATGAGCTACCGCGAGACCGAGCATCTCCGCGTGTTGATCGCGAACGAGCGGAAGGATCGTTTGGCGCTCGTCGCCCCGATCGTTGCCGCCCTCGGGCACGAGGTGATCGCGCGCGAGATCGACATCGAGGACGTCGGGGCTGTCACGGCGAGGGAGCGACCCGACGTCGCTCTCGTCGGGCTCGGGGAAAGCTCCGAGCACGCTCTCGGTCTGATCGAGAAGATCGTCCAGGAGGCCGCCTGTCCTGTGATCGTCTTGATCCACGCCCCCGACCCTGGGTTCGTCAGGGAGGCGTCCAAGCGCGGCGTGTTCGCCTACATCACCGATGCCGACGCGAAGGATTGGCAGAGCTCGATCGATATCGTGCTGCGCCGCTTCACCGAGTACCACGACCTCGAAGGCGCCTTCGGTAGACGTGCGCTGACCGAGCGAGCCAAGGGCATCTTGATGGAGCGCCACTCGGTCGACGAGGCCGCGGCCTTCGGGATGCTGCGCGATCACTCGCGTGCCGCGAACCGCAAGGTCGTCGACGTTGCCGCCGCCGTCGTCGACGGCCACCGCCTGCTGCCAAAGGACCCGCAGGCGTCTTCGCCCTTCTCCTAAGGGTCTTTCGGGATCTTGTCCACCGGGGTTGCTTGGCCCGGCGGATGCTACGAGCCGAGGGAAGGAGACCCATGTCCTCGGAACAGAACAAGGCAGTCGTCCGCCGAGCCTTCGACGAGCCCTGGAGGGGGAACCTGGGCGTCGTCGACGAGCTGGTTGCGAGCGATTACATCGGACACGATCCGGCGCTTCCGGAGCCCCTCCGAGGCCCCGAGGACGTCAAGGACTTCATTGCCACCTATCTCGCCGCCTTCCCCGACGCGCGGATGACCGTCACCATGCAGCTCGCAGAGGGCGATCTGGTCGCGACTCGTTGGGTTGGGCGCGGAACGCACGAGGGCGACTTGATCGACATCGAGCCCACCGGCAAGGAAGTGACCGTCACGGGCCTCACGATCTCGCGCCTCGAGAACGGAAAGATCAGCGAGGAGTTTCGCAACTGGGACTTCTACGGGATGATCCGTCAGGTCGAGGGAGCTTCCGCCCGGGTCCGAGCATAGTCACGAAGGCCTCACGCCCAGCGGGCCCCTGAACGTCTGGTTCTCGGGGCCCGGCGCGGTACACTTTGAGTGCTCGTCGGCCAAGATCTCGCCGGCGCGCACGTCCGGCCATAGCCCCTGGCGGACAGCTTGGTTCCGGCCTTATGAACTCGGCTGGAATACAGCTCGCCGCGACCAGCAGGGAGGAGTAATGGCCGAACAGACATCGATCCTGGAGGGGATGGGGGCTGCGCCCGAGTGCGGCGCGCTTGCAGCGGGTGCCGACCATGCGGCGTCGGCAGACCCGCGAAGCGTTGGCGTGGTCGAGCGCAGCCCAGGGCTTCTGCGTCAAGTCAACGAGTTGATGCGGGAAGGGCGCCAGGGTCAGGCTGACGAGGAGCGGATCCCGTTCTTCTGCGAATGCGAACGGGCCGACTGTTACGAGCCCGTCTGGCTGACGAGCGACATGTACGACGAACGCCGCTGCGAATGGCGGCAGCCGCTCGTTCTGCCGGGCCACGAGCCTGCGACCGGCGATGCGCGAAGGCACCAGGGGGGCTCGCTGATCGGTCGCGGAGCTTCTAGGTCATTCAACCTGGAGGGTCCGTGACGATACGGACGCTGGACGGAGGAGGCGGGGCGTGGCGAGAGTCGAGATCGGAGGGCGGCGACAAGGTCAGGACGTGTGGGCGAGGTGGATAGATGGTCGTGTGCAGGGCGATCGAGAGCTTCTTCGCGTCGTCGGCCTGGACCCGGGCACGCGCTTCGAGGATCCGCACGCGTTCGCGGAACTTGTCGAGGGATTCTTGGACGAGGGAACGGCCACCGTCGTGTTTGACGTCCCACGGAAGCCGGCCTGACATGCGACGGCCGTGCGCCAACTGTGCGCGCCATTCGTGCGTTGCACGCTGAGCGAGGCACCACCTCTGCCCGAGTCCCGGGTCGTGCCGTGGCTCCGCCGTTCCGCGCCGAGCACCGAGCGGCGGGCTGAGGCGTCGGCCCGCCTGATCCCCGTACTCAGCCAGTCGAGCCTCGAACTCCACGCCGGGCGCGCTGGCGAAGGGCTCGACACCGGCTTCGAGCGGCGCGGCGCCCGGCCACGATCTCACGGCGCTTTTGGCGGACCGCTTCCGGCCCTGCTTCGCCGCCTCTCCGCTACTAGCCCCCCGCGGCGCTCGCCGGCTGCGCCTCGTGCCCCGGTGTGACGCCCCCGAGGTAGTCGAGAACACGCTCGAGCGGTTCGACGTCGCCGAACTTCGCGTCGATGTCGAAGAGGTTCCACTCGACGACGCCGGGGACACGGTCGCCGACGCACTCGCGGACGACGATCGGACGGAAGCCCTCGGCGATCGCGTCCTCCGCCGTGTGCCGCACGCACCCGGCCATCGTCACGCCGGTGAGGACCACGGTGTCCACGCGGAGCGCGGTCAGGAAGCTCGACAGGTGCGTCCCGTGAAAGGCGCTGGCGCGCTTCTTGACGATGACGTGCTCGCCGGGCTCGGGCGCGATGCGCTCGTCGATGGCGACGGCGTCCGAGCCGAGCGCGAGCGCCTCGAGCGGGATCTTCCGGTTCCAGATCCCCATGTCGCTGTTCGGCCCCTCGGTCACGGCGTATGCCGTCGTCGTGTACACGACCGGGATGCCCTTCGCACGGGCCCCTTCGAGCAGGCGCTGGACGCCCGGGATGATGACGTCCATCCCGTCGCAGCTGAAGGGGTTTCCCGGACGCGTCCAGGCGTTGGCGAGGTCGATGTTGATGAGCGCCGGACGCTCGCCGAAGCCGACGCGCCGCTGGAACCCTCGTTCCCGGTAGATCGAGGAATCGGCCGAGAAGAGCTGCTCGAGGGCTGCGTCGACGTCGTCATTCATCGGCATAGGATCCTCCCTCGGTTCAGTGACGAGCGTTGGCGCAAGCATGCCGGAGCCGAAGCGATCGCGCTCAGCGGAGGGTGGACGTTGCCCGCCGACGACTTCGCGCATCGTCGACGCGTGGTAGCCCTTCTCGTATGCTCGGGCCGGCGATGGCTGACGACCTGGACCGGCCAGCTTCGAGCGACCCGTTCGCGCCGGCTACGTGGGACATCGTCCCCGGCCGAACCGCGCTCGTCCTCGTCGATCTGCAGAACGACTTCCTCCACGAGCGGGGCTGGTACGCGACCAGCGGCATAGACATCGCGCACATGCGGCGCGTCCTCGAGCCGACGCGAAGGCTGGTCGCCGCGGCCAGGACCGCGAAGGTGCCCGTCATCTGGACCCTGCATGGGTTCCGCGACGCGACCGACGCGGGTCCGTTCTTCGAGCTGCGCCCCTTCCTGCGCGACGGCGGCCTTCGCCGGGGCACGTGGGGCTTCCAGATCTACGACGAGCTGACGCCGGACGATGAGGACTGGCTCGTCGAGAAGAACCGGCTCAGCGCCTTCTTCAACACGAATCTCGAGCTCATCCTGCGTGGGCTCGGCGCGGAGACCGTCCTCATCGCGGGCGTCCTGACGAACCAGTGCATCGCCGCCACCTCGAAGGACGCGATGTTTCGCGACTTCAGGCCGATCGTCGTCGAGGAGTGCACCGGAACGACCCTGCCGCACCTGCACGAGCCGGCCCTCGAGATGGTGCGTGTCGGCTGGGGCGAGGTGCGCGGCCTCGAAGCGACGATCGCCGATCTGCTCGCGCTGCGTGGACGGCTCGAGGGCATGACGCGGTGAAGCTCGGGGCGCACTTCCTGCCCGAGGACCTGCCTGTGTTCCTCGACTCCGTGCGCGTGGCCGACGAGGTCGGCTACGAACGCGCCTGGCTCGTCGACGGCCACATGCTCTGGCAGGACCTCTACGTCTACATGACGCACGGGCTGGCGGCGACGGAGCGGGTCGCTTTCGGGCCCGGCGTGACGAACCCGCTCACGCGCCACTTCACCGTGACCGCGAGCGTTGCGGCCACGCTGGCGGATCTTTACCCGGGCCGTGTCCTCCTTGGCATCGGACGCGGCGACAACGCCGTGCGGACGCTCGGGCTCCAGCCGGTCCCGACGCGGCGCCTCGTCGACGTCGTCCCGAAGGTCAGGCAGCTCGTCGCCGGTCACTCGATCGACTTCGAGGGAACCGAGGTCCGCATCCGCTGGGCGGACCAGGCCGTGCCGATCATGATGGCTGCGACGGGTCCGAAGAACCTCCGGGTTGCCGGCGCGCTGGCCGACATCGTCATGGTCTACGTCGGCGTCAGCCCGGTCTCCGTGCGCTGGGCGATCGACCACGTGCGCGCCGGCGCGGTGGAAGCGGGTCGCGACCCCGACGACGTCGAGATCGCCGTCCTCTGTGCGATGTGGGTCTCCAACGACCAGGAGCAGGCGTGGGATGCCTGTCGCTGGGCGCCGGCCGCCTGCGCGAACCACATCGAGGACGTCACCCGCCGGAACCCTGAGCACGGCATGCCGGACGACATGACTCGGCTGGTCGAGGCGCGCGACGACTACGACTACTACGCGGGGCACCTTGACTCGAAGGCGGAGCACACCGCGTACCTGACCGGGGAGCTGATCGACGATTTCGCAATCGCGGGCCCGGTCGAGCGGTGCCTGCAGAAGATCCGGGCGCTCGCCGAACTTGGCGTCGGTGAGGTCTCGACCGCCTACCTCAACGGCGAGCTTGAGCAGATGCGGCGCGTCGGGCGCGAGATCCTGCCCGCCGTCGGCCGCCTGACCGTGGAGCCGGCCGATCATCGGGAGGAGACCACATGAAGCGGATCGGAGTCGACGTCGGCGGCACGTTCACCGACCTGATTCTCGTCGACGAGGAACAGGGCAGGATCACGGTCGACAAGGTCGCCTCCACCCCCGACGACCCGGCGCGGGCCGTCGTCGAAGGCGTCGAGCAGCTGTGCGACAAGGCCGGGGTGTCGCTGACCGACGTGGACAACCTCCTGCACGGGACGACGATCGCCACGAACAGCGTCCTCACGCACACGGGCGCCGAGGTCGGGATGCTGACGACGGAGGGTTTCCGCGACATCCTTCACATCGCCCGGCACAAGAAGCCGTACAACTTCTCGCTTCAGCAGGAGCTCCCGTGGCAGTCGCGGCCGCTCGCCAAGCGCCGGCACCGCCTCACGGTGAAGGAGCGAGTCGCGGCCCCGGACGGCGAGGTGCTCGTCCCGCTGGACGAGGCTGAGGTGCGCGAGCGTGTCCGGCAGCTGAAGGCCGCAGGCGCCGAGGCGGTCGCGATCTGCCTGCTCCACTCCTACCTCAACCCTGCCCACGAGCAGCGGATCAAGGAGATCGTGCTCGAGGAGTTCCCGGAGGCATACCTGTCGGTGTCGCACGAGGTCCTGCCGCTTTATCGCGAGTACGAACGGTTCTCGACCGTCTGTCTGAACGCGTACATCGGCCCGAAGGTCTCCCGGTACGTGGCCCGCTTCGACGACGCGCTGCGGCGCTCGGGATTCGGGCGGGGCGTTCAGTTGATGCAGTCGTCAGGCGGCATGGCGACCGTGGAGTCGGCGACGCAGCGGGCGGTCAGTCTGCTCATGTCCGGGCCGGTGGCCGGCTTGATCGGCGGAATCTGGGCGGGGAAGGTCGCCGGCCACGACAACGTCGTCACGCTCGACATCGGCGGGACCTCGGCCGACATCGGCGTGGCCGCCAACGGTCAGCTGCGCATGCGGCACCTGCTCGACACGAAGGTCGGCGACTACCAGGCGATGGTGCCGATGGTCGACATCGACACGATCGGCGCGGGCGGGGGCTCGATCGCATACGTCGACGAGGGCGGCGTCTTCCGGGTCGGCCCGCAGTCCGCGGGCGCCGACCCGGGACCGGCATGCTACGGCCGCGGGGGAGCCGACCCGACCGCAACCGACGCGCAGCTGCTGCTCGGCCGGCTCCGATCCGATCGCGGGCTGCTCGGCGGTGAGATGCAGCTCGATGTCGAGCTCGCGCGCGCGGCGATGCAGCGTCTGGCCGACACGCTCGGCATGCCGATCGACGAGGCCGCGCTCGGGGCGCTGCAGATTCAGAAGTTCGGGATGGCGCAGGCGATCGAGGTCAACTCGGTCCGCCGCGGCTACGACCCGCGCGAGTTCACGCTCGTCGCGGCCGGCGGCGCGGGCCCGCTCTTCGCCTGCGACATCGCCCTGGAGCTCGAGATCCCGCGCGTGCTCGTCCCCCCGCATCCGGGCATCATCGCTGCGACCGGGTTGCTCGCCACGGATCTCCAGCACGAGTTCGTCGCCACCGAGCGCCACGCGCTCAAGACGCTCGACGTCGAGCGGCTACGCGCCCGGTACGACGAGCTGTCGGCGCAGGCGGTCGAGCAGCTCGTCGCGGACGGCGTCAACGAGGACCGGCGCCTGCTGCGGCGGCTCGCGGACTGCCGTTACGCAGGACAGGGATACGAGGTTCGCTTCGACGTTCCCGTCGGGGCGATCGGCGACGGGTGGGTCGAGGAGCTCAAGGCGGCGTTTCACCGGGCCCACGAGGCCGAGTACGGCCACCGGTTCGACGCCGAGATCGAGATCATCAACATCCGCGTCGTCGGCATCGGCAGGATCGCCGAGCTGGAGCCCGCCACCGCCGAGGCTGGAGGTGGCGATGCGTCGGACGCCAGGGTGCTCGAGCGCGAGGTCGTCTTCGACGTCGACGGCAGGCCCGAACGCCGGGCTACCGCCTTCTACGACCGCGCGCTGCTCCGAGCCGGCGACAGGATCGAGGGCCCGGCCATCATCGAGCAGTACGACTCGACCACGGTGGTTCCGCCCGGTCTCGTCGCCGAGATCGACGGCTTCGGCAACATCGTCATCGACTGCACGCAGCGTGTCGCCGCGGCTGCGGAGCGCGAGACGGAGCTGGCGACGCCGATTCTCATGCGCGTCATCGGCGGCGCGTTCTCGGCGATCGCGAAGGAGATGGCGGGCGTGCTGTTCCGGATGAGCTACTCGTCGATCATCCGGGAATCGGAGGATCTCGGGGCCGGCATCTTCGACGCGGAGGGGAACGTGCTCGCCGAGTCGGACTCGACGCCCATGTTCATGGGCGCGATGCCCAAGATCGTCAAGAACGTGATCGAGCTCCTCCGCGACGACGTCCACGAGGGCGACGTGATCCTGCACAACGATCCGTACCTCGGCGCGACCCACTCGCCCGACGTGGCGATCGTGATCCCGATCTTCTTCGAGGGGAAGCTCGCCGGGTTTGCCGGCGCCTCGGCGCACCTCCTCGACATCGGCGGGGCCTACCCGGGCCTCGCGATCGACCTCGTCGACAACTGGTCCGAGGGCAACATCTACCGCGCCGTGAAGCTCTCCGAGAAGGGGCTGCGACAGGAGCGCCTCTGGAAGCACATCCTCGAGAACACGCGCACGCCGACGCACAACAAGGGCGATATCGAAGCGATGATCGCCGCGTGCGAGCTCGCCAGGCGGCGCTACCTCGAGCTGCTCGGCCGCTACGGGCTCGACACCGTCCTCGACGCCGCCCAGCAGTGGATGGACTACTCCGAGCGGATGCTTCGCCAGGAGATCGCAAAGGTTCCCGACGGCCGCTACGAGACCGAGGTCGGCTGGCTCGACGACGACGGCAGGAACCGAGGCGAGCAGCTGCCGGTCAAGGTGGCGGTCGAGATCCAGGGCGACGAGATCACATTCGATCTCACCGGATCGAGCCCGGAGGTTCCGACCGGCTACAACTGCCCGTTCGAAGGGACGACCGTCTCGGCGATGACCTTCATCACCCGGATGATCTTCCTCGACGAGGCGACGTACCCGGTCTTCGTTCCGCAGAACGAGGGGATGCTGCGACCGGTGAAAGTGGTCGCTCCGAAGGGATCGATCTTCAACCCCAACTACCCGCGCGCGTGCTTTGCCCGCTTCTGCCAGGTGCAGCGCGCCGTCGACCTCGCCCTGCGGGCGCTCGCACCCGTGGTCCCCGACAAGGTGACGGCCGGGAACTCCGCTCACCTCCACTTCATCTCGTACTCCGGGTTCAACGAGGAGGAGCAGGAGTACTGGGTGTACCTCGAGGTCGACGAGGGCTCATACGGCGGCCGTCCGGGGCACGACGGCCTCGACTCGGTGGACTGCCTCATCGCGAACACCCGCAACAACCCGATCGAGGAGCTCGAGTGGCGCTTCCCGATGCGGACCGAGCGCTACGAGCTGCGCGACGAGCCGTGCGCTGCGGGCGAGTACCGTGGTGGCATCGGCATGGTGCGCGTCAACCGCTTCCTCGTGGACACGATCGTGACGTGCGAAGGCGAGCGGCACGAGACCGATCCACCGTGGGGCATCTTCGGCGGGCTCGACGGGCTCAACGCTTCCCTTGTGAAGAACCCCGGCCGGCCGGACGAGGAGCGCTGGCCGTCGAAGGTAACCGCCTTCCGCCTGAAAGCCGGAGAGACGCTCGAGATCACGGTGCCGAGCTCCGGCGGCTACGGCGATCCGCTCGAGCGTGATCCAGGCCTCGTCCTCTCCGACGTCCTCGACGGCTTCACGAGCGTGGAGCTCGCCGAACGCGACTACGCGGTCGTCATCGACGCGGGGGCGATGACGGTCGACGACGAAGCAACCCGCCGCGCTCGCGGGGAGCGCGCGGCGTCGGCCTTGACCCTGTCCCGTAAGCCATAGACATCCGGAGGCTTCCATGCACAAAGTCCTGATCCTCGTCCCGTTCGCGTTCGACGAGAAGGGCCTCGCGAATCGACGCGCGCAGCAGGAAGCGGTCGAGCTCGGCCCCGACGTCCAGTTCGACTACCGGCCGGTGAAGGCCGGCCCCGCGCTCTACGACAGCTGGCATGACTACCTGCTCGCCGACCTCTCCCTCTTCGAGGCCGGGCTGACGGCTCAGGAGGACGGCTACGACGCGGTCTGCATCGACACGATGAGCGATTCCGGAGTGAGCGCGCTCCGCTCCGTGCTCGATATCCCCGTCATCGGCCCCGGGAAGGCCTCGTACCTCGTCGCGCTCCTCCTCGGCTCCAAGTTCTCGGTGCTCACCCAGTGGGATCCCTGGATGAACCTCTACAGAAAGAGCCTCCAGGAGTACGGGCTCGTCGACAAGTGCGCCTCCATCCGGTCGATCAATGTGCCGCCGGACGTCGAGAACCTGCTCGGCGGGAAGGAGGAAGACGTGTTCCCGAAGCTCCTCGACGCGGGGCTCGAGTGCGTGAGCGATGGTGCGGATGTGATCTGCCTCGGCTCGACGACGATGCACCAGGCCCACGGCTTCCTCGCCGAGAACCTGCCAGTGCCCGTCGTGAATCCCGGACCGCTGACGTACAAGCTCGCCGAGCTCGTGCTCGGCCTCCGGCTGACGCACAGCCGCGCCGCGTACCCCAGGCCGAACGTGCCGAAGGACGCGATGCTGCACGCGATGCTCGAGGCCGCCGCGGCAGGCGAACCGGCAAGCGCCCGCTAGTCGTCGCAGACGCGATCCATTCGACAGCCGCGATGGCCCCGGGAGGAGTCGAACCTCCGCACGCGGATTCGAAGTCCGCCGCTCTATCCACTGAGCTACGGGGCCCGAGGACGAGTGTAGCCCGGCCGCCGCTACGCCTGGGTCTGGACCGGAGCCGGGCCTCGTCCGGCTTCGCCTGCCAGGGTCGCGGCCTCGGTCGGCCACCGCGTTGACCTCGGCGCCGAGCAGGAGCGCGAGCGCCGAGAGCCAGAGCCAGGTGAGCATGATGATCACCCCGGCTAGCGATCCCCACGCCTTGTTGTAGGAGCCGAAGAAGCTCACGTAGAGCGCGAAGAGGCCGGACGCGAGCAGCCAAACCGCGAGCGCGACCCACGCGCCTGGCGTCAGGAACGTCCAGCGCCGCAGCTCGACGTCGGGGCCGAGGTAGAGGACCGCGGCGAACGCGGCCAGCAGCGCGGCTACCAGCATGGGCCACTGGAGCGCCCACCAGAGCCAGCTGACGAGCCCCTCGCGCGTCGAGTGCGCCGCCGATCCAGTCGCTCAGCGGCCCGCCGAGGACGAGAAGCCCAAAGGCGAGGCCGAAGGCGAGAAGCAGGCAGGCGAGCATCGCAAGGGCGGTGAGTCGCTGCCGGGCGAAGCTCCTCGTCTCCTCGCGGTCGTACACGCGGTTGAGGCCGCGCATGAGCGCGTTCATGGCGCCCGAGGCTGTCCAAAGGGCGAGCAGGAAGCCGACCACGATCAGGACAACGCCGCCGCTCTGGTTCTCGATCGCCCGGTTCAGGCTGTCGCCGAGGAGCGAGATCGCCTCCTCGGGGACGATGCCCTCGAGCCGCTTCAGCATCGACTCGATCGTGTCCGGTCCGGCCACCTGGGTGAATACGCCGACGGCTACGAGGAGGACGGCGGGGATCGCCAGGAAGGCGTAGTAGGAGAGGGCGGCCGCTATGTCGGTTATCGAGTCCGCCTTCGCCTCCTTGGCTCCGCGAACGACGAGCGCGCCCCATTCGTGCAAGGACAACCGAGCGGCCGGCAGGCTCGCTGGACCTGCGCTCAGCGAGATCCCATGGAGGCCAATCTACCCGAGAGCTATCTTGTGTACACCCGCGGGCGTGGCGGAACTGGCAGACGCAACGGGTTTAGGTCCCGTTGGGCGAAGCCCTTGGAGGTTCGAGTCCTCTCGCCCGCACTAGTGCGAGTAGCAGGAAGAAAGGGCGTGGGCTGGCGTCGCTAGTCCGTACTCAGTCCGTGAACGCGCCTTGAAGGCTCTCTAGTTCAGCCCTTATCTCGGCAGTAGCGGGCGCGATCGCGGCTCGTGTGACCTGCTCCGTGAGGTCGTGCTCGTCAGCGGCGGCTCGCGTAAGGGGTAGCTCGTTGGATGGGAGGAAGTCGAGCGCGACGCGAAGCCGATGCTTCCGTGCGGCTACTTGGCTGATATCGACGTTGCCAACACCAGGGGTTCGAACTTCCACCTGCGCAGCTAGCTCCTTCAGTTTCGTGCACAACGTCCAGGAGCAACTCGCGCCGGGGTTGTCTTTCGCGCTCGACACGTAGGCGCCCGCTTTCCCGTGCCGTCAGACGCAGACCGCTCACCGCAACCCATGCTGTGACCGCCAGCACGACGGTTTGCAGGATTCCTATCCACTCGTTGAAGCTCAGGGCTGCGATTCTGCCGCTGTTGTCGGCTGTTTCGAGTCATAGCGGTCGAGCACGCCCCGTAGATACTCCTCCGAGTCGGGCAACAGGTGGCCGTAGGTGGAGTCGATCTGCGCGACGCTCGTCCCCATGATCCGGGCGAGGTAGAAGAGTTGGACGCCGCCCGCGATCGCCCAGGACGCGAACGTGTGGCGGCAGTCTAGACGCGGCGATGTTCGACACCTGCCGCCCGCAGCGCCGGAACCCACTCCGATACCGGAACTTCGCAAGGTCGATATGGCCGCCGCGGGCAGCGGGGAACAGGAGCGGCGTGTCGAGGCGGGGCGGCAGGCCACGAAGGGCCTCCACAACTCGAGCGCGTAGCGGCACCCGCCGCCGCTGGCGCGAGCTTTTCTTCGGCTCCTTCAAGACGCGCTGCGTGTAGACGCGCTCGACGCGGAGAACGCCGGCGTCGAGGTCGAGGTCGCGTCTTTCGAGCGCGAACAGTTCTTCGGGCCGAAGGCCGGTGCCGACGAGCACGATCGGGATGGCGGCGTAGCGCGGATCCATCTCGGCGGCGATCGCCTCGACCTCTCCCAGGAGTTGAAAGGCCGCTGCTCCTGCGGGTGGCCGCCCGCGTGTTCCGATCCTGGCCGTCGGGTTGGCCGCGAGGAGGCCCATGGCAACCGCGTACTCGAGCACCTGGCGGAAAGCGCGGAAGATGTAGTGGGCTGAAAGCGGGGGCAGTTGCGAGCGCCAAACGTCCAGCTCGATCGGCTGCAAAGTCTCGATGCGGCGGCCGCCGAACGCTGCGACCGCGTGATTGAGGCGAAAGCGGAGCGTCCGCAGGGTGGCCTCGTCGACCCGGTGGCGGGCCAGAAACGCCTCGACCAGCTCGGACACCGTGAGACAGCCTGCCGGGTCGGAAGCTGGTCGCCGAAGCGGACGGCCGCATCGCGCGCCGCTGCTTCGTCGGCCTTCCTGGCCGCGTAGTCGAGCGCCGCCGTTCGAGTTTCGAACCCTCCGCGGCTGCGTTCCCTGTCCGGCCTCCCGCCAGACGGCAAGCCAGCCGCGTCCGCGTTTGCGCGCGAAGCCTCTCTGTCGAGCAGGCATCGTCTACCGTCCTTCCTGCCGGGGCGCTGTTGCTGTAGGGGCGCGGTGCCCCGGCACCGCAGCCGGGATCGTACCGCGCCGCTTCCCGTCGAGCCAAGCCTCGACCTCGGATGCGCGGAAGCGGACAGCGCGGCCGCTCAGCTTGAACCCGGGCAGTTCGTCGGCCTCGAAACGGTCGAGAACCCACGCCGCCGACATGCCAAGAAGGTCGGCCACCTGGCGGGCGGTGAGGAGCGGTTCGGTCACGCTCCGGCTCGCCTCTGCTCCTGAACCTGGTGGTCGTGGATCGCCTCGCGGGCCTCCACAGCTAGACGCTCAACCTCGTCCTCCTCAGCCGTGGAAGGCAGACGGGCGACCATCTGGCAGTAGACCTGGGCGGCGAACGTTCCGGGTTGTCGCACTCCTCGCAGAAACGGCTCTCGTGGCCGTCCAGTCGCGCCACGTCTCTACGTCCATGGCGCCTTGGCGCGACTGTATTTCGGCGTGTTCGGGCTCCTTGTGTTCATGCGGGTTCGAGCCCCCCTCGCCAGTCGCGCCAACGTGGTGTGGATAGGGGTTGGCGCGACTGGGGGAAGCCGCCAGTAGGTCGAGGATGGGAAGCCTCGCTGTTCGACTTCAACCTCAATCTCCCGGCTCGCTCGTTGAAGGGTTCGCTCGGTGATGTCCTGGCCGTCGGCGAGCTTCTTCAGCGCGGCCGAGTCGTGCCAGCCGCCGACGGCGAGCACGCCCTCGAGCCAGCCGGTGGCCTTGCTGACCTGCTCGCCCTGGTCGTGGCGGCCCGACGCGAGGATGGTGTCCCGGTCGATCCCGGCCGCCACCTCCACGAACTCCATCCGTGACGTGACGATCTGCTCGCCCGTGTCCGGGTCGCGGGTGTCCAGCAGGATCTCGTTGAGGACGTGCCGTTGCACCGGCGCCCGACGCGACCAGTTCGACTTCACCTGCGCGACCAGCCGGTGCTCCTCGGGCTCCTCCGGGTCGGGAACGACGACGACCACGGACCTGGCCGCGTTGTAGAACCCCGACGAGGAGGAGATGCGTAGATACGGGTCGACGGCCGGCGCCTTGTTCAGGTGGAGGACGAGCACGATCGCGCAGTGGTGCTTCTCGGCCAGGTCGGCGAGTTGGGCGAGTACAACCCGCATGTGCTGGTCTTTGTGCGCGTCGAGGGCCAGGTCGATCGCGGCCAGAATCGGGTCGACAATCACCAGCCTGGCCGCTGTCTCCTTGATCTGTTCGTCAAGGCGGGAGATGTCACGCGGCAGGAGAACCGCGCCGCCCAGGTCGGCGGGAACGGCGATCTCGAACAGACGGCCGAGGTCGGCGTTGGCCGCTTCGGCCCGTGGGCGCAGAATCTCCTCGATCGTGTCCTCGTAGGAGACGACGATCACGGACGCCGGATGGCCGTTCAGCTTCCCCGTGGTCACCTGCGCCGCCACAGCCATCAGCCAGGTCGATTTCCCCAGCCCGCCCTGGCCGGCTGTGAGCGTGCTCGTCCGGAGCGGAACCACACCCGGCACAAGCCAACGGACTGCGCGAGGGGTTACCTCGTCGAAGCTGCGCCGCCGCCAGCGGAGACCGTCGTCGTACTCGGACACGTCCGTGCTCTCGAATCGGGCACCGAAGGGCTCCGGGCCGGTCGGTACGCTGCATCCGGTGAGTCGTGTTGTGGGGTGGGCCGCTGGGTGGGCGGCCTTCCTCGCTCTCTAGGTGGCATCGCGCTCACCCGCGATCAGCCGCTCGACATCCTCGACGCGGAATCGGTGCCAGCCGGTGCCGCCGATGCGTACCGCCTCGAGCTTCCCTTCGCGGACGAGTTGGCGAACGTAGGGCAGACCGACGCCGAGCATCGCCGCGACTTCGCTGGCGAGAACGAGCCTGCGCTCTACCTGGGTGGAAACTGGGTCGCATGGGGCCCTCCCTCGGATTAGCGGCCCTTAGCGGGCCTTTTCTTTTTCCCTTCCGAGGAAGTCGGCGCCCTCTTGCTGCGACCCTGCTACGGGTCACCCCTAGTCGCCGGGTGGGATTCTCGCTTCCGGTTCTCCGCCGTGCGCTGAATCCAACAACAAGGATACAAAACTCACCGGATAGCACCGCAAACCCGCATGGTTACTGGCGTTCCGTCGTTCTCCGTTGCTACGATTCGGGCATGGCTCAAGTACAGGTTGAGGCTCCAAACGGCCGCTCACTCTCGTCGCGGGTTTCCCCGAGCGGCGCGACCGGCAGCCGCTGGTTGCAGGTGAAGGAGTCGCCGCGCTCCTCGACCTGCACCCCGTGACCGTTCGGCGGAAGATTCTGCGAGGCGACCTGCCCGCCTACCGGCTAGGCCCCAAGGGCGCCGCCGTCCGCGTCGACCGAAACGAACTCGACGAGTGGCTGGATCAGTCGAGGCCACCCGCCGACAGGGCGGAGGCGTGAGCGACCTCAGCCGCGTCTACCCCCACACCGTCGTGCGCGACGGAGGCACCGTGCGGCTCGTCGGAGTTCACCCACTCTTGCCGACGCACACCCGAGCAGAGCCACGCCCACCGGCCAAGCCGACGAAGAAGCCGAAGCGCGACTGGCTTGCCACCGACAAGGAGCAACATGGCGACTGCCGTAACCGAAACCACAACCCCGCGCCGAGTCGAGACGTCGCTCCTCGTGGTCGAGCAGTTCCGCGACACCGCCGGCACGACGTGGGGGCCAGGCGATCGTGTCCCCCTGGCCCGTCGTGCCGTCCGGGAGGCGGTCATGGCACGCCCCGAACTGTTCGTGATCGAGCATGAGACGCTGCCGGTCACGCAGGCCGATCTCGACGGCTGGCTCGCCGAGCTAGACGCCGGCTACAAGGAGCGGTACGAGCAGGTGAAGGCGCACCGCGACGGGGCCGAGCAGCGCCGCCAGCAGCCCTCCGCGCCGAGTTGAAGGAGCAGGAGCACGCCGCAGCCGGAACTGGAGCGCCGCTACAAGCAGCAGGAGAAGGAACGCGCCAAGCGGGAGAAGCAACCCGGGAGGAGCGCGAGCGCCGGCGGATCGAGAACGAGCTCGAGTTGCCTCGGCGCCTCCGGCTTCCACCACGACCGATAGGAGAACCAATGCCGACGAACGCAAGACCGAACCCACCGGTGGATGGAGGCGACCGAAACGTTCGTGTTCGTCCTCGGCGCGAGGCCAAAAGAATGGCGGAAGGTGATCGTCCGGGACCGACACACAGGCCAGCTCGCCGAGGTCTCGCTGCAAGGCGAGGAGCCGCCGATCGACGAGGGCGACCCCGGCCGAACGTTCGTCGTCAAGAAGGGCGAGCTCTACCTCCCCGACGAGGAGGTTGTGCAGCACAAGCCGCAGCACTTCCGCCCGACGAGCCGGACGCCGTGACCGAGCCGAGCGTCGCCGCCCTCCGCGCCGCCCTCGAGAAGCAGGAGTCTCGTCCCGGCGACGGTGCCATCAATACGTGTTCGAGAAGGGCGAAGAGGTGCCCGCCGACCATCCCGCCGTGAAGGCGTTTCCGCACCTGTTCGACCCGGCCGACGACTAACAGTGGACTCCGCCTCGTCGCTCAGTCGCTGCGCCCCACCGGAGAACACAACCGAAAGAGGCGCAAACCCGCATGAACAAACGCAATGGGGAGGGGGCACGGGTCGCCTCGAAGCAAACGAAGGCGGCGGCACCCCCGCGCAAGTGCGATTTCTCTCTCCATGACGCGATGAGGGTTTGTTCTCAGTGCGAGACGGAGTACGTGCCGAACAATGGCAAGCAGAGGTTTTGCTCGGATGGGTGTCGGCGCGATTTCCAGAGCGCACGGCGCAAGGAGGAGCGTTGGGCTGAGGGCGAGCGCGAGTTGCAGCGTGAGCTGGCGGAGCGCCGCGCGGTGCGGCGTAGGCGGGCGGCGCGGCTTCGCGCGTCGGTGGCTTCGGGGAGTCTCGAGCGGGGAGCTGTGAACACGCGCGTCTGTAGACGTTGCGGCGCTCCGACGTGGAGCTCAAGGTCGCCCTACGGCCAGCCCGCGCCGATCCGCGGGCAGCTCGGTTCGACCTTGACCATGACGACGAGCGTGCCGGCTACCTCGGGGTATCTCACCGGAGATGCAACCGCTCGGAGGGTGGAAGGAACGGCGCCGCGGTGACGAACGCTGGCCGCCGCTCGGACGAGCCCGAGAAGTCCCTCAACCCGTCGCGAGACTGGTGACCAACCGTCTGCGTCGACCACGGGGAGGTGCGAGGCATATCTCGCGGGGCCGATCGAGAGGGCGTCTCCCTGCAGAACCGCAAACATTCGTCGACGCCCGACCCGTCCAACAACCCGTACCGGTCAGCGAAGACTCAAGGCAGTGGCGGACAACCATTGCTACCTGCAGGGGAGACTCTCTCGGAAGATGGCGCTTTCACGTCGACCTCTTCACCGAACTGTGAAAACTCAAAAGTCGCCTCTACTTTGGTGCGCCCTGAAAGACCGAACTCCTCGCCCGGAACCTCAAATGACGTGGCGAGGCGTCTGACATAATCGTCCGAGCTAATCCATACGTCTAGTGGAATCCGACCAGCATTGTATTGGCTGAACTGTTCAAGTAGCTCGCGGGTCTTAGGGTTCTCCGTCTGCTCCACAAGCTGGCCTAGCTCGATGTAACCGGAATAGTGGGTCGCGGTAATCCCAAAGACGGTTTCGGTGCCGACTTCGTCGTAGCTTCCGTGCTCTTCAAGGTTGGTAAGCGCCAATCCAGGGTCATTCTCGAAACCGGTAATTGCTCCGAATAAGAAACCCTGCCCGAGAACCGAGAGGTCGTATTGGCACCACAATCCTTCGGCTGCAAGCCCTTGTTGATAGAGATACGGCTTGACAAATCGCTGCTTCAATCCACTGGCATGGTCGAGAAAGCCAACTTCTGCTCTGAAGTCGAATGCTCCATGCGCGTTATCTTCCACTACTCCCTGTTCGGTGTGGAAGGTTCTCGACAGATCGACCGTTGCGCTTCCGGCATCGCTGGTATTCGCCGCGGCGGCCGCCAGCGCGTCCTCTTCGCCCCGGATACTGATTACCCCAAGCTCCTGCAGTGCGGCGAGAAGTCCAATCACGGTGGCGGCCACTCCGAAAACCGCCACAACCGCTCTGTGGCCGGTCTTTAATCTTCCCCATCTCGATTGATCGGCAGGCGGGGTCACGTCACGGCCTTCATCCATGGTTGCCTAGATGCAGCGGGCCGACGCCTTGACAGGCCCATATTCTGGAAAAGGATCGCGTCGCATGCCTCGCATGCGGTTTCACCCGACAGCTGACACGAGAACTCATCCGAGGCGTCAAGCTTTCTCCCACTAGTCGCGGATGTCAAGGGGACAGTGCAACGGATCCCAGGGCGTCGCGTCCTCACGGTGAAAGCCGACAACGAAATCGGCTCGTATGTTGTCAGCTTGACCTCGCTCGACTAAAGCCTGAACGAGTCTTGAATATTGACCCTTGCGGCCGCTGACCTAACTCCGTAGCAGCTTAGACCGCGTCTTTGCTCAGGCCAGGCGAGGCTGGCAAGGACGGCATGCGGATCAGGTCGCCGTCGGAGTGCGCATCTGCAGGGGGGTGGTGACTGCGTGACGCCAGCGATTCGTCGCTCGATGAACCGCACGAGAGGCAGCTAACCGCCCAGACCCTCCGCGCCGTGCGGTGATCTCGCCTTTAGAGGTCGTCGCCCTCGATCACAACTCCGTCCGCCGGCTCCTCCCGCTCGACCTTATCGAACCTCGGCACCGGCCCGCCCGTCCTCTCGGCGATCCAGCGGAAAGGCAGGATCGCCTTCTCCCGCGTCTCTCTCACTCAAATCGCGCTACCGGGCTGACCTTCTCGGCAGTGAACTCGAGGACGCCCTCGAAGACGACCGGGAGCTCGGTGAGAAGGCCGAGCGCCTCTCCTTCGGTCTCGCAGTCCATGAAGGCGACGAGCCCCGCCGACTCGCCCACCTTGAACATCGGCTCGAGCAGAATGCGCCTTTGGACGAGATCCCAGGCGTCAGGACTGACTTCGTGTTGATCGACCCAGTCGATGAACTGATCTCGGCTGACGCCTGCGGCGAGCGTCCCGTTGACGAGGATTCGCTTTTGCATCGGATCGCTCCTTCGCTCGCGGGGTGAGGTTGGGTCGGCCGGCCGACCGTAGCAGCGGGCTCGAGAATGCGATGGGCGGCGACAGCTTCGTCACCAGCTCTTCACAAGAGGGTCACGTGGGGGCTCTTCGTCGTCGTTCTTATCAACGTCCGCGAAGTCCGCCACGCGCCCGTTCGAGTGCTCGATGATCCAGCGTGCGAACGCTGCCGCGTAGTCTTCCTCGGAGATGCCGTGCTCCTCGACGTAGCGGTCGAAGTCGGCCAGGTTGAAGGCAGAGTCCTGGCTCACTTCGTCAGATGATGGCACGGGTGAACGGGTTAGTTCTCGCGAAGACGGGTACGCCGTTGTCGAGAGGATCGCCGCCGCCAACTATGCGGAAAAATTTGATCCACGCTCCGACGGCCGGTAGTCGCGCCCCGCCTAGCGGAAGGCACACCGCCTCCGAGCGCGAGGAAGCGCTCAGGATTCTCTACCGCCTGCGCGACCAGTGGACGCACAAGTACATCCCTGCGTCGGCGCTCGAATCGATCGAACAGCTGATCGAGGAGTACGAGAAAGAACGCGCCTAGCCACCCGACTGGGCTCTTCCCTAGGTCAGTCCGCCAGATGAGCGCCGCCAGCTCGCCCATCTGACCAGCGTCTCGCTCGCTCGTTCCAGCCCCCGCCGATGCACGAGCTCGGCCAGCGCGGCTGCCGCCGGCTTCGCTCGTCGTCCCGCCAGCCCGGCGAGGCAGGCGAGCACAGCGTGCGCCTCCTCGAACCCCACATCCGGAACCTCAGCGCAGTAGCGGGCGTGCCAGCGAAGCGCCGCCCGCCGGAACCGCTTGGGGTCGTCGACGAGGAGGAGGACGAGCTCGAGCGCGTCCGGGAGGCTGACGAAGTCGAGCTCGGTTGCCGTCGCCAGCGCGACGGTCGCGTTTCGGGAGTCGAGGGCGCGGCGGAAGCGGGCGTAGGGTGAGCCTTGCGAGGTCACGAACAGATGTTCGCACTTGAGCGCGGCGTCGGGTCGGTGCCCGTCGTTTCCGCGAATATCTCGGGCGATGTTCCAGGGCATGGTCGGCATGTGGGCGCTGCGCCGCGCAGTTCGGCTGCTGACCGCCGACGACCCTCGCCCGCTTGGCAGACGCCTCACGGCGGAAGGAAAGCGGATCGTGATGGGTGCGGCGATCACGCTCGCGCTCCTTGTGGCTGCAGCCATCGTGCTGATCGCCGTTCTGATCGCCGTTCTGATCGCCGCCGTTTCCTAAAGAGTGGGCTGCAGGGAGTTTCTCGCTTGCGGCAAGAACCGTTGCCCTCGAACCGCTCTCCCGCGAAGCTCCTACGAGCCGTCGTCGCTCGGCTGCTCGGCGGAAGGACCTAGACGTCACGTAGCGGAGCCACGCGCCATCGACGGGACGTCGCCGCATTGTGTGGCCGCGAAGCTACGGGCCGCGTACGCGGTAGGTCCGCGCTCAGTCCGTAAACCCGCTCCAACCGTGCGCCTCGACGGGCGCGTCGAGCCACCGAAACCCGCATGACTCCACGATCAGCCACAACACGGCATCTCCCTGAGAACCCCTTGGAGGTTCGAGTCCTCTCGCCCGCATCAGGCCCGTGAGCACCCTGAGCGCGCTACACTCACCGTACCCAAACGCTCGCCGACCTCTTTGACCCTCCACCCGGCCAATCTGGCCTGGAGGGCAGGAAAGGAGGGGTCGTGGCGACTGACAGCCGCAAGCAGGGCGTCTCCCGGATGGCCAACGACCACATCTACAACGTGCTGTGGGGAGTCGCGGGGGAAGATGGCTTCTTCCTTTGTGAGTGCAGAGGCTCATCCTGCACCGTGGACGTCGTGATGACGCCCTCGGAGTACGTTCGCCTGCGGGACCGGGGTGAGCTCGTCTACGCACCCGGCCACGACGACGCTAGCCCGTAGACCGTTTTGCCAAGCACATTCTCGTGCTCTGACCACGCCCAATCCGTGCCAACCGGACGCTCACGGAGCCATGCGGGTTGGACTACCCTCTGACGGCCGCGATGCTAGGTGTCAAGCCACTCCACGCCGCGTCGGTCCCCCTCGCCGCCCGACCACCTGAGAACCCCTCGGAGGTTCGAGTCCTCTCGCCCGCATCGAACCCGGCCCAGCCTTCATGGCCCTTCGCAGTTGAGGACGGTCTCGCCCCCGAGGCACTCGTCCGTGCCGATCCCTCCGTCGAGGAAGTCGAGGCCGTCGAAGCCGGCGAGGACGTCGTCGCCGCCTTCGCCCTCGAGGTGATCGTCGCCCTCGAGGCCGTGCAGATCGTTGTCGGCGGCGTCGCCGATCAGCGTGTCGTCGCCGATCGTCCCGATCACGATCTCGACCTCCTCGATGATGTCCGGTCCGATGCCGCTTCCGGGTCCCTGAACGGCCCCCAGGTCGATCACCACGGGGCCGTCGAGGCTGAACCCGATCCGGTCGCGCCCGTGGCCTCCGCCGAAGACGTCCTCGCCGCCCGCGATCAGGAGGAGGTTGTCGTCTCCCATCCCGGTGGAATAGATGTCGTCGCCGGCCCCGTCTCCGATGGAGTCGTTCCCGGGCCCCGTGAGAACGCGGTCGTCGCCCGGGCCGTTCGCGTTCGCCTCATCGTTTCCGGGACCGCCGTGGACGACGTCCGAGCCCTTCCCGTCCCAGAGACGGTCGTCGCCCGGGCTACCTCGAACGTCGTCGCTGCCGCCGCCTCCGACCAGCGAGTCCCGCCCATCGTTGCCGACGATCAGGTCGTCCCCGGTTCCTCCCAGGACCAGGTCGCGTGCGAGGCCCCCGCGGACGCGGTCATCGCCCTTGCCGGTGCAGATCAGGTCGTTGCCGCCTCGTCCTCGGACGACATCGTCGCCGGCGCCGGTTGCGATCACGTCCGCTCCAGGCGTCCCCACGATCAAGTCGTCGCCCGGCGTGCCGAGGATGGTCGCCAAGGAGCCCATGCACGTCGACGCCGACGCAGTCGCAACCCCGCCCGCGAGCAACGTCAGGCAGGAGACGAAGAACACGACGAGCGACCGCATGCGAGTGACCCCCAGGTCTCGACGGAGTTGAACGCTACACGGGCGGCACGATTCTGAGCGCCGGTCTCGGCGTCGGCGTCTGGCCCGGCCGGTCGAAGCCGAGGCTCGGCGGCGGTTCCTCCGCGCCCCACTCGGACGTGAGGTCGAGCAAGGCCTGGGTGGCCGCGCGCGCTTCCCGGCACCACTCGGGGTTCTGTGCCGTCTGCCATGGATACGCCCCGTCGCCGACCGTCGCCGAGAGCCGGTCGCGAAACCAGCGCGGGTCGTCGCCGCTCGCGCCGGTCGTAGCCGAAGCGCTCCCGCGCCCGCTTCAGCTCGACCTCCAGCATCTGCATGAGCGTGAGGTAGCGCGTGAAGCGGTGGAGCGGGAAGCTGAACCTCGAGAACGACTCCCCGGCATAGGCGCCGCGTTTCATCAGACCCTTCACCGCGTCGGCCTTCATGCTCAGGTTCAGCCCGCCTTCGGTCTCGTCGAGGCGGATGTGGCAGACCCGCTCGCGGAAGCCCGGCATCTCCATCTGCATCGTGTCGCGCCAGTTGAGACCCGTGTCGAGCACCTGGGCGAGGAAGGTCCCGAACCCGTCGATGCCGGCCCAGCGAAGCGGCTCGGGTGCGGCGGGGCCCGCCGGGAGGTAGACGGCCCGGAGCGTCGGGTCGTCGGCTTTCTCGATCGCCTCGGCGAGCGCGGGGTCGGGCGCGCCCATGAGGTCGAGCCCGAAGGTCGGGTGGCCGGGGAGGAGGGCGTCGAAGAAGTGAACCGGGAAGTTGCTCGTAACGGCGCCGTCGCTGAACCAGTGCTCGACCCACTCGGGCTCGGCGTCCTCGCGGCGCTCGTAGAAGGGAACCGAGGCCAGCAGCCCCGGCACGGCGAGGCTCATGCGCGTCGCGAGAAGCACGGGCATCGACTCCCCGGGAGCCTTGTACACCTGCCTCTCGCCGAGACGGATCGCCGGGCCTGCCTGCTCTCTCATCCACTCGGCAACAGAGGCCGGCACGACTTCGCCCAGCTCGGCGACGTCGAAGTAGAACGGGTTCTCGTCGGGGAGGGGGAGCCGCACGGGCCGGCCGGCGCTCACGTCGGTCGTCATCAGCTGAAGCAGGACGGAGCGCGAGTCGTCCTCGGCGTCCTTCAGGTCCGCGAACGTGAGGGGCGCGTCCTCGGTGGTCCTGCCGGCGCAGCGCTGGATGTGCTCGTGGAGCCAGTCGGAAAGCGCCTCCCGTTCGAACCCGTCCTGAGTCGTGCCCGGGCAGAGCCCGAAGCCCGCGTCGCGGTCGCCGAGCGTCCTCGCGAGCGCGAGGCCAGGACGCGCGACGGTCAGGATGACGGCGCAGGCGCCGAGGAAGGCGATGCCGACCGCGGCGGAGGCGGCGAGGGCCGGCCAGGCGAGCGCGGACCACCACCCGAGCCACAGGTAGAGCGCGTAGCCGGCGACCGAGACGGCGGCCGTCCAGCCGAGGGCGAGAAGGACGATCGGGAGCCAGAGCGCCCGGAGCGAGTACGTGACGACGCGGCGTCTGGCGCCGGCGCCCTTCGCCTTCGCCTCGAGGAGCTGCATCGCCAGGTCGAAGACCCGCCGGTTCTCGGGGCCGGGCTGAAAGAGGTCGCGGACGCGGCCCGGCTCGCAGATCGCGTCGGCGACCCTGCGAAGCTGCTGGAAGCCGCCGTCGCCGCCTTCGCGCCTCCCGAGCTCGGCCGCGGCGGTGACGGTGGCCGCGATCGCGCCCGCGGACGTCCCGCCGACGTTGCGGAACCGGTAGCGCTTCGCGAGCGCCAGGATCGCGCCAGGATAGACGACGCCGCTCGCGACCCCGCCCTTCATGACCAGGTCGCAGACCTCCGCGGGCTCCTGCGGCCACGGTCCGTTCTCGATCTCCGCTGTGAGCTCGGGCACGGCTACCTCCCTCGTCGACGGCCGACCGATCGTCCCGCCGCCGGGCGCGCGCGTCAAGAACGTGTGCACGCGGCGTCGAGTCGCCGGTCGATCTCGTCCGCGTCCAGCTCCTCGATCTCGACGACCTTCCGGCGCTTGGACTTGCCGGCGACGACCGCGACCCGGTCGCGCCGAACGCCGAGCGCCTCGGCGAGCAGCTGCTCGAGCGCGCGGTTCGCCCGGCCGCGCTCCGGCGGGGCCGCGATTCGGGCGCGCCAGCCCTGGCCGTGGCGGCCGACGAGCTCGCTCCGGGCGGCGCCGGGCGAGACCGTCAGCTCGACTCTGGCCATGCCCGGGAGACCGACATCGTTCTGACACAATGGCCCGCAGTGAGGACGAAGGTCGAAGAGCTGCCCGAAAGCCGCGTGCGCCTGGAGGTGGAGGTGCCGGAGGAGGACGTCCGGCATGCGCTCGAGCATGCGGCGTCCGACCTCGCCGAGTCCCTGCGCATCCCGGGCTTCCGCAAGGGAAAGGCGCCTGTCAGAGTCGTTGCGGCGCGGATCGGCCGCGAAGCCCTCTGGGAGGAGGCCGTCCGCAGCCACCTCGACGGCTGGTTCTGGAACGCGGCGGCCACGTCGGGCGTCCGGCCCGTGGCGAGCCCCGAGGTCGACGTCGGCGACGGGCCGCCCCAGGAGGGCGAGACCTTCCGCTTCACGGCCACGGTCGCCGTGGTGCCGAAGCCCGAGCTCGCCGACTGGACGGAGCTCGAGGTCGGAGTCCCCGAGGCCGAGGTCCCCGCGGAGGCCGTGGATGCCGAGCTCGACGTCCTGCGCCGGAGCGTCGCCGACCTCGTCGCGGTCGACCACCGCCCGGCCCAGCCGGAGGACCTGGTCGTGGTCGACCTGGAGGGAGACGAGATCGGCGCGACGCAGCGCGACTACGTGGTCGAGGTCGGGAGCGGCAGGCTCGTCGACGAGATCGAGGCCGCGCTCGTGGGCATGTCCGCGGGCGAGAGCAAGGAGATCGAGTTCGAGCTCGCCGACGAGCGGCAGGCGACGGTGACGGTCACCGTCAAGGAGATCCGGGAGCCCGTGCTGCAGCCGCTCGACGACGATCTCGCCGGGGCGTCGAGCGAGTTCGAGACGCTCGCGGAGCTGCGCTCCGACATCGAGGCGCAGCTGCGCGAGCAGCTCGAGGTCGAGCTGGGCCTCAAGCTCCGGCAGGACGCCGTCGACGCCCTCGTGGCGGCCTCCAGCTTCGACTCGATCGAGCCGATGGTCGAGCGCCGCACCGCCGAGCTGGCGACCGGCTTCGTCCGCTCGCTCGAGCGGCGGGGCATCGGCCTCGAGACCTACCTCGCCATGACCGGACAGACCCAGGAGCAGATCGTCGGCCGACTGCGCGAGGAGGCCGAGCAGGCGCTGAAGCGCGAGCTCGCCCTCGACTCCGTCGCCGAGAAGCTCGAGCTCGAGGTCTCCGACGAGGAGGTCGAAGCTTTCGTCCGTGGTGAGGCCGAGGAGGCCGGCGAGGACACCGACGCGCTCCTCGTCGCCGCGCGCGAGGGCCCCGGCTTCGAGCAGCTCCGGGGCGACATGCGGATGCGGAAGGCGCTCGACGAGGTCGTGGCCGGGGTCAAGCGGATCCCGGTCGAGCTCGCTCGCGCCCGCGAGAAGCTGTGGACGCCCGAGAAGGAGAAAGCACCTACCGAGATGAAGATATGGACGCCAGGAAGCGAGGGAGGCACATGAGTCCGTTGATCCCGATGGTCGTCGAGCAGACGTCGAGAGGCGAGCGCGCCTTCGACATCTACTCGCGGCTACTGAACGAGAGAATCATCTTTCTCGGCACTCCGGTGGACGATCAGATCGCCAACCTGATCGTGGCGCAGCTGATCCACCTGGAGTCCGAGGACCCCGACAAGGACATCTCCATCTACATCAACTCGCCGGGCGGGCAGGTCTACGCCGGGCTCGCGATCTACGACACGATGCAGTACATCAAGCCCGACGTGCAGACGATCTGCGTCGGCATGGCCATGTCCATGGGGGCCGTGATCCTCGCCGGCGGCGCGGCCGGGAAGAGGATGGCGACGCCGAACTCGAAGATCCTCATCCACCAGGGCTCGGCCGGCTTCCACGGACAGCCGACCGACATCGAGATCCAGGCCCGCGAGGTGATCAGCCTCAAGCGCCGCCTGGAGGAGATCCTCGCCTCGCACACCGGCCAGGACCTTGAGAAGATCTCCAAGGACGCCGACCGCGACTACTACATGACGGCCGACGAGGCACAGGAGTACGGGATCATCGACACTGTCATCGCGCGCAGGGGTGCCCCCGCGGTCGCGGCGGCGGCCTCCTCCTAGTCAGGCGAGCGATTTCGAGGTACAAGGTAGAGAGACATGGCCCGAGCAACCGACGGTAACGAGCAGCTTCTCTGCAGCTTCTGCGGGAAGAGCCAGCGCCAGGTGAAGAAGCTCATCGCCGGGCCGGGCGTCTACATCTGCGACGAGTGCATCGACCTCTGCAACGAGATCATCGACGAGGAGCTCACCTCGCCGGCGCAGCTCGACCTCGACAACCTCCCGCGCCCGAAGGAGATCTACTCGATCCTGAACGACTACGTCGTCGGGCAGGAGGAGGCCAAGCGGACGCTCGCGGTCGCCGTCTACAACCACTACAAGCGGGTGCAGATGGCGGCCGACGACGACGACGTCGAGCTCTCGAAATCGAACATCCTCCTGCTCGGCCCGACCGGCTGCGGGAAGACGCTCCTCGCGCAGACGCTCGCGCGGATCCTCAACGTCCCCTTCGCGATCGCCGACGCGACGGCGCTGACCGAGGCGGGCTACGTCGGCGAGGACGTCGAGAACATCCTCCTGAAGCTGATCCAGGCCGCGGACTTCGACGTCAAGAAGGCCGAGACCGGGATCATCTACATCGACGAGGTCGACAAGATCGCGCGCAAGGCGGACAACCCGTCGATCACGCGCGACGTCTCCGGCGAGGGCGTGCAGCAGGCGCTCCTGAAGATCCTCGAGGGCACGGTGGCGAGCGTCCCGCCGCAGGGCGGCCGGAAGCACCCGCACCAGGAGTTCCTCTCGATCGACACGACGAACATCCTCTTCATCTGCGGCGGCGCGTTCGCCGGGCTGGAGAAGCTGATCTCGAAGCGGATCGGCAAGAACCAGGTCGGCTTCGGCGCCGACGTGAAGTCGCGCAAGTCGATCGAGTCGACGGAGCTCCTGTCGTCCGTGATGCCGGAGGACCTCCTCTCGTACGGGCTGATCCCGGAGTTCATCGGCCGGCTCCCGGTCGTCTCGGCAGTGCACCAGCTGACGCGCGAGGACCTCGTCCAGATCCTGCTCGAGCCGAAGAACGCGCTCGTCAAGCAGTATCAGCGCTTCTTCTCCTACGACAGCGTCGAGCTCGTCTTCACCGAGGACTCGCTCTGGCAGATCTCCGACAAGGCGCTGGAGCGCGAGACCGGCGCCCGCGGCCTCCGCTCCATCATCGAGCTGGCCCTCCTGGACGTCATGTTCGAGCTCCCGTCTCGCAAGGACGTCTCCAAGTGCGTGATCACGAAGGAGACGATCGAGCGCAACCTCCGCCCGACGCTGGTCACGAGCGGCGGCGCCGCGCTGGCGCTGGACGAGCTCGAAGAAGAGTCGGCCTAGCTCACCCCGGCCTGCCAGGACACTGAGCAGGCCTCGATGGGCTCCTTGAAGCCCTTCAGGGTCAGTGCGCGCGTGTTGGTGACCTCCACGTCCTCGAGCCCGCCGACGGTGGCCCTGCTCGCGAGGATCTCCCGGCCCTCGGCCGCGGCGCCGATGCGGGCGGCCGCGTGCACGCCCTTGCCGTGGTAGTTCTCCCTCGTCTGCAGCGCGCCGTCGCTGTGGACGCCGATGCGGATGTCGAACTCGAAGTCCTGGTCGACGGCGCGCTGGATCGCGACGGCGGCGCCGACCGCGTCAGCAGGCTCCTCGAAGGCGGCGAAGAAACCGTCACCCGTGTGGTCGACGACCTGGCCCCTGAAGTCGGCGAAGATCGCCCGCAGCGCATCGTCGTGTCGCCGGAGGAGGTTGACCCAGTGCCGGTCCGAGGCGACCGCGCTCGCCAGCTCCGTCGAGCCGACGATGTCCGTGAACAGGAACGTCTTCATCACCTCGGTGGACGTATCCTGGGAGAGGAGCTCGGCGACTCGCTCGGCGTCGCGGACGGCTCCGAGGCGCTCGAAGCGCGCCGCGGCTACCTGGAGCTCCCAGAGGGCTGCGTCCTCGTCGCCCCCTGCGCGCAGGGCCCTGCCGAGCTGCTCTCTCGCGCGCGCGACGTCGTAGGTCGCCCCGGTCGAGTCCCAGGTCATGCGCGCCTGGCGAAACTCGTGGAACGCGGCGTCGGCCTCGCCGCGGGCGAGCGCGACCTGGCCGCGCACGAAGGCGGCGGAGGCCCGGAGCGCCGACGTGTCATAGACGTCCGCGATCGAACCGAGCCGCTCCGCGTAGCCCGCGGCTTCCTTCGCCTCGCCCGCCGCGACGGCGATCTCGACGGCGGCCGGAAGCAGGCGCGCCTGAGCCGGGAGGTTGAGCGAGTCGTCATCGGCCGCTCTCCGGATCGAGGCGAACGCGCCCTCGGCGTTCCCCTGCGCGAGGCGAAGGAGCGAGAGCCCCGGCTCGGGCGTCCGTCCGAATTCGTCGGCCTCGCGGAAGGCCTGCTCGGCCTGGGCCAGCTCTCCGAGCCGGAGCCTGACCTCACCCAGCTCGTAGAAGGCGGCGCCGGCGATGCGCGGGTTCCACGCGCGAAGCTCCTCGCCCGCGCGGTCGGCGAGCTCCTGCGCCTCCGTCAGCCGGCCCTTGAACTTCATCACCTCGGCGTGGTTCACGCGGCACATGCCCGGGAAGGCGTTCATCGTGTTGGTGTCGCAGAAGTCGCTGGCTCGCTCGGCCCACTCGCCGGCGCTTTCGAAGTCGGCGACGTCGCGGCAGGCGCCGATCGTGTTGCAGTAGACGACGAGCGTCGAGAAGGGATCGAGCTCGCCGGCGAGCGCCGCCGCGCTCGCCTCGTCCAGGAGCAGCTTCCCCTCGGCGACCTCGCCCTGGTCGATGAGCACGTTCCCCTGACGCTGCAGCGCCCGAATCTCGAGGCTGCGGTCGCCGAAGCGGCGCCCTAGCTCCTCCGCCTGCTTGGCAAGGACGAGCGACTCGGCGAAGTTGTGCTGGCCGAGCTCGACCAGGCTCTGCTGCAACGCCCAGTAGCCGTGCTCGGGCGCTTCCTCCTCGAGGTCGAGCAGGCGCTTCGCACGGCTCATCCACCCGTTGGCCATCGAGGCCTGGAGGTTGTTCTTCTGGTTGTGGGCGATCCACGTGGCCACGAACGCCGCCCGGAGCGTGTTGCCCTGCTGGAGGTAGCCGCGGTACGCCCGCTCGAAGTACGGGTGGACCATCTCCATCTCGCCGTTCCACATGGCCGCCTCTCCGAGCAGCATGAGGTCCTCGGGCGCGAGCTCCATCGTCTCGTCGGCCGCGCGGAGGAGCTCGTAGCCCTCGACCCAGTCGTGGCGCTCCAGGGCGGCGCGGGCCGCGTCGAGCGGATCCTGGACGATCTGGCTCACGGGTTCACTCTTCGCCGCATTCTCGAAGTCTGCCACGCGGAGCCGCCCGCCTAGAATCAGCCGCATGGAGCCGACGTACAATCCGTGGGAGGTCGAGCCTCGCTGGCAGGAGGCGTGGGAGGCCGAGGGCCTCTACCGCGCCGGTGCCGGGATGCGCAGCGACGAGACGTTCGTGATCGCCGTGCCGCCGCCCAACGTGACCGGCGCGCTGCACATGGGTCACGCGCTCAACGGCGCGCTCCAGGACGTGCTCATCCGCTGGCACCGGATGCGCGGCTTCGACACGCTCTGGCAGCCGGGGTACGACCACGCCGGCATCTCGACCCAGAGCGTTGTCGAGCGCCAGCTCGTGGCCGAAGGAACCTCCAGGAAGGAGCTCGGCCGCGAGGCGTTCGTCGAGCGTGTCTGGCGCCACCTCGAAGAGACGGGGCGCACGATCATGGGCCAGTACCGTCGACTCGGCGCGTCGCTTGCCTACGACCGCGAGCGCTTCACCATGGACGACGGCTACATCGAGGCGGTCATGCGCTTCTTCGTCCACTCCTGGGACCGCGGCTGGATCTACCGCGCAGACCGGATCGTCAACTGGTGTCCCTTCCACGAGACTGCCATCTCCGACCTCGAGGTCAAGCACGAGCCGATGGACGACGTGCTCGTCCAGGCGCGCTATCCGTTCGCCGACGGCTCCGGCTCGATCGCGGTGGCCACCGTCCGGCCGGCGACGATCCTCGCCGACGTCGCGGTCGCGGTGCACCCGGAAGACGAGCGCTACCGCGACGTCGTCGGAACGGAGGTCATCATCCCGTTCGTCGAGCGGCGCGTGCCTGTGATCGCCGACGACCTCGTCGACCCGGAGTTTGGCACCGGGGCGCTCAAGGTGACTCCGGGCCACGACCCGGTCGACTTCGAGATCGGCCGGCGGCACGACCTGCCTGTGCTGACCGTTATCGGCCTCGATGGCCGCATGAACGAGAACGCCGGAGCTCTGGCCGGCCTGACGCAGGAGGAAGCCGACGATGCCGTGATCACGTGGCTCGAGGAGCACGACCAGCTGGAGCAGCGGGAGTCGTACCGCCACAACGTCGCCACCTGCGAGCGCTGCCACAACCGCATCGAGCCGCTGGTCTCGCTCCAGTGGTGGCTCGCCATGGAGGAGCCGCGCAAGCCGGCGCTCGAGGCGCTCCGGGAGCGTCGCGTCCGCTACCACCCGGAGTCCCAGCACGAATTCGCCATCCGCTCATTCGAGGAGATCCCCGACTGGAACGTCTCCCGTCAGCTGTGGTGGGGCCACCAGCTGCCGATTTGGTACTGCCCCGACGGCCATGTCACCTGCGCCTGGCCGCCGCCCGAGGCCTGCGCGGAATGCGGCTCCGAGCTCGAGCGCGACCCCGACGTGCTCGACACGTGGTTTTCTTCCGCGCTCTGGCCGTTTGCAACGCTCGGCTGGCCCGAGGACACGGCGGACCTACGCCGCTACTACCCGGGAGACGTCAACTCGACGGCGCGGGAGATCATCCGCCTCTGGGAGAACCGCATGATCTGGACCGGGATCGAGCTGGTTGGCGACGTCCCGTTCCACGACGTGATCGTCCACTCGACGGTGCTCGCTCCCGACGGCCGGCGGATGTCGAAGAGCCTCGGCACGGGCATCGACCCGCTCGAGGTGATCGACGAGCACGGAGCCGACGCGACGCGCTACGGCCTCCTGAAGATGTCGTCGACCCAGGACGTGCGGTTCTCGGAGGGAGCCATCCTCGAAGGCCGCAAGCTGGCGACGAAGCTTTGGAACGTCGCGCGCCTCATCCTCGCGAACACGGAGGGCGCCGAGCCCCACGCGCGGCCGCAGGCCGTCGAGGAGCGGTGGATCCTCGCGCGGCTCGACGCGGTGCGCTCAGAGGTCGAGGACGCCTGGGCGCGGTTCGACTTCGCCGCCGCGGTGAAGGTGCTCTACGGCCTGACCTTCGACGACTTCTGCGACTGGTACGCGGAGGCGATCAAGCCACGGCTCTACGAGGACGATCCCGACGCGGCGGTCACGGCCCTCGCCGCGCTCGAGCGGCTCCTCCTCCTGCTCCATCCGGTCATGCCCCACGTGACCGAGGAGATCTGGGCTCAACTCCCAGCGCGCGAGGCGCGCCTCATCGTCTCGCCGTGGCCGGAGCCGGACGTGCGCTTCGAAGGCGACTCCGACGCGCTCGAGCGGGTGCGCGACGCGGCGGAGATCGCGCGGCGGAGCGGCGTCCTGGTCGACCTCGACGAGGACGAGCGCCGTATCTTCGAGGCCGTGGTCCGTCAGGAGCAGCTGCCCGTGAACGGGAGTCGCGAGAGCGAGATCGCTCGTCTCCGCAAGGAGGTCGCGCGCTCCGAGGGCATGCTCGGGAACGACAGCTTCGTCGCGAACGCGCCGCTCGACGTCGTCGAGGGCGAGCGTGAGAAGCTGGCGCGCTACCGGCGCGAGCTCGATGCCCTCGGCGGATAGCCCAAACCTCGCCTGGCTCGAGTCGCTGAGCCCCTGGCCGGAGGAGTTCGGCGTCGGGCGGATGCGTGAGCTGCTCCGCCGGGTGGGGAGCCCGGAGCGCCGGTTCCGGGCGATCCACGTCGTCGGCTCCAACGGCAAGACGACGACGGCGCGCTTCGCGGAGGCGCTCCTCCTCGCCGAGGGAGTGGAGACCGGCACCTACACGTCCCCGCACATCGTCTCCTGGGGCGAGCGGGTCCGCATCGGCGGGGAGCAGGTCGATCTCGAGGCCGCGCTCACTCGCGTCCGCGTCGACGCCGAGGCGGTCGGGGCGACGCAGTTCGAGGCGCTGACCGCCGCGGCCTTCGCCGCGTTCGCCGCCGCGGGCGTCGAGGTCGCGGTCGTCGAGGCGGGCCTGGGCGGGCGGCACGACGCGACGAACGTGCTCGACGCGCCGGTGGTCGTGCTCACCAACGTCTCCCTCGAGCACACGGACGTCCTCGGCGACACCCGGGAGGCGATCGCGGCGGAGAAGCTCGCAGTCGTCGGGCGGGGCGCGCAGGTCGTGCTCGGCGAGCCCGAGTGGGAGGCGGCTGCGCGTGCGGCCGGCGCGGCGGGCGTCGGCGTCGTCGCCGGCTCGAGCAGCGCTCTCGCCCACGCGGCGGTGGAGTCCTGCCTGGGGCGCGCGGTGGATCCGGGTCCGCTCGAGGACATCGTCCTTCCGGGCAGGCTCGAGCGGGTGGGGGAGTCGCCGCTCGAGGTCTGGGACGGCGCCCACAACCTCGGCGGCGTCGGCTACCTGCTCACGCGCGTTCCTCGTGCCGACTGGGTTCTCGTCGTCTCGATCCTGGCGGACAAGGACGCGGCCGGCATGCTCGCGGGCCTCTCAGCGCTCTGGGCGGCCGGCTCGTCGTCACGGCGTCGTCGAGCCCGCGCGCCCTTCCCGCCGCCGAGCTCGCGGCCCTGGCCCGGCCCTTCTTCCCGCACGTCGAGACCGTCGTCGAGCCGACCCGTGCTCTCGTTCGGGGCCGCGAGCTTGCCGGCGAGGACGGCGCCCTCCTCGTCACCGGCTCGCTCTATCTGCTCGCAGACCTAGCCTCCGTCCGCCCCTCGTGTCTACCATGGCAAGCGTCGGCGAAAGGCTGAGCGTCTTCGCGCTCGCGGCGGTCGTCCTCGTGATGATCGTGGCGCTCGCGTTCGGCGCAGGGTGGTTCGTTGGGAAGATATTGCTGTGACGCGTCTACATCTCCTACTCGCGCAGACCACGACCACGACGGACGACAGCGATCCGCTCGACTTCGTCGGCGACTTCTTCGACTCGGAGGCGTGGCTCGTCATCCGCAACGTCACGCTGTTCTTCCTCGTCGTCTTCTGGCTCGCGTCCGCCTACTGGGTGTACAAGGACGCGCGGCGGCGGATCGAGGACCCGTGGCTCCTGGCCATGGCCGTCGCCCTGGGGATCTTTCCCCCGTTCGTCGGGCCGCTCCTCTACATGTTCTTCCGCCCGCCCGAGTACCTCGAGGACGTGCGCGAGCGCGAGCTCGAGATCAAGGCGATGGAGGACAGCCTCGACGTCGCCGAGCGCTGCCCCGTGTGCCGCGCAGCGATCGAGCCCACCTTCCTCGCCTGCCCGGTCTGCACGACGAAGCTGAAGGACTCGTGCCGGCGCTGCAAGGCGCCGCTCGAGCCGCTCTGGCAGATGTGCCCGTTCTGCGAGACCCCGGTCGAGTCGCCGCGCGCGGTCGAGAACCTTTCGGGCTAGATAGTCTGAGGGCGTGGAGATCCTCCTCGCCCAGCACGGCTCGGACGACGGCGGCGGGTCGTTCGCGATCACCATGGTGGCCCTCGTGGCGATGCTCGTTCCGTGGTTCGTGCTCGGCTACGTCGCCTGGATCTTCTGGAAGGCGAAGAAGCGGGACGAGGCAGAGGAACGCCGACGAGACACATGGCGGAACGCACCCTCGTCCTGATCAAGCCGGACGCGATGCAGCGCCGCCTCGCCGGCGAGATCCTCGCGCGCTTCGAGCAGCGGGGGCTGCAGGTCCGGGCCGCGAAGCTCGTGCTCGTCGACGAGCAGCTGGCCGGCGAGCACTATTCGGAGCACCGTGAGAAGCCGTTCTTCGGCGAGCTCGTCGAGTTCATCACCTCGTCGCCGACGCTGGCGCTCGTGCTCGAGGGCGACTCCGCCGTCCAGGTCGTGCGGACGACCATGGGTGCCACGAACCCCGTCGAGTCGGCGCCGGGCACGATTCGCGGCGACCTGGCGCTGGCGATGCCCGACAACCTCGTTCACGGCTCGGACTCGCCCGCCTCGGCGGAGCGCGAGATCGCGCTCTGGTTCGACCACGACGAGCTTGTCTGAGCTTCCGGAGCATGTCCTCCGCAACCGGGAGGGGTGGACACAGGAGAACGCGGAATACACGGATGCGGACGCGCCGAGACAGTGGGCCGCCGAGGAGATCACGTGGGGTGTCTTCCCCGTCGCGGAGCGGGAGCTCGGCGTGCTCGGAGAGGTCGACGGGCTCGACGTCGTCGAGCTGGGCTGCGGCACTGCGTACTTCTCGGCGTGGCTTGCGAAGCGGGGAGCGCGGCCAGTCGGCGTCGACGTAACGCCCGCCCAGCTCGAGACGGCGCGCGCGATGCAGGTGCGGTTCGGGCTCGAGTTCCCCCTGATCGAGGCGAACGCGGAAGAGGTGCCACTTCCCGACGAGTCCTTCGATCTCGTGCTTTCCGAGTACGGGGCAAGCCTCTGGTGTGACCCGGTACGGTGGGTGCCGGAGGCGGCCCGGCTCCTCCGGCCCGGCGGCCGGCTCGTCTTTCTGACGAATTCGTTTCTCTCCATCCTCTGCTCGCCGGACGAGGGGAGCGTCGTCGAGCAGCTCCAGCGGGATCAGTTCGGCGTGTACCGGGTCGAATGGGCGGACGACGACGGTGTCGAGTTCCACCTCGCGCACGGCGAGTGGATCCGGCTTCTGCGCGAGAGCGGGCTCGTGGTCGAGGGGCTCGTCGAGCTCGAGGCGCCCCCCGACGCGCGGGACCACCCTCACTACGACGTCGTCCCCGCTGCGTGGGCGCGACGGTGGCCGGCCGAGGAGATCTGGATCTCGCGCAAGCCGTGATCTCGATCCCACCGCTCCTTCTCGCGTCGACGTCACCGCAGCGGCGGGCGATCCTCGAGCAGCTCGGCTTCCCCTTCGACGTCATTCCACCGCGGTACGAAGAGGATGACGACTCGGAGCTCTCCCCGGCCGAGGTGGTGCGCGCGCACGCAGCCGGGAAGGCGCGGTCGGTGGGGTGCGAGGCAGGCGAGCGGCCCGTCCTCGGCGTGGACACGGCCGTAGTCGTCGCCGGGCGGGTGCTTGGCAAGCCGGCGGACGCTGGCGAGGCGGCGGCGATGCTCGAGACACTCGGCGGCCGCGCCCACGTCGTCGTCTCCGGCCTCTGCCTGCTGACGCCGGACTGGGAAGCGGTCGAGCACGAGGAGACGCGGGTCACGTTCCGGGAGCTGACGCCGCGGGACGTCGCCGGGTACGTGCGCGCGGGAGAGTGGCAGGGCCGGGCGGGCGGCTATGCGATCCAGGGTCGCGGCGCCGCCCTCGTCGAGCGCGTCGAAGGCGATTACCTCAACGTCGTCGGCCTCCCGGCAGCCCTCCTCGTCCGCCTCCTCGCCGACCGCTTCCCCGGCGCGTACGGAATCGGCTAGTCCGGCCATGCCCCGGTGCCAGGCACTTGGCCGTGGTCAGAAAGGACGAGCGCGCGGCATGACGGCATCGTCGACGAAGTCCCGGAAAGCGTCGCGCGCTTCGGATCGACGACGGCCAAAGAAGCCAAGGAGCTCGTCGAGCGCCAACGTGCTGCTCGACGACTCGAGCGCCGATCGCGGCGCGGTAGCTGCTCCACGGCCATTCGGCAGGTCGCCTGGCGATGCCGGCGCGCACCGGGTTCGAGGACGACATACCGGCATGCCTCCAACAGGTGCCAGTCGCTTTCGATTGCGGCCGCGTGGAACCGCCGTTGGAAGAGATGCCCCTGGTATCCGTGTCGCCGATTGAACCAGCGGGCGTAGCAGCCGTTCAGGTGGTGCATGGCCTGCGACACGTTCGGCTCGGAGTTCCGTACGACCAGGTGGAAATGGTTCGTCATCAGGCAGTACGCAAGGCACTGCCAACGAAATCGAGCCGTTGCCTGTTCGAGAATCGCTAGAAATCTGCGGAACTCGGCTGGATCCGTGAAGATCGGCTCGCCGCGATTTCCTCTCGACGTGATGTGCGAGAGAGCACCGCGGTACCTGAGATCGCAGCGGCCGAGGCACTCGTCGAGCGTACGACGATCGCCTCGCCGCCGGACGGCCGTCGAAGCACATGCGGCACGACCGCGTTGGCCATTCGTGACACGGCCCGGTGCCAGGCACCCGGACGTGGCGCGGTGGACGCGCTCAACCCAGTCGTTACACTCATCGAGGTCTTCATGAGCTTCTGGGGCTACCTGAGCGGGTTCGGCGGGCGGGAGATGGCCGTCGACCTCGGCACCGCGAACACCCTCGTGTACGTGCGCGGGCGCGGGATCGTGCTGTCCGAGCCCTCGGTGGTCGCCATCGACCAGCGCACCGGCGAGGTACACGCCGTCGGGATCGAGGCGAAGCGGATGCTCGGGCGCACGCCCGGGACGATCTCGGCGATCAGGCCGCTGAAGGACGGCGTGATCGCCGACTTCGACGTGACCGAGCAGATGCTGCGGCACTTCATCCAGAAGGTGCACCACAACCGGTTCGCGCACCCGCGCGTCGTCGTCTGCGTCCCGAGCGGCGTCACGGGGGTCGAGAAGCGCGCCGTCGAGGAGGCGACTCTCTCCGCCGGCGCCCGCCAGGCCTATCTGATCGAGGAGCCCATGGCCGCTGCGATCGGTGCCGGCCTTCCGGTTTCCGAGCCCACGGGGAACATGATCGTCGACATCGGGGGCGGCACCACCGAGGTCGCGGTCATCTCGCTCGGCGGAATCGTCGTCTCCCAGTCGATCCGCGTGGGCGGGGACGAGATGGACGACGCGATCATGGCCCACATCAAGAAGGAGTACAAGCTCCTGATCGGCCAGCAGACCGCCGAGGAGCTGAAGCTCGAAATCGGCTCCGCCTGGGAGCTCTCGCAGGAAGAGTCGGCGGAGGTGCGCGGCCGGGACATGCTCACGGGCCTCCCCAAGACGGTCGTGATCTCCTCCGAGGAGACCCGCCGCGCCCTCGACGAGCCCGTGGGGCAGATCATCGACGCGATCAAGTCGACCCTTGACAAGACGCCGCCGGAGCTCGCCGCGGACATCATGGATCGCGGCATCGTCCTGGCCGGGGGCGGGGCGCTCCTGACCGGCCTGGCCGACCGGCTCCGAGACGAGACCCAGATGCCGGTGCAGCTGGCCGAGTCGCCGCTCACCTGCGTCGCGGTCGGCTCCGGTCGCAGCCTCGAGGAGTTCGAGGTCATCCACCGCTCGGCGAAGGCCCGCCAGCGGAACGGCCGCCGCCGCTGACCATCCCCAGAGCGCCGCGGCACGCCGGTCACGGGAGCCGGGCGATTCACTAGACTGGTCTGTTCCCGTGCCTCGGCAACGAACAGCACGGCTTCCGGTGCTGGACGCTCCCGTCCGGCGCGGCGACGGCCCCCCCTCGCGATCGGGACGCGCTTTCAGAGCGCGGCTCGTTGCCGCTCTGCTCGTGCTCGTCTCGCTCGCCCTGATCACCGTCCACTTCCGCGAGTCCGACGACGGCCCGCTCCACGCGGCACAGCGCATCGGCGTCTCGGTGCTGATGCCGTTCGAGGTGGCGGGCGAGCGGGTCGCCCGGCCGTTCCGCGACGCGTGGGGCTGGGCGTCCGACCTCCTGGGCGCGAAGGACGAGAACGAGGAGCTGCGCACGGAGAACGAGGAGCTGCGGGCCGAGCTGATCGAGGCGCGGACCGCGGCGCAGGAGTTCGCGGTCGAGAGCCGGATCAGCGACTACGTCAGCGGGCCGAGGTTTCCCGCCGACTTCGACCCGATCGTCGCGCGCATCATCGGCCGTCCACCGACGCCTTACCAGCAGGAGGTGATCGTCTCGGCGGGATCGGGCGACGGGATCAGGCGGAACGCCCCGGTCGTCTCGCCGGACGGCAACCTGGTCGGCCAGGTCACCGACCTGACCGACTCGACGGCCAGGATCACCCTGATCACGGACCAGTCGAGCTCAGTCTCGGCGGTCGTGCTCGAAACCGAGGCTTCGGGCGTCGTCAAGCACGGGGCCAGCTCGTCCTCGCTCATCCTCGACCGGGTCGAGAAGGACGAGATGGCCTCAGCGGGCAACACCGTCATCACGGCGGGGTGGACGACGGAGCGGTTCGAGTCCCTCTTCCCGCGCGGCATCCCGATCGGCACCGTCGAGTCCGTCGGCCAGCAGGACGTCGACCTCTTCAAGCGGATCCAGATCGCCCCGCTCGCCGATTTCGACGCCCTCTCCGCGATCATCGTCCTGATCGAGAGGCCACAGCCCGCAGAGCCGGCGCGGCCGGCGACCGAGAGCCCCAGGAGGCGAGCGCAGGAGAACGAGAGCCGGCCGTGACGGGCATCGACGCACTCAAGGCGGCAGGCCTCGTCCTGCTGGCCGCGATCGTCCAGGTGTCGCTCGCCGAGTGGATCGAGATCGGCGAGGCCCATCCCGACGTCGTCCTCGTCACCCTCGTGGCGGTCTCGCTCCTCCGCGGCCCGACCTATGGCGCGATCCTCGGCTTCCTCGCGGGCCTCGTCCTCGACACGGCCTCGTTCGGGACGTTCGGCCTCACCTCGCTCCTGCTGACGGTGATCGGCTACTGGACCGGGCGTTTCGGCGAGGCGACGACGCGTGCCTCCGCGCACCCGCTGCTCATCGCCGTGGCGCTGGCGTCGGCCGGCTACACGCTCGGCTCGGCGGTGCTCCACTTCATGCTGGGGCTCTCGATTCCGGCCTCCCAGCTCTTTCTCGCGGTGCTGCTGCCCGGGCTGGCGTTCAACCTCATCCTCGCCTACCCGCTCTACTCACTCTGCGCGAGGGTCCTGCCGCCCCGCCTCGTCGTCCGCCGGGAGGTGAAGCCCGCTGTCTAGCGCCGTCGACGAGCCCCGGACGCGATCGGGCTTTCTCCCGCCCGACCCCCGCGTCGAGGAGCCGTACCGCTTCAACCCGCAGATGGCGTTGCGGGTCGCGATCCTCGGCGTGCTCGCCGTGGTCGTCTTCTGCGCCCTCTTCTTCCGTCTCTGGGCGCTGCAGGTCATCTCGGGCGAGCGGTACCTGGAGAACGCGAACAACAACCAGATCCGCAGCTTCGGCGTCCTCGCCCCGCGCGGCTCGATCGTCGACCGCGACGGCGACGTGCTCGTCTCCAACAAGGCGGGGACGCTCGTGCAGATCTGGCCGGCGGCGATCGAGAACGTCCCGGTCGCCGAGCGCGAGCGGATGCTGCGCCGTCTCTCGAGGCTGCTCGGCCTGAAGGTGACGGCGGTCCAGGAAAAGGTGGGGGAGAGCCTGGAGAGCGACCCGCTCACCCCGGTCACGATCGACACGACGGTGGACGAGTTCAAGACCGCCTACCTGATGGAGCACCAGAGCGAGTTCCCGGGCGTGCAGATCACGGAGACGTACCTGCGAAACTACGAGCAGGGCGCCCTGGCCGCGCAGATCCTCGGCTACGTCAGCGAGATCGACCGCGAGCAGCTCGAGGCCAGGGCCGACGAGGGCTACAGGGCCGGCGACCGCATCGGGCAGACCGGGATCGAGGCGGCCTACGACACCTATCTCCGAGGCGTGCGCGGCGAGGGGCGCGTCCTCGTCGACGCGCTCGGGCGGATCACGAGCGAGCGCGAGTTCAGCCAGCTGCCGGAGGCCGGCGACAACGTCCGGCTGACGGTCGACGTCGACCTTCAGCGGGCGGCCGAGGAGGCGCTCGCGTACGGAGTCCGGCTGGCCCACGACCAGGACGAGTGGGCCGCGAACGGTGGCGCGCTCGTCGCCATGGACGTCAACTCCGGCGAGATCCTCGCCCTGGCCTCCAATCCGACATTCGACCCCGACATCTACGTGGGCAGGGTCGAGGAGCGAGACCTCGAGCGCCTCGCCGCCAGGAGCGCGAACCTGCCGACGATGAACCGCGCCGTCGCGGGCGGGTACCCGCCGGGCTCGACCTTCAAGCCGTTCGTCGCGCTCGCCGCCCTGGAGACGGGCCTCCTCCGCCCCGACGAGTTGATCCAGTGCACCGGCGAGGAGGAGATCGACGGCCAGCTCTTCTCCAACTGGGACCCGTTCAAGAACGAGCCCATGACCGTCTCGACCGCGCTCGCCAACTCGTGTGACACCTTCTTCTACCAGGTGGCATTGCGCTTCTACGAGCGCAAGGACTCGCCTCTCCAGCGCTGGTCGCGGAGCATGGGCTTCGGCTCCGGCACCGGCATCGACGTCGGCCCGGAGGCGGCGGGGCTCGTGCCCACGCCCGCCTGGCGGCGGAAGACGTTCAAGACGGAGATCGACAAGCTCTGGACGAGCGGCGACTCCGTCCAGCTCTCGATCGGCCAGGGCGACCTCCTGGTCAGCCCCCTGCAGATGACGCGGGCGTACGCGATGATCGCCAACGGCGGGAAGCTCGTCGAGCCGCAGCTCGTCAAGAGCGTCGAGGAGCCGCGGGCCGAGGGCGAGCCGCCGGTCGTGCTCCGGCCCTACACGCCGAAGCCCCCAGTCGAGATCGGCCTCGACCCCAACGCGGTGCAGGTCGTCCAGGAGGCGCTCTACGACGCGACGCACGCGAGCTACGGCACTTCCCAGCACGTGTTCGGAAGCTTCCCGGTCGAGATCGCCGGCAAGACCGGCACCGCCGAGAAGTTCGTCAAGCTCCCCGGCTTCGCAGGTCTCCGCGACCAGTCGTGGTGGTGCGGTTACGGCCCGTACAGGAAGCCCGAGCTCGCGGTCTGCGCGCTGATCGAGAACGGCGGCCACGGCGGCACGGCCGCGGCGCCGGTCGCGCTCAAGGTGTTCGAGAAGTACTTCAACGTCAAGCCCGGCAGCTACTCAGCCGTGATCCAGCAGAGCGACTGAGGGCAGCAGGCAACTTCATGGCAACCCCGATCACCCGAGTCCAGCAGCCGACCCGCTTCCAGGCCGCCGCCTGGGAGCTCGGCGCGTTCCTGCGCCATGTCGACTACCTGCTCCTCCTGGCCACCGGGGGGCTGCTCGCCTACGGGCTCTGGGTGCTCGAGGCGGTGACGCGGAACGACGTCCCCGGCGACCCGGGCTACTACGTCTTTCGCCAGATCATCTACGTCGTCGGGGGAGTCGTGCTCCTCGCGGCGGCGGCGGTCATCGACCCGCACGCGTACCGGCGCGTGCGCTGGCCGCTCTACGGGGCCTGCCTCGTCCTGCTCCTGGCGGTGCTCGTCTTTGCCGACGAGGTGCGCGGGTCGAAGCGCTGGATCCAGATCGGCTTCTTCAACTTCCAGCCCTCCGAGCTCGGCAAGATCGCCCTGGTCATCGTGCTTGCGGGGTTCATCGCCGAGCGCCGGCAGCGGCTCGCCGAGTGGCGCACGACGCTCGGGGTCATCGGTCTCGCCGCTCCGCTCATGGCCCTCGTCTTCAAGGAGCCGGACTTCGGGACGACGCTGATCTACGCGGCGATCGTCATCGGCGCCCTCTTCTTCGGGGGCACGCCCTGGCGGCACCTGGCCGTGCTGGCCGTCGCCGCCGGGCTGGTGGCCGGAGCGCTTCTCTGGTTCCTGCCCTCGGCCGGGCTCGACGTGCTGGAGCCATACCAGCGCGAGCGCCTCGTCGGCTTCGTCGATCCGGACGTCGACCCGAGCGGCTCCACGTACAACGTCAACCAGTCGATCACCGCCGTCGGCTCGGGCGGCTTCGACGGCCGCGGCGAGGCCAACGCCACGCAGACGAAGTTCAACTACTTGCCGGAGCACTCGACGGACTTCATCTTCTCGTCGCTCGCGGAGCAGCGCGGGTTCATCGGGGCCTCGATCCTGCTCCTCCTCTACGCGGTCGTCATCTGGCGCGGCACGAAGATCGTGGCGGTGGCGAGGGACCTCTACTCGGCGATCCTCGCCGGGACGATCGTCTTCGCACTACTCATCCAGCTCTTCATCAACGTGGGCATGACGATCGGGATCGCGCCCGTCACGGGCATCCCCCTGCCGCTGATCTCGTACGGAGGCAGCTCGCTCCTGACCACCCTCTTCCTCGTCGGGATGCTCGAGGCCGTCCACATCCGCGGTCGCTTGGCCGGCGCACGATAGGCTCGAGGCGCGAGTGCCCAAGCTTCCGCTCAGCCCGACCTCGGTCTGGGGCGTCGTCAAGGAGATCCGCGCCTCGGACAAGGACCTGCGCCCACTGCTCGTCGGCGGAGCGCCGGAGCAGGCGGCGGCGATCCACGCCGCCCTGGCCGACGGAGCCGATCCCGGGGCCCTGCGCGACCTCGGAGGCGAGAGGCCGTCGGCATACGACCTCGAAGGGGCCAGCGTGCTCGTCTGGGCCGTCGCCGGCCCGTCTCCGAGCGAGGAGGACGAGAAGACCTTCGAGCTCGCCGCGCAGGAAGCGGGTGGGGGTCGTGTGCGTGCTCTTCGGAGCGCCGAACGGCGAGCTGCCGAGCGTCCCCTACGTCCTCGACACCGACCTCGTGCCGGCCCGGTCCGGCGAGCCGCTCCCGGTCGAGAAGATCGCCGAGCGCATCGCCGACCGCGCGGGCGAGACGGCCCACCTCCTCGCCGCGCGGATTCCCGCGCTTCGGCCCCCCGTCGTCGACGGGATCGTCAAGCACTTCGCGCTCCAGAACGGCGTCCTCGGGGTGGCCATCTTCATCCCCGGCGCGGACTTTCCGGTGCTGACGCTGAACCAGATCAGGATGGTGCTCCGCATCGCCGCCGCGCACGGCGAGGAGCTCGACCGGGAGCGCGCGTTCGAGATCCTCTCCGTCGTCGCCGCCGGCCTTGGCTTCCGTACGGTCGCCCGTCACCTCGTCGGGGCCGTGCCGGGCCTCGGCTGGGCGGTCAAGGGCGGCGTGGCCTACGGCGCCACGCTCGCGGTCGGAGAAGCGGCGGCCGCGTACTTTGCTGCGGGCGGCACGAGGATGATCGAGCGGTCCGTCCGGTCCCGGTCCTAGCCTTCCCGCGCATGGAGAGGGAAGAACGCCACGAGGCGCTCCTGATCGAGGAGGCCGACGCCTGGTTCGAGTACCTCGAGGCGACCCAGGCGGAGGCCGCGACCGGCCGCTACGACGAGGTCGAGCCGTGGGCCTGGGCCCGGCTCAACCAACGTCTGCGAGCCGTGGAGCGGAAGCGAACAGGCCTACGCCCGGCGGCGGCTTAGAGATGCCCGACCGGCACTACCTGCACTCGCGGATGACGCCTGCGACGCTGCGCCGGATCATCACGCTCGCCCTTACCCGTACTTGTCAGTACGGGCTGCGGGCGATCGTGGCGCCCGGCTTGGTCGCAGACGCCCCCGTCGAGCGCATGCAGCACCGGCCGGACATCAGCGCGCTGCTAGTCTTGAGGGAGATGCGCACGGACCAGCCAGCCCTCTGGGCAGACGAGCTCCGGCGCGGAAATCACATGAGATTTGTGGCAGACACCCTGCGGCTCGGCGAGCGCCCGATCGGCGCCGAGCGCGGCGTGCGCCCGAAAGGAGTCCATCAACGTGACCTGGTTTCGCTGGAAGAAGCGCAGGGAGGAGGCGCCCACCGAGGCGGCCGCTCCCCAGGCGCTCGAGCGAGAAGAGCCGGCCCGGCAAGACACCGCTGAGGCCGAGCGAAAGCCGGCGCGCCGCCGCCGCGGGAGCCGCGGCGGGCGCGGGCGCAAGAAGAAGACCGAGACGGCCGTCGTCGAGGCGGAGGCGCAGGTCGCGCCGCCGGCAAAGGCGAAGCGGGCCGCCAAGCCGAAGAAGCGGGCCGCGACCGCGAAGGCGGCGGAGGGGCCGAAGCGCGAGCGGAGGCGGGCACCTGCCCGCAAGCAGGCGCCCCGCGTCGTCGCGCCCGACGTTGCCAAGGAGATCTTCGTCTCGGTCGAGGTTCTCGAGCAGACGGTTGCGGTGCTCGAAGACGGCAAGGTCGCCGAGGTCTACCTCGAGCGTCCGTCGCACCGCTCGATCGCGGGCAACATCTACAAGGGAGTCGTCGACAACGTCCTCCCCGGGATGGAGGCCTCGTTCGTCGACATCGGCCTCGGCCGGAACGGCTTTCTCTACGTGGACGAGATCGTCGTGCCCGAGCTCGAGGGGAAGCGACACGGCAAGCGCATCCAGGAGCTCATCTCCCGCGGCCAGGAGGTGCTCGTCCAGGCCGTGAAGGACCCGATGGGGACGAAGGGCGCCCGCCTGACGACGGAGATCTCCCTCCCGGGCCGCTTCCTCGTCTACACGCCCTACGGCGACGGGATCGGCGTCTCGCGTCGGCTCGACGACGACGAGCGCGAACGCCTCAAGGCGATCTGCAAAGGCCTCGAGCTCCCCGAGGGCGGGCTGATCGTCCGCACGGCCGCCGAGGGCGCGTCCGAGCAGGAGCTCGCGGGAGACCTCAAGCTCCTGCTGAAGCTCTGGTCGACCATCCGCGGCCGGGCCGACCGGGCGCAGGCCCCGACGCTCGTCTACAAGGAGGCCGAGCTCCCGCTTCGCATCGTCCGGGACCTCTTCATCCGCGACTTCAAGCGCGTCGTCGTCGACCACGAGCGGACCTACCGCAAGATCGTCGCCTACCTGAAGCGCACGTCGCCGGAGCTCGCCGCGCGGGTGGAGCCGTACAAGGGCAAGGAGCCGCTGCTCGAGAAGTCGGGCGTTCTGGAGGCGGTCACCTCGACGCTGTCGCGGCGGGTCGACCTCCCCTCCGGCGGCTACCTCGTGTTCGACTACGCGGAAGCGTTCACCGTCATCGACGTCAACACCGGTCGGTTCGTCGGCGGGCGCGGGAAGTCGTCGAACGCCCGCCTCGAGGACACGATCACGAAGAACAACCTCGAGGCGGTCTCCGAGGTCGTCCGCCAGCTGCGGTTGCGCGACATCGGCGGGATCATCGTCATCGACTTCATCGACATGGCGAACCCGAAGAACCGCGAGCTGGTCGAGGGCGCGCTCGACGCGGAGCTGGCCCGCGACCGGACGAAGACGTACGTCGTCGAGATCTCGCCGCTCGGGCTAGTCGAGATGACCCGCCAGAACGTCACCGACGGCCCGCGCGAGATCCTCACCGACAAGTGCCCGACCTGCGATGCGACCGGGGTCGTCGTCTCGGCAGAGACCCGCTCGGTCGAGGTCGAGCGGAAGCTCCGCAAGCACGTGGCCGGCTCGAAGGCCGAGGCGTTCCTCGTCGAGCTGCACTCCGACGTCGCCGCGACGCTCGCCGGCCCCGACGACCAGCGCCTCCGCGAGCTGGAGAAGGAGACGGGCAAGCGCTTCGCGTTCAAGACGAAGAAGTCGTTCCGGCTCGACCGCTTCGCCGTTCTCGCCGAGGGTAAGGCGTCCGAGATCGACGGGCTGCCGGCCAGGGACGAGCCGGCGCGCAAGCAGTCGTCCAAGCCGGCGCCAGAGGCCGTGGTGGCGCTGGACGAGACGCTTCTCGAGGGTGTCGAGATCGCCGAGGAGGCGGCCACCGATGGAGCCGAGCCTCCCGAGAAGCCCAAGAAGAAGACGCGGCGCGGCTCTCGGGGAGGTCGCGGCCGCAAGAAGAAGACGGCGGTCGTGGCCGCCGGCGTGGCGGCGCCGGCCGACGTGCGAGCCTGAGCCCGAGCCCGTCGAGGCGGTGGCGGAGGCCTCCGAGCCGAGCCCGAACGGCGACGAGCCGGTCGAGGAGAAGCCGAAGAAGAAGACCAGGCGCGGGAGCCGCGGCGGCCGCCGCCGGAAGAAGAAGCCGGCGGCCGAGGCGTCGGCCGAGCCGATTGCGACCACGGAGGACGCTGGCTAGACTGTCGGTCGCAGCGGGCCCGGCCCGCTCGTTTGCTGTCTATGTACAGGCCATGAGCTACGCCGTCATCTCCATCGGGAACAAGCAGTACCGCGTGCGGGAAGGCCAGCGGCTGCTCGTGGACCGCGTCCCGCACGCGGAGGGGAAGACCTTCCACCCCGACCTGGTGATGGTCGGCGGCGACGGCGACCCGAAGCTCGGCGGCGACCTCAAGGGACAGCAGGTGACCGTGAAGGTCGCCGAGCACGTCCGCGGGAAGAAGATCATCGTGGGCAAGCACCGGCGCCGCACCGGCTACAAGCGCAGGAACGGCTTCCGCGCGAGCCTCACGCGCATCGAGGTGCAGTCGATCGGCGCGCCGCGGACGCGGTCGACCGCCGCCAAGAAGGAAGCTGCTTCCGAGGCGAAGCCGGCCGCGACGAAGAAGCCGGCCGCGCGCAAGCCGGCAGCGACGCGTGCGCCTGCGGCCGACGCCGAGAAGAAGGCGCCGGCACGGCCGCGCGCGCCCAGGAAGAAGACCGAGGAGTAGGAATGGCGCACAAGAAGGGATTGGGCTCGTCGAAGAACGGCCGCGACTCCGAGTCCAAGCGGCTCGGCGTCAAGGTCTTCGACGGCCAGGAGATCAAGGCGGGCATGATCGTCGTCCGTCAGCGCGGCACGCGCTTCCGGCCCGGCCCGGGCACCGGCCTGGGCCGCGACCATACGATCTTCGCCACGCGCAACGGGAAGGTTGCTTTCCGGGCGGGCGGCGCGGGTCGGGTCGTCTCCGTCCTCTAGAGGGCAGGATGTTCCACGACCGCGCGCGGATCCGCGTGAAGGGCGGGCGCGGCGGCGACGGCTCGCTCAGCTTCCGGCGTGAGAAGTTCGTTCCCAAGGGCGGGCCCGACGGCGGCGACGGCGGCGACGGCGGCGACGTCGTCCTCGTAGCCGACCCGGACCTCCGCGATCTCGGGTTCTTCCACCGAAGCACCCGCTTCGAGGCGAAGCGCGGGCGCCACGGAGAGGGGTCGAACAGGCGCGGGGCGGACGGAGACGACGTCGAGCTCGGCGTGCCCGTGGGGACGCAGGTGCTCGACGAGGAGGGGCGGCTGCTCGCCGACCTCGCGCACGCGGGGGCGCGCCTCGTCGCTGCGCACGGCGGCCACGGCGGCGCGGGCAACCGCCGGTTCGCCTCGCCGACCCATCAAGCGCCCGCGGCTCGCCGAGCTCGGCTCGCTGGGGGAGGAGGCGACGCTCGAGCTGCGCCTGAAGCTGGTCGCCGACGCCGCCCTCCTCGGCTTCCCGAACGCGGGCAAGTCGTCGCTACTCCGCCGGATCTCGAACGCGAAGCCCAAGGTCGCCGACTACCCCTTCACGACCGTCGCGCCCGTCCTCGGCACGGTCGAGGCCACGGACGGGCGGCAGCTGACCGTCGCGGACGTGCCGGGCCTGCTCGAGGGCGCGAGCGAGGGGGTCGGGCTCGGCGACGAGTTTCTCGCCCACCTCGAGCGGGCGCGGCTTCTCTTGCACGTGATCGACGCGCAGGAGGACGTCGAGGCGCGCTTCCGGGCCATCGACCGGGAGCTGGCCGCCTACGGCGCCGGGCTCGCCGAGCGACCGCAGATCGTGGTCCTGAACAAGGTCGACCTCATCGCCGAGGCGCCTTCTTTCGAGGTCGACGACCCGCGCGTGCTGGGTGTCGTTGCCGTGTCGGCGGTCACGGGTAAGGGAATCGACGAGCTCAAGCGGCTCCTGTTTGCCTTGGTTCCGGAAAGTGCGCCAGCACTTTCCGGAAATGAACTGGCCGACTTCCTTACCTACCGGCCGCTTCCGCCCCACCGTCGGCGCTTCCGCATCTTCCGCACGCCGGGCGGCTACCGCGTTCGGGGGGAGGCCACGGAGGACGAGCTTCGCGCGGCCGGGGTCAAGCCCGACGCCGTCGTCGAGTTCGAGGACGAGTGACGACGGGGCTCCTCGGCGGCGCGTTCGATCCGCCGCACGCGGGCCACGTCGCCCTGGCCGAGGAAGCTATCCAGCGCTTTCGGCTCGACCGGCTGCTCGTGCTCGTCGTCGCCGAGCCGGGTCACAAGCCGGTGAAGACGCCGGTCGACGAGCGCCTCGAGCTCGTCCGCGCGGCCTTCGCGGACCTGCCGCTCGCGGAGGTGCGGCCCGAAGCGCGGCCGTTCACCGTCGACTCGCTCCGCCAGGCCGGCTTCGACCCCGACGCCACGGTCTTCCTCGTCGGCGCCGACGAGTTCGCGGACTTCCTCAGCTGGAAGGAGCCCGACGAGATCCTCGAGCTCGTGCGGCTCGGCGTCGCCACCCGGCCCGGGTATCCGCGAGAGCGCCTCGAGCCCGTCCTCGACGCGCTCCGGCGACCGGAGCGCGTCGAGCTGTTCGAGATCCCTGCGGTCGACGTCTCCTCCACAGACCTGCGCGCCCGCCTGGCGCGCGGGGAGCCCGCCGAGCGGCTCCTCCCTCCGGCTGTCGCCCGCCTCGTCGTCGAGCGGGGCCTCTACGATGAGGGCTGTTGACCACCCCCGGAGGGCAAAGCTACGCTGAGAGGGTTGACCCAGGAGATGCAAGGCCGCTGACGCCCATCGACCACGCGCGCAGAATCGCGGCCCTCGCCCAGGAGAAGCTCGCCGCCGACGTCGTCATCCTCGACATGCGACCGGTGTGCACGTACACGGATTTCTTCGTCGTCTGCACCGGGCAGAGCCCGCGGCAGACGAAGGCGATCTACGACGAGGTGCGCGAGCGCCTCAAGAAGGAGGACGGCCTCGCGCCGCGCGCCGTCGCGGGCGAGCGGCAGGCGACCTGGATCCTGGCCGACTACCTCGACGTCGTCCTGCACGTCTTCACCCCCGAGGCGCGGGAGTACTACCGCCTCGAGGAGCTCTGGGGCGACGTCCCCTCGGTCGAGCTCGCGGTCGCCGGCTAGGCCTCGGCGCGCTGCGCTACAGTGTCCCCGCGCGGGGCCATAGCTCAGCTGGGAGAGCGTCTGGCTGGCAGCCAGAAGGTCGCGGGTTCGAATCCCGCTGGCTCCACTCAGCGCCTGTCGTCGTAGACGAGGATCGCGCCGCCGTAGCACGCGACCCACACGCTGCGCGTGGGAGCGTCGTACGTGATCCCGATCGGGAGGTGGCAGGCGTCGATCGTCTGCAGGATCTCCATGTCGCGCGTCCGCAGCTTGGTGAGCGTTCCCGACTCGTAGTTGACGACGTAGATCGCCTTGCCGTCGGGGGCGATGGCGAGGCTGCGCGGACGCGTGCCGGTGGCGACCGTCTTGACCCTGCCCGTGCTGAGGTCGAGCCTCGCGACCTCACCCGCCATGTTCAGGGTCGCGTAGATCTTCTCCCCTGAGGGGTCGATCTCGAGCGCCCGCGGGCCCGACCCGATCGGGATGGTCGACGTCTCCCACGTTGCAAGGTCGACGCGGACGAGGTAGTCGCCGCCCATGATCCCGACGTACGCGGCCTCCCCGTCGGGCGTGACGGCGATCCCGCGCGGATACTCGCCCATCTCGATCCTCCGCACCTCGCGGCCCTTGCCGGTCGAGACGACGCTGAGGTCCCAGGTGCACCAGTTGGCCACGAGCACGAAGCGGCCGTCCGGGGTCACGGCGACGACCTTCGGCACCGCGCCCACGTGGTAGACGTCGTCGATCTCGAGCGTCTCGAGCGAGATCCGGTAGACGAAGCTCCGGTCGAAGCCCGACGCCGGCGTGCACTCGTCGTCTCCCTCGGGCCCGAAGCCGTCGCCGTACATCGAGTAGTTGGAGACGTAGGCGTACTTGCCGTCAGGCGAGAAGGCGGCCTCGACGGGCGCGCCGAGCGACGTTCCCGCAAAGCGTTCGTACCCGAAGTCGGCCAGCTCGACGGCGTCGGAGATCGTCTTCTCGAGCTCGAGCTTGCGCGAGTCGTAGACCGTGACCGAGTGCCGGTACATCATGTTCTGGGCGAAGACGAGCCCAGTCCCCGACGAGGCCACCGACTTCGGCGTGATGTCGCCGCCGAGCGTCTCGCGAAGACGGAGCGTGGTCCGGCTCGACGGCCTCGAGGGCTCGGATGCCTGCGACCCCGCGGTCGTCTCCTCCTCCGGCGCCGTCCCCTCGGCGCCAGGGTCCGCCGGCGGCGAGGACGCGGCCGACTCGTCGGGATTACGGCCCACCCAGGCGCCGGCGACGCCGGCGACGAGGACGGAGGCTGCGACCACGGTCGCGGTCAGCCGTCGCCGGCGGATCTGCCGCCGCCTCGCCTCGCGTCGGCTGATCCGGGGGTCGAGGTCGCTCAAGGCTCTCGCCGGAGTCTAGCCCTGGCGCCCGGTGCCGCCGGCCTGGTTCGCGCCTATCCGGGCGAGGTGCGTCTCGATCCGGGCGAGCGCGGCAGCATGGTCCTTCGCCTGCTGGTCGAGCTGCTCCTGTTGAGCGCGCGTCCGCTTCCCAACGAGGGTCGCGACGACCACGCTCGTCAGCGTGGGGATGAGGCCCAGGCCCGTGAGCATGAGACCCGTGCCAACGAGGCGGCCGATCGTGGACTCGGGGACGACGTCGCCGTAGCCGACCGTCGTCACCGTGACGACTGCCCACCAGTACGCGAGCCCGATGCTGGTGAACACCTCCGGCTCGACCAGCCGGGCCAGGGCCCCGGCGATCATGACGAGAACGAACGCGACGGAGATCACGGTGGCCACGGCCCGAGGGAGCGTCAGCCGCTCGTACCAGAGCTCGAAGCGCCTTTCGACGTCGATGTGCATGCGCTGCGATTTTCGAGAATTCCGCGCCAGTCCCTCTCCGCCGGCGTTCGATCCGTCCGATACAAGGCCTACCGTCACTTTTCCAAGGAGTCCGCTTGCCGTAGCGGTGCTCCCTGTCTACACGAGGGCGAGGGCCCGCTGGCCGCAGCGGGCTCTCGCTTCGACGGCTTTCCGTGCGGTTACCCGCACTCAGAGACGCCTGGCGGCCTCACTGCGCCCAGGATCTTCCAGTGGTTCCATGGCGAGCATGAAATCCATCGGAGCCTTTGCCATGACGTATCTGAGTGTCACCCAGCACGAGACCCGCCACCAGATGATCGATGCCGAGCGCGAGCGCGCCCACCGGCTGGCCGCGAGCCGTCGCGTCGTCGACCGCCCCCGCCGCCGCCGCCGCCGCAGCCCTCGTCGCTGGTTCCGGGCCGTCCGCAGCACCGCGGCCGCCTGAGTCAGGCGGCCGCGCGCATGCGCGCGCGGGCCTCTCGGAAGCGCAGCGTCTCGTAGGCGATCAGGCCGATGCAGACTCCGGCGACGAGCGCGAGCGACACGACCCCGTCGATGCGCGTCGCCACCGGGATCAGCGCCGCGCTCGCCGCGGCCGCGACCAGACGGCGGCGGTTGACGGTCCGCACGCTTCGGTAGCGCATCCCGTTGTGGCTCAACAGGTAGGCGGCCACGCCTCCGCACAGGGCCACGGCCGGAACCGTCGCGAGCGGGTCGTTCACATGCTCGAGCACCTTCTTCGCTCCCAGGGCGACCAGGACGATGCCCGCGAACATCGGCAGGTGCAGGTAGCTGAATGTGTCGCGAGCCAGGCGCGCCCGCTCGTGACCGCGCGCTTCCACGAGGCGCCTTCGAATCAGGAGCGCGACGACGTCGAAGTACGCCCACCAGAGCGCACATGCGAGCACGAGCCCGAGGACCGCGGCGACGACGACCGTCGGGCCGAGCTCGATGCCGGCGGCCCCGATGCCGATGGCGACGATCGACTCGCCGAGGGCGATGATCACGATCAGCGCGTAGCGCTCGGCGAAGTGGTCGGCCGAGATCGAGAAACCGCGGACGCCGAAGACGTAGGGACCGGAGTAGTCGATCGTGAGCGCGACGAGCCAGAGGGCGATCTGCGCCCAGCCGTCGAGGAAGCCGGCGACGATGAACAGCGCCGGGCCCGGGATCGCCGTCCGCGCGAGCCTGAACGTGGCCTGCCGCACGTCGACGTGCGGCGTCGCCTCGGCGAAGAGGACGATGTGCATCGCCCGCACGGCGAAGTAGGCGAGGCCGAAGAGCACGGCGTCCGAGTCGAACGCGTGCGGCACCGCGAGCGCTGCGACGAACATCGCCGCCATCGCGCCGAACACGGCGAGGCGGGCCGAGCCCTCGTTCGGGTCGATCTCGTTGGTCAGCCAGGCGTACGCGCCCCAGGCCCACCAGAGCGCGGCGAGGATCAGGAGCCCCTTGCCGACTCCCGCCCAGGTCGGGTCGTCGGACATGAAGCCGGTCACCTGCGTGAGCGCGAAGACGAACACGAGGTCGAAGAAGAGCTCGAGCGGCGTGACGGGGTGCTCGGCCTCTTCCTCGCCCTCGCGCTCCGGCTCGATCTCCCTCTCCGGCTCGCCCTGCATCACCCGGATGATCGCAGCGGCGTCAGCGTGCGCGGAGCTGCTCGAGCACCACCGGGTCGATGCGGTCGGCGCCGCGGACGCGCTCCTCGAGGTTCTCCGCGCCGGCCCAGGCGGCGAGGGCGCCGGCGAGGTCGCCCTCGTAGCCGAGGGCGGCGAGGCGCCCGCGCATCTCCTCCGCGAGCTCCTCGCCGACGTCGAGCCACTCCTCGTCGGGCGTCTGCCCGAAGAGGAGGTCGTGGATCCGGTAGATGCGCTCGAGCTCTGCGATCGGCTCCGGGTGGTCGTCGACGCGAAGGTCGACGGCGACGTCGCTCGTGCCGCCGTAGCCGCCGTCCTGGCGGACGACGAGCAGCGCCGCCGACTGTCTTCCGCGCCGGTCGCCGCCGGCCGCCTCGGCGGCGGCGAGGCAGGCCAGGAGCCGCTCGGAGAGCGGCTTTCCCGCCGTGCCCTCGAAGCTGGCGGCCAGCGCGTCGACCGTCGCCGCCGAGACGAGGATGTTCCCCTGCGCCGCATAGCTCGGGCCCGTCGTCCCCCCGGCCCAGTCGAGACAGTCCGAGCCCGTGTAGGTAGCCGCGCGCCCGTGCGCGTCCACGACGCCGACCTGGCGGTGCGACCGCCCGTCGTCGGCGGCGACCAGGGCCCTCACGACCTCGTCCGCCGAGCGGCCCTCCTTCGAGGAGCTCGAGCCCGCGCGGCCGGTAGGCGAGGTTCGCCCAGGCCTGCGTGGCGATCGCGCCCACCTCGGGCGCCGCCGCCGGAACGGCGGCGCCCACGGCGAGGAACTTCGACTGCACGGCCACGCCCCATTCGCGCGCCTCGAGGTCGCAGCCGACGATCGAGTAGGTGGAGATCACTCGTGCGGTCCCCTAGCGCAGACGGGCGAGGCGCTCCATGCTCGCGCTCGAGGAGGTCAGCGCTGCCGGCCTCGCGGTGTACGGGTTCGCAATCGGTGTCGAACTTCGACCGGCACGAGGACGTGTCCCTCACGACCACCAACCAGTAGTCGGGGTTGAAGGGACCGCCGAAGAGCTGGTCGAACGCCGAGGCAAAGCTCGCGTCCATCAGCAGGTCGGTCGAGGGATCGTGGACGGGGAACGGCCCCGGATCCCCGATCTGTCCTTCGTAGTACGCATAGCCGATGTACGTGGACGCCGGCGTCTTCCTGAGGCAATCCAGCTTGTCCTCGAGCTTGTTCACGCGCTGGCGCAGCGTCGCCCCTCCCGCCACTGGCCGGCAGCGCGACGGCGAGCGCGCAGACGACGGCCAGCGCGATCCACAACTTCCGCATGATTCCTCCCTCCACATGTGACAGAGGGCACGACCTTAGAGGGCGTGCTCCCCGCTGACAAGAAGCCGGCTTTCGTCCCGGTTCGGCCCGGTCCTGCCGCTACGCTCCCCTCCTGGAGCCTGTGATGGAGCGATACGACCCCGAGGCGATCGAGCTGAAGTGGCAGGACGCGTGGGAGCGCGAGCGCGCGTTCTACGCTCCCAACCCTGCCCGGTCCGACGAGATGGACAGGGAGCACACCTACGTCCTCGAGATGCTCCCGTACCCCTCGGGCGAGCTGCACATGGGGCACGTCAAGAACTACACGCTCGGCGACGTCCTCGCCCACGTCAGGCGGCGGATGGGCTGCGCAGGTGCTGCGGCCGATGGGCTACGACGCCTTCGGCCTCCCGGCCGAGAACGCCGCCATCCGGGAGGGCGGCCACCCGCGGGTCGTCACGGAGCGGAACATCGCTGCCATCCGCGAGCAGATGCGCCGCATGGGCTGGGCGATCGACTGGGACCGCGAGGTCGTCGCACGTAGGACCCTTCCTACTACCGCTGGACCCAGTGGCTCTTCCTCAAGCTCTTCGAGCAGGGCCTCGCCTACCGGAAGGAGGCGCCGGTCAACTGGTGCCCCAACGACCAGACGGTGCTGGCGAACGAGCAGGTGATCGACGGGCGCTGCGAGCGCTGCGGGGCCGAGGTCGAGCGCAGGAGCCTCGAGCAGTGGTTCTTCCGCATCACCGCCTACGCCGACCGGCTGCTCGACGAGATGAGCCTGCTGGAGTCCTGGCCCGAGCACGTGCTGACGATGCAGCGGAACTGGATCGGACGCTCGGAGGGCGCCGAAGTCGTCTTCCGGGTCGAGGAGCTGGACGTCGACATCCCCGTCTTCACCACCCGCCCCGACACGCTCTTCGGTGCGACGTTCTTCGTGCTCGCGCCGGAGCATCCGCTGGTGCCCCGGCTCGTCGCCGGGTCGCCGCACGAGGCCGAGGTCCTGGAGTACGTCCGCAGGGCGGGCGCCGGCTCCGCGGCCGAGCGCGCAGATCCCGAGAAGGAGAAGACCGGCGTCTTCACGGGCGCGTTCGTGACGAATCCCGTGAACGGTGAGCGGCTTCCGATCTGGGTCGCCGACTACGTCCTCATGGAGTACGGGACCGGGGCGATCATGGCCGTGCCCGCGCACGACGAGCGCGACTTCGAGTTCGCGCGCAGCCACGACCTGCCGGTGAAGGTCGTCGTCGCGCCCGAGGGCGCTGAGTGGAAGGACGGGACTTACGTCCCGCACTCCGAGGAGGAGCGCCTCGTCGACTCCGCGCAGTTCACGGGTCTGCCGGCCGATGAGGGGAAGCAGGCGATCGTCGAGTGGCTGGAGTCGCAGGGTCTCGGCAGGCCCGAGGTCGGCTACCGCCTGCGCGACTGGCTCCTCTCCCGCCAGCGTTACTGGGGCTGCCCGATCCCCATCCTCTACTGCGAGGCCTGCGGGATGGTCCCGGTGCCCGAGGAGGACCTGCCCGTGCTCCTCCCCGAGGTCGAGGAGTATCTGCCGAAGGGCCGCTCGCCGCTCGCGGCCGCCGAGGACTGGGTGCACACGACCTGCCCGCGCTGCGGGGGAGAGGCGCATCGCGAGACGGACACGATGGACACGTTCGTCGACTCCTCCTGGTACTTCATCCGCTACTGCGACGCGCGCAACGAGGAGGCTCCGTGGAGCAGGGAGATCGCCGACTACTGGCTCCCGGTCAACCAGTACATCGGCGGCGTCGAGCACGCCATCCTGCACCTGCTCTATGCGCGCTTCTTCGTGAAGGCGCTCAACGACCTGGGTCTGCTCGGCTTCCGCGAGCCGTTCCTGCGCCTCTTCACCCAAGGGATGATCCACTACCACGGCGCGAAGATGGCGAAGGCGCAAGGGCAACGTCATCTCGCCCGACGAGATGGTCGCCGCCTACGGCGCGGACGCCGTGCGGCTCTACATCCTCTACATGGGGCCGGCGGAGGACGACATCGAGTGGCAGGACACGGGCATCGACGGCATGGCGCGCTTCCTGGGCCGCCTGTGGCGCCTCGGCCTCGAGGTCGCCGAGCGCGGCCCTGCGGAGGCGCCGGCGGACGGCCCCCTCGTCCGGCGGGCACACGAGGCGATCGCCAAGGTCTCCGACGACATCCTCCGGCGGTTCCAGTTCAACACGCCGATCGCGGCCGTGATCGAGCTCCTCAACGACGTCTACCACGTGAAGGACGACCCGGATCGCGCGGGTGAGGTGCGCTTCGCCACGGAGACCGCGGTCAGCCTGATCCAGCCCTACTCCCCGCACGTGGCGGAGGAGCTCTGGCAGCGGCTCGGCCGCGAGCGCCTGTGGGAGGAGCGCTGGCCGCGGGCCGACCCGGCCCTGCTCGAGCGCGACACGTTCGAGCTCGTCGTGCAGGTGAACGGGAGGGTGCGCGACAAGGTCGAGCTGCCGGTGGGCCTGTCCGATGCCGAGCTCGTCGCCCGCGCGAAGGAGCTCCCGCGCGTGCGCGCCCACCTGGACGGGAAGGAGATCCGCAAGGAGATCGTCGTCCCGGGCAAGCTCGTCAACCTCGTCGTCGACGCCTGACTCCGTACCCTGTGGAGGTGAACGTCGTGGACGTTCTCCTGCTGCTCGGGGTCGCAGCCTTCTCGATTCTGGGTGCCCACCGAGGCCTCGCCGCCCAGGCGCTCTCCCTGGGGGGCCTGGTGCTGGGCGCGATTCTCGGGTCGATCATCGCGCCGCACCTCTTCCCGGAGAACTCCGCCTGGCTGCCGCTTGCGGGGCTCATGGGGGCCGTCGTCGGAGCCTTCCTCCTCAGCTTCGCCGCCCGGGCGCTCGCGCTGCCGGTGCGGACGTTCCTCGCGGCCCACCCGCCGCTCGGCACCCTCGACCGCATCGGCGGCATCGCTCTGGGCGCGTTGATCGCCCTCGCGGTGGCGTGGCTCTTGGCCGTGCTCGCTCTCCACCAGCCCGCGCTCGGCCTCAGGGCGGAGATCAGGGGATCGGCGATCCTGCCCCGCCTCCTGAGCGCGGTGCCGCCCGACCGCGTCCTGCAGGCGCTGAACCGTTTCGATCCGCTGCCGCTGCTCCCGGGCCTCGCCGAGCCGCTGCCGCCCCCGGACCCGAGCGTCCTCGACAGCGCGGGCGCGAGAGCCGCGGCCGAGTCCGTGTTGAAGCTGGAAGGAACCGCCTGCGGCCTGGGCACGCAGGGGTCGGGCTGGGTCGTCCGCGAAGGACTGGTCGCCACCAACGCGCACGTTGTCGCGGGGCACGAGTCGACCCGTGTGCTCGTCCCGAACGGCCAAGTCCTGTCGGCGCGGCCGGTCTACGTCGACGCACGGAACGACATCGCGCTCCTGCGGGTCCGCGGCCTCGAGGCACGGAGCCTTGCCACCAGCAGTCGCGACGACCGCCCGCAGCCGGTCGTGCTGCTCGGCTACCCGAGAAACGGGCCCTTGACCGCCACCGCCGGGACCGCGGGCGCCGCCCGCACGGTCCTGTCGCCCGATGGGTACGGTCGGGGGACGAGCCCCCGCGTCGTCGTCCCGCTGCGCGGCGCCGTTCGGCCGGGGGAGAGCGGCGGCGCCGTGGTCGACCGGCGCGGCCGGGTCGTGGCGATGATCTTCGGCGGCACGCGCGACCGGAAGGGAGGCTACGCGGTTCCGGTCGAGCTCGTGCTCGACGCGGCGGCCGAGGAGCTTCGCCCGGTGTCGTCCGGGCCCTGCCTCGTGGGATAGCCGCCGCTCGCGGTCCGTCACTTGTGACGTGTGGTGACCATCCCGTCGCGGTCCGCGACACACGCGTGCGTCTTTCCCCGCCAGCATCCGTGGCGTGCGCGGACTCGTTCTCGTTGTCGCCGTTGCCGCCGGCCTAGTCGGAGCGTCGCCGCCAGCGTTGGCGTCGGCGGCGACCGTCTCGATCGCGGCGACCCAGGATGTCGGCTTTCCGTTCTGGTGCGACTGGAGCTACGACTGGGAGTCCCGCTGTTATCGCGATGACGGGCCGCGACTTCCGATCGGCGGGGTGCACGACAAGGTGTGGCGTGCCGGGCTCCGCTTCTCCCTCACGGCGGTGCCGGCGGCGGCGACGATCACGACAGCCGAGCTCCGCCTCTACCACGACGGCACGTGCGTCGCCTCGGTCGCGGGCGGTGCACCGTGCGTTCCGCCGGGTGCGGTGGTCGACGCCCACCGGATTCTGACGAGGAGCTGGTTCCGGGAGCGCGAGCCCGACTTCGACGAGCGCGTGCTCGACACGGCCGTCGTCTTCTCCGCGCCGGACCCGCAGTGGCTCAGGTGGAACGTGACCTCGCTCGCCCGCTCGTGGCACCGCCGGCTCGTGCCGAACCACGGGCTCCTGCTCAAGCTGCAGGACGGCGACGAGGACTTCGGCGTTTCCGGCCCGTACACGCCTTCGTCAAGCCATCCGGACGCGGCCCTCCGTCCCCGGCTGGTCGTCACGTACGAGGCGGCCGGCACGGGCTGATCGTGCGCATGCCGACAATCTCACGCGGGCGCGCGTTCGCCTACGCCGTCGTCCTGCTCGCGCTGCTGACGGTGGCCGGACGCGTCGCACTCGGCGCCGAGCAGGGCGAGCCGGCCGGAGGAACGCGGTCGGTCGCCCTCGACGTCGAGGCGGAGCCTCCTCGGGAGCTCGTCGTCCACGTCGCAGGCGCGGTGCACCGACCCGGTCTCTATCGCCTCCCCGACGGCAGCCGGATCGACGACGCCATCGCCGAGGCCGGCGGCGCGAAGCCCAGGGCGGCGCTCGATCTCGTCAACCTGGCGGCGCCCGTCGCCGACGGCCAGCAGGTGGTGGTGCCGTTGCGAGGCAGCGGGGGCGAGATCGGGGTCGCCGGGTCGACGGCGGCGGGAGCGACCCTTCCCGGGATGAAGGTACACCTGAACTCGGCGACCCTGGAGCAGCTCGACGAGCTGCCGGGTGTTGGACCGGTCACGGCCCAGCAGATCCTCGACTACCGCTCGGCCAACGGCGCCTTCCGGTCGATCGACGAGCTGGACGCCGTCCCAGGGATAGGCCCGGCCACACTCGAGCAGCTGCGCCCCCTGGTCGACCTGTGAGCCGCGACCGGCGTGCTCCGAGAACGTCTCGAGCGTGTTCCCGCCGCGCACCTCCTCGTCGCAACACTCTGCGTCGGCCTCGCGCTCGCCCTCCTCCTCCGCGAGGCCCACGCAGGGCTCCTCCTGACCGCGGTCGTAGCTGCGGCCGGCTCGTTGGCGGCAGACCGCGCCAGGCTGGGTCTCCTGGGAGCCGCGCTCCTCCTCGCCGGCCTCTGGTGGGGTGGGGTACGCCTCGAAGGGCTGGATCGGAGCCTGCTCGAGCCCGAGATCGGCCGCGCGGCACTCGCGCGCGTCGAGGTGACTGGGCCGGCCCGGCGGAGCGAGTTCGCACTCCGCGTGCCCGTTCGCGTGAAGCGCTTCGGCCCGCTCCAGCTCGACGAGCGCGCTCGCCTCGACCTCCCGCCGGAGCCGGTGCCGCCGCAGGGCGCGCTCCTCGAGGTGGTCGCCACCGTCGTCGCGCCCAGCGAGCCCGAAGAGGAGGGCGACTTCGACGAGGCCGACTACCTCGGCCGCCAGGGAATCCACGCCATCCTGCGCGCCGGCGACTTCCGGATCGTCGGTCGCCGCGGAGGCATCGGCGGGCTCGGAGACCGCCTGCGCGAGGGCGTTTCGAGCTCCCTCGAAGCCGTCCCCGTGGGCGAGCGGCGGGCGGTGCTCGCAGGTGTCGCGCTCGGCGAGGACGAGGGGCTGGAGGCGGACCTGCGCGACGACTTCCGCGCGTCGGGCCTCTACCACCTCTTGGCGGTCTCGGGACAGAACGTCGCCTACGTCGTCGCGGGGACGATCCTGCTCGTCTGGGCCCTCGGCCTCCCCCGCTGGCTCGGCGAGCTGGCAGCGCTCCTGACGGTCGCGGCCTACGTTCTCGCAGTCGGCTGGCAGCCGTCGGTCGTTCGCGCCGGGGTCGCGGGCGGGCTCGCGTCCCTCGCCTGGCTGGCGTCGAGGCCGCGCGACCGCTGGTACTTCCTTCTCGTCGGCGCCGCGGTTCTGCTCGCCTGGAATCCGCACAGCCTGCTGGAGCCAGGGTTCCAGCTCTCCTTCAGCGCGGTCGCCGCGATCTTCGTACTCGTGCCGCTGATCGGCCGGTGGCTCGAGGGCTACCCGCTCCCGCAGAAGCTCGCCGAGGTGATCTCGCTCTCGGCCGCGTGCGGTCTGGTGACGGCGCCCGTTCTGTGGCTGCACTTCGACGCGATCCCCGTGTACTCCGTCCTCGCCAACGCCCTGGTCGCGCCCGTCGTGGCCCCGTTGCTGGGCCTCGTTCTCGCGGCGGCCGCACTTCACCCCCTGCTGCCGGAGGCGTCGACCGCCCTCATGTGGGTCGACGCTTGGCTCGCGGGCTACCTCGCCTTCTGCGCCAGGCTGGTCGGGAACCTGCCCTACGCCCAGGCGAGCTCGCTCTCGGCCGTCGCGGTCCTCGTCGCCGTCGTCCTGGCCGCCCTCGCGTTCACGCGCATGCGGGGCCCGAAGATCCGGCGGGTAATCGCCCTGGCGGCTCTCGCGCTGGCCCTCACGGTCGCGTGGCGGGCTGCGCCCGACGCGCCTCGCGCTCCCCCGCCCGACGGGCTGCGGATCACGGTGCTCGACGTCGGCCAGGGCGACGCGATCCTCCTCCAGGTCGCGGAGGGAGCGGTTCTGGTCGACCAGGGCCCGCCCGAAGCGGACGTCGCGGGCCAGCTCGCGGAGCTCGGCGTGGATTCTCTCGCAGTGCTCGTCCTGACGCATCCGCAGCGGGACCACGTCGGCGGAGCCGCCGACGTGCTTGCGCAGGTCGATGTGGCGACGGTTCTCGATCCCTTCATTCCCTCCCCGAGCGACGACCAGCAGGCCGCGCTCTCGGCGGCACGCGCACGCGAGGTTCCCGTCGTACCCGCGCGCGCCGGTCGACGCTTCAGCGTGGGAGGCCTTCGGGTGCGGATCCTCTGGCCCCGGGAAAGGGCCTCGCCGAGCGACGACCCGAACCACCATGCCGTCGTCCTGCTCGCCTCCTACGGGGAGATCGACGCGCTCCTGACTGCAGATGCCGAAGGGGAGGTCACCGTGCCGATTCGTCCTCCGCCCGCCGAGATCCTCAAGGTCGCCCACCACGGCTCCGCCGACCCGCTCCTGTCGACGCTGCTCCAGCTCGTCCGTCCGCGCGTCGCCGTCGTCTCCGCCGGCGAAGGGAACGACTACGGGCATCCGGCGCCGGAGACGATGGCCGCACTGGAGGGCTTCACCGGCCTGGCCGTGTACCGCACCGACCGAGACGGCGCCGTCACGATCGAAACCGACGGCGAGCATCTCGCGGTTCTGGAGGAGGGCTGACCGAGAGCTCCCGACAGAATGTGGAGCGATCCCTTCGTCTTGTCGGGAGCTCTAAGCTTGGTCGCGTGGCCGAGAGCGAGCTCCGCCCGATCTACCTTCTCACAGGGAGGGATCGTCCGAAGATCCGCCGGGCGCTCGAGCGGCTCCGCTCGCGCTTCGGCCCGGAGTCGGTGGAGACGCTCTCCGCCGAGACCGTCGGCGGGGCCGACGCGGTCGCCGCGCTGAACTCGCTGGGCCTCTTCGCCGGCGAGGGGGGCCGTCTCGTCGTCGTCGAGGAGGTGGAGCGCTGGAAGAAAGCCGACGAAGAGGCGGTCGCCGGCTACCTCGCGGACCCCGTTGTGGGCGCCGTGCTCGCGCTGGTCGCGGCGGAGCTGAAGGGCTCCGTTCTCCCTGCGTTGTGCGCGAAGGCCGGGGAGGTGCTCACCTACGACGTGCCGAAGCCCCGGGACCTCCCGACGTGGGTTCGAGCCCAGTTCGAGCGCGTCGGCGTCCAGGCGGACGGCGAAGCGGCGCGTGCCTTGATCGAGATCGTCGGTGACGACGTCAACGCCCTGGCGACCGAGGTCGAGAAGCTTGCCGCCTGGACGGCCGGCGAGCCGATCGGCCGGCGGGAAGTCGAGCTGCTCGCCGCACCCGCTCAGGAGGCCTCAGCGTGGGCGATCATGGACGCCTGGGGTGCTCGAGATCTTCCGGGGGCGCTGACGGCCTGCCAGTCCGAGCTCGAGCGCGGGGCCGACCCGTTCGCTGTCGCGATGCGTCTCTCGTCGCAGGTGGGGCTTGTCCGCCAGACGCAGGCTCTTGCCGACGAAGGCTTCGGCGTGAAGGACATCGCCAAGCGGCTGCGCAAGCACGAGTTCAGGGTGCGGAAGGCAGTCGGCCACGCAGAGAACTACACGCGTGACGAGCTCGACGAAGCGGTCATCCGCCTGGCGGCCCTCGACGCGTCCCTCAAGGGCGCAAGCCGCCTGACAGGCGAGCTCGAGCTCGAGCGTGCGATAGTCGAGCTCGTCCGCGCGCCGGAGCCCGCCGCCCGCTAGCAGTCGAGGCCCGCTGCTCCGGGCCTCATGTAGCCAGCGCCTGCCTCCTGTGGGGCACCCCGGCCCACCACCCGCTTTCGAGCCTAACGAGGAAAGGCGCACGCGTGGCGCACGCAGTGTGAAGAGTTCGTCGCAACCGGTGCCGCGTGACGAACGGGCCTACGACGTGCCCGCGACCAGACGCGTTGCCTGGGACTTCTTCCGCGCCGCCCGGTTGGGATGGATGGCGCGCGCCGCGGCCGCGCGGTCGAGGCAGCGAACGAGCGCCTGGTGGGCCGCTGCGACAGCGTCCTTGTCGCCGTCTTCGACCGCCGTCTCGAGGCGCTTGTAGAGCGTCTTGGCCGTCGAGCGATGGCGCACGTTCTCGAGCCGCTGACGGGCGGCGATCGAGACGCGGCGCTTCTGCTGCTTGATGTTCGGCATACCGAGAAAAAGGCCCTGCCGGGCCGGGCGAAATCGTAGCAGCAAACAGCGCTCTCTGGCCCCTCGCCTATGCTCGCTCGGTGAGCGAGGCGGGCCCGCTGCCGATGCCGGGGAGGCCGAGGAGACGGCTTGCCTGGTCGACTGCCGTGTTCGCGGCCATCACGGGAGTCTCGCGCATCCTCGGGCTCTTTCGGGAGATCGTCGTCCGCCGTGCTTTCGGCGTCGAGGGCGAGATCAACGCCTTCACGGTCGCGTTCCAGGTTCCGAACCTCGTGCGAGCCCTGGCCGCCGACGCGGCCCTCGGCGCCGCCTTCGTTCCGGTGTTCAGCGAGCTCCTCGAGAAGGATCAGCGCGAGCGCGCCTGGAGGGTCGCCTCGACGCTCTTCTGGCTCGTCCTCCTCGTCCTGGGCGCGCTGACCGGAATCCTCATGCTCCTGGCGCCGCTGATCATGCGCCTGTTCGGCCTCGGCGACCTCGAGGAGCTTGCGACCGGGCTCTCGAGGATCCTCTTCCCGATCGTCGTGCTCACCGGCGTCTCGGGGATCGTTGTCGGGATCCTCAACTCCTACGAGGAGTTCACGGTCCAGGCGCTCATGCCCGTGATCTGGAACGCGGTCATCATCGCCACGCTCCTCGTCGTCGTTCCCCGGTTCGAGAGCGAGGAGGCGCAGCTCTACGCCTACGCGGGCGGCGTCCTCGTCGGCACCCTCGTCCAGACGATCACGCCGGTGTGGTGGCTGAGGGGAAGGGACGGCCGTATCCGCGCGGTGCTCGACGTTCGCGATCCGGCCGTCAAGCGGGTGCTCGTGCTGATGCTGCCCGTCACGCTCGCGCTCGGGCTCATCAACTTCAGCTTCGTCGTCAACACGTTCTTCGCGTCGCGCTACGTCGATCCCGAGCTGGCGCCAAGCGCGATCGACGCCGCCTTCCGCATCTACATGCTCCCGCAGGGCATGTTCTCGGTCGCGGTCGCGACGGTGCTCTTTCCGCTGCTTTCCCGGCTGGCGGCGCGCGGCGACACATCCGGGTTCAGGGACTTTGTCTCCCTCGGGCTGCGACAGATCGGCTTCCTCCTGCTCCCTGCGAGCGCGGTCGCGACCGTGCTTGCGGAGCCGATCGTGCGGCTCCTCTACGAGCGGGGGGAGTTCACCGCCGACCAGACGCCGGTCGTCGCGGGGGCACTCGCGGCGTTCGCGCTCGGCCTGACGTTCAACGGGACGATGCTGCTGCTCAACCGCTCGTTCTTCAGCCTCCAGTCTCCCTGGGTTCCGACCGCGGTCGCACTCGGAGCGCTCGTGCTCAACGCGATCCTCGCCGCGGTCCTCTACCGCGTCGGGGTCTGGGGAATCCCGCTGGCCACGTCCCTCGCGAACGTCGCCGGGACGCTGGCCCTGGTGGCGATCCTCCGCCGGCGCCTCGGCAGGCTCGACGGAAGGGCGATCACGTCCTCGTACGGGCGCATCGCGCTTGCGTCGGCCGGCGCGGCGGCGGCGGCGTTCGGGGTCTGGTACGGGCTCGACGAGACACTCGGCCGGTCGCTCGGCGCGCAGATCGTCTCGGTCGGCACAGCGCTCGTCGCCGGCGCGGCCGCCTACCTCGCCGGCGCCGCGTTGCTCGGGGCCCGCGAACTCCAGACGCTCCTCTCTCTCCGGCGCGGATCCGCTACAACGGACGGCGAACGGCCATGAGCAGCCTCGAGACCATTCGCAACTTCTCAATCGTCGCCCACATCGACCACGGGAAGTCGACTCTGGCCGATCGGATCCTCGAAGTGACCCAGACGCTCTCCCAGCGCGAGATGCGCGAGCAGGTGCTGGACTCGATGGAGCTCGAGCGCGAGCGGGGGATCACCATCAAGGCTCAGGCCGTTCGGGTGCTCTGGCGTGGCCACCAGCTGAACCTGATCGACACGCCGGGACACGTCGACTTCACCTACGAGGTCTCACGCGCCCTCCAGGCCTGCGAGGGCGCGCTCCTCGTCGTCGACGCCGCGCAGGGAATCGAGGCCCAGACGCTCGCCAACGCCTACCTCGCGATCGAGAACAGCCTCGACATCGTCCCCGTCGTCAACAAGATCGACCTGCCGCAGGCTGATCCCGACGCCGCCGCGGCCGAGGTCGCCCAGCTCGTCGGCGAGAGCCCGAACCGCGTCCTCCGCATCTCCGCCAAGACCGGCGAGGGCGTGGAAGACGTGCTGGACGCGGTGGTCGAGCGCATCCCTCGGCCGGAGGGAGACCCGGACGCGCCGGCCCGGGCGCTGGTCTTCGACTCGTCGTACGACCAGTACCGCGGGGTGGTCGCGTTCGTCCGCATGGTCGACGGCCGCTTCTCGACGCGCCAGCGTCTGCGCGCGATGGCGGCGGGGACGCGCTTCGAGGCCGAGGAGCTCGGCTTCTTCTCGCCTGACCGCCGCCCCACGCCGACGCTCGAGGCGGGCGAGGTCGGCTACGTCGTGACCGGTCTCAAGGACGTCAGCCGGCTGCGAGTCGGCGACACGCTGACAGGCCAGGACGATCCGGCCGTGGAGCCGCTTCCGGGCTACAAGGACGTCAAGCCGACGGTCTTCGCGGGCCTCTTCCCGACCGACTCCGACGACTACCCCGACCTGCGTGACGCCCTCGAGAAGCTGAAGCTCAACGACGCCTCGCTCTTCTACGAGCCCGAGACGTCGCAGGCGCTCGGATTCGGCTTCCGCTGCGGCTTTCTCGGGCTTCTGCACATGGAGATCGTGCGCGAGCGCCTCGAGCGCGAATTCGACCTCGATCTCCTCGTGACGGCTCCGAACGTCGCCTACCACGTCCTGACGAAGGCGGGCGAAGAGCTCGAGGTCCACAACCCCGCGGAGATGCCGCGCGAGGTCGAGGTCGTCGAGGAGCCGTACATCCGCGCGAGCACGATCGTCCCCAAGGACTACGTCGGCTCCGTCATGGAGCTGAACAACGAACGGCGAGGGCGCTACCACCACCTGGAGTATCTGAGCGAGGAGCGCGTCCTTCTCGCCTACGACCTGCCGCTCGCCGACATCGTCTACGACTACTACGACCAGCTGAAGAGCCGGACGAGGGGCTACGCCAGCTTCGACTACGACGTGATCGGCTTCGAGCCTGGCGACCTCGTGCGCCTGGACGTGCTGCTGGCGGGCGAACCGGTGGACGCGCTCAGCCTCATCGTGCACCGGGACGGCGCCTACGCTCGTGGCCGGGCTCTCGTCGATCGTCTGCGAGAGGAGATCCCCCGCCAGTTGTTCGACGTCCCGGTGCAGGCCGCCATCGGCTCGCGCATCGTCGCGCGCGAGACCATCAAGGCCCGGCGCAAGGACGTGCTGGCCAAGTGCTACGGAGGCGACATCACCCGCAAGCGGAAGTTGCTCGAGCGCCAGAAGAAGGGCAAGAAGCGGATGAAGCAGGTCGGGTCCGTCGAGGTCCCGCAGGAGGCGTTCCTCGCCGTGCTCAACCTGGACGGGGACAGACGATGAGCGGAGGCGTCCGGCACCTCTACGTTCACCTGCCGTTCTGCGCGAGCCGCTGCGGCTACTGCGACTTCGTCACGCTCGTCGGGCGGCGCGAGGGCCACGCCGCGTACGTCGATGCCCTGCTCGCCGAGCTGAGGCGCCGGCGCGAGTGCCTTGACGACCCGATCGAGACGGTGTTTCTCGGCGGCGGCACGCCGACGTTCACGAGACCGGAGGAGCTCGCGCGCCTCCTGGTCGGGCTCCCGCGAGCAGCGGAGGTCACGGTCGAGGCGAACCCCGAGACCGTGACACCGGCGCTCGCGGCCCTCCTGCGCCGGGAGGGCGTGACGCGTGTCTCGCTCGGGGCGCAGAGCTTTCGGCCCGCGCTCCTGGCAGTCCTCGAGCGCCGGGCCCGGCCCGAGGTCGTCCGGGCGGCCTTCTACCATCTGCGTGATGCCGGATTCGACAACATCTCTCTCGATCTCATCTACGGGATCCCCGGCCAGAGCTCCGCCGACCTCGACCTCGATCTCGCAGAGGCGATCGCGCTCGGCCCCGAGCACCTCTCCTGCTACGAGCTCGAGGCGAAGCCCGGCACCCGCTTCGCTTTCGCCCATGGCAAGGAGCTGGAGCGGCAGGCGGACGCGATGGAGGGCTACTTCGAGCTCGTCGTGGAGACGCTCGTCGGCGCCGGCTACCGCTGGTACGAGACCGCGAACTTCTGCCGGCCGGGCCGGCAGGCGCGGCACAACCTCGGCTACTGGCGCGGCGAGGACTACGTCGGCCTCGGCATCGGGGCGGTCTCCACCGTGGCGGGCCTTCGCTGGCGGAACCGCCCCAGCCTCACCGGCTACCTTCAGGCCCTGGCGAAGGGCAGGCTGGCCCCTCGGGACGAGGAGGTGCTCGAGCCGGAGGTGGCGCGCCGTGAGCGGTTGATGCTGGGGCTGCGCCTGGACGAGCCGCTGCCACTCGCGCCTGTCGAAGGGGCCCTCGACGGGAAGGCCCTGGCCCGGATGGAACGGCTGGGACTGGCGGAGCGGAGAGCCGGCGGGCTCGTTCTCACCCGACGCGGCCGCTTCCTCGGCGGTGGCGTGACGGCGGAGCTCATGGCCGAAACGCCTGCAAAAAGTACAATTTAGGCACGATGGTCGACGCACAAGAGCCTCGTCTGAGCCCTCGGCAGGAGTTGATCCTGGCCCGCGTCGTCGAGGAGTACGTCGCGAGCGGGTCGCCCGTCGGGTCGAAGGCACTCGTCGAGCGGGCGGGTCTCGACGTCTCGTCGTCGACGGTGCGGTACGAGCTGGCAGTGCTCGAGGAGCACGGGCTGCTCACGCACCCGCATACGTCCGCCGGACGGGTGCCGACCGACGCCGGCTACCGGCTCTTCGTCGATGGGCTGCTCGACCGGCTCGAGGCGCGGCCCGCCGAGGCTCGAGCTCGACCTCTCCGGCCTGGAGAGCCAGGTTGACTTGGCTCTGCGGGCGACGACCGAGGCGCTTGCGGATCTCACGCACCTGCTCGCGCTCGTCTCCGCGCCGCCGCTGGAGACGACGATCGTCAGGCACGTGGAGGTGCTGCTCCTCCAGCCACATGTCGTGATGGTCGTCGTGATCACGTCGACCGGCGGGGTCACCAAGCGACTCGTGACGTTCGAGCAGCCGATCGACGTGGGCCTCGCGGACTGGGCGGGCCAGTACCTGAACGAGACGGTCGCGGGCCTCCGGGTGGGCGCCCGGCTCCTTCGGAGCAGGTTCGAAGACCCGGCACTCTCGGAGCGAGAACGAGCCTTTCTCGACCGGCTGCGTCCCGCCTTCACCGACGTCCTCGAAGCCGAGGAGCAGACGCTCTACGTCGGGGGGACGGCCGGCGTGCTCGACGAGTTTCGTGCGGACGAGCTGCTGACGTACCGGCGGCTGCTCCAGGTGCTCGAGGAGCGTGCGGCGATGCTCGACCTGCTCCGCGGGAGCCTCGGGTCGAAGCGGCCGTTCGTTCGGGTCGGCCCGGACCTCGCGGACTCCGACCTCGCCGGTGTCGCTCTGGTGGGCGCTCCGTACGGCCTCCGGCACCTGAACCTCGGCGCGGTCAGCCTGCTCGGCCCGACCCGCATGGACTACGAGAAGGCCATCGCCGCGGTCCGCTCGGCCGCCCACGAGCTGTCGCGGTTCGTCGAGGAGCTCTACGAGAGCTGAAAGCTCGCGGGGTGCCGGAGAGCGCCCGGAGTACCCTGGGACCGTGGCCACGACGCGACGCGACTACTACGAGGTCCTCGGCGTTCCACGCAGCTCGGACGAGCGCGCGATCAAGACCGCTTTTCGCCGGCTGGCGCGGGAGCTGCATCCCGACGTCTCCGACCACCCGGAGGCGCAGGAGCGTTTCCGCGAGGCGGCCGAGGCCTACGAGGTCCTCTCGAGGGCAGAGACGCGCGAGCTGTATGACCGCTACGGGCACGAGGGGCTGAGGACAGGCGGCTTCAGGCCCACCGACTTTGACCTCGGCAGCCTGCACGACCTCTTCTCGGCGTTCTTCGGCGACGAGTTCCTCGGCGGCCTCGCCGCCCGGCCGGGCCGTCGATCGGCGCGCGGCGCTGACGTGCTCGCCGAGCTCGAGGTCGACCTCGTCGAGGCCGCGACGGGCGTGACGCGCACCGTCCCGTTCCCGGTCGTGGTGGACTGCTCGGCCTGCCGCGGGAGCGGCGCCGCTCCCGGCACGGCTCCGGCGACCTGCCGTCGCTGCGAAGGCACGGGGCGCCTCCAGTCCGTCTCGAGCTCGTTCTTCGGCCAGATCGTGCGAACCCAGAACTGCCCGGAGTGCGGCGGGCTCGGCACGGTCGTCGAGACTCCCTGCCGCGACTGTGACGGTTCCGGCCGGGTCGGCAAGGAGCGCGAGCTCGAGATCGAGATCCCCCGGGCATCCACGACGCGCAGCGGATCCGGCTCAGCGGCGAGGGACACGCCGGCATGCTCGGAGGCCGGGCCGGAGACCTCTACGTGCTCGTGCACGTTCGCCCCGACGAGCGCTTCGTGCGCGAGGGAAACGACATCGTCTCCGCGGTCGACCTCACGATGACCCAGGCCGCGCTGGGGGCGACGCTGACGATCGAGACCCTCGACGGCGAGCTCGAGCTCGAGTTCGAGCCGGGGACGCAGCCCGGCGAGCTGCGCGTGCTCAGGGGCAAGGGGATGCCTGTCCTTCAGGGTCGAGGCCGCGGCGACCACCGCGTGCTCGTGAACGTCGGCGTCCCCACGCACCTCACCGACGAGCAGCGCAAGCTCCTCGAGGATTTCGGGCGCAGCGAGCACGAGCGCAACTACAGGCCGGACGGCGGCTTCTTCGAGCGGCTCCGCTCCGCATTCCGCTGACCCGCCTGCGCCGCCTCTCCGTGAGCGTGCCCACGGGCCGGGCCGAGGAGGCGCGCGCCGTGATGATCGACCTCTTCCCCGCCGGCTTCGAGGAGCGCGAGGACGGGGGCTCGCTGGAGCTCGCCGCCTACACGGAGCGCTCCGACGCGGCCGGGCAGCTCGAACGGCTCGGGCCCGTTCGCGAGCTCGAGGTCGTCGCCGGTTGGGAGGACGAATGGCGCCGGTTCCACAGGCCCGTGCGCGTCGGCCCGCTGTGGGTCGGCCCCTCGTGGGAGGCGCCCGCCGCCGACGCGGTCCCGGTCTTCGTCGATCCGGGCCGCGCGTTCGGCACGGGCGCACACGCGACGACGAGGCTCTGCCTCGAGCTGCTCCTCGCCCTCGAGCCGGCGGGCATCGTCGACGTCGGCTGCGGCTCGGGGGTCATCGCCGTCTCCGCCGCGAAGCTCGGCTTCGCGCCCGTGATCGCGCTGGACCACGACACCGCGGCCGTCGAGGCCGCGCGGGCGAACGCGGCGGCGAACGGCGTGGCGGTCGAGGTGCGCCGAGCCGACGCGCTGGTCGACCCGCTTCCGGACGTCGAGGTCGCGGTGGCGAACATCGCGCGCGAGCCCGTCGAGCGCGTGGCCGAGCGCTTCGGCGGCTCGCTCGTCGTCGCCTCCGGGTACCTGGAGCCGGAGCGGCCCGAGCCACGGGGCTGGGCGGCGGCGGACCGGCGGCTCACCGAAGGCTGGGCGGCCGATCTGCTCGTCCGTCGCTAGCATCGGCCCACTCATGGCGACCTTCACCGTCGGCTTCCTGGGCTGCAAGGTCTCACAGACGGATATGCAGGAGATACGCGAGCGCCTCGTGGCCGACGGGCACGTCGAGTCGGGCGAGGCGGCGGACGTCGCTGTGGTCAACACCTGCTGCGTCACGCACGAGGCTGTTCGCAAGTCGAGACAGGCCGCGCGGCGCGCGGCCCGAGGCGCCGGGCGCGTCTACGTCACCGGCTGCGGTGCCAACCTCGCCGGCGACGCGTTCGCCGGCCTGCCCGAGAACGTGACCGTCGTTCGCCTGCCGGGCGAGCGGGCTCCGGAGTTCGTCGCCCGCGACGTCGGGGCGATCGGCTGCGTCCGCGCCGGCGTCGGGCTCGACCGGCTCCGGGCGTTCGTGAAGGTGCAGGACGGCTGCAGCTTCTCGTGCGCGTTCTGCGTGATTCCGCAGGTGCGGGGCGCTTCGCGCAGCCGCCCGGCCGCAGCCGTCCTCGGCGAGGTGCGTCGCCGCGTCGACCAGGGCCACCGCGAGGTGGTGCTCACGGGCATCAACCTCGGCTGCTACCGCGACCGCCCGGCCGGGCTCGACCTGGCGCGGCTCGTCCGCGAGGTCGGCGTGACGCCCGGCCTCGAGCGTCTGCGCCTCTCGTCGCTCGAGGTCAATCATCTCGACCAGCGCCTCATCGCGGCGATGCGCGAGACGCCGACGGTCTCGCCGCACCTCCACGTCCCGCTCCAGTCGGGCGATGACCGGGTGCTGAAGGCGATGGGGCGCCGGTACACGAGCGCGACGTACCTCCGGCGGCTGGCGGGGGCCGCGGGATTCAACCTCACCGCGGACGTGATCGTCGGCTTCCCCGCAGAGGACGATGCGGCGTTCGAGCGGACGCTGGCGGTGGTCGAGGAGGCCGGGCTCACCGGGGTGCACGTGTTCCCGTACTCGCCGCGGCCGGGGACGAGGACCGCCGCCGCGGACACCGTGCCGCCGGCCGTGAAGAAAGAGCGGAGCAAGCGCCTTCGCGCACTCTCCGGAGAGCTGTGCAGGCGCCGCTGGACGGCGAAGCTCGGCTCGGAGGACGCGGTCCTCGTCGACCGCCCGGGACGTGGGTACGGCGACGACTACACTCCCTGGCTCGTCGACGCTCCGGTGGGCGGGCTCGTGCGCGCCAGGGCGGTGGGCGTGAGCGAGGAAGGAGTCGTCGGTGTCCCAGCCTGACTGCCTGTTCTGCCGGCTCTACGCCGAGGGCGACCACGTGCGCAAGCGGGACGGGTTCGCGGCGGTACGGGACATCAACCCAAAGGCGCCCACCCACCTGCTCGTCATCCCGGAGCGCCACGCCGACACGTTCCGCGAGGTGGGTGAGTTCTCGAGCGACGAGGCGAAGCGAATGCTGGAGTTCGTGGCCGACACGGCCCGCGACGCGGGCCTCGAGGACTACCGCGTCATCGTCAACGTCGGCCCGGGCGGCGGGCAGACGATCTTCCACCTTCACTGGCATATCCTGGGCGGCGCCCCGACCCTGGCGGGATTCGAATGAGCTTGATCGCGGAGATCGAGGGCGAGATCAAGGACGCGATGCGCGCACGCGACCAGCTGCGCACGGACACCCTTCGCCTGACGCTCGCGTCGCTTCGAGCAGCCGAGAAGGAGCTCGGCCGCCCCCTCAAGGATGACGAGGAGCTGCAGGTACTGCAGCGCGAGCGGAAGCGCCGCGCCGAGGCCGCCGACGCGTTCCGGGCGGCCGGGCGCGAGGAGCAGGCGGCGAAGGAGGAGGACGAGCTCGAGGTCATCGAGGAGTTCATGCCCGAGCCGCTCGACGAGGAGGAGCTCGAGCAGATCGTGGACGACGCGATCGCCGAGACGGGGGCGACCTCCCTGCGGGACCTCGGCCGCGTGATGGCCGACGTGATGCCGCAGGTGGCCGGCCGGGCGGACGGCTCCGAGGTGAGCCAGCTCGTGCGCGAGAAGCTGGCCTGATCCGCTAATGACTTGCCATCGCTCGCGCGCCTCTCGCGCGGCCCTGTGCGATAGGACCCCCTTTGGGGGGACCCGCGTCGAACCGGGGCGTTCGCGCGCGACCCGCGCCGGGCGGCGAGCGGGTCGGCCGTTGGGGATGCGCCGTCTCGCCCACTAGAATTCGAGGTATTGCAGCAGGTTCTGTCCGTCTCCAACGAGGTCGCCGCCGAGCTCGCCACCGTCGACGGCGGCATCCTGGGAGCGCTGCGCGACCGGATGGGCTGCGCGATCCGGCTGCGCGGCAACCAGCTCACGCTGGAGGGAGAAGACGGCACGGTGGGCGAGGCTCGCCTCGTCATCGACGAGCTCGTCGAGCTGGTCGAAGGCGGTCACGCGATCGGGCCGAGCACGGTCGACGCGGTGCTCGCCGCGCTCGACGCCGCCAAGGACCCGCGCGAGATCTTCGAGGACGTGGTCTGGCGGCACCGGGGCAAGAAGATCACCCCGAAGACCGTCAACCAGAAGCGCTACGTCGACGCGATCCGCTCCGGGACGATCACGTTCGGAATCGGGCCGGCGGGCACGGGCAAGACCTACCTGGCGATGGCCCTCGCCGTCGCCGCGCTCGCCGACCGGGACGTCAACCGTCTCATCCTCACGCGCCCTGCGGTCGAGGCGGGCGAGCGGCTCGGCTTCCTCCCCGGGGACATGCTCGCCAAGGTCGACCCGTACCTGCGCCCACTCTTCGACGCGCTCTACGACATGCTGGACGCCGACCGCCTGAACGCGTTCATGGAGCGGGGGACGATCGAGGTCGCGCCGCTCGCGTTCATGCGCGGCCGCACGCTCAACGACTCGTTCATCATCCTCGACGAGGCCCAGAACACGACGCCCGAGCAGATGCAGATGTTCCTGACACGGCTCGGCTTCGGCTCCAAGGTCGTCGTGACCGGGGACGTCACGCAGATCGATCTGCCGCAGGATCAGGCGTCCGGCCTCATCCACGTGCGCCGGATCCTGGGCGACATCGACGACATCGAGTTCGTCGAGTTCGGGAACCAGGACGTCGTACGCCACGTGCTCGTCCAGCGAATCGTCGAGGCGTACAAGCGCCACGCCGAGGAGACGGGCACCCAGCGGCGCCGGTGATCCGGATCGAGATCGCCAATCGAAGCGGCGCCGAGGTCGACGAGGACGCCGTCGCCGAGCTCTGCCGCCGGGTGCTCGCGGAGGAAGGCGTCGAGGAGGGCGACCTCGGCGTCGCCTTCGAGGCGCCGGGGCGGATGCGGGAGCTGAAGCGCGAGCACCTCGGCGTCGACGAGGCGACGGACGTGCTCTCGTTCCCGATCGACGGGCGCGACGAGCTCCCGGACGGCGTGCCGCGGCAGCTCGGCGACGTCGCCCTCTGCCCGCAGGTCGTCGGCGAGGCGTGGCGGGGCCCGCTCGTCCACGGCCTCCTCCATCTGCTCGGCTACGAGCACGGAACGGAGATGGAGCGCCGGGAGCGAACTCATCGGAGATGACCGTCGCTCGCCTCAGGCTTGCTCCTGTGGGGAAAACCATGTCTCCCCGACGAGCCCCCTTCTTTGAGACGGTGAGGGAACCTCCCGGTTCCTTCACACACCCTCCACCCGCTCAGGCGCCCGGGATCGGCGCATGAGCCCTCCGCCCGACCCGGAGACGCACCGCTCGCGGCGGACGCCGCGGATCATCCAGAGCCTGAACTGGGCCTTCGAGGGCGTGATCCACGTCCTCCGCTCCGAGCGCAACATGCGCATCCACTTCGCGGTGGCGACGGCCGTCCTCGTCCTCGCGTTCTCGTACGGGGTGACCAAGCTGGAGCTGATGGCGCTCCTCGTCGCCATCTCCTTCGTGCTCATCGCGGAGATGGTGAACACCGCGATCGAGAAGACCATCGATCTCGCCGCCACCTCCTTCGACCCCCTGGCAAAGACGGCCAAGGACATCGCGGCGGGCGCCGTCCTGATCGCCAGCGTGAACGCCGTCGTGATCGGCTATCTCGTCTTCGCCGACCGGCTGTCGAGGCCGAGCTCCCGCCTCGTCGAGCGGCTGCGGGAGGCACCGAGCAACCTGACGCTCATCGCCCTGATCCTCGTCATCCTCATCGTCATCGCGAGCAAGGCGCTGACCGGCCGCGGGACGCCGCTCTCCGGCGGCCTGCCGTCCGGCCACGCTGCTCTGGCGTTCGGGGGGTTCACCGCCATCACCTTCATCGTCGACGACCAGCGCGTCGTCGTCTCGTTCGTGGCCCTGATCATGGCCCTGCTCGTCGCCCAGACGAGGGTGGAGTCGGGCATTCACTCGACGACCGAGGTCGCTCTCGGAGCGGTGATCGGTACGCTCGTGACCATGATCCTCTTCCAGGTGCTCGCGTGACCGATCACGAGCTGCTCGCCGAGGCGCAGGCCGCGTCGGCCAATGCGTACGCCCCGTACTCGAACTTCCACGTGGGCGCCGCGGCGCTCCTCCGCGACGGGCGCGTGATCACCGGCGTCAACGTCGAGAACGCGGCCTATCCGCTGGGCGTCTGCGCCGAGCGGTGCGCGCTCTCGCGCGCGGCGGCGGAGGGGGTCCGGCCCGGCGACGTCGAGGCGGTGGCGATCACCGCCTCGCCTTGCGGCGGCTGCCGGCAGTGGCTCGCCGAGTTCAAGGTCGACCGCGTGATCTTCCTCCACGAGGGAGAGGTGCTCACGAGGACCCCGGCGGAGCTGCTTCCGGACTCGTTCGTCCTGTGAGGTCGGGGCTCGTCGCGGTCGCCGGGCGACCCAACGTCGGGAAGTCGACGCTCGTGAACGCGCTCGCCGGCGGCAAGGTGGCCATCGTCTCGGACAAGCCGCAGACCACCCGGCGCCGCATCTCCGCCGTCGTCGACGGCCGGCTCGACGACGAGCCGTTCCAGCTCGTGCTCGTCGACCTGCCCGGGTTCCAGCGGCCGCGCGACGCGCTCACCGAGCGGATGCAGCGCACGGTCGACGCGGCCCTCGAGGACGTCGACGGCGTCCTCTTCGTACTGGCCGCCGACGAGGCGATCGGGGCCGGCGACCGGTTCATCGCCGAGCGCGTCTTCGGCCGTGAGCCGCCGGTCGTCCTCGTCCTCAACAAGGTCGACCGCGTGAAGCCCGCCCGGATCGCCGAGCAGATCGACCGCGCCGCGGCTCTCGGCGACTTCCACGCGCTTCATCCGGTGAGCGCGCTCACGGGCGACGGCGTGGAGCCGCTCGGGACCGAGCTGGCAGCGCTGCTGCCGGAGGGGCCTCGCTACTTCGAGGAAGGCCGACGGACCGACCTGCCGCTCGAGGCCCAGGTCGCCGAGATCGTGCGCGAGAAGGCGCTGCAGGTGACCCGGGAGGAGGTCCCGCACGCGATCTCGGTCGAGATCGACGAGCTCGACGCGGACGCCGGTCGCGTGAGTGCGCACGTCTGGGTCGAGACCGAGTCCCAGAAGGGAATCGTGGTGGGCAAGGGCGGGGCTATGATCCGCACGATCGGCACGCGCGCCAGGCCGGAGATCGAATCGCTCCTGGGGCGTCCGGTGTTCCTCGACCTCCGCGTCAAGGTGAGGCCGAGGTGGCGCCGGGATGAGGGAGCGCTCGAGAGACTCGGTATCTAGATCGCACAGGGAGGACGAATGGTCGCTGTCATGACGCCGGAGGAGTTCGAAGCGAAGCTTGCGACGTACCTCTACGAGCGCTCCGAGGAGGCGCGCGCCGTCCGGGTCGGGGAGAAGGAGACGAGCGAGCAGGCCGCGATCGTCGAGCGCTACGCGGACCTCTTCACGCGCGAGCAGCACCTCGCCCTCCGGGAGGCGGAGGAGGGGGCGCGCGGCGAGGAGCGCGAGCGCCTCTATCGCCTGCGCGAGGCTGCGGCGGGCGGCGTCATCGTTCGTGAGCTCGTCGAGGAGTCCGACGCGCTCGAGAACTCGATTCTCGCGGCCCGGGTCGAGTTCCGCGGCGAGTCGCTGCCGCTCCGGGCCGCGCAGGCACGACTCGCCGTGCTCGACGACTACGCGGCCCGCGACGAGCTGGGCGAGGCTGCCGCCGACGTCTCGGCCGGCTTCAACTGTCCGCGCCACGGGCTGATGCAGAAAGGCGAGGCCCTCGACGCCGAGCTGTCCGCCGATCCGGACCCGGTGGGGCGAAGCGCTGCTCGCAAGAACATCGACCTGCACGCGCTCTCCGAGGCGCTGCAGGCTGCGGTGAGGCTCCAGGACGACTCCTGGCAGGCGCTGCGGGAGGAGTGGCTCGACCGCGTGCTCGGCGCCGAGCGCGACGCCGAGCCGAGGTCGCACCAGGTCTCGTACCTGCGCCGCATGTCGCCCTTCGCGGACCTGTACGCCAAGGAGCGTTCCGTCCCGATCTGCCTGGACACGCTCTCGTCCCTCGGCTTCGACCTGGCCTCGAACGGCGGGATCAAGCTCGACCTGGACGACCGGCCGCAGAAGAGCCCGCGTGCGTGCGTGATCGCCTCCGACCCGCCCTCCGTGGTTCATCTGATCACCCGCGCGCAGGGCGGGCTCCACGACTACCAGGCGTTCCTGCACGAGGCGGGGCACGCTCTCCACTACGCGGGGCTCGACCCCGATCTTCCCTACACGTTCCGCCGCCTCTCGCGCGACCACGCGCTCACCGAGATCTACTCGTTCCTGCTCGAGTCGATCACCCGCGAGCCCGGCTGGCACTCGCTGCACTTCGGCGTCGACGAGGCGGAGGACGCCGACCGGGCCGAGGCGGCTCGTTTCCTCGAAGTTCTGCTGTTCCGCCGCTATGCCGCGAAGCTCGACTACGAGCTTCGGCTCTGGAGCGACTTCGAGAACGCGAGCGACTACGCGAAGACGTACGAGGACAACCTGCGCGGCGCGGTGGGCTTCCGGTACCGCGCGGACGGCTATCTCGTCGACATGGACGGCGACTTCTACTCGGCCGACTACCTGCGTGCCTGGATCCGCACCGCCCAGCTCCGCGCGCACCTGCGGAGCACGATCGGCGAGGACTGGTGGCGCCGCGCGGAGACGGGCGAGCTCCTGCGGGCGCTCTTCCAGGAGGGCACCCGGCCGACGAGCGAGGAGATCGCCGACCGCATCGGCTACGAGCCGCTCGACACGGAGCCCCTCGTGGAGGAGCTCGTCGCCGTCTAGCGCGACTTGGCGGCGGGCCCGAAGAACGCGACCGACGCGACCGCGAATCCGGCGAGCGAGGCCGCGAGGCCGACGAGGGCGGCCTTCGTGCTCATCGTGCGCTTCATGCCCACCTCATCGGCAGGAAGCGCCGAGAGGATGAGCTAGGAGGCTTTGACGAAACGCAGCCTGTGCCGCCGGGCCGCGCTGCTCGTCCCCAAGACTGCGTCCTCGGTTGCGCCCGTAGCCTCCGGCTACGAACGCGCCCTGCGTCCTTGTTTCGGAACGACCATCGCACCCCAGCGACGAGCGACGTTCCGCCAATGCCCCCTAGCGGTACGTGACGTGGCGGGAGCTGCGGAAGACCGCTACCTGCCACGGCTGCAGGCGATCGCCCATCCGGCTCGGAAGCATGAGGTTGTCCGCGGCGCTCGAGTGCGGGAGCCCGCAGGCGTGCCCGAGCTCGTGGGCGAGGACGCGGAGGCGCCTGCCCGTCAGCGCGGACATGTCCACCGTGACGTGGTCGACGAGCGGGCCGAGCGAGCAGCCGGCCTTGCCGAGGACGTCCCGGACGACGAAGACGGTGATGGGGCCGCCCGAGCCGGTGATCCCACCCGGCTCTCGCTGGCGGCGGAAGAACGCGCCGCCGGGCCCAAAGTCCGCCTGGTAGGAGCCCTCGGCGCACGGCGAGTCGAGGGCGTCGGCAGGTGCGGGCTCGGCGATTGTCCGCGTGAGGGGCTCGGCGGCCGCGAGAAGGTCGATCGCGGCGGCTTCACGCAGCACCCGCCTCGCCTCGGCAAGGCTCGGCTCGACCTCCTCGGACGTCGCCACCGGCTTCCCCTCCTCGTCGCGCAGGATGGCCACGCGGATCCGGAGCTTCTTCGGCCGCCGCGAGCCCGCGAGGCTGCCGGCCAGCTCGGGGATGCCGACGATGCGGTTTCCGGCCTCGCGCAGGACGTTGACCCCCTGCGCGAGGCCCGCGGCGAGGGCGAACGGCGGCACGGGTCGAGATTACGCGAGGGCTACACTTCTTGCATGGCTCAGGCGCCCGCCCTGCCGAGCGGCTTCGAGCTGCCTCTCGAGCCGCGGCTCCCCCGTATCGGCTCCGTCGACCAGGTCGGCGTCGAGCAGCGGGCCGCGGCGCTCGCCACTCGCTCGATCAAGCGCGAGTCGAAGCTCTTCGCGCTCGACCTCGCCGTCCGGATGATGGACCTCACCACGCTGGAGGGCGCGGACACCCCGGGCAAGGTCGCGGCGCTCAGCTCGAAGGCCATACGTCCCGACCCCGCCGACCTGACCGTGCCGTCGGTGGCCGCCGTGTGCGTCTACCCGAATCTCGTGCCGCACGCGCTCGAGCGGGTGCGCGGGAGCGGCGTCAAGGTCGCCTCCGTCGCCACCGCGTTCCCGTCCGGTCAGGTGCCGACCGAGTTGAAGGTCGAGGAAGCGGCCCGCGTGGCGGAGCTCGGCGCGGACGAGATCGACATGGTGATCGACCGGGGCGCCTTCCTCTCCGGCCACTACGCGAAGGTGTACGACGAGGTGCGGCGCGTGAAGGAGGTCTGCGGCCGGGCGCACCTGAAGGTGATCCTGGAGACGGGCGAGCTCGGGACGTACGACAACGTGCGCCGGGCGAGCCTGCTCGCGATCGCCGGCGGCGCCGACTTCATCAAGACGTCGACGGGGAAGATCCAGCCCGCGGCGACGCTGCCGGTCACCCTCGTCATGCTCGAGGCCGTCCGCGACGTCTACGAGGAGACCGGGAAGAGGATCGGCATCAAGCCCGCAGGCGGCATCCGGCACTCGAAGCAGGCGGTGCAGTACCTCGTCCTCCTCCACGAGACGCTCGGGCCCGAGTGGCTGACGCCCGACCTCTTCCGCTTCGGCGCCTCGTCGCTCCTGAACGACGTGCTCATGCAGATCCGCAAGGAGCGCACGGGCCGCTACCAGAGCCCCGACTACTTCACGATCGACTGATGGCGGAGGTCGAAAAGCGACAAGATCGCTCGCCGGTGCCGTCTGCGTTCGAATACGCGACGGCCCCGGAGTCGCGCGACATCGTCCGCCTGGAGGAGCGCTACGGGCTCTTCATCGGCGGCGAGTGGGTCGAGCCGAGGTCCGGCGAGCACGCTCCGAGCATCGCGCCGCGGGACGAGGAGCCTCTCGCCGAGGTCGCGTACGCCGGGCCGGAGGACGTCGACCTCGCCGTGCGCTCCTCGCGCGACGCCTTCGCCAACGGCTGGTCCGACCTCGCTCCGAGCGAGAGGGCCAAGTACCTCTTCCGGATCGCGCGGATCCTCCAGGAGCGATCGCGGGAGTTCGCCGTGCTCGAGTCGCTCGACGGGGGCAAGCCGATCCGCGAGTCCCGCGACGTCGACCTGCCGCTCTCGGCGGCGCACTTCTTCTACTACGCGGGCTGGGCCGACAAGCTCGAGTACGCGTTTCCGAACCGCCGGCCGCGGCCCATCGGCGTCGCCGGGCAGATCATCCCCTGGAACTTCCCGCTGCTCATGCTCTCCTGGAAGATCGCGCCGGCGCTCGCTGCCGGGAACACGGTCGTCCTCAAGCCCGCGGAGACGACGCCCCTGACCGCCCTCCTCTTCGCGGACGCGCTCCGCCAGGCCGAGCTGCCCGCGGGCGTCGTCAACATCGTCACCGGTGACGGGCGGGCCGGCGCGGAGCTCGTGAAGCATCCGGACGTGGACAAGATCGCCTTCACCGGCTCGACCGAGGTCGGCAAGGAGATCATGCGCGCCGTCGCCGGGAGCGGGAAGCGGCTCACGCTCGAGCTCGGAGGGAAGGCGGCGAACGTCATCTTCGACGACGCGCCGATCGACCAGGCCGTCGAGGGGATCATCAACGGGATCTACTTCAACCAGGGCCACGTGTGCTGCGCGGGCTCACGGCTCTTCGTGCAGGAGTCGGTCTACGAGGACGTCATCGCCAAGCTGAAGCGGCGCATGGGCACGCTCCGCGTCGGCGACCCGCTCGACAAGAACACGGACGTCGGCGCCATCAACTCGAGCCAGCAGCTCGAGAAGATCCGCGAGCTCGTGGCGACCGGGGAGGAGGAGGGCGCGGAGATCTACCAGCCGCCCTGCCGGCTCCCCGAGAAGGGCTGGTGGTTCCCGCCCACCGTCTTCACGAACGTCGCCCAGAGCTACCGGATCGCCCAGGAGGAGATCTTCGGGCCCGTGCTCTCCGTGCTCACCTTCCGCACTCCGGACGAGGCGGTCGAGAAGGCGAACAACACGCCGTACGGCCTCTCCGCCGGCGTCTGGACGGAGAAGGGCTCCCGCATCCTCTCCATGGCGCAGCGGCTGCGCGCCGGCGTGATCTGGGCGAACACGTACAACCGCTTCGACCCCGCCTCGCCGTTCGGCGGCTACAAGGAGTCCGGGTTCGGCCGCGAAGGCGGCCTGCACGGCCTGGCTCCCTACCTGAGGTTCGACGAATGAGCCGGCTCCCCGTCAAGAAGACCTACAAGCTCTACGTCGGCGGCGCCTTTCCGCGCTCCGAGTCGGGGCGAACCTACGAGGTCGAGGGCGCGAACGTCGCGCTCGCCTCCCGCAAAGACGTGCGCGACGCCGTGCGGGTCGCCCGCGGCGCCTTCCCGAAATGGGCCGGGATGACGGCCTACAACCGCGGCCAGGTGCTGTACCGGGTTGCCGAGATGATGGAGGGCCGAAAGGCTGAGTTCGCAGACCTGACCGGGGGCGAGGCCGAGGTGAACGAGGCCGTGGACCGGTGGGTGTGGTACGCGGGCTGGGCCGACAAGCTCGCGCAGCTGCTCGGCTCCTCGAACCCCGTCGCGGGGCCGTACTTCAACTTCACGGTGCCGGAGCCCACCGGGATCGTCGGGGTCGTGGCGCCCGAGGAGCCGCCGCTCGCCGGGCTCGTCTCGCGCCTCGCGCCCGCCGTGGTCGGCGGGAACGTCGCCGTCGTTCTCGCCTCGGAGCACCATCCGCTCGCTGCGGTGACGCTGGCCGAGGTGCTGGCGACCTCGGACGTCCCCGGAGGCGTGGTCAACATCCTCACCGGGCGAAAGCGAGAGCTGGCGCCGGTGCTCGCCGGGCACATGGACGTCAACGCCCTCGACCTCGCCGGCGCCGGGACCGACGTGGCGGAGCTCGAGCGGCTCGCGGCCGAGAACGTCAAGCGGATCGCGCGCAACGGGGACGGGCAGTCGCCGTGGCACGCCGCCGAGTTCCTCGAGCTGAAGACCGTCTGGCACCCCATCGGCCTGTAGCGGCATCTAAGCTCCTGACTTCGTGAGCCGTTTCAGCGAGGCGATCTCCGAGGGCGACGGCATCTCCGTCATCCCCGTGCTCGAAGGCGACGTCGGCGGGCTGGCCGCGCTCGCCGAGGAGGTCGGTGCAGAGGCCGTGGCGGTCGGGGCCGACGACGTCGCGGCGGCCCGGGCGCGCACCGGTCTCCCGATTCTCGCCAGGGGCGGCGACCCGGCGGCGGTCGCCGACGCGGGCGCGGACGCGGTGCTCGTCCGCTACGAGGCCGCGGCGGAGGAGGGCCTGCTCGAGGAGCTCTTCCGCCTGGCGGACGGGCTCGGGCTCGACTTCGCCGTCGACGTGCGCGAGGAGGAGGCGTTGGAAGAAGCGCTCGAGCGCGTCGACCCCGCGATCGTCCTCATCTCGGAACGGGGCCTCGAAGAGGACCAGGATGACCTCGAGCTGACCCTCGACCTGCTCGCCGACGTGCCCGCCGGCAAGCTCGTCGTCTCGGAGGCCCGGATCGTCTCGCACGACCAGGTCCTGGCGCTCGAGCGCGCAGGCGTCGACGCGATCCTCGTGCAGGGCCTGGCGCGCGACCCCGACTTCGGAGCGGTCCTCGAGGAGCTCGTCCATGGTCCGGAAGCCGGGCTCTAGCGCGGTCGCGGCTCCGGAAGAGGCCGGCGCGCACGGGCGCGACGGCGACGGGCACGCGCTTCCCTGCTCCCTCGCCCCGAAGGACGCCCTCCTGCTCCTCTTCCAGTGAGCCGGCGCTAGCCGAAGAAGGTCTTAGCGGCCTCGTAGAACTCGGGCGGCACGGTCTTCAGCTCGGCCACGGCGTCGCGGAGCGGCACGGCGACGATGTCGTCGCCTCGAAGGGCGGTCATCGTGCCCCAGTGCCCCTCGTGGACGAGGTCGGCCGCCTGGAGGCCGTAGCGCGTGGCGAGGATGCGGTCGCGGGCCGTCGGCGTCCCTCCGCGCTGGACGTGGCCGAGGACGGTGACGCGCGTCTCGTAGCCGGTGCGCTCCTCGATCTCGCTCGCGAGGACGTGCCCGACTCCCCCCAGGCGCACGTGTCCGAACTCGTCTGCAGCCACCTCCTGGGCGATCTGCCGCTTCTCGCCCGAGGCGTACGTCAGCTCGTAGCCCTCGCTCACGACCACGAGCGAGAAGTCCTTGCCGCGCTCGTGCCGGCGCTGGATGTCCTGCAGGCCTCCTCCACCGTGATCGGCTGCTCGGGGATGAGGATCACGTCGGCGCCGCCGGCCATGCCGCTCATGACGGCGATCCACCCCGTGTGCCGGCCCATGACCTCGACGACCATGACGCGGTTGTGCGATTCCGCCGTCGTGTGCAGCCGGTCGATGGCCTCGGTCGCCACGGTCAGCGCGGTGTCGAAGCCGAACGTGTAGTCAGTCGCCGAGAGGTCGTTGTCGATCGTCTTCGGGACGCCCACGACCGGGAATGCATGCTCCTCGAAGAGGCGCGCCGCGACGCCCAGCGTGTCCTCTCCGCCGATGGCGACGAGCGCGTCCAGGCGCTCCGATTCGACGTGCTCGAGGACGCGCTCGACGCCGTCCTCGAGCTTGAACGGGTTCGTACGAGACGTCCCCAGGATCGTTCCGCCGCGCGGCAGGATCCCCGAGATCGCCCGCTCGTCGAGCGGCTGGAGCTTGCGCTCGACGAGGCCGCGCCAGCCCTCGCGGACGCCGACGACCTCGTGACCGCGGTCGAGCGACCTCCGCGTGACCGCGCGGATGACGGCATTCAGGCCCGGACAGTCCCCACCCCCGGTCAGGAGTGCGACACGCTTGCTCACTTCCTAACTTCGGCTCCGCGCGGTCGTCTCTTTGGACGTACCCAGCCTGAACGATGGGCCGACTTCGACCGTGGCGAGGAGGTGACGACGACGGATGCCGAAGGCGGGGATCGAACCCGCACGGGGCAGAGCCCCACTGGATTTTGAGTCCAGCGCGTCTTCCAGTTCCGCCACTTCGGCGCGATCCATGGAAGGCTCATCGTATCGGCAGGGGTTGCAAGGGCGTTGAACCCGGGTTCATAATCGCGGGCACCTTCGAACGGTGCTCGCCGGGTGCAGCGCCGAAAAGGAATCGGGCGAAAGAGGAGGAGTAGTGAAACGAAGGACGATTTTGGCGTTACTGGTGCTGCTGATCGGCGTCTTCGCCCTCGTGGCTGCAGGCTGCGGCGGCGACGACGACGACGATGAAGCCGCCGCCACGGGCGAGGCTGATGGAGGCGACGGGGTGGAGCTGCCGCCGGTCACCGCACTGCCGTCGGCATCGTGCACCGACATCGAGTACGAGGGAGAAGGGGATCCGCAGGCCTTGATCGCGACCGATCTGCCGCTGCAGGGATCCTCGCGAGCCCAGTCGCTGCAGGTCACTGGGGCGGTCCGGCAGTACCTCGACTCGATCGGCTGGAAGGCCGGGGACATCAACATCGGCTACCAGTCGTGCGACGACGCGACGGCCCAGGCCGGCACGTGGGATTCGGCCAAGTGCAGCTCGAACGCGAACTCCTACGCGGCAGAGCCGAGCATGCTCGGGCTGATCGGCACGTTCAACTCGGGCTGCGCCCAGATCATCATCCCGGTCCTGAATCAGGCGCCGGGCGGCGCCATGGCGATGGTCTCGCCGGCGAACACGTACGTCTGCATCACTCAGACCGCCCCTGCCTGCGCGGACGACGAGCCGGACAAGTACTACCCGACCGGCACCCGCAACTACGCGCGGGTCGTGGCCAACGATGCCTACCAGGGCGCGGCCGTGGCCGAGTTCATGCAGGCGCAGGGGGTCACGAAGCTGTACCTCCTCAACGACGAGCAGTCGTACGGCCTCGGCGTCGCCTCGAACACCCGGGACGCGGCTGCGTTCCTCGGCATCGAGATCGTCGGCTTCGAGGCGTGGGATCCGAAGGCCTCGAGCTACGAGGCGATCATGAACCAGGTCCGGGAGTCGGGAGCCGACGCTCTGTTCCTCGGAGGCCTGACCGACGAGAACGGCGCCCAGCTCATCCAGGACAAGGTGAGTGTGCTCGGTCCGAACGACGGCGACGTCCAGCTGTTCCTGCCGGACGGCTTTTACCAGCAGTCGACGATCGACGAGGCGGGTGTCGAGAACACTCGCGGGGCCTTCTTCTCGGTCGCCGGTCTCCCGGTCGACGAGTTCTCGTCCGAGGCGGCCCAGGAGTTCATCACGACCTTCGAGGGGACGCTCGGCGGCGAGCCCGTCGACCCGTACTCGATCTACGGGGCGCAGGCCGCCCAGGTCCTCCTGGAAGCGATCGCGGCCTCGGACGGAAGCCGGACGAGCGTGATCGAGCAGATGTTCGCGACGGACTGCCAGGGGTGCTTCCTCGGTGACTTCACGTTGAGCCCCGAGGGCGACCCGATCTCGAGCGGCGACATCGTCAACATCAGCATCGGCATTGGCCAGGAGGAGATCGAACCACACGAGACCCTCGCGCCGGCGCAGGAGACGGTCGACGCTGCACTTGGTCTTTAGATAGCACCGACTAAGGCGGCTCGGGGGAGGGCCTCGGCCCTCCCCCGAGGCCCTACGAGAACGAGGTGAGATGACAGTCGAGGCGCAACCGGAACGGCCATCGCCCCGCCAAGCGCTCGGCAGGCGGCGACGGCCGAGCGTGACCTCGATCATCGGAGTCGTCTTTCTGGCTCTGATCGTCGCCTGGCTCCTTCGGAACCTCATCTCGGATCCGGAGCTCTTCGTCCAGATCTCGCTCATCGGGGTCACCACGGGATGCGTCTACGCGCTCGTGGCGCTGGGGTACACGCTCGTCTACGGAATCCTCCAGCTGATCAACTTCGCGCACGGCGACGTCTTCGCCCTCTCGGGCCTCGTTGCGTACTCGATCTCGATCAATCTGCTCAACCTGACGGGAGACACCGCGACGATCGCGCTGATCGGTGGGCTCTTCCTGACGCTGGTGCTGGCGGCGGCCTTTGCGGCGAGCCTGAACTTCACGATCGAGTTTCTCGCCTACCGGCGTCTGCGGGACCAGCCGCGCCTCACGATGCTCATCACCGCGGTGGGAATGTCGTTCATCGTCTCGAACATCGCTCTCTACTTCTACGGCGTGCGCTTCTACAGCGCCTCGAATCTGATTCAGTCGGGCGCGGCGTTCACCATCGGCGAGATCTCGGTCCGGTGGAACCAGCTGGTGGTCGTGCTCATCACGGTTCCCGTGCTGCTCATCCTCACCTGGCTGGTCAGGTCGACGAAGCAGGGCAAGGGAATGCGTGCCGTCGCCCAGGATCAGGACGCGGCCGCGATGATGGGGATCAACGTCAACCGGACGATCTCGTTCACGTTCATCCTGGCCGGCTCCCTTGCCGGCGCCGCGGGCCTGCTCTTCCTGCTCCTCTTCAACATGCGCTACAACACCGGCTTCGAGCTGGGGCTCATCGCCTTCACGGCTGCCGTGCTCGGCGGCATCGGCAACCTGGCCGGCGCCGCCCTGGGCGGCATTCTCATCGGGCTCATCCAGTCGTGGAACGAGGGGCTGACGCACTGGGCGGCCGGTGGCTCGTGGACCCGCTCGATCGTGTTCGCCATCCTGATCGCCATCCTCGTGTTCCGCCCGGAGGGGCTGCTCGGCGAGCGGACGCCGGAAGGGGCCTGATGGCGACCGAGAGCACCGCCCAGCCCGGCGTCGGCGATCGCCTGCGCGGCGCCTGGAGACAGCTCCCGCCGCGGTGGCGGAGCCTCATCCCCGGCCTCGCGGTGCTCTCAGTGGCGGCGCTCTATCCCGTCTACTACGACAGCCTGCCTACCGGCGTGCCCGTCATCCAGAACTTCCCGAGCGTGGCCACGGCCGTGATCATGATCGTCTTCATCATGATGGCCGTCGGCCTCAACATCGTCGTCGGCTACTGCGGGCTGCTCGATCTCGGCTACGTGGCGTTCTATGCCGTGGGGGCATATACGGCAGGGTGGCTCGCGTCTGGGCACTTCCAGCAGGTGAAGGTCCACATCGGCTCGGCGGGGATCTCCACCGAGACGCAAGGGATCCACCTCAACATCTGGATCGTCCTCCTGATCGCGGGCGCGCTCACCGCGCTCGCCGGAATCCTGATCGGCCTCCCGACGCTGCGACTGCGCGGGGACTACCTGGCGATCGTGACCCTCGGGTTCGGCGAGATCATCCCGCAGTTCGTCAACAACGGCGACGACGTCCGTCCCGGGCCGGAGGTCTTCAACCTGACGAACGGCAGCTTCGGCATCAACCCGATCGACGCGCCGGGCTTCGGGCAAGGCCTGAACGACTCGCTCGGCCTGCCGCTCAACTTCCAGCAGTCGTTCGACCGGGTCAACCTCTTCTACTGGAGCGCGCTCGCCCTGCTCCTGATCACGATCTTCTGCTCGGTGCGGCTGCGCGACTCGCGACTCGGCCGTGCCTGGGTGGCCATCCGCGAGGACGAGACCGCCGCGGCTGCGATGGGCGTGCCGCTGATGCGCACGAAGACATGGTCGTATGCCATCGGCGCCTTCTTCGGCGGTGTCGCAGGCGCGTACTACGCGAGCTTCAAGGCCGGCGCCTTTCCCGCGGACTTCTACTTCAACATCTCCGTCTTCCTGCTCTGCATGGTCATCCTCGGCGGGTTGGGGAGCGTCTGGGGCGTCGTCATCGCGGGCGGAATCCTCACGTGGCTGAACCAGGAGGGGCTGGCGAACATCGGGAGCTGGCTGAACCGGGAGACGCCGCTCAGGTTCGAGGTGACCGAGGTCCAGTTCGGGCTTTACGGCGTCATCATCGTGCTGATGATGCTCTTCCGACCCGTCGGGCTGATACCGGAATCGCGCCACAAGCGCGAGCTCGAGGAAGGCGGTCTTGCCAGCGACACCCTCTACGGAGAGCGGCACGAGTGATGGCCGACGACAACCTCCTCGTTGCGCAGCTGGTTCGGAAGGAGTTCGGCGGCCTCGTCGCCGTCAACGACGTGGACTTCGTGATCCCGCGCAAGAGCATCGTCGGCCTGATCGGGCCGAACGGCGCCGGCAAGACGACGTTCTTCAACATGCTGACGGGCGTCTACAAGCCGACTGCGGGGGCGATCGAGTTCGACGGCACTGACATCACCGGCAAGCCTCCCCACCAGATCACGAAGCTCGGCGTCGGCCGGACCTTCCAGAACATCCGCCTCTTCCAGTACATGACCGCGATCGAGAACGTCCAGGTCGGCATGCACCACCGGCTCAAGGGCGGCATCTTCGGCTCGATCTTCGGGCTTCCCCGCGTTCGCCGCGAGGAGAAGGAGTCGATCGCCTCCGGCCGCGAGCTCCTTGCGTTCTGCGGGCTCAAAGGCCGCGAGAACTCGCTTGCGCGGAACCTCCCGTACGGCGACCAGCGCCGCCTCGAGGTGGCGCGCGCGCTTGCGACGGATCCGCAGCTGCTCCTGCTCGACGAGCCGACCGCCGGCATGAACCCGCAGGAGACCGCGGCCTTCACCGAGTTCACCTCGAAGCTTCGCGAGGAGCAGGGGCTGACCGTGCTCCTGATCGAGCACGACATGAAGGTCGTCATGGGCATCTCGGACCGGGTCACGGTGCTCGACTACGGCGAGAAGATCGCCGAGGGCGCCCCGGCCGTCGTTCAGAACGACGAGCGGGTGGTCGAGGCCTACCTCGGGAAGGCGGCAACGACGGGAGCGACGTCGTGAGCGAATCGCCGCACGAGACCGGGCAGGCGCCCGCGCAGCCCGCGCACCAGCCCGCGTCCGCGCAGGAGGCGACCGGCGGGCGAAACGGCGCCATCCTCGAAGTCGAGGACATCCACACCTACTACGGCGCGATCCATGCCCTCAAGGGGATCACGGTCGAGGTCCGCGAAGGCGAGATCGTGACGCTGATCGGCGCCAACGGGGCGGGCAAGTCGACGACGCTCCGCTCGATCAACGGCCTCAACCACCCGCGGACCGGGACGATCCGCTTCCAGGGGCAGGACATCACCAACGCCGCGCCGCACAGGGTCGTCGCCTTGGGGATCTCCCAGTCGCCCGAGGGGAGGAAGCTGTTCCCGCGCATGAGCGTCCTCGAGAACCTGGAGATGGGGACGTTCCAGCTGAAGGACCGCTCGACGTTCAACGACGACCTCGACCGGGTCTACACCCTCTTCCCGCGGCTCGCCGAGCGGAAGACGCAGCAGGCCGGCACCCTCTCCGGAGGCGAGCAGCAGATGGTGGCGATGGGCCGCGCGCTCATGGCCCGACCGAAGCTGCTCATGCTGGACGAGCCGTCCATGGGCCTCGCCCCGATCTTCGTCGAGCGGATCTTCGAGATCGTCGTCGAGATCAACAAGCAGGGGACGCCGATCCTGCTCGTCGAGCAGAACGCCCTCATGGCGCTCGACGTCGCGAACCGGGGCTACGTCATGGAGACGGGCCTCATCGCCCTCACGGACGACGCCGACGTCCTCGCGAAGAACGAGCAGGTCCAGAAGGCCTACCTCGGCATCGACTAGCGGCTCCGGCGCGCCCAGCCTCCCCGAATAGACTCGGGGCATGCCGAAGACGCTGACCGGGGCCGAGCTCCAGGTCGACGACGCCCCCGCGCGCGAGGCCGAGCTCTTCCTCGTCGACGGGAACAACCTCGCCTACCGGGCGTACTTCGCGCTGCCGGAGGAGCTGGCCACGACCGAGGGCTTTCCCACGAACGCCCTCCTCGGCTTCACCAACATGCTCTTCAAGCTCCTCTCCGACTACCGCCCCAAGGGCGTCGCGGTCGCCTGGGACACGAGCCCCGTGCACCGGAAGGAGCTCTCCCCGGACTACAAGGTCGAGCGGCGGCCGATGCCCGATCTCCTGCGGGAGCAGTTCCCGCACTTCCGGCCGATCGTCGAGGCCTTCGGGTACCGAAACCTCGAGTTCGAGGGCTGGGAGGCCGACGACGTCATCGCCACGCTCGCCACTCGGGCCGACGAGTCCGGGGTGAAGACCTGCGTCGTGTCGACCGACCGCGACGCGTTCCAGCTCTGCACCGGAAACGTCTGCCTGATGATGACGCCGCGCGGCGTTGCGGACGTCCACGTCTACACGCCCGAGCGCGTCTTCGCGCGGTACGGGGTCACGCCCGACCAGGTACCGGACTTCATCGGGCTCAAGGGCGACACGTCCGACAACATCCCCGGCGTTCCCGGGATCGGGGACAAGACGGCGGGTCAGCTCATCGCGCAGTACGGCTCGCTCGAGGGCGTGCTCGAGCACGTCGACGAGCTCTCGCCGGCCCGGGCGAGGGCGCTGCGCGAGCACGCGGAGCAAGCGCTCGCGTCGAAGGAGCTGGCGACGATGCGCCGGGACCTCGAGCTCGACGTCGATCCCGCCGCGCTCGTGCTGTCGCCCCCCGACCGCTCGCAGCTGAAGGAGATCTTCCGCCGCTTCGAGTTCCGCAACCTCCTCGGCCGTGTCGACGAGCTCGACGAGGCGCTCCCGGCAGCGGCCGTCGAGGTGGCCGGCGTCGACGTCGCCTGGCGTGAAGGTGAGCTCGACCAGGTCGTCGGCCCGGCGGCCCTGGCTCTCGAGGGCGACCGCTTCGCCCTGGCGCGCGAGGGGGAGGAGGTCGTGGTCGGACCGTGGGGACCCGAGAGCTCGGCACGGCTGCGCGACGCCGCTCTCGTCGTCCACGACGCCAAGGCGGCACGGCTCGAGGCGACCGACGACACGCTGCTCATGGCCTACCTCATCGATCCCGGCCGCTCCGCTTACCAGCTGGACGACCTCGCCGCCGAGTACGGCGTCGAGCTCGTCCCGCAGCCCGCGGCCGACGAGGAGACGGCCGCGCTCGTCCGTCACGCGGCCGCGGTGCTCCGCCTCGATCCCCAGCTCCGGGCACGGATCGCCGAGCGCGGGCTCGATCCGCTGTACCGCAAGGTCGAGCTGCCTCTGAGCGCTGTGCTCGCCGCGATGGAGGACGTCGGCGTCCGCATCGACACCTACCGGATGGGCGAGATCACCGCGCGGTTGGCCGAGCGCGTCGAGGAGCTGGAGGCGCGGGCCCACGAGCTCGCCGGGGAGGAGTTCGTGCTCGGCTCCACCCAGCAGGTCGCGCGCATCCTCTTCGAAGTGCTCGGCCTCACCGCGGGCCGCCGGGGCAAGACCGGCTACTCGACCGACGCCCGCGTGCTGCGCTCGATCCGCTCCGAGCACGAGATCGTCGGGGTGATCGAGGAATGGCGGGAGTACTCCAAGCTCCTCAACACCTACCTCGAGCCGCTGCCGAGCCTGATCTCGCCCGAGGACGGGAGGCTGCATACGCACTTCAACCAGGCGGTCGCCTCCACGGGGCGGCTCTCGACGTCGAGCCCGAACCTGCAGGCGATCCCGATCCGCACCGAGCTGGGGCGGGAGATCCGGAGCGCGTTCGTCGCCGAACCGGGCTTCCGGCTCCTCTCGGCGGACTACTCGCAGGTCGAGCTGCGGATCCTCGCGCACGTCTCCGGCGAGCCGAAGCTCCGCGAGGCGTTCGCCGCTGGCGAGGACATCCACGCGGCGACCGCCGCCGAGGTGCTCGGGAAGGAGCGCGCCGAGCTGACCAAGGACGAGCGGAACGTGGCCAAGATGGTCAACTTCGGGATCATCTACGGGATCTCGGCGTTCGGGCTCTCCGAGAACCTCGACATCCCGCGCGAGGAGGCCCAGACGTACATCGACACGTACCTCGCGCGCTTCCCGCACGTCCAGGACTTCATCCAGCGGACGATCGAGCAGGCCGAGCGCGACGGATACGCGATCACCCTTTTCGGCCGCCGGCGGCCCGTGCCGGAGCTGAAGGCGCGCAACCGCCAGACGCGTGGATTCGGCGAGCGGCTGGCGGTCAACTTCGTCATGCAGGGGACGGCCGCCGACATCATCAAGGCGGCGATGGTGTCCATCCACAGGCGCCTGCGCGAGGAGGGGAGGGCCGCGCGCCTCGTCCTGCAGGTGCACGACGAGCTCCTCCTCGAGGTCCCCGAGGTGGAGACCTCGGCGGTGCGCGACCTCGTCCGCGAGGAGATGTGCGGCGCCTACCCGCTCGACCCGGCGCTGGCGGTCGACATCGGCGTCGGCGACGACTGGAACGAAGCCAAGTCGTGATCCCGCAGGAGCTGCGCACCGAGCGGCTCCTCCTCCGGCAATGGCGGGACGGCGACGCGGACGCGCTCGCGGAGATCTACTCGCAGCCCGAGTTCCTGGAGCACAATCCCGTCTACGACCCGGCCGCGCACGTGGAGCGGTTCGCATGTCAGTGGGAGCGGGAGGGCTTCGGCCTCTGGGCGGCCGAGGACGCCGCCAGCGGAAGGTTCGTCGGGCGGATCGGGCTCATGCGCCACCACGACTGGCCGGCCGCTCCCGACCCGGTGGAGGTCGGCTGGGCCCTCCACCGGAACTGGTGGGGGAGAGGCCTCGCCACCGAGGGCGGCCGGGCGAGCGTCGAGTGCTGGCGCGAGCACCTCGCCGACCCGCAGCTGATCTCGATCACGGTGCCCGCGAACGGGCGCTCGCGAGCGGTCATGGAGCGCCTCGGGCTCACCCTGCGCGGGGAGGACACCTGGCACGCGCACGACGTCGTCTGGTACGCGATCGACCGCTGAGCCGCCGCTCAGCTCCGGCGCCAGACGATCTGCGCGACGCCGAGCGGCCACGTGACCGGCTCGCGGCCCTCGACGAGGTCGTAGAAAGTCATCTCGGCTGTCCCGCCGACGACGAGCCAGTCGCCGGTGGGCGCCCAGGAGGCGACCTGTCCCGGGAAGCGCGCACCCTGCGGACCGAGGAACGAGCAGCCGACGTCGAGGATGCGGATCCTGCCGCCGGCGCGGAAGGCGGCCGAGCAGTTGTCGGGCGAGAGCACCGGCAGGCGTCCCTGGAACCCTTCCGAGAGATCGAGCGCGTCCGTCAGCCGACCCTCGACGTAGCGCTCGATGCGCCGTCCTTCCACGAGCACGGCCACCGACCCGTCGACGGGACCGTAGTGCACGCCCGTGATCGTGCCCGACGCCTGCAGATCGGGGCGGTCCTCGACGTAGAGCCGATCTCCCCGCGCGTAGACGATCTCGCCCTCGGGCGTGTAGGCGGCCGGGCACCCGTCGAGCTGCCGTCGAGGGCCGCCGACGAGCTGGTCGATGCCTTCGAGACGACCGTTGCACCAGGCCGCGCGCTGGCCGTCGTCGCTCCAGACCAGGAACCCGAAGGCGGCGTCGGAGCTGCCGAGGTCGCGACCGCTCCGGCTCAGGTCGATGAAGCGGAACGGGACGGCGTCGCCCAGCGGCTCGGCGATCCCGACCGCGACCTTCGCGGTCACGGGCGCCGCCCAGAGCTGGCAGGTCGACCGCTGGACGACGTTCGGGAACTCGATCCCGGTCGGGAGGTCGAATTCGCGCACCGCGCACGAGCCCGTCTGGGTGAGCACGATCGAACCTGGTGCTCCCTCGACCGGCGGCATCTGCTCCCGGCCGAGCTCCTCCTCCTCGGCCGGCGCGGTGGTCGTCCCGTCCTCACCGAGCTCGGTCGTGGTCGAGCGAGCCTCGACGCGTGGCTCGTCGGACCGGAGCGTGTCCGCCAGGGCGAAGCCGACCACCAGGAGCACTGCACCCAGGATGAGGAGGTCGCGGCCTTTCACGTAGTGCTGGCTATAATGCGCGATCCCGCATGGTTCCGAACGAGACGACGACCGAAGCAGACATCCCGAAGACAGACGACGACGTCTGGACCCGCGGTCCGGACGGCGAGCTGATCCCCGACTACGACTCCACCTTCCCCGTGATCAACGAGGGGGAGGTCGTGCGCGGCAAGGTCGTCCGCGTGGACAAGGACGAGGTCCTCGTCGACATCGGCTACAAGTCGGAAGGGGTGATCCCCGTCTCGGAGCTCTCGATCCGACGGTCGGTCAACCCGGCCGACGAGGTCAACCTCGGGGACGAGATCGACGCGCTCGTGATGACGAAGGAGGACGCCGAGGGGCGCCTCATCCTCTCGAAGAAGCGCGCGCGCTTCGAGATGGCCTGGAAGCGCATCGAGGGCGCCGCGGAGAGCGGCGAGCCCGTGGAGGGAATCGTCATCGAGGTCGTGAAGGGCGGGCTCATCCTCGACCTCGGCGTGCGCGGCTTCCTGCCCGCCTCCCTCGTCGACATCCGCCGCGTCCAGGACCTGGACGAGTTCATGGCCCAGACGCTCCGCTGCAAGGTGATCGAGCTCAACCGCAGCCGCAACAACGTCGTCCTCTCGCGCCGCGCCGTGCTCGAGGAGGAGCGCCGCGAGATGCGCCAGGCGATCCTGGACCGGCTCTCGCCCGGCGACGTCGTCGAGGGAACGATCTCGAACATCGTCGACTTCGGCGCCTTCGTCGACCTCGAGGGAATCGACGGCCTCATCCACATCTCCGAGCTCTCCTGGAGCCATGTCAATCATCCCTCGGAGCTGCTCGAGATCGGGCAGGAGGTGCGCGTGAAGGTGCTCGACATCGACCGCGAGCGCCAGCGGATCTCTCTCGGGCTCAAGCAGACGCAGTCCGACCCGTGGCAGCAGGTGATCGACACCTACCAGCAGGGCGACGTCGTCGAGGGGCGCGTGACGAAGGTCGTGACCTTCGGCGCGTTCGTCGAGGTCATTCCGGGCGTCGAGGGCCTCGTGCACATCTCGGAGCTTGCCACGCACCACGTCGAGAACCCGCGCGAGGTCGTCCAGCAGGGCGAGATGCTCCGCGCGAAGATCATCGAGATGGACGCCGAGCGCCGGCGCCTCTCGCTGTCGTTGAAGCGCGTCGAGGAGGGCGAGTCCACCCGGCCGGGCATCGGTGAGGACGCGCCCGACCTCGGGCTCTCGGAGGAGGTCTTCGTGGAGGACGCGGCTGACGAGGCCGCCTTCGTCGAGGAGGTCGCCGAGGCCGAGCCCGAGGCCGCCGAGGTCGAGCCTGAGGCCGCCGAGGTCGAGCCTGAAGCCGCCGAGGTCGAGCCTGAAAGCCGCCGAGGTCGAGCCTGAAGCAGCCGAGGTCGAGCCTGAAGCAGCCGAGGTCGAGCCTGAGGCAGCCGAGGTCGAGCCTGAGGTCGCCGAGGTCGAGCCTGAGGCTTCCGCTCCGGAGGCGGAGCAGCAGATCAGCGAGGGGGCCGCCCCCGAGGGCGAGGCCTCGACCGAGCCTGACGACGACGAGTCGCGGTAAGCCTCCGGTCGCGGTCGCGATCACGGGCGGAATCGGCGCCGGGAAGTCAACGGCCCTGCGCGCCTTCGCGCGGCAGGGCGCCGCCGTCATCTCGAGCGACGAGATCGTCCACGAGCTCCTCAGGCACGATCCCCAGGTGAAAGAAGCCGTCCTCGAGCGCTTCGGGGACGGGGTGCTCGGCGAGGACGGGGAGATCGACAGGCCGCGGGTCGGCAAGATCGTCTTCGCCGACCGGCCCGCGCTCGCGTGGCTCGAGCAGCTCCTGCATCCCCGTGTCGTCGCGCGCTACCTCGCCTGGCGCGAGGAGCTGGCAGCTCTGCCCGACCCGCCGGCGGTCTGCGTCACCGAGGTGCCGCTCCTGTACGAGGTCGGCGGCGAGTCGCGCTTCGACAAGGTCGTCGTCGTCACGGCGTCGCCGGAGGTGCGCGTCGCGCGCAGGATCGGCCCGCTTCGCGAGCGCGAGCAGCGCCTGGTCCCGGAGGAGGAGAAGGCGAGGCGGGCGGACTTCGTCTACGTCAACGACGGCTCGCTCGCCGAGCTCGACGAGTTCGTGTCCGGCATCATGGCCACCCTGACGGAACACCGATGAGAATCGCGATCAGCGTCGCCGTCCTGCTGGCCGCGCTGGCCGGCGTCTTCCTCTACGTCGAGCAGACGGAGCCGTCCTGGTACGTCCGCCTCCGCTATCCCCTCGAGTACGAGCACATCGTCCGCGGCCACGCCGAACAGTACGACCTCGACGCCGCTCTGCTCGCGGCGGTCATCTACCGGGAGAGCAAGTTCGACGCGGACGCCCGCTCCTCGTCCGGCGCCATCGGGCTCATGCAGCTCCTGCCCGACACCGCGGAGGGCATCGCCCAGCTGACGGGCGGGAGCCGCTTCGAGGTCGACGACCTCTACGACCCCGAGATCAACGTGCGCTACGGATCGTTCTACCTGCGGCGCCTGCTGCAGAAGTACGAGGACGAGCGCCTGGCTCTGGCCGCGTACAACGCCGGCCAGGCGAACGTCGACGAGTGGATCGCGGAGGGCCGCGAGGAGATCCCCTTCCCCGAGACCAGAGAATTCGTGGACAACGTCCTGGAAGCGCGCGAGCTCTACGCGCGCGCCTACGCGGACGAGCTCGCGCTCGACGACTGAGGCGTCTCGGCCGGCGCCCACACGTCTCTGCCGAGCAGGCGGGCGAGCCGCGCGTTCGGCTCGGCGAAGCGCTCCTCGAGCGCTGCACGCAGCCCGGGTGGGAGCGGCCTGTACGACGCGGGATTACGGTCCTCGAGAGCTTCCGGCTCCCACGGGGGCAGGCCGAGGAACCCGAGCGTCTCCGCGTAGACCTCGGCCGGTCGCGCAAAGAAGTCCTCGGAGAGGAGGACGAGCAGCTGGTCACGCGGGAACGCGCCCAGCCAGCGCTCGAGCTGGTCGGCGTAGAGGCTCCGGCCGACGTAGGCGTGGCGGCGATGATGACCGCTCCGGTAGCGGGGGTCGGCCAGCAGCCGCTTCTCCTCGCCGGCCAGCCGGCGTTCCTCGGCGGCGAGGGCCTTCCTGAACGAGAGTCGCTCGATGCCCATGCGTTTCATCTTCCGGTAGTGCGAGTACGAACGGTCGACCGGGTTGCGCAGGAGCGCGATCAGCTTGACGTCGGGGATCGTCGCCGCCACGCGGGCCGGCACGGCCGGATGGAACAGGTAGTAGGGCGTGGCCTCGCCCGTGGGGCGCTCGCCGCCGAAGGAAAGCGCGAAGAACGAACGGTACCAGTCGGCACCGCGCCAGTGGTTGTCGTCGAAGAAGTGGATCTCCTTCGTCGCCGGCCGGGCGACGTCGGGGTGGTCGCAGAGGTAGTAGAAGAGCGATGTCGTGCCGGCGCGCTGGGCGCCGATCACGAGGAACGACGGAAGGATGCGGACTCGCTTCGTGGCGAGGCCGTAGGCCCGCCGAGCCCGCTTGCGGGCCTGCCGAGCGCCCCTCCGTATGCTCAGGGCCTTTCGCGGCACGCTGCGGGATCGTAGTCCAAACGCCCGCCGGCGCGCGGCTACGATGGCCAGGATGTCCGCCTTCCGCGTCTCCGAGGCCTACAGCCCGACCGGCGACCAGCCCGAGGCGATCGCCGCGCTGTCCGAGTCCATTCGCCGAGGCGACCGCTACCAGACGCTGCTCGGGGCCACCGGCACGGGGAAGACGGCGGCGATGGCGTGGATCGCCGAGCAGGTGCAGCGACCGACGCTCGTGATCGCCCACAACAAGACCCTGGCCGCGCAGCTCTGCAACGAGTTCCGCGAGTTCCTGCCGGGAAACGCGGTCGAGTACTTCGTCTCCTACTACGACTACTACCAGCCGGAGGCGTACGTCCCGCAGGCCGACCTCTACATCGAGAAGGACGCGTCCATCAACGACGACATCGACCGGCTGCGGCACGCGGCGACGGCCGCGCTCCTGGCCCGCAAGGACGTGCTCATCGTCGCGTCGGTCTCCTGCATCTACGGCATCGGCTCGCCGGAGGAGTACGGGGAGAAGACCGTCGCGCTCGGGGTCGGCCAGGAAATCGACCGGGACGTGATGCTGCGGAAGCTCGTCGACATCCAGTACGCCCGGAACGACTCGTTCCTGGGCCGCGGGCGGTTCCGCGTGCGCGGCGACGTGGTCGAGGTGCAGCCCGCGCACATGGAGTCGGCCTACCGCATCTCCTTCTTCGGCGACGAGGTCGAGCAGATCACGCACTTCGACCCGCTCTCGGGCGAGATCTACGCCCGGCTCGAGCACCTCGCCATCTTCCCGGCGACCCAGTACGTGACCTCCCGCGACACGATCGAGCGGGCCGTAGGCGAGATCAAGCACGAGCTCGAGGAGCAGGTGAGGCTCTTCGAGTCGCAGGGGAAGCTGCTCGAGGCGCACCGGATCCGGCAGCGCACCGAGTACGACCTCGAGATGCTGCAGGAGCTCGGCTACTGCAACGGGATCGAGAACTACTCGCGGATCCTCGACGGCCGCTCCCCCGGGACGCCGCCGCACACGCTGCTCGACTTCTTCGGCGACGACTTCCTCGTCCTCATCGACGAGTCGCACCAGACCGTGCCGCAGATCGGCGGCATGTACGAGGGCGACCGCTCGCGCAAGGAGACGCTCGTCGAGCACGGCTTCCGGCTCCCGTCCGCGCTCGACAACCGGCCGCTCCGCTTCGACGAGTTCCTCGAGCGCGCGCCGCAGCTCCTCTTCGTCTCGGCGACACCGGGGCCGTTCGAGCTCCGCAACTCGACGAATATCGCCGAGCAGATCATCCGCCCGACCGGCGTGGTCGACCCCGAGGTCGAGCTGCGCCCGACGAAGAACCAGATCGACGACCTTCTGAACGAGATCCGCCGCCGGGAAGAGGCGGGGGAGCGCGCCCTCGTCACGACGCTGACCAAGAAGATGGCCGAGGATCTGACCGACTACCTGCTCGAGTCGGGCGTGCGCACGCGCTACCTCCACTCCGAGGTGGACACGCTCGACCGGATCAAGATCATCCGGGAGCTCCGCCTCGGCGAGTTCGACGTCCTCGTCGGCGTCAACCTCCTGCGCGAAGGGCTCGACCTGCCCGAGGTCTCGCTCGTGGCCGTCCTCGATGCGGACAAGGAGGGCTTCCTCCGCGGCCAGACGGCGCTGATCCAGACGATCGGCCGGGCGGCCAGGAACGTGAACGGGAAGGTCGTCATGTACGCCGACAAGCTGACGGAGGCGATCAAGGGCGCCATCGACGAGACGACGCGCCGGCGCGAGATCCAGCTCCGTTACAACGAGGAGCACGGGATCACACCGGAGTCGATCGTCAAGGGCGTCTCCGACATCGCCGAGTTCCTCTCGCTCGAGTCCGCGCCGCACGTCCCCGGCAGGCGCCGGCGCGGCCAGCGCCAGGTCGAGGGGATGACGAACGAGGAGCTGGAGAAGCTCGTCGTCACCCTCGAGGAGGAGATGTTCGCGGCGGCGGAGGAGCTGCGGTTCGAGTACGCGGCCAAGCTCCGGGACGAGATCAAGGATCTCCGCCGCGAGCTCCAGGCGGCCGCTGAGCCGGCGGCGTAGCTACTCGGGCCGCTCGCCGGATCCTGCCCTGCTCGCCGCCTTCAAGACGTCGGCCTCGGTGGTCGGCTCGGCCGCTCGCGGGCGGGTTCCTGCCTTCGCCTCGATCTGTCGTGTCCACGACTGGTAGCGCCCGTGTTTCGGCTTGGTTGAGCGCGGTGCCGGCGGTTGTCATCGGCGCCCGAACGGAGTAACTTCCCTGCGGTCCTACCCCGGGGAGAGGAGTCAGATGAAACGCCCAATGCGGTTGAGGCCAGCCTTGCTTGCTGCCCTCACTCTTTCGTTCATGCTGCTCGTCGCCGGCTCGGTGTCGATCGGGACGGCTGGGGCAGCTCCGCCGAAGCCCGGCCAGCCGAGCGGCACGCCGGTCATCTACTTCGCCGCCGACGGCATGCGGCCGGACCTGGTCGACAAGTATGCGAGCCAAGGCGCCATGCCGACGATGCGCCTGCTCATGCGGCAGGGGGTCAAGGGGGAGAACGGACTTCTCCAGGGCTTCCCGCCGAACACCGGCGTCGGCTGGTACACGCTCTCGACCGGCACGTGGCCCGGTGAGCACGGCTCGACCAACAACACCTTCCACCGGACTGGCGAGGGTAACTTCAACAACTCGACCAGCTTCGCCACGCCCGGCATCCTCCAGGCCGATCACATCGCACAGTCGGCCGAGCGGAGCGGCAAGACCGTCGTCTCGATGGAGTGGGTCGGCTCGCGCGGGCTCGTCCCGGCGCTCCAGGGCCCCGTGGTCGACTTCCGCACCTTCATCGGCGTGCGCGGGATCATGCTCAACTACGACCTGCCCGGGCAGCCCGCCGGCGCAAACGCGTTCGGCGTCCAGTACCAGCGCATCGACCTGGCCGACGCGGCGGGATGGACGAACGTCCCGGCCTCGTTCAGCCCGGCCAAGCAGGCCTCGTTCACGCACAACAATGCGCAGATCCCGGGGAACGGGGTCTGGGACGTCTACATCTACGACTCCACGAACGACGGCGCGACGAACTACGACCGGGCGCTGATCGTCAACGCGGCTGACGGCAAGAACGGCGCCGAGGCGGTCGCGAACCTCGCGCAGGGCGAGTGGGCCGACGCCAAGGTGACGCTCGCCAGCGGCACGTTCGCAGGCCGCACGGCCGGGTTCTACGTGAAGGCCATCGACCTCAACGCCGACCTGTCCAAGTTCCGCCTCTACTTCACGTCCGTGCAGCGGGCCAACGCGACGTACAACGCGCTCGGTCCTGCCGGCTCCACGGCCTTCGAGGAGACGCTGAACCGCGACTTCCCGACCTCGACCGCGGCCGACTTCGCCCCGCTCGAGGCGGGGATCGTCGACGAGGACACCTACGTCGAGCAGGGCCTCAAGTGGAAGGACGCGCACTGGGCCTACCTCGAGTACATCCTCGGGCCGGCGCCCTCGGGCCTCGGCGTCAAGCCGGACCTCCTGCTCGTCGGCAACCCGGTCACGGACGAGTTCAGCCACCAGTTCATGGGCCTGATCACGCCGACCGACATCGACGGCAACCCGAACCCGTTCTACGACGACGTCACGAACGACGACGTCCCTGACGGCCGCATCGCGCGCGCGAGGGCTACATCCGCGCGGCCTACGAGGAGGCCGACGGGACGCTCGATCTGGCGCGCGACCTGATGGCGCGCAAGCACAACGTGTTCGTCTCCTCCGACCACGGGTTCGCGCCCCAGTGGTGGGCGGTCAACGTGAGCAAGGTGCTCGTCGACCTCGGCCTGCAGGAGCGCGAGCAGGCCGGCAACTGCCGCAAGGCCGCGAACGACCCCGGCACGACGACCCCCGGCGACACGCTCGCCAAGGAGTGTCACGCCGGTGGGACTTCGCAGATCTACCTCAACCTCGCCGGCCGCGATCCCGCGGGTGGGAACACGCCGCAGGTGCCGGCCGCGAACTACGAGGCGGTGCGGAACCAGATCATCGCGGCGTTCCAGAACCTCGACGACCCGAACCTGCCCGGGCAGCAGCAGGTCGTGGCCAAGGTGTTCAAGAAGGAGGAGCTGCGAAACGTCGACGGCACCGATGCCCTGCATCCCAACCGCAGCGGCGACGTGGTCGTCGTCTTCCGGCCGCCGTACCAGACCGACGCGCAGACGCCGGGGCAGCTCGTCGCCCCGTCGCAGTTCTTCGGCCAGCACGGCTATCTGCCCGACCTCGTCAACATCCAGCGGAACGTCAACATGCACGCGACGTTCATCGCCTCGGGGCCGGACATCAGGCCTGGCCAGACCGTTCCGGGCGTGAGGGCGGTCGACCTCGCCCCGACCATCGCCTACCTGATGGGACATCCCCGAGCCGAACAACGCCCGCGGCAAGGTGCTGCTCGACATCGTCAAGGGCGGGAACCAGATCTACGAGCTGCAGATCCTCGACATCTCCGACTACCACGGCCAGCTCGTGCCGCTCACCGAGGCGGCCGACACCCTGTCGGGCGGCGGCGCCGCCAACCCGGTCTTCCCGATCGGCGGCTCGGCGTTCCTGAAGCCGTGGTTCGACGCCTACCGCGCCGAGGCGCCGGGCGAGATCGCGACGCTGACCGCCGGTGACGCGGTCGGGGCAACGCCGCCGATCTCGGCGTTCTTCGGCGACACGCCGACGATCGAGTTCATGAACCTCATGGGCTTCGACTTCGACGGGCTCGGCAACCACAACTTCGACCGCGGGTCGCAGTACCTGAGAGAGGAGCTCATCCCGCTCGCCGACTTCGACTACGTCTCGTCGAACATCGTCGACGACGACGGGAACACGCCGGCGGAGTGGTCGAAGTCCAGGGTCGTGCAGATCGCGCCCGGGCTCCGGTACGGCGATCGTCGGCTTCTCCAACCCCGACATCCCGGAGCTGACGAAGCCGGGGTCGCTCGACCCCTTCCACGTGACCGACCCGCTCGTGGCCGTGAACGCCGAAGCCCTGAGGCTCGCCAAGCAGCGGCAGCGGGTGTCGGCAATCGTGGCCATCGGCCATCTCGGCGCGACGGCCGGGACCCTGACCAATCCGACCGGCCCGCTGATCGACCTCGCCGACGGCGCGAAGAACGTCGACGTCGTCATCGGCGACCACACGAACTTCCAGGTGGTCTCCGAACGGCCGAATGGCGTCCTCGCGGTCGAGAACCTGAGCCGTGGCGTGCGCTTCCTGCGCGTCCGGATCTTCATCGACCTGCGGTCGCACGAGGTCGTCTACGCGACCTCGGACTTCCACAGGCCCTGGAACATCGGCGTCACGCCTGACCCGACTATCCAGGCCCGGATCGACGAGCTGAACACCGAGCTCCGGCCGATCCTGGCCGGCGAGATCGGCTCGTCCGACAGGGTGGTCCCGCGGTCCGACTCGTGCGGACGCGTCGACGGACGGCTCTGCGAGTCGCTCGAGGGCAACATCGTCACCGACGCGATGCGGCTCACGTTCGAGACCGACTTCGCGATCACCAATTCGGGCGGCCTCCGGGCCGACCTGACCTGCCCGACGACGGACAGCCCGGACGACTTCTGTCCGGCATTCACGCCTCCGCCCTTCCCGATCACCAGGGGGCAGGTGCTGGGCGTGCTTCCGTTCGGAAACCTGGTGGCGACCGTCGACGTCGACGGGGCCGAGCTCAAGACGTTCCTCGAGAACGGCGTCTCGCTGATGCCGGCGGCCAACGGCCGCTTCCCGCAGGTCTCGGGGCTCTGCTTCGACTACGACGTCGCCGCACCGGCCGGGAGCCGAGTGATACTGGCCAGTGTCGTCCGCCAGGCCGCGGACGGCTCGTGCACAGGCGCCGCGGTCGACCTGACGGCGGCGTCGATGTACCACATCGCCATCAACGACTTCATGGCGGCGGGAGGCGACGGCTACCCGAACGTGGCGAGCCGTGCGCACTCGCGCGAGATCATGGATCAGACGGTGGCCGACTGGATCACGGCGAACTCGCCGCTCAGCCCGGCGATCCAGGGGCGGATCGTCTGCGTTGGAGCAGCCTGTCCGCCGGTGACCGCTCCGTAATCGACTCCGCGCTGCCGAGCCGCTCAGCCGATCGCGCTGAGCGGCTCGGCCCCGCGCGGGAAACGGCGGTCGGCGATCAGCGCCCAGCCCTCCGCCGACCAGGCGTAGGTGCGCACGCGGAGGCGCCGCTCCTCCGCCTCCACGAGGTGGAGCCCGCGCGCCTCGCCCCGCCTGCTCGGACGCGGCTGCCCGAGCCCGGGGGCGGTGACGACGGTCGTCCCGTGCACCGGGCCCACCACGACCTCGAACTCGCGCCGCTCGCCGACGGCACTCTGGTGGACGTGGCCTGAGAGGATGAGCTCGGCGCCGGCGTCGACGAGGCCCCCGAGCACCGACCCGCGGCGCGCGACCGGGCGCTTGTAGCTCCGCCAGGGCGCACCGATCAGGTGATGGTGAAGCGCGACGACCTTCAGCGCGCCGACCGGGGCGTCCGCGAGGACTTGCGCTGCGTGCTCGAGCTGGCTCGGTCGTAGCGTCCCGCCCTGGTGCTTCCAGGGCGTCACCGAGTTGAGCCCGCAGATGACGACGCTGTCCGAGTGGTAGACGGGCTCGAGCTGCGGCCATTGGCTCCGGAACGCGGTAAACGTCTTCGTGAACCGCGCCGGCGACCACGGCGGTATGTCGTGATTCCCCGGAACGACGACGAGGGGACACTCGAGCGAGCGCAGAAGCGTCGCCGCACGTTCGTGCTCGGCGGGCCGGTTTCGGTGCGTGAGGTCGCCGGTCGCGACCACGAGCTCCGCTCCGGTCTCCTGGACGAGCGCCCGCAGGTCCGCCTCCACCTCGGGCTCCTCGCGCGTCCCCGCGTGGAGGTCGGAGACGTGCAGCAGGCGGAGGGGCGGCATCGGGCCGGGAGACTATAGTGAGGGCATGGTCGACGAACCTGCGGAGATCTTCGACGACATGTACCTCGGCCTCCGGGCCGGTGCGGCAGAGCGCAAGAAGCGGCGTGGCGAGCCGCTTTCCGCCGAGGAGCAGGAGGTCCTCGGCCGCTGGCAGCGTCTCTCGGCCTGGCGGAAGACGCTGGCCGTGGGCGCGTTCGCGGTCGGGACGTTCGGCCTCGGCTTCACGCTCGGCGGCCTCATCTTCGGCCGCTGGCGCAGGGCCTAGCCGATCCACGGCGAAAGGGCGCCGCATGCCGGATGCGGAGCACGAGGAGGCGGTGCGCCTCGACGCACGCCCGCACGGCGCTGCCCTGGTCCGGCCGCTGCTGCGACCGCTCGCGGTCGTCGGCGCCGGCCTCGTCCTGGTCGTCGTCGGCCAGGAGTACTGGATCGCCGGCGTGGCCGGGGCGGCGCTCCTCGTCCTCGGCGCCCTGCTTGCGTTCCGCGCGGTCCTGCGCTGGGACCGGACACGGCTCCTGCTCACCTCCGAGAAGCTGACGGTCGTCTACGGCGTGGCACGGCGACGCTCGGCGTCGGTGGCGCTGGCGCACGCGCCGGCGCTCGAGTTCGAGCAGGGCGTGCTGGGCAGGATCTTCGGCTACGGGACGCTCGTCGCCGGCGACTTCGAGGTGCCGTACGTGCCGGACGCCCGTCGCCTCCGCAAGCTCGTTCGCTAGCGGCTAGGAGATGCCGATCACGCCCGTGGTGCCGGTGACGCGCCAGTCACCGTCCGCCTGCTCGAGGACGTAGGTGAGCCACTGGCCGCCGAGGCAGGCGAAGAATATGTCGTTCGGGACCGTCACCCGCACTGAGCCCCCGGAGATCGGCCCGAGGGTGACCAGCACGCCGTTCCCCTTGACGTGGGCGCAACGGTCCTTGCCGACGATCACAGAGTCGGGATCCTCGACGAACTTCACCGTCGGAAGGTCGTCGAGCTCGCGCAGGATCGCGGCCTGCTCCTCGGCGGAGAGTGCGCTCCCGCTGGGCGGCGCGGCGTCCGGGTTCCCGGCACCGCGGTCGATGCGGACATCGATGAACACGCGCTCGAACGGTGACTCGGCGTCTCCGAATGTGTGGTCCTTCGTGACGAGCTGGCGGACGACAGCCGAGTAGACGGCGACCGTCCGTGCGTCAGGCTCGACTGTGGAGCTGCCAGCCTCCGTCGTCGCGCCGCCGGTCTGCGTTGTGGGGCCGCCCTGGTTGGAGCGGTCGCAGGCGGCCAGCGCGAGCGCGACGCCGACGAGCAGGACGCTTATTCGCTTCATGCCTCCTATATACGGACAGGAGCCGGCAGCTGGTCACGGCTCGAATCGAACATCTGTTCTATCCGGGCACAGGGCTAGACTCACCTGATGGCCCAAGACGAGCTCGTCGTCCACGGCGCCCGCGAGCACAACCTCAAGGACATCACCGTCCGGCTGCCGCGGAACGCGCTCATCTGCGTGACCGGGCTTTCCGGGTCCGGGAAGTCCTCGCTCGCCTTCGACACGATCTACGCCGAGGGCCAGCGCCGCTACGTGGAGTCGCTCTCCGCCTACGCGCGCCAGTTTCTGCAGATGATGGAGAAGCCCGACGTCGACTCGATCGACGGGCTCTCGCCGGCGATCTCGATCGACCAGAAGACGACCTCGCGGAACCCGCGCTCGACCGTGGGCACGGTGACGGAGATCTACGACTACCTCCGCCTCCTCTACGCGCGCGCGGGGCGGCCCCACTGTCCCATCTGCGGGCGGCCGATCGCGGGGCAGTCCGTCGAGGCGATCGTCGACCAGGTGCTCCGGCTCCCCGAGCGCACGAAGTTCACCGTCAACGCGCCGGTCGTCCGCGACCGGAAGGGCGAGTACAAGGACCTCCTCGAGCAGCTCCGCGGCGAGGGGTTCACGCGCGTGAAGGTGGACGGGGAACAGCGCGACCTCGACGAGGAGATCCAGCTCGACAAGAAGCTCAAGCACACGATCGAGGTCGTCGTCGACAGGCTCGTGATGAAGGACGACCTGCGCCACCGGCTGACGGATTCGATCGAGACGGCGCTCGAACTGGCCGACAGGCTGGTGACGATCGACGTCGTCGACGGCGAGCCGATGACCTTCTCGGAGCGATTCGCCTGTCCCGAGCACGGCGTCGGCCTTCCGGAGCTGCAGCCGCGGGTCTTCTCCTTCAACTCGCCTCACGGCGCCTGTCCGCGCTGCACGGGCCTCGGCGCCCAGCAGGAAATCGACCCCGACCTGCTCGTCCCCGACCCGAGCCTCTCGATCTCCGAAGGCGCGCTCGTCCCCTGGTCGGTGGGGAGCTCGAGCTACTACGAGTCGATCATCCAGGCGATCGCCGAGCGCTACGAGATCGACGTCGACAACCCCTGGCAGGACCTCACCGAGGAGCAGCAGAACCTCTTCCTCTTCGGGACGAACGGCGACAAGATCTACGTCACCTACCGAAACCGGATGGGCCGGCGGCGGGCGTACATGCTCGCGTTCGAGGGAATCGTCAACAGCCTGGAGAAGCGGTACAAGGAGACCGACTCCTCGCAGCAGCGCGAGCGGATCGAGGAGTACATGAGCTTCCGGCCGTGCCCGGCGTGCGGCGGGGCGCGCCTCAAGCCCGAGGTGCTCGCGGTCACGGTCGGCGGGAAGAACATCCACGAGCTGACGCAGCTCTCGGTGACGCGCGCGATCGAGTTCCTCGACGGGCTCGAGCTGACCGAGACCGAGGAGCTGATCGGCGCCCGGATCATCAAGGAGATCCGGGAGCGGCTGACGTTCCTCGACAACGTCGGCGTCGGCTACCTCCAGCTCGACCGCGCCGCCTCGACGCTCTCCGGCGGGGAGGCGCAACGCCTGCGGCTGGCGACGCAGATCGGCTCGCAGCTCGTCGGCGTCCTCTACATCCTCGACGAGCCGTCCATCGGGCTCCACCAGCGGGACAACGCGAAGCTGATCGGTACGCTCGAGCGCCTGCGCGACCTGGGCAACACGGTGCTCGTCGTCGAGCACGACGAGCAGATGATGCGCGCCGCGAGCTGGCTCGTCGACATGGGCCCCGGGGCCGGCGAGCACGGGGGGCACGTGGTCGCCGAGGGCCCGGCCGCGAAGGTGGAGAAGAGCAAGAGCTCGATCACGGGCCAGTACCTCTCGCGCGCGAGGGAGATCGCCGTCCCGGAGCGGCGCGGCGTCGACCTGGGCTCGTTCAGGGTGCTCGGAGCGCGGATGCACAACCTCAAGGACATCGACGTCGAGTTCCCCGTGGGGAAGTTCGTCGCCGTGACGGGCGTGTCCGGCTCGGGCAAGTCCACGCTGGTGAACGAGATCGTCTACAAGGCGCTCGCCAACCGGCTTCATCGAATGCGCGTGAAGCCCGGGGACCACGACGCGGTCGAGGGGATCGACTGCTTCGACAAGGTGATCGACATCGACCAGTCGCCCATCGGCCGCACGCCGCGCTCGAACCCGGCGACGTACACGAAGCTCTTCGACTCGATCCGCGAGCTCTACTCGCAGACGCCCGACGCGAAGGTGCGCGGCTACAAGCCCGGCCGCTTCTCCTTCAACGTCCGCGGCGGCCGCTGCGAGACGTGCAAGGGCGACGGGACGATCAAGATCGAGATGCACTTCCTCCCGGACGTCTACGTCCCGTGCGAGACCTGCGGCGGCAAGCGCTACAACCGCGAGACGCTGGAGGCGCGCTTCAAGGGCAAGTCGATCGCCGACGTGCTCGAGATGTCGGTCGAGGAGGCGCTCGGGTTCTTCGCCAAGATCCCCAAGATCAGGCGGCGCCTGCAGACCCTGCACGACGTCGGGCTCGACTACATCAAGCTCGGCCAGCCGGCGACGACCCTCTCCGGCGGCGAGGCGCAGCGGGTGAAGCTCTCGTCCGAGCTCTCGAAGGTGGCGACGGGGAGGACGCTCTACATCCTCGACGAGCCGACGACGGGGCTCCACTTCGCCGATATCGAGAAGCTCCTGGAGGTGCTGCAGCGGCTCGTGGACGCGGGCAACACCGTGCTCGTGATCGAGCACAACCTCGACGTGATCAAGCAGGCGGACTGGATCGTCGACCTCGGCCCCGAGGGCGGCGAGGCCGGGGGCGAGGTGATCGCGAGCGGCACGCCCGAGCAGGTCGCCGAGGTGGAGGAGAGCTCCACCGGGCAGTTCCTGCGAGAGCTCCTGCCGAGCGCGGCTGCCGCAGCGGCATAGTTCTTCGTGCTCGCCGAGTCCTGGCTGCTGTCGGGAGATAGCCTGACCGCGTGAACGCCGAGGCGCAGTCGGCCCCAGAGCAGAGCCCGGAGAAGCGCTGGTGGCTGCGGACCCTGGCCGTCTGCCAGTCTCCGCGGCCCGTCTTCGCAGCTTTGCGGGATCCCTCGCCGCGGGAGGCGGAGGCCCGCGAGGAGCCGATCCTCGCCATCATCATCCTCGCGGGCATCGCCGCGATCCTGCTCGCCCCCGAGACCGGGCGCCTGCTCGACGAGAGCCTCGTCGACGACTCGATCGCCGTCCTCGCGGTGCTCGTCTTCCTGACCGGGGCGATCTACGGGGCGTTCGCCTACTGGATCGGCGGAGCCTTCCTCTACGTCGGCCTGCGCGGCGCGGGCTCGCAGGGGACGTACCGGCGTGGGCGGCACATCCTCGCCTTCGCAGCGGTGCCGACGGTGCTCGGGCTTTTCCTCGTCTGGCCCGTCAGGCTGCTCGTCTACGGAACGGACTCGTTCCGCACGGGAGGCAGCGACACCGGCGTCGGGCCACTCCTCTTCGACCTGGCCGAGGGCGCCTTCGTCCTGTGGTCGCTCGGTCTACTGATCTACGGGATCGCGGTCGTCGAGCGCTGGCGCCTGCTGCGCGGCGCCGTCGCGGTCGCCCTGGCGGTGCTCGCGATCCTCGTGCTCACGTTTCCGTTCGTGCTGGCGGTCTCGGCGAGCTGAGGAACGCCTCGAGCTCGTCCACGGGCATCGCGTACGTGTGCTCCTCGCCGGGGAACTCGCCAGAGCGCACCTCGGCGGCGAAGCGCTCGAGCGCCCGCTGGATCGCCGCGCCGATCTCCGCATAGCGCTTCGTGAAGCGCGGAGAGTGCCCGCTGTAGAGGCCGAGCAGGTCGTGGAGGACGAGCACCTGGCCGTCACAGCCGGCGCCCGAGCCGATCCCGATCGTGGGGATCGCGAGCTCCTCGGTGATCCGCGCGGCGACGGGCGCCGGCACCGCCTCCAGGACGAGCGCGAAGCAGCCTGCCCGCTCGAGCGCGAGCGCGTCTTCGAGAAGCTGACGCGCCTTGTCGGCCGTCTTGCCCTGCGCCTTGAAGCCGCCGAGCATCGTCGCGGACTGGGGCGTCAGCCCGAGGTGGCCCATCACCGGGATCCCGGCGCCGACGAGCGCCGTCACGCGGGAGATGCTCGGCCCGGCTCCCTCGAGCTTCACGGCGTCCGCTCCGGCCTCCTTGACGAAGCGCACGGCGTTTCGCACCGCGTCCTCGTCCGAGACCTGGTACGAGCCGAACGGCATGTCGGCGATGACCAGCGCCCGCTCGGCCCCCCGCGTGACCGCTCGGGCGAGCATGAGCATCTCCTCCATCGTCGCGGGCACCGTCGTGGAGTGGCCGAGGACGGTCATCGCCGCCGAATCGCCGACGAGGATGAGCTCGATTCCGGCCAGGTCGGCGAGCCGCCCGCTCGGGTAGTCGTAGGCGGTGACCATGACGATCCGCTCACCGCGGGCATCCCATCTCCCGCAGCTCGGTGAGGGGAAGCTTCCCGTTCGCCTCCGGCCTGCTCGTCACTCCGGATCTCCTTCCAGCATGACGTTGTCGATGAGCCGCGTGCGCCCACGCGCACCGCAGCGAGAAGGTAGACGCGCCCGTCCAGTGGCGCAACCTCGACGTACTCGGGCTCGAGCAGCGGCTCTCCCGCGAGCAAGGCGCCCGCGACTGCCGCGGCGTCCTGGCCGCGCTCGTGCGCGACGGCCCCGGCCTCGAGCGCCTGGGGGATCGCCCGCGCCGCGGCGCGCTCCTCCGGCGAGAGGAAGGCGTTGCGCGAGCTGACCGCGACGCCGTCCTCGTCGCGGACGGTCGGGACGATGCGCAGCTCGAGCTCGAGGTCGAGATCCTTCGCCATCCGAGCGACGAGCGCGGCCTGCTGGGCGTCCTTGCGTCCGAAGTAGGCAACGTCGGGCCGGACGATGTTGAAGAGCTTGAGGCAGACGGTCGCGACTCCGCGAAAGTGGCCCGGGCGCACGGCGCCTTCCAGCTGCCGCCCGATCGTCTCCACGTGCACCCAGGTCTGGAAGCCCGGTGGGTACATCTCGTCGACGGAGGGGACGAAGAGGTGGTCCACGCTCCAGTCGGCAGCGAGCGCGGCGTCGCGCTCCTCGTCGCGCGGATAGCGGTCGAGATCCTCGTGCTGCCCGAACTGCGCGGGGTTGACGAAGATGCTCGCGACGACGACGTCGCACTCCTCGCGCGCGCGCCGGACGAGCGCCTCGTGGCCGGCATGCAGCGCCCCCATGGTCGGCACGAGCCCGATGCGCGAGCCCGCGCGGAGAGGCTCGAGCGCCGTGCGGAGCTCGAGGATCGTCCGGTGCGTGGTCACCGCGCGGCGACCGCCGCGGACATCATGTCGGTGAGGGCCCGGTACATCGGCTCCAGCTCGGGTCGCTGCTCGCGGATGACCTCGAGGTGCCGCTCGATCGTCTCCCAGTCGCCGCGCGTGATCGGGCCGGTGAGCTGGAAGTCGTTGTCCATCGTCCGCTGCATCAGGGGCAGGAGCGCGTCGGGCGGCGCCCCTGCCTCCTCGAAGAGCTCGGCGGCGGCCCAGTGGACCGCCACGAGGAAGCTCTGGGCCATGACGGCGGCGGCGTGGTAGACCAAGCGGTCGTCGTCGTCCAGCTCGAACGGACGCAGGCGGAGGAGATCCGCCAGCCGGAACCCGGCCCGCAACGCTTCCGCGTGCTCGCCGCTCACGGCCGCCCACGCGCCGTCGAGCTGCTCGGGGCCGCGGTGGCGGACGATCGTCTGCAGCGGGTGCAGGCTGAACCGGCGGACGTGCGGGTCGAGCGCGTCCAGCGTGCGCGCGCCGCTCGTGTGCGCGATCCAGGGCCCGACCGGAATCGCGGCCGCGACCTCGTGGACGGCCCTGTCCGGGACGCAGAGGACGACCAGGTCGGCATCCCCGGTCTCGAGCTCACGGCCGGTCAGGCGCGTCGGCAGCGACTCGGAGAGCCGCGCCGTGAAGGCGGTGCCGACCCGGCCGGGGCCGACCACACATGCTGATCTGAGCTCCATCTCTCTGGCTCCAGTTCCCTCGGGATACCGGGCACTCGATAGCTTACCTGCCCCTCGCTAGCCTTACGCCATGGAGAAGATCGAGAAGACCGAGCAGGAGTGGCGCGCGGAGCTCTCGCCCGAGGCCTACCGGGTTCTTCGCGAGCACGGCACCGAGCGGGCGTTCACCGGCGCCTACCACGACACGAAGGAGCCCGGCCTCTATCGCTGCGCCGGGTGCGGCGCGGAGCTCTTCCGCTCCGATGCGAAGTTCGACTCCGGCACCGGCTGGCCGAGCTTCTGGGAGCCGGCCGCAGGCGAGGCCGTGGAGACAGAGCGGGATTGGAGCCTGCTCATGCCGCGCACCGAGGTGCATTGCGCGACGTGCGGCGGCCACCTCGGGCACGTCTTCCAGGACGGGCCGCAGCCCACCGGGCTGCGCTACTGCATCAACTCGGCTTCACTCGACCTCGAGCGCGAGGAAGGAGAGACGAGTGACTGAGAAGGCGACGTTCGGCGCCGGCTGCTTCTGGGGCGTCGAGGTGGACTTCCGCAACGTCCCCGGCCTCAAGGACGCGGCCGTCGGCTACATGGGCGGCGACGTCCCCAACCCGACGTACGAGCAGGTGTGCACCGACCGCACGGGGCACGCCGAGGTCGTCCAGGTGGAGTACGACCCGGAGGAGGTCTCCTACGAGACGCTCCTGCGGACGTTCTGGGACGCCCACGATCCGACGCAGCGCAACCGCCAGGGCCCCGACGTGGGGCGGCAGTACCGCTCCGTCATCTTCTTCCACACGCCCGAGCAGCAGGAGCAGGCGCTCGCGTCGAGGGCGAAGGTGCAGGCGCGCTCCACGCAGCCCGTCGTCACGGAGATCGAGCCGGCGCAGGAGTTCTGGCGGGCCGAGGACTACCACCAGCAGTACCTGGTGAAGCGCGGCCGCGCCAGCTGCCTGGTCTAGAGCGGGCGCTGCACCGCGACCCGGGACCCGGTTGCGGTGCGTCCGGGGACCTGCCTACACTGCCTCGGCGATGCCGATCTACGAGTTCGTGTGCATGACGTGCGAGTCTCACTTCGAGGAGCTCGTCGGGGTGAACGCGGCGGATCCGCCCTGTCCCGACTGCGGCGCCTCGAAGGTAGCTCGCCAGCTCTCCGTGTTCGCGACTCACGGCGGCACCGCCGAGCAGCCGAGCTTCGGCGGACCCGTGTCCTCCGGCGGCGGTTGCTGCGGCGGGAGCTGTGGCTGCTGAGCCTGACGTCCTGAGTCGCCGAGCCGCGCTCGAGGCGCACGCCGCCGAGACCTCTGCCTGCACGCGCTGTCGCCTCGCGCAGGGGCGCACGCAGGTCGTCTACGGCGTCGGCGATGCGGACGCCGACCTCATGTTCGTCGGCGAGGCCCCGGGCTTCCACGAGGACAAGCAGGGCTACCCGTTCGTCGGCTCGGCGGGACAGCTCCTCGACCGGCTCCTCGAGGGCATCGGCATGACCCGGGGGGACGTGTACATCGCGAACGTCCTCAAGTGCAGGCCTCCGGGCAACCGCGACCCCCAGCCGGACGAGATCGAGGCTTGCGAGAGCCACCTCTTCCGCCAGCTGGAGCTGATCCAGCCGAAGCTCGTGGCGACGCTCGGGAACTTCGCCACCAAGCTCCTCTCCGGCAAGCCCACCGGCATCACGCGGGTGCACGGCCGGCCGCAGGAGGCCACGGTCGGCGGGCGCCGCGTCACGCTCTACCCGATCTACCACCCGGCCGCCGCGCTCTACACGCCGGCGATGCTGACGACGCTCGAGGAGGACTTTGCGCGGATCCCGGCCCTGCTCGCCGGCTCGAGCGGAGTCGTCGCGCCCGCAGAGGCGCAGGTGATCCAGTTCCCGGTCGCGGCAGCGGCGCCGCCCGACGAGCAGCTCGGGCTCTTCTAACCCCCGCTAGGCTGGCCCGGTGGAAGTCGATCGGGATGCGCCAGCCATCGCCCGCGCGGAAGCCGAGATCGCAGCCGATCCGGAGACGGTCTGGGAGATCCTGACCGGGTTCGAGGCCTGGCCAAGCTGGAATCCGGACGTCGCGTCGGTCGCGCTCGATGGGGAGGTCGCAGAGGGGACGGTGTTCCGCTGGAAGACGGGACGGGCGACGATCACTTCGACGCTCAGGCAGGTCGAGCGGCCGCGCGCGGTCGCCTGGACGGGTAAGACAACCGGCATCGACGCGGTGCACATCTGGCGCCTCGAGCCGCGCGACGGGGGTACGCTCGTGCGGACGGAGGAGTCGTGGCAGGGGCTGCTCGTGCGCCTTCTCGCCGGGCCAATGCGGAAGAGCCTCCAGAAGGCGGTGGACGGCGATCTCCAGCACCTCAAGGCCGAGGCCGAGCGCCGGGCCCGAGGCCGTTAGCCGGGTGATCGAGCTCGAGTCGTCCTCGCCGGAGGAGACCGAGCGCATCGGCGCTGCGGTCGCTCGGGAGCTCGAGCCCGGGGACGTCGTCGCGGTCTCCGGCGAGCTCGGGACGGGGAAGACCACCTTCGTCCGCGGCGCCGCCCGCGCGCTCGGCGTCACGGCCCCGGTGACGAGCCCCTCCTACACGATCGGCCACCGCTATCCCGGCGATCCCGAGATCTCGCACCTCGATCTCTACCGCTTCGACGGCATGTCGGACGCGGAGTGGGGCGACCTCGAACGCTACTTCGACGATGCCGTGGTCTTCGTCGAGTGGCCGGAGGCGGGGGAGGGGTTCCTGCCGCCCGCGCGGGTACGGGTCCAGTTGCGACACCTGGGGGAGGCGCATAGACTGATCATCCTCGAATCCTCCGAAAAATCCCTGGAAATCCGCCTGTCTGCAGGTGCTAATCCTCGCGTTTGACACCGCCACCGACGTGGCCACGGTCGCGTTCGTCCGGGACGGCGAGGTGCTCGGCGAGCGCCCCTCCAGAGCCGCGCGCGTGCTGCAGGACGTCGAGGAGCTCCTCGGGGAGGCGGGCCTCGACCGGAACGACGTCGAGGGGATCGCGGTCGGCACCGGCCCGGGCAGCTACACGGGCCTTCGCATGGGCCTCGTGACCGCGCGAACGCTCGCCATCTCGCTGGGCGTCCCCGTCGCGGGCGTCTCCACGCTCGACGCGCTGGCCGCGGGCTCGCCCGGGGCCGTCCCCGTGATCGACGCGAGAAGGCGCGAGGTCTTCACGCTCGCCGCCGCCAAGCCGGTGTGCGTCGCCGCATCCGACCTGACCGTCGAGCCCGGCCGAGCCTACGTCGGCGACGGCGCCGTGCGCTACCGGGACGAGATCGAGGCTGCGGGCGGGATCGTCCCGCCCGACGACGCCCGGGAGCACGTGCCCTGGGCGCGTCACCACGCGGCCCTCGCCCGCAACTTCGGCCCCGCCGAGGCCGCCGAGCCGATCTACCTCAGGCTTCCCGACGCCGAGAGGACGCTCTCGCGATGATCGACGTCGGGCGGGTTCGTGTCGACATCCGCAGGCTCACCCTGGGCGACCTCTCGGACATCGAGCGGATCGAGCAGCGCGTCTATCCGACGCCGTGGTCGCGCTCGATGTTCGCGGGCGAGCTCGCAAAGCCGTCGTCGATCTGCCTGGGCGCCTTCGACGAGGAAGGCAGGCTCGCCGGCTACCTGATCGTCTCCCGCTACGTCGACGCCTGGCACATCATGAACGTGGCCGTCGACGACTTCCGTCGGCGCGCGGGCATCGCCAGCCGTCTGCTCGAGTCGCTGTTCGAGCTCACGGCCGGCGACGCGCACCGCGGCTACACGCTGGAGGTCCGGACCTCGAACAAGGGCGCCATCGCCCTCTACGAGGGGTTCGGCTTCGAGGCGAGCGGCGTGCGCCGCGGGTACTACACGGACAACCGCGAGGACGCGCTGATCATGTGGAAGGATCCGATCTCCGAGGCTTCGGATGATCGCCGCTAAGAAGGGGGCCCACGGGGGAAACATGGTTTCCCCCGTGCCGAACCGCGAGGACGCGCTGATCATGTGGAGGGATCCGATCCGCGGAGAGGTGGAGGAGCGCGGATGATCCTCGGCATCGAGACCTCCTGCGACGAGACGGCAGCGGCCCTCGTCACGCACGAGGGCGTCGTGTGCGCCAACGTGGTGGCGTCCCAGGCCGAGCTGCACTCCCGCTACGGCGGGGTCGTGCCCGAGGTCGCGTCCCGGCGACACCTCGAGCTCGCGGCCCCCGTGCTCGCCGAGACCCTCGAGCAGGCCGAGGCGACGTTGGACGACGTCGATACCGTGGCGGTCACGCACGGACCGGGCCTCATCGGGGCGCTGCTCGTGGGCCTCTCGGCGGCCAAGGCTCTCGCGTGGTCGCGGAGGCTGCCGCTCGTGCCGGTCGACCACCTCCACGGCCACGTCGCCTCCCTCTACCTCCAGCCCGACCCGCTCGAGCCGCCCTTCCTCTGCCTGCTGGCGAGCGGAGGGCACACGCTGCTCCTCGACGTGGGCGACCACGCCGGCTACGAGGTCGTGGGCACGACGCTGGACGACGCTGCAGGGGAGGCCTTCGACAAGGGAGCTCGCCTGCTCGGTCTCGGCTATCCGGGAGGGGCGGCCCTCGACCGCGCAGCCCGCGACGGCGATCCCGACGCGTACTCGTTTCCGGTCGCTCGGGTTCCCGGCTTCGACTTCTCCTTCTCCGGGCTGAAGACGGCCCTCCTCTATGCAGTGCGCGACCTTCCGGCCGACGTGCTCGAGCGCCGGCGCGCCGATCTGGCCGCGTCCTACCAGCGGGCGATCGTCCGGGCGCTCGTCGAGCGCACGCGCGCGGCCGCCGCCGAGCTGGGCGCCACGCGGATCGCCGTCGTGGGCGGCGTCGCCGCGAACTCGGAGCTGCGCGAGGCGCTCGCCGACGCCGCTCTCGCGCCGCTCGCCCTCTGTACCGATAACGCAGCCATGATCGCCTCGGCCGCGCGCTTTACGCAGCCCCTCCCGTTTCCGCAGTATCTTGCATTGGATGCGTATGCCACGGCGGCCTGAGGGGAGGCGGACGGCGGCGCTTGCGGCGCTCGCGCTCCTGGCGACCGCGCTCGCGCTCGCCGGAACCGTCGAGGGCGCCGGCGACTCGCTCGCGCGCACCGCCGCGCGCGCCTGGAACGGGGTCTTCGGCGACCGGCCGAAGGCGGCGCTCGAGTCGAAGCAGCGCGTGCTCGTCGTCCTCACGTCGCCCTCGCTCGCCGACCGAATGGCAGCCGCCGAGGACAAGCCGACCGCGGCGCAGCAGCGTCAGTGGAACGCCGAGGCCGAGGGTGCGCAGCAGCTTCTGCTCGCGGGCCTCCGCGAGCGCCGGGTCCCGGTCGTGCGCGACCAGATCTTCACCCGGACGTTCAACGGCTTCTCCGCCCTCGTCTCCCCGCGGGCGCTCGCCGAGCTCGAGCGAGCGCACGACGTCGCAGGCGTCTACCCGGTGCGTACCGTGTACCCGGCCGCGCCGACCGCCGAGACGATCGCGGGCCGCGACTTCCAGGCAGGAGGCGGAGGCGGCTCCGGGATCACGCTCCCCGGGGCCAGCGGGAACGGTGTCACCATCGCGCTCCTCGACACCGGCGTCGACCGGGGTCATGCCTATCTGAGCGGCCGGGTCGCGCGGGGCTTCGACCTGGTCGACGGCGACCGGCGCGCCGTGCCGGAGGCGAAGCCGGGCGAGCCGGGCGTGGTCGAGGCGCACGGGACGCGACTCGCCGGGCTGCTCGCCGGCCACGACGGGCCCACCGGGCTGCAGGGGGTCGCTCCGGGGGCGACGATCCTGCCGATCAGGATCCTGGGCTGGCAGCAGACGGCCGATGGCAGCTGGGCCGTGCTGGGGCGCGGCGACCTCATGCTCGCGGGGCTCGAGCGCGCCGTCGACCCGGACGGCAACGGCGACGTCGAGGACGCGGCGGCGATCGCGCTCGTAGGCGGTGTGCAGCCCTATGCGGCCTTCGCCGACAGCCCGGAGTCGCGCGCCACGGCGGGTGCGACCCGGCTCGGAACGCTGGTGGTCGCCCCCGTGGGGAACGACGGCCGGCCGGGCCTGGGCTTCGGCACGGTCGCAGCCCCCGCCGCCGCCTCGGAAGCGCTCGCCGTCGGCACGCTCGACGCCCGCCCCGAGGTGCTGGAGGCCGAGGCCGAGCTCCGAGTCGGCTCCGAGACCGTGCTGGACGACTCCGTGCGCGTTCTCGGCGGAGTGGGCCCCGCGGCCGCCACCCGCTTCGAGGTCGTCACTGTCGCCGGGCCGACTCTCGCCCAGTCCGATCGGCCGGCGGGGACCGTGGCCGCCGGCGACCTGCTCGGCGACTTCTTCGGCACCAACGGGGTGAGCCTCGTCGCTGGCAAGGCGGTTGTCGTCCACGCGGATCAGGGCTCGGTCGAGCGCCGGGTGCGGCACGCGGCGGAGGCCGGCGCGGCGGTCGTCCTCGTCGCCGGCACGAATCTCGAGGCCACCTCTCTCGACGTCCAGGGCGGCGTCGGCGTGCCGGTTCTCGCGATCCCGGCGGAGGCCGGCCAGGCTCTGCTCGCCGGGGGAGCGAAGCTCGACCTCGCGCCAACGCGCGCCCTGCCGAATGCGGCGCTCATGGAGATTGCGGGCTTCTCGTCCGGCGGCGTCGCCTTCGACGGGCGGGTGAAGCCGGACCTGGTCGCTCCCGGCGTCGGCCTCGCTACCTCGGACGCCGGCGGCCAGGGCTTCACCACCGTCACCGGGTCGAGCGCCGCCGCCGCGGTGGTGGCGGGGGCTGCCGCCCTCGTCGCCGAGGCACGGCCGAACCTCACCGCAATCGACCTGAAGAGCGTCCTCGTGGGGAGCGCGGGGCGCCTGCGCCGTGAGAACCTCACTCTGCCGGTGACCTCCCAGGGCGGCGGACTGGTCGACCCGCTGCACGCGGCCGCGGCCGAGATCGCCGTCGAGCCCGCGACGCTCGCGTTCGGGCGCGCCGAAGGGCCGAAGTGGAGCACGGTCCGCGTCCTCACGGTCCGCAATGTCTCCAGCCGGGAGCTGACCCTGTCGTTCGGTCTGCTGCCGGACAGCCCCGTCGCCGACCTCGCCTTCTCGGCAGACCCGGCCCAGCTCACGCTCGAGCCGGGCGGCTCGCGGGACGTGACGATCGGCGTCTCGGCGAGCGGGGACGAGACACCGGCGGGAGCTGGTGGGGTCATCATCGTGTCCGCCGACGGCGCCCAGCCCGTTCGCGTGCCGTGGGCGATCGCCCGGCGGGAGGCCGAGAGCGCCCCGCTCGTCGGCGACGTGCAGCTCTCGCACCACGAGTTTTCCCCCTCCGACGCCGCGCCGGTGGTGCTGGCCTTCCGCGCCGGCAGGGTCGACGAGGCCCTCGACGGCGAGCTGATCGAGCCCGTCGGCGTCCTCGAGCTCGAGCTCTGGACGGCGGACGGCCGCCGGCTGGGCGTGCTGGCCCGCATGCGAGACGTCCTCCCCGGCCGCTATGCCTTCGGCCTCACCGGTCGAGGCCCCAACGGGAAGCTCCTCGCCGAGGGGACCTACGTCCTCCGGCTCCGAGCGCACCCGGTCGACGGCGACGACGGCACGCAGCCGTCCACCGCCGAAGCGGTCTTCACCATCCAACGCTAGCCTTGAGCGTCCCGTGCACGAGGTGACGATCTACCTCGCGCGGGGCTGTCATCTCTGCGAGAGCGCGCAGCGTGTGCTCGCGGCGGTACGCGAGGAGATCCCCTTCACGCTCGTCGAGGTCGAGATCGACGACGACCCGGAGCTGGAGCGGGCCTACCGGGAGCGGATTCCCGTCGTCTCGGTGGACGGGGAGGAGGCCTTCACGTACTTCATCCATCCCGACGGCCTCCGCAGGCGCCTGCTCCCCGCCTGAGGGCCACCCGGCGGGTACTGCGCCCCGCGAGGCGAGGCGTCGTTATTGTGTCGTTCTCTCATGGCGTTGAGAATTGCGAGCGAGGGGGGCGCCAGAACCGGCGATCGCTTGACTGTCGGCGTCGCCGCCCGCCTCTCCCAGTACCTCCGGGTTCTGACGCAGGCCCGCAAGATGGGCAAGGACCGCATCTCGTCCCAGGAGATCAGCGAGTACACGAACATCAACGCGACCCAGATCCGCCGCGACCTCTCCGCGTTCGGGAAGTTCGGCAAGCGCGGCGTCGGCTACAACATCGACGGGCTGATCGCCGAGATCCGGAAGATCCTCCGGACGCAGGGCCAGCACAACATCGCGCTCTTCGGCGCGGGCCGGCTCGGCCAGGCGATCGCGGACTCGACGATCTTCGCCGACCACGGCTTCAACATCGCTGCCGCGTTCGACAACGACCCGGCGAAGATCGGGGAGCCGATCGGCAGCACGACCATCTCGACCTACGACGACCTGCGCGACCAGATCCGCGACCAGAGCATCATCGTCGCCGTTCTGGCCGTCCCTCCCAACGCGGCGCAGCAGGTTGCCGACGAGGTGGTCGACGCGGGCGTGAAGATCATCTTCAACTACACCGAGGCGCTGCTCGACGTCCCCTCGGACGTGACGGTGCACACGACGAGCCCGGCCGTCGAGCTCCTCTACGCGCTCTACTTCTACCTGACCTGAGCGCCTCCGGCGCGCTCTCGCCTGCGGGGGAATAGTCGCCTCCTCCGGCCGTTTGGAGAAGTACTGACGTCATTTCACCCGCATGCAGGAGGGGGGTTGAACATGCCACTCTCGCCCAGAACTCTGTGGATCGGAGCCGCAATCGCTGCTCTCGCGGTCGTGATCGTGGTGCTGGCCGTTGCGTCCTCCGGTGGCGGTAGCGGCGGCGGCGGCTACTAGGCGCCGCCCGCCTTCGGCCCGGGAGGGTGTCGGTCGCCTCCCGGGCCTTTCACGGCCGATCGCCCGGCCCGTCCATTCGGCCAGTTGCGTGCGTGCTTCCGGGGTCCCAACGTGCGGTCAGGGGCCTGAATGCGCGGCGGAGACGGGAGCTCGGTGCGGCAGCTGCTCCGCGAGGAGGCGTCGTCCGAGCGCCTGAGCCCGCGGCTGGCCGAGTCCGCCTTCGTCCTTCCTTTCGCCGCCACCGTCGGGCTCGCGCTCGCAGCGCTCCACCCGCCACTCTTTCGCGCTCTCGTCGTCGAGGACGGGCCGCTGGAATGGGCCGGAACGGCCGCGTATGCGGGCGCCTTCTCCCTCGCCGCGCTCCTGGCCGTGTGCCTTGCCCGGGCGGGGCGGCACGCCTCCGCCGCCGCCGCGCTCCTGCTCTCGATCGCTTGCCTCTTCGTCGTCGGCGAGGAGATCTCGTGGGGTCAGCGGCTGGCCGGTTGGGAGACCCCCGCCGGGTTGCGGGCGGCCAACGTCCAGGGGGAGACGACGGTGCACAACGTCTCCGGCGTGGACGAGGCCTTCCGGCTCGCGCTGCTCGTCGTCGGCCTGTACGGCTCGTGCGCCTGGCTCGTCGCGCGCCGGCGGGTCCCGAGCCCGCTCCCGCTTGTCCTCGCGCCCCCGCTCTTCCTCGCCTCGCTCTTCGTCGTCCCCCTCGTCTACTACGCCGTGCGGCTGGCCCTCCTGCCCACGCCGAGCTACGGGGTGGCGAAGTTCAGCGAGCTCCCGGAGCTCCTCGTCGCCTCCGGACTGCTCGCCGTCCTCGTCCTCTCGTGGCGCCGGCTGCGCGCCGGCCGGCCTACCTGACGTAGACGGCCACGTCCCCGGCGGGACGGCCGGCCAGGGCGGCCCGCACCTCGCCGATCCGGCCCTCGGCGGCGACGTTCCCCTGGGGGTCGACCTCCGCGGGGATGCCCTCGTTCTCGAGCAGGCGCACGATTTCGGCCGGCGGTCCCTGGACCATGCGGACCAGCGCGGCAGCGTCGAAGAGAGGCGCCGCCTCCTGCGTCGCGTCGGCGGCCTCGTCGAGCATCGTCCCGCCCGCTTCGGCCGCTTCGCCTGAATCGTCGTCGGCGCCGCCCCCGAGCTGCGTTCCGCCGAGCACGAAGACGCCGACGAGGGCCGCGGCCGCGGCGACCGGCGCCGCGATCACGAGGATTCGCTTCGCGGGCCGGAAGAGGCGCCAGGGATCGCGGCGCTCCGGGAGCGAGGCCATGATCTCTTCCCGCCGGCGCTCCGGGAGCTCGAGGAGCGGCGCGGCCTTGAGCGCGTCCCGGCCGGCCTCGAGCCGACGAATCTGGTCCGTGCAGGAGCGACACGCGACGAGGTGCTCGCCGACCTCCCTGCGCGTCTCCCCGTCGAGCTCCTCCTCGACGAAGGAGAGCAGCTCGAGCTCGTCCGGATGCTTCTCGGCCATCAGTCGTTCGACTCCGTTCGCTCCCGCGCGGTTCCCAGTCGCTCCGCCAGCTCGGTCCGGCCGCGGAAGATGCGCGACTTCACGGTACCCTCGGGCACGCCCGTCATCTCGGCGATCTCCGCGTAGGAGCAGCCGAGCACGTCGTAGAGGACGACGGCCACGCGGTAGGCCTCGTCGAGCCCGCCCAGCGCCTGTTGGAGCTCGCCGGAGAGCTCGTGCTCGGCAAAGCGGTCCCGCGGGTCGGCGGGCTCGGGCGGCTCCTCGGCCGTGCCCTCGCGCCGCTTCGCCCGGACGTCGTGAGCGGCGTTGACGACGATGCGGTAGAGCCACGTGGAGAAGCGGGCGTCGCCGCGGAACTTCGGCAGCGCGAGCCACGCGCGGACGAGCGCCTCCTGCACGGCGTCGGCCGCGTCCTCGCGGTTGCCGAGCACGCGGGCCGCGAGGGTGTACAGCCGCTGCTCGTGCAGCTCGACGAGCCGCTCGAACGCGAAGCGCTCGCCGCGCTGCGCCCGCCTGACGAGGGCGTCGTCCGGTTCCATCCGGGTGAAGGTTCTCATCCGGCGCGGCTACCCACGTCTGCGACGTGCTGATACTTTCGGGCCGTGGGTGAGGCCCAGAAGCTGAGTCCCGAGCAGCAGATCGCGAGCGCCCGCGAGAGGGTTCGAGTCCGGCCGCGACTTCACCGTCGCCGTCGAGGAGGAGTTCGCCATCCTCGATCCCGAGTCGCTCGGGCTCGTCAACCGCTTCGAAGAGCTGCAGGCGGGGGCGGTCGGGACCCCGCTCGAGGAGCACCTGGTCGGCGAGCTGATCGCCTCGGAGATCGAGGTGCGGACCGGCCGGTGCGAGACCTTTGCCGAGGCCGCCGCGGCCATGGTCGAGCGGCGCCGCCAGCTGCTCGAGCTCGCGGGGCGCTTCGACGTCCTCCTCGGCGCGACCGCCACCCATCCCTGGAGCCCGTGGCAGGAGCAGCGCATCATCGACACACCGCACTACCGCCGGAACGACGAGATCCTGCGCTACGTCGTCTGGCGCAACAACAGCTTCGGGCTTCACGTCCACGTGGGCATTCGCGGAGCCGATCGGGCGATCCGGGTGACCGACGGCCTGCGGGCGTTCCTGCCGCACCTGCTCGCGTACTCGGGGAGCTCGCCGTTCGTCGAAGGTGTCTACACGTACCTTCACTCGGCGCGCACGCAGATCTTCACGCGAATGTTCCCGCGGTGCGGGATCCCGGATGCGTTCGGCAGCTGGCACGAGTACGAGCGATACGTCCGCTTCCTCTACGGCACGGGCTCGATCACGGAGCACACGCAGCTCTGGTGGAGCGTCCGCCCTCATCTCGCGTTCCCGACCGTCGAAATCCGGATCTGCGACGGCCAGCCCGACCCTGCCGAAGCCCAGTCGCTTGCCGCGCTCATGTTCGCGCTCGCCGCGCGGGTGGCGCGCGCGGTCGACGAGGGCGAGCCGTTGCCGGAGCATCCGCACCGGCTCCTGGAGGAGAACCTCTGGCGGGCGATCCGCTACGGGCTCTCGGGCGACCTCATCGACCTCGACACCGGCGAGGTGCGCCCGGCGCGGGCCGAGATCGAGCGGCTCGATCGAGTGGAGCCTGCCCGTGGCCGAGGAGCTGGGCGTTGCGTCCTTCCTCACCGTGCCCGCGGTGAGCGCGGCCGAGCGCCAGATCGCCAGGTACGAGGCCGGCGAGACTCTCGCCGAGATCTACGCGCAGGAGACCCTGGAGCCGGTGCGTGTCTGAGTCGGAGCACGAGACCGAGCTCGAGCACGAGGAGATCGCCCGCGAGCTCGCCGAGGAGCTGCGCAAGCTCAGGGTCGAGGACGTTCTCGTCAACACGCTCGTCCACGTCTCCTCGATCGGCTACCGCCGTCTGGGCCTGACCGAGGACTCGCGCGACGAGCGCGACCTGCCCCAGACGGCGCTCGCGATCGAGACGATGCAGGCGCTCGTGCCGGTGCTCCAGGACTTCCTGCCCCAGGAGCTCGTCGCGAGCTTCGATCAGCAGATCGCGAACCTCCAGCTCGCCTACGCGAAGGCGGCGCAAGGACGCGGGTGACGCCGAGAGCTGAGATCGGCGTCTTCGGGGGCTCGGGCTTCTACTCGTTCCTCGAGGACGTCGAGGAGGTCGAGGTGGAGACGCCGTACGGCAGGCCGTCCGCGCCGCTCACGGTCGGCGAGGTCGGCGGCCGCCGCGTCGCTTTCCTGCCGCGCCACGGGCGCGACCACGAGCTGCCGCCGCACGCCATTCCGTACCGGGCGAACGTCTGGGCGATGAAGGAGCTCGGCGTGCGCAGGATCATCGGCCCGAATGCCTCCGGCGCGCTCAAGGCCGAGCTCGAGCTGGGCGAGTTCGTGGTCTGCGACCAGTTCGTGGACCGCACCCGCGGCCGCGCTGACACCTTCTACGACGGCCCCGAGACGACGCACGTCTCCGCCGCCGACCCCTACTGCCCGGACCTGCGTGCGCTCCTCGTCGAGACGGCGCGTGAGCTCGGCATCAGGGCGCGCGACGGCGGCACCGTCGTCGTCATCCAGGGTCCTCGCTTCTCCACGCGCGCCGAGTCGAAGTGGTTTCAGGGCGCGGACTGGGACACGATCAACATGACCGCCTACCCCGAGGGCTACCTCGCTCGCGAGCTCGAGCTTTGCTACGCGAACATCTCCATGGTCACCGACCACGACGTCGGGGTGGAGGGCGCAGAGCCCGTCTCGCACGAGCAGGTGGTCACGGTCTTCAACGAGAACAACGAGCGTCTGCGCGAGCTCCTCTTTGCGGTCATTCCGAAGATCCCGCCGCAGCCGGAGGAGCACATCTGCGCCACAGCTCTGCGCGGAGCCAGGTTCTAGTGTGATAAAACTCCGCGCGGCCGTTTCCGGGCCGGGCCGAGGGGATCGCGCAGCAGCCGGCCCAGCGCAGCGGCCTGTTTCGTTGCCGTGACCGACTTCTTCCAGAACCACACAGTCCTGTTCGCGCTTGTGTGCGCGGCCTTCGGCATCGCCGTCGGGCTGTACCTGACGTGGTGGATCCTCAAGCAGCCCGCGGGCACGCAGCGAATGCAGGAGATCGCGCGGGCCGTGCAGGAAGGCGCCGCCGCGTACCTGCGCCGGCAGTACATGACGATCGGCCTCGTGGCCATCGTCCCGTTCCTGGTGATCGGCTTCTACAACCAGCTCGGCTGGGGCACGGCCATCGGCTTCCTGATCGGCGCCGTCTTCTCGGCGGCGGCGGGTTTCATCGGCATGAACGTCGCCGTGCGCGCGAACGTCCGCACCGCGGAGGCCGCCAAGCAGGGGCTGACCCCGGCCCTGAACGTGGCCTTCCGCGCCGGCTCCGTCACGGGCCTGCTCGTAGTCAGCCTCGGCCTGCTGGGCGTCGCCGGCTACTACGGAGTCCTGACGAGCTGGTTCGACGTCTCGCAGGACGACGCGATCGACGACCTGATCGGCCTGGCCTTCGGCGGCTCGCTCATCTCGGTGTTCGCGCGGCTCGGCGGCGGCATCTACACGAAGGCCGCCGACGTGGGCGCCGACCTCGTCGGCAAGATCGAGGCCGGCATCCCCGAGGACGACCCGCGGAACCCGGCGGTGATCGCGGACAACGTCGGCGACAACGTCGGCGACTGCGCCGGCATGGCCGCCGACCTCTTCGAGACCTACGCCGTCACCGCGGTCGCCGTCATGCTCCTCGGCACGGCCTTCCCGGCCGGGGGCCTGCCGCTCTACCCGCTCGCCATCGGCGGCGTCTCGATCGTCGCCTCCGTGATCGGGATCTGGTTCGCGCGCGTGGGCCGCGGCGGCTCGATCATGAACGCGCTCTACAAGGCCGTCGTCGTCGCCACCGTCCTCTCGGCGATCGGCTTCGTGCCCGTGACGCTCGCCTTCGACGAGGGCGCCTTCACGTTCGACGAGCTCTACCTCTCCGCTCTGATCGGGCTCGTCATCACGTTCGCGCTCGTTGCGATCACGGAGTACTACACGGGCACGCGCTGGGGGCCGGTGAAGTCGATCGCTCGCTCCTCGCAGACCGGTCACGCGACGAACATCATCGAGGGACTGGCCGTCGGGATGCAGGCGACCGCGCTCCCCGTGGTCGTGATCGCAATCGGGGTCGTCGCCGCCTACGAGGTCTCCGGCAACAGCCTCTACGGGATCGGCGTCGCCGTCATGGCGCAGCTGTCGATGACCGGCCTCATCGTCGCTCTCGACGCCTACGGGCCGGTGACCGACAACGCCGGCGGCATCGCCGAGATGGCCGACCTGGACGAATCCGTTCGCGGCATCACCGACCCTCTCGACGCCGTCGGGAACACGACGAAGGCGGTCACGAAGGGGTACGCGATCGGCTCCGCGGGCCTCGCCGCGCTGATCCTGTTCGACGAGTATGCGCGCGGGCTCACAGAGGAGGACGTGACGAGCGTGTTCGCGCTCAACGACCCGTGGGTGATCGCCGGCCTCTTCATCGGCGGCCTGATGCCGTTCCTGTTCGCCTCGCTGGCGATGCAGGCGGTCGGGCGCGTCGGCGGCCTGGTCGTGGACGAGGTCCGCCGCCAGTTCCGGGAGATCCCGGGGATCCTCGAGGGGACGGGCCGGCCTGACTACAGCCGCGCGGTGGACATCGTCACGAACTCGGCGATCAAGAAGATGCTCCTGCCGGCGCTGATCCCTGTCGCCGTCCCGATCATCGTCGGCATCATCAGCCCGGAGGCGCTCGGCGGGCTGCTGATCGGCACGATCGTGACCGGCATCTTCCTCGCCATCGCCATGACATCGGGCGGCGGCGCCTGGGACAACGCGAAGAAGCTGATCGAGGACGGCGCCTACGGCGGCAAGGGCTCAGAGGCCCACGCCGCGGCCGTCACCGGCGACACCGTCGGCGACCCCTACAAGGACACCGCCGGCCCGGCGATCAACCCGATGATCAAGATCGCCAACATCGTCGCGATCCTGATCATCCCCATCATCGCCTCGATCCACGGCCCCTAGGCCGATTCGTCATGTCCGGGGTCTGACCCCGGACATGACGCAAAGGGTCGCGGGCTCCCTCGGATTCCTGTGGAAAGCCGGGAGTGCCCCCGAAGCCTCCGGTTCGGCTTCGGAGCTTGAGTTCCCTTCCGGTGAACCGTCCCCTGCGGACGGCCTTCGGGGTCAGACCCCTGACGTGGCCGAAGAGGACGCGGCCGCTCGCTACGCGGAGCGGCGGCGGCGAACCTGCGGGCCCTGGGAGCCGAGCGCGGCGTAGGCGAGCGCCTGCAGGGACTCGTTCAGGCTGCCGAGCTCGCGCACGATCCTCTGCAGCTGGTCGTTCGTGTCCAGGCGGCGGTTCAGCGCGTGCACCTCGTCGCAGAGGCGGTCGAGCCGCTCGAGGATCGCGTCGAGCTGCCGGTCGTCCAGATGCTTGCGCTCAGCCATCCACAGTGATGTTAGTCAGCCCGGCCGGGGTGGCGACCACGGCAACGTCCGCGCCGCCCAGGCGCGCGACCAGGCGCTCCCGCGCGCCGGCGCCTGTCTCCAGCACGTCGACGCGCCGCTCGGCGCCGAGGTGCGCCAGCGCAACGCGGGCCAGTGGCTCCGGGCGCGTCCGTGTAGACGCCGATGCGGACGCCCTTGGCCGCCAGGGCGCGGAGCGCCGCGCTCGCCTCGGCGTTCGGCCGCAGGTAGACGGGGGCTCGGTCCTCGGCGAAGCGCTCGAGCGCGCTGCGCCAGTCGCCGACGCCGGCCTCGGCCCAGCGGTCGAGCTCGGCCGCGGCGTCGGCGCGGTCCTCCGGCAGCGCGTCCGGGTCGAGCGGCGAGATCGGAGCGAAGCGCCGCGCGGCGTCGGCGAGGAAGTCCCGCCAGAGCGAGCGGGTGTCGCCGAGCGCGTCGAGGTCGACCGCGACGGCCTTCATGCCCGCGAGGCGGCCCAGCGCGAGTAGAGCAGCACGCCGGCGGCCACCCCGATCGTGTCGATGAGCCAGTCGAGAGGCGATCCCTGGCGCCCGGAGACGAAGGCCTGGTGGACCTCGTCGGTCACCGCGTAGGCCGAGCCGAGGAGGATCGCCAGCGGCTCGCGCCTGAGCGCCCGGTAGAGCAGCGCGCCCAGGACGCCGAACTCGACCGCGTGCGCGACCTTCCGCAGGAGGAGATCCCACGTTCCGAGCCCCGTGCCGAGGCTCGGGATCGACGAGAACGTGAAGATCAGCGCCGCCCAGAGGACGACCGGCAGCCAGAGGTTGAGGCGAGCCGCGACCACGGCCGCCAGCCTAACCAAGCGATATGCTCCGCCCGACAGAGAGGCGAGCGGTCAAGGGAAGCCGGTGCGAGTCCGGCACGGTCCCGCCGCTGTGAGGGGAGACGCTCCTCCGCCGAGATGCCACTGGCCCGCGGGCCGGGAAGGCGGCGGAGGGGGGAGCCCCGAGTCAGAAGACCTGACGCTCGCCGAGACCCGTTCCCCTCGCGGAAGGAGGAAACGTGCCCCACCGTCCCCTCGCAGCCGTCCTGGCTGTCCTGCTCGCCCTCGTCCTCGCCTCGTGCGGTGGAGACGACGACGATACGGCGTCGCCGCCGGCGACCTCGTCGGTCGCCGTCGAGACGACCGCTGCGCCCGCGTTCCCCGTCACGGTCGAGGCCGACAACGGCAGCGTCACGATCGACGAGCAGCCCGACGAGATCGTCTCGCTCTCGGCGACCGCGACCGAGTCGCTCTTCGCGATCGGCGCCGGCGACCAGGTGATCGCCGTCGACGACCAGTCCGACTACCCGGCCGACGCGCCGATGACCGACCTCTCGGGCTTCGAGCCGAACGTCGAGGCGATCGCAGGCTACGAGCCCGATCTCGTCATCGCCGCGTACGACCCCGGTGGCCTCGTCGACGGGCTCGAGAAGCTCGACATCCCGGTGCTCCTCCAGGACGCCGCTCCCGATCTCGACGCCGCCTACGAGCAGATCGAGACGCTCGGCGCCGCGACCGGGAACGTCGAGGGCGCGGAGACGGTGGTCGACTCGATGGAGACCGAGGTCGCCGAGCTCGTCTCGTCGTCCTCCGGCGCCGAGGGCGCCACCGTCTACCACGAGCTCGGGCCCGACTTCTTCTCGGCGACGTCCGACACGTTCATCGGCAGCGTCTACGAGCTCTTCGGCCTCGTGAACATCGCCGACGCGGCCGCCGGCGCCGCGGACGCGGGCGGCTACCCGCAGCTCTCCGGTGAGTACATCGTCTCCGAGAGCCCCGACCTGATCGTGCTGGCGGACACGGTCTGCTGCGGCCAGACTGCCCAGAAGGTGGCGAAGCGCCCGGGCTGGGACCAGATCGAGGCGGTGGTGAACGGCAACATCGTCGAGGCCGACGACAGCATCGCCTCGCGCTGGGGCCCGCGGACGGTCGAGTTCGTCGAGTTGATCGCCGGCTCGCTGGAAGGGATCTCGGGACCGTAGTGGCGACGGCCGGCGGCGTTCGCGACCGGCTCTCCGCCCGCCCGGAGCGGGCGCTTCGGGGCGTGTCCGCGGGGTGGGCGCTCGCCGCGACGGCCTTCGTCGTCGTCTCCACGCTGCTCGGTCTCGCACTCGGGCCGGTCGACCTCGGGCTGGGCGCGGTGATGCGCGAGGTGCTGAGCCACGTCCCGTTCCTCGGCGTCGAGTCGTCGTTCTCGGGCACCGAGGATGCGATCCTGTGGGAGCTCCGGGCGCCCAGGGTCGCTCTCGGGCTGCTCGTCGGGGCGATGCTCGCCTCCGCAGGAGCGGCGTACCAGGGCGTCTTCCGGAATCCGCTCGCCGACCCGTACCTGCTCGGCGCGGCGGCCGGCGCCGGGCTCGGCGCCACGATCGTCATCGCCTACGACCCCGGCGGCGGGCTCGACCTGCGCCCGATCGCCGCGTTCGCCGGGGCGATCGCCGGCGTCGGGGTGGCGTACCTGCTCGGCCGCTCGGTCGGCGGGAGCGGCACGACGACGCTGATCCTCGCCGGCGTCACGGTCGCCGCCTTCCTGACCGCGGTGCAGACCTACGTCCAGCAGCAGAACGCCGAGACCGTCCAGGAGGTCTACAGCTGGATCCTGGGGCAGCTCGAGACGTCCGGCTGGTCGGACGTCCTCATCCTGCTCCCGTACGTGGCCGTCAGCTCCGCCGTGCTCCTCTGGCACCGGCGCCTGCTGGACGTGCTCGCGGTCGGCGACGACGAGGCGGCGAGCCTGGGCGTCCCCGTCGCGCGCGTGCGGCTCCTCGTCGTGGGCGCAGCCACCCTCGGCACGGCGGCCGCCGTCGCCTTCAGCGGTCTGATCGCCTTCGTCGGGATCATCGTGCCGCACGCCGTTCGCCTCCTGGCCGGCACGAGCTACCGGGTCGTGCTGCCGCTTTCGCTCGCGTTCGGCGGCGGCTTCCTCGTCCTCATGGACCTCGTGGCGAGGACCGTCGTCGCACCCGCGCAGCTGCCCATCGGCGTTGTCACGGCGTTCCTCGGCGCGCCGTTCTTCGCGGTCGTCCTCCGCTCGACGAGGACGGTGGGGCCGTGATGCTGCGGGCGGAGCGGGTCTGGGTCTCGCTCGACGGGGCGAAGGTCGTGCAAGACGTCGGCCTCGCGCTCGAGAAGGGGGATTGGCTCGGCCTTATCGGCCCCAACGGGGCCGGGAAGACGACGCTCTTGCGGGCGGTCGCAGGCCTGGTGCCGTACGACGGCTCGATCCGGATCGAGGGCGACGAGGTCTCCTCGCTGGGCCGCCGTGCGGCCGCGCGGCGGGTGGCGGTCGTCCCCCAGATCCCGGTGATCCCTCCCGACACGACCGTGCTGGAGTACGTCGTCCTGGGCCGGACACCCCATCTCGGCTACTCGGGGACGCCGGGGCCGCGGGACGTCGTCGCGGCGCGCTCGGCTCTCGCCCGCCTCGACGGAGCCCATCTTGGCGACCGGCGGCTCGGCTCGCTCAGCGGCGGGGAGCGCCAGCGCGCGGTTCTCGCCCGCGCCGTGGCCCAGGACGCCTCGCTGCTCCTCCTCGACGAGCCGACGAGCGCCCTCGACGTCGGCGCGCAACAGCAGGTGCTCGAGCTCGTCGCTTCGCTGCGGGCGGACGGGAGCCTCACCGTGCTCAGCGCGATGCACGATCTCACCCATGCAGGCCAGTACGCCGACCGGCTCCTCCTTCTCGACGGAGGGCAGGAGCAGGCGAGCGGGGCGCCGTCGGAGGTACTGACGGAGCAGCTGATCGCGCGCCACTTCGGCGCCTCGGTGCGGATCGTCGCCGATGAAGAGACCGGGATAGCGGTCGTGCCGCTCCGTCCGCCGGTGCAGGCCGAGCAGCCCGTCCCCTGATGCCGCTCACGTTCCTCGTCGGCGGCGCGCGGAGCGGGAAGTCGGCGCTCGCGGTTCGCCTTGCCTCGGAGTGGGAGGGGCCCGTGGTCTTCCTCGCCACCGCCGAGGCAAGGGACGACGAGGAGCTCGCCGCGCGGATCGTCCGGCATCAGCGCGAGCGGCCGACGCGCTGGCAGACGATCGAGGAGCCGCTCGACCTGCTCGGGGAGCTGAGGCGTGCCCCGGGGGCCGCGTTCGTCCTGGTCGACTGCCTTACCCTCTGGGTCGCCAATGCGCTCGAGTCCGGGCGGAGCGACGACGAGGTCGAGCGGGCGGCATCCGAGGGCGCCGCGCTCGCGCGCGGGCGGCCGTCGCCGACGGTCGTCGTCAGCAACGAGGTGGGCATGGGAGTCGTCCCGGCGACGCCCGTCGGCCGCTCGTTCCGCGACCTCCAGGGTCGCGTGAACGCCGTCTTCGCCGAGCATGCGGACCGCGCCTGTCTCGTCGTCGCCGGCCGCACCCTCGAGCTCACGTGACTCTGGACGAGCTGCTCGGCCGCATCCGGCCCGCGGACCTGGAAGCGGGCCGCGCCGCTCAGGCGGCTCTGGACGCCAAGACGAAGCCGCGCGGGAGCCTCGGCGAGCTGGAGGAGCTCGCCTGTCGGATCGCTGCGGCCCGGGCCGCCGCATCGCCCGGCCGGCTGCCGGCGGCGCTCGTACTCGCGGCGGGAGACCACGGGTACGCGCGGCGCAGCGTCAGCGCCTACCCGCAGGAGGTCACCGGACAAATGCTCGCCGCCTTCGCGGCGGGCGGGGCGGCGATAAACGTGCTCGCGCGCGAGACCGGTCTGCGGCTCGTCGTCGTCGACGCCGGCGTGCTCGAGCCCGTCGGGCATCCGGAGATTCGGGCGCTGCGCCTGGGCGCGGGCACCGAGGACGCGACGGAGGGGCCGGCGATGAGCCGTGAGGACGCCGTCGCGGGGGTCCTCGCCGGCGCCGCGATCGCGGAGGAGCTCGCCGCCGAGGACGTCGGCATCCTCGTCACCGGAGACATGGGCATCGGGAACACGACGGCGGCCGCCGCACTGTGCGCGGCCCTGCTCCCGGCCGAGCCGGAGGCGGTGTGCGGACGCGGGACCGGCGTCGACGACGTCGGCCTCCGCCGCAAGATCGAGGCGGTGCGCAGTGCGTTGGCGGCCAACCGCCCCGACTCCGCCGATCCGATCGGCGTCCTGGCGGCCGTCGGCGGCTTCGAGGTGGCCGTCCTCACCGGAGTCTGCCTCGGCGGCGCCGCGACGAGGTGCGTCGTCCTCCTCGACGGGTTCGTGACGGGCGCTGCTGCGCTCGTCGCCGCGCGGCTGGCTCCGGCGGCTGCCGGATTCATGGTCGCCTCCCACCGCTCTCCTGAGCCCGGCCACGCGCTCGTCCTCGCCGACCTCGGCCTCCGGCCGCTGCTCGACCTCGGCCTCCGTCTCGGCGAGGGGAGCGGTGCGGCTCTCGCCCTCCCGCTCGTGTCCGCGGCGCTCGCGATCCTTGCGGACATGGCCACCTTCGAGTCCGCCGGCGTGACCGATGCCGGCGCTTGAGACCGGCGTGCGCGCCGCCGCCGGAGCGCTCTCCTTCCTCACCCGGGTCCCCGTGGGCCGCTGGGTCGCGCTTCACGGAGACGACGTGGCCCGCGGGGCGGTGCTCTTCCCCCTGGTCGGGGCCGGCATCGGCGCCCTCGTCGGGCTCGTCGTCGTGGGCCTCGACGCCAGGCTGACCGTTCTCGTCGCCGCCGGGCTCGCCGTCGCCCTCGAGGCTCTTCTCACGGGCGCCATCCATCTCGACGCGGTGGCCGACTGGGCGGACGGTCTCGGGGCCGGCAGCCGCGAGCGGGCGCTCGAGGTGATGCGGGAGCCGGCGATCGGGGCGTTCGGGGCGACGGCCCTGCTGTTGGACCTCGTCGTCAAGATCGCGGCGCTGGCGGCGATCGCCGCCGGGCCCGACGCCGTCCTCGCCGCGGCCGGCGCCTACGCGCTCGGGCGGACGGCACCGCTCGCGCTCGGCTGGGCGCTCCCGTACGCCCGTCCGGAGGAAGGGAGCGGCTCGGCGCTCACCGGCCGCGCCGGCGAGGTCTCGCGGGCGCTCGGAGTCGGCCTCGGCCTCGGGCTCGCGGTCGCGGCGCTCGGCCTGCGCGGAGTCGTGCTCGCGGGCTCCGCGGCCCTTGCGGCACTGGCGGTCGGCCTCGTCGCGCGGCGGCGGCTCGGTGGGGTCACGGGCGACGTCCTCGGTACGGCGACCGAGCTGGCGACGACGGTGGCTCTCGTCGCCGCCGTGGCGACGCGCTGATGCTCGGGCTTCCGCCGCAGGGCGAGGCCACCCGCCTCCTGCTCGTCAGGCACGCTGACACCGACGTCTCGATGCGAGGCCGCTGCTTCGGCCGCCTCGACGTCGGCCTCTCCGGGGAAGGGCGGCGCCAGGCCTCGGAGCTCGGGGCGGCGCTGCGCGGGGTTCCGCTCGCGGCCGTCGGCTCGAGCCCGCTCGTCCGCGCGCTCGACACCGCCGAGGCGATCGCGCGGCCCCACGGCCTGCGCCCGCTCGCTCTCGACGCCCTCAGTGAGATCGACTTCGGTGAGCTGGAAGGACTGACGTACGACGAGATCCGGGCGGAGCGCCCCGAGCTCTACCGGGAGTGGATGGAGAGCCCAGCGACGGTGCGCTTCCCCGGCGGCGAGTCCTTGGCCGACCTCCGGGCCCGCGTCCTTCCGGCGGTGTCCGAGATCGTCGAACGGCACCGCGGCGAGGTGGTCGCGGTGGTGGCCCACGGCGGCGTCGTGCGGGTCGTGCTCGCCGACGCGCTCGAGCTCGCGGACGGCGCGGCGTTCCGGCTGGGGCTCGCGTGCGGCGGGCTCAGCGCCGTCGACCGGTTGCCCGGGACGGCCGTCGTGCCGCTCGTCAACGCCGTCCTGACAGAACACGTTTCAGCATGAAGCCCTGTGCCGCCGGGCCGCGCTGCTCGCCCCGAAGACTGCGTCCTCGGTTGCGCCCGTAGCCTCCGGCTACGAGCGCGCCCTGCGTCCTTGTTTCGGAACGACCATCGCATCCCGGCGACGAGGCGTCATTCTGAAACGTGTTCATATACTCGCCGGCATGACGCCTCCGGCGACCGCGGTCGTGCTCACGGTCGGGAACGAGATCGTGTACGGCGACGTCGAGAACACGAACGCCTCCTGGCTCGCGCGCCGGCTTGCCGAGCTCGGCCTCGAGGTGCGTCTCCTGGCGGCCGTGCGGGACTCGGTCGAGGAGGTCGCCGCGTTCCTGCGGGCCGAGATGGGCCGGGTCGGGGTCGTCATCGTGACCGGCGGCCTCGGCGGAACCCCCGACGATCTGACCCGGGAGGCCGTGGCCGAGGCGTTCGGCGTCTCCACCGAGGAGATTCCCGAGCTCGCCGCGGCGCTCCGCGAGCGCTTCGGGCCGCGCGGCCTGGGCGAGTACGCGGCGAAATGGGCGCGCATCCCGCGCGGCGCCGTGCCCCTCGACAACCCGCTCGGGGGCGCGCCCGGGTTCGTCCTCGGCAACGTCCACGTCCTGCCCGGGCTCCCGCGTGAGATGGAGGCGATGTTCGAGACGCTGGCGGACCGCTTCCGCGGCGAGCCGATCGGCGCCTGGCGGCGCCGGTACGCGACCGGCGAGGGGCAGATCGTCTCGGTCCTCGAAGAGGCGACCCAGCTCCATCCCGCCGTGACCGTCGGCAGCTACCCGTTTTTCCTCGACACGGGGCCGGAGGTGGAGGTCGTGCTCAAGTCCGCCGACGCGCAGGCGCTGGGCGAGGCGGCCGCCTGGGTCGAGGCGGCGCTGGAAGAGCGAGTGGGGAGGTGACATGAAGGTCTTCGTCATCAGCGACATGGAGGGTGTCTCCGGAGTCGTCAAATGGGAGCAGGTCGAAGGCGGCGAGTCGCTCTACGAGGAAGCGCGCAGGCTCTACACGGAGGAGATCAACGCCGCGGTGCGCGGCGCCAAGGCGGCGGGAGCGACGGAGATCGTCGTCATGGACTGCCATGGGGCCGGGAAGGGGTGGACGTTCAATTCGCTCCTCCCCGAGCTGCTCGATCCCGACTGCGAGTGGGTCGTGCAGGACGAGTGGTCCGAGTACACGGAGTTCCTGGAGCAGGGCTGCGACGCGGCCCTCCTCGTGGCGATGCACGCAAAGGCGGGCTCGGAGCGCGGCGTCATGAGCCACACGATCTCGGGGCACGACTACCGTGATCTGCGCTTCAACGGCGTCTCAGTGGGTGAGACCGGGCTTCACGCGGCTCTGTGCGGGACCTGGGGCTGCCCGATCGTCCTCGTCACCGGCGACGACGTGGCCTGCCGCGAGGCGACCGACCTGCTCGGCCCGGAGCTCGTGACGGTCGCGGTGAAGAAGGGTCTCGGACGTAACAGCGCGCGCAACCTCCCCCCGGTGCGCGCTCGCGGGCTGATCGAGGCGGCTGCGAAGGAGGCGGTCGGAAGACGCGACCGCGTACCGCCTTATGACCCCGGCAAGCCGTGCGAGGTCGTGGCCGTCCTCGGAGCGCCCGACCTCGCCGAGCGGTACCGCTACCGCTATGGAGTCGAGCTCCTCGACGGAGTCACGGTCGCCTCGCGGGCGGATGACTGGTGGACCGCCTGGCGTCAGTTCTTCTTCTAGGCGCCCCCGTAAGACCGCTCTGCAGGTGGATACCATCGACCTCATGGCGGTCACGTCTCCCGAGCAGTACCTCTCGGACCTGAACCCGGCCCAGCGCGAGGCGGTCCTCGCCACGGAGGGCCCGGTGCTGGTCGTCGCGGGAGCCGGGTCGGGGAAGACGCGCGTGCTCACGCACCGCATCGCGCACCTCGTCACCGCCTGCGGCGTGAAGCCGAACGAGATCCTCGCCATCACGTTCACGAACAAGGCCGCGGGGGAGATGAAGCGCCGCCTCGAGGCCTCGCTCGGGGACGTCGTCCAGCGCATGTGGGTGATGACCTTCCACGCCGCCTGCGGCCGCATCCTCCGCCGTGAAGCGCCGCGCCTGGCCTACAAGTCGAACTTCACGATCTACGACCAGGCCGACCAGGTCCGGGTCGTCAAGGCGATCGTGGAGGAGGAGGGCTGGGATCCCAAGCGCTTCGTCCCGCGCGGGATCCACGCGCAGATCTCGACGGCGAAGAATCAGCTCGTCGGGCCCGACGAGTACGCGCGGCGGGTCGGCTCCTTCTACGAGCAGACCGTCGCCGCCGTCTACGACCGCTACCAGCGGCGGCTCCACGCTTCGAACGCCATGGACTTCGACGACCTGCTCATGCGCACCGTCGAGGTCCTGGAGAACCACCCGGACGCGCACGAGAAGTGGCAGAAGGCCTTCCGTTACGTGCTCGTGGACGAGTACCAGGACACGAACCACGCGCAGTACCGGCTCCTCCAGCTCCTCGCGGGCGAGCACGGCAACGTCTTCGCCGTCGGCGACCCCGACCAGTCGATCTACGCCTTCCGCGGCGCGGACATCCGCAACATCCTCGAGTTCGAGCGCGACTTCGGCGGTGCGCAGGTGATCGCGCTCGAGCAGAACTACCGCTCGACGAACGCGATCCTCCGCGCGGCCAACAGCCTCATCGCCCACAACCGCGAACGGAAGCCGAAGAACCTCTTCAGCGACCTGGGCGAGGGCGACCCGGTCCGCGCGCTCGAGGTCGAGGACGAGCACGCCGAGGCGCGTTTTGTCGCGTCCGAGCTCGCGGGCCTGCTGGAAGGGGGCTATGCGGGCTCCGAGCTCGCGGTCTTCTACCGCACGAACGCGCAGTCGCGAGTCCTGGAGGACGTGCTCGTCCGGCAGGAGATCCCGTACCAGGTGATCGGCGGCCCGCGCTTCTACGAGCGGGCCGAGATCAAGGACGCCGTCGCCTACCTCCAGGTGCTCGACAACCCGTTCGACGGCGTCTCGCTCGCCCGCATCGCCAACAGGCCCCGCCGGGGAATCGGCGACGCGTCGATCGCGCGCCTCCAGGTGTACGCCGATGCGCAGGGAATTTCGCTCTTCGAGGCGCTCGCCCAGGCCGAGGAGGCGGGTGTCGGCGCGGCCCCGCTCAAGGCGGTCCAGCGGCTGCACGGGCTGCTCCAGTCGCTGATGGCCGGCGCCCTCGAGCTTCCCGTGCCCGAGCTCCTGGAGAAGGTGCTCGACCGGAGCGGTTACCTCGAGGCGCTCAAAGCCGAGCGCACGATCGAGGCGCAGGGCCGGATCGAGAACCTGCTCGAGCTCGGCGGCGTCGCGCTCGAGTACCAGGCGGCGGCCGAGAGCCCGACGCTCTCGGAGTTCCTGCAGCAGATCTCGCTCTTCTCCGACCAGGACGCGCTCGCCGAGGAGGGAAGCCGCGTCACGCTGATGACCCTCCACAACGCGAAGGGCCTCGAGTTCCGGGCGGTGTTCCTCGTCGGCATGGAGGAGGGCGTCTTCCCGCACGCGCGCTCCATCGAGGAGCAGGGGATCGAGGAGGAGCGGCGCCTCGCGTACGTCGGTCTCACCCGCGCGCAGGAGCGCTTGACGCTGATGCACGCCGCAACCCGCTCGCTCTGGGGGTCGCGCGACTACCGCACGCCGAGCCGGTTCCTGGAGGAGCTTCCCGACGAGATCGAGCACGAGCGCCTGCGGCCGACGTCCTGGACCGGCTACAACGCGCCGCGCGCCTCGCTGGCGCCGAGCGGCCCGACCCCCGACCTGTCGACCGGCGACTCGGTTCGCCACTCGACCCTCGGCGAGGGCGTCGTCGTTCGCATCGAGGGCGACGGCATCGTGACCGTGCGCTTCGCCCAGGACGGCGCCGAGCGCCGGCTCATGCTCGACTACGCGCCGCTGGAGAAGGTGTGACGGTGGAGATCCGGGTCGCCGAGCCGGAGGAGCGTCTCGCCGCTCTCCGGCCGATCTGGCACTACTTCGGCGCGCCGTTCGGCCCGGAGGAGGAGCGCGCGGCGAGGATGCTGCTGCCCGAGGGACGCACCCTCGTCGCTGTCGACGACGGGACGATCGTGGGCGGCGCAAGCGCCTTCGAGCTCGACCTCACCGTTCCCGGCGGACACGCGCGCGCGGCCGGCCCGACCGTCGTCGGCGTCCTCCCGACCCACCGCCGGCGCGGGATCCTGCGGGAGCTGATGCGCGTCCAGATCGACGACGTCCACGACCGTGGCGAGCCGCTCGCCGTCCTCTGGGCCTCTGAGGGAGGCATCTACGGCCGCTTCGGCTACGGCCTCGCCTCCATCGCCGCAGACGCGGAGCTGCGCCGGCCTCACACGCGCTTCGCCCGCGAGGTCGAGTGGCCGGGCGCCACGCGGCTGGTGGCCGTCGACGAGGCGCTCGCGCTCTTCCCGCAGGTCTACGACAGGGTCGCCGCCGAGACGCCGGGCATGTTCGCGCGCGCGGCGGAATGGTGGGAGCAGCGGACGCTGGCCGATTCCGAGTGGCGCCGCGAGGGCGGCGGGGAGCTCGCGTTCGCCGTGCTCGAGCTCGACGGGCGGCCGGAGGCCTACGCCGTCTACCGGCTGAACTTCTCCTACACGGACGGCGCCCCGACGGGCAAGACCGTCGTCCTCGAGGCGATGGGGGCGACGCCCGCCGCCACCGCCGCGGTCTGGCGCTACCTGCTCGACATCGACTGGATGGAGAGCGTCGAGGCCGAGCTCCTGCCCATCGACCACCCGCTGCACCTGCTGCTGCTCGAGCAGAACCGCATGAAGTTCCGCGTCGGCGACGGGCTCTGGGTGCGGCTCGTGGACGTCGGCGCCGCGCTGGCCGCGCGCTCGTACGCGGAAGACGGCGGGCTCGTGCTGGACGTGAGCGACGAGTTCTGCCCCTGGAACGAGGGACGCTTCGCGCTCGACGGCTCGACGACCAAGGCCGCTCCCGATCTGAGGCTGTCGGCGGACGCGCTCGGCTCCGTCTACCTCGGCGGTTTCACCTTCGCCGACCTGGCGCGGGCCGGCCGCGTCGAGGAAGCCAAGGAGGGCGCAGTCGCCCGCGCGGACCTCCTCTTCCGCACCGATCGCAAGCCATGGTGCCCGGAGATCTTCTAAGGAGCCCGAACCAAGATGAGCCTTGTGCCGTAGCGTCATCCTGGTTCGAGCTCTGAGTTTCTGCTAGCGTTCCGCCCCGTGCTTGTCGTCAAGGCCCTGCTAATGGGCCTTTTTTCTTGCCTCGTCCTGGTCGTGCCCGCGCACGCCCGGTACGACGGATCGGACTCTCCGGCCGACTCGCTGCGCGGCCCGCGCTGGCTCCTCCCGATGGACGGCCCGCTCGGCTCGCACTTCGGGCCGCGCTGGGGCGGGATGCACGAGGGCATCGACATCGAGGGGTGGTACGAGACGCGCGTCCGGGCCTCCCAGCGCGGCGTGGTCAAGTACGTCGGCTGGCTCGACGACTACTCCGGCTACGGTCTGGTCGTGAAGATCCGGCACGAGAGCGGGATCGTGACGATGTACGCGCACCTCGCGCGTGCCTTCGTCAAGCGCGGGCAGGCCGTCACGGCCAGGCAGATCATCGGCCGCGCCGGGTGCACGGGCTCGTGCACCGGCACGCACCTCCATTTCCAGGCCTCGCGGCGCGGGAAGCTGATCGACCCGCTCGAGCTCCTCGGCCGGCGGGCGTTCAAGGGGCTCTGATGCGGATCGTCTACTACCTGGCCGCGAGCCTGGACGGCCGGATCGCCGGGCCCGAGCACGACCTCTCCTTCCTGCAGACGCTCTCCGGTGGCCCGAGCGGCTACGGCTACGACGAGTTCATCGCCGAGATCGACGGGCTGGTGGTCGGCGCGAGCTCGTGGGACTTCATGAAGGACTACCCGTGGACGTACGGCGAACGACCCGTCTGGGTGGTCACGCATCGCGACGACGTGGCGAGGATCGAGGGCGCCGACATGCACGTCTTCTCCGGAGACGTCACCGACCTCGTGCGCGAGCTCGAGTCCGCAGGCCTCGAACGCGTGTGGGTGATCGGCGGCGGCAACGTCGTCGGCCAGTTCCTCGCGGTCGATCGCCTGGACGAGGTCATCGTCACGCTGGCGCCGACGTTCGTCGGCCGCGGCCCGGCCGTCGCCGACGGCGAGTTCCCGCTCCGTCGGTTCCGCCTCGTCGAGGTCCACCGCCGAGAGGGCGACGACGGCGTCCAGCTCAGGTATGAACGGAATCGTGCGCTAGACTGAGCGGCCGCAAGGGCGGTTAGCTCAGTTGGGAGAGCACCAGCTCGACAAGCTGGGGGTCACTGGTTCGAGCCCAGTACCGCCCACCTCGGAAAGCCCCGCCTAACGGGGGTTTTCTTTTTCCGGGCGGAACCCAGAATGGGCCTGGCCCGGTTCTGGGCCGGCTCTGACCAGGATCGTCGGCGCCCGGGATACTGCGCATGGGGCTGTTGCGATTGCGCGTTAGTGCTTCAGGACGGCTAGGCAGTAGCTACACGTTGGGACGCCGCGCCTACCAGTTGGGAAGATCGTGCTCCAGAGTTCCAGATCGCTATAGCCGCCCGCGCCGTCCTGGAGGCGATGCTTGTGGCGGTTCGGCGTTCGCGTTTCGCAGAGCACCCGGCCGTCGGGATCGTCAGGGCCGAGCGACGTGCACTACGTGCCGCGCTTCCCGACTCGCTCTTGTCCGTAGGACGTGCTCGTCAAGAGGGGATCTCCTTAGCTTGAGTTTGGCAGAGCCGCCGTTACCTCGAGCGTCCGTCCTAGGGGGAGCCCGATAATTTGGCTCCCCCCACGTGGCTCTTCGTTATGTCGAGTCCACTTCGTCGCCGAAGTAGTCGCTATCCACCCGCTTCACGGCGTACGTCTCGCGGTCGCTCACGCCGACGTTGTGGTCGATCATCAGAGCGGCAGGCGTCTCGCCGTCCACGAGGATCACACGCGGCGACACGCCGGCCGCGTATGCTCGGGCATCGCCCGAGAAGTTCGAAGCCGTGAAGATGATCCCCTTCGACGCCCTCGCCCCCTGGAGCGCGCCGACGAAACCCTGAACGACTGGTCGCCCAACCGTCGCCTCCCATCGCTTTGCCTGCACGTAAACGACGTCCAGGCCGAGCCGGTCCTCCCGGATCACGCCGTCGATCCCGGCATCGCCGCTTCCGCCGTGCGGAGCCGCGAGTGCTCGGTGCCGTCGCCGTAACCCATCGCATGAAGAACGTCAAGGACAAGGTCCTCAAACGCCGTGGGGAGATCACTGAGATCCTCTCCTGCAGTCTCCGCGATCAGGGCCTCTCGCAGCTCCTGGTAGGCGGCCTCGATACGCTCCTCGGGCGTCGCCGTTTCCGTCGACTCCGGCCGCATCGCCGACGTGTGCTCCGCCTTCCCCTTGCGCCGCGCCACTGCGCCTTTCTGAACTCCGGGAACTCGGGAAACTGCGACAGCACACGCGAGGTCCACACGTTCTGGGTTCGCCGCCAGCACGTCCCGACCGCGCTCGGTGATCGCGTATACAGAGCGCCGCGGCCTGGCGAGTAGGCCAACTCGGTACAGGTACGTCGCGGCCCACCCGACCCGGTTGTCGAACGTCCTAGCGAGGCCACTGGGGAGCCGCTCAGCAAGCTCCTCCTCGGTCAGCTCGAACCTCGTCGCCAGCGCGGCGCGCACGTCGGCGATCCGCCGCTCGCCTCCCGCTGCGTACTCCTCCAGAAGCGGGCGCATCAGCGTCTGGAAATCCGGGACGGCCATCGCCGCTTCGTAATCTACGCTTCGTCGTGCCCTCCGTCCTGCGCCGTATCCATGGAAGGGTTTTGGGAAAGTGCCCGGGCGTTCGGTTCGCCACCCGGCCTTTTCGACGCTCGGTGCTGCGTCCTTTCGCGCCGTTCAGCTTGGTCGTCTTGCAGTGCCGGGCCGCTACGAGTCGAAGATTGAGGGCGGCGGGATACCGTTGCGCGGCTCGGCGCCCTCGGGCTCGTCGGCGGAGTCCCACTGCTGATACGCTCAGAAGGATTTCGTGAGGGTCGGGTCGCAGACCTCGCACTCGCCGTAGCTGATGTCCGAATTCAGCTCGAACTCGGACACCAACACCGACGGGAAAGGGGTGCCCCTCGCCGCAGACGTAGCGAAACACCGTGCCCAGGGGCGGATGCTTCTCCATCCGCTACGATCCAACGGCGCGCCACCCTGGATCGGGTCGCCCTCGCTGGTGAGTGCGCCAGCGCCGTCCGAGCGTCCCGCGTATATCGCCCTCATCAAGGCGCGCTTGCCCGGTCCGTTGGCCTGCCACTCGACTTGCATTCGCGCCCATAGCTCCTCGTCGAGTGGTTTCGCCTTCACGCCGAGAAAGCCGAAATGCATGGTCATCCCGGCACCGCAAGCGCGGCAGCGGCGCACCGGCTTGCCCCGCCACTGTCCACGCGTCTCGAAGCTCGTGCTGTCGTAAGTCGTCGAACCGGATGCTCCACAACCCGGGCACGCGATCGTCGGCATCGCCACGATCGCCGTCTGGAATCGCAGACCAGCTTGCGGGCTGCGACTCTACGACCCTCTGGCTGTCGCCTGGAGCGCAGGGACAGGGGGATCAGCCCTCGACCTTCCTCGCGTACTCCCGGTGGGGGCAGTCGCCAGGAAGAACTCAGCAGCCCTGTGCTCGGGGAAGTGTGCCGCCGAGCCGTATCGCCGGTGCCCCGCGTCTAGATGATCTGCACGCCTGCGGCCGCCGGATCGAACGATTCGGGCCAGATCGTCTTCTCGTTCGCCTGCGCTTCGCTGAGGTCGGCGTCGCCGAGGTCGGCGCCGCTGAGGTTGGCGCCGCTGAGGTCGGCGCCGCTGAGGTCGGCGCCGCTGAGGTTGGCGCCGCTGAGGTCGGCGCCGCTGAGGTCGGCGTCGCTGAGGTCGGCGCCGCTGAGGTCGGCGTCGCTGAGGTTGGCGTCGCTGAGGTCGGCGTCGCTGAGGTCGGCGTCGCTGAGGTCGGCGTCGCTGAGGTCGGCGCGCGCCGAGGTTGGCCTCGCGGAGGTCGGCGCCGCTGAGGTCGGCGCGTAGGCGCTGGAGGTCGGCGCCGCTGAGGTTGGCGCCGCGGAGGTCGGCGCCGCTGAGGTTGGCGCCGCGGAGGTTGGCGTCGCTGAGGTTGGCGCCGCGGAGGTCGGCGCCGCTGAGGTTGGCGACGCTGAGGTTGGCGCCGCGAGGTCGGCGTCGCTGAGGTCGGCGCCGCTGAGGTCGGCGCCGCTGAGGTCGGCGCGGCCCAAACGAACTACGCCACTGTCCCCACCAATGAGATTCGCGTCATACAGGAATCGCAAGACAAGCCCTTTTCGTTCCTGGTCAAGCCGCGGCAAGAGAGCGAGAGTTCGGGTTCGAGCAACTGTCCGCACCGCGTCTTCAGACCCCGCGGTTGGAAGGTGATGTTCAAGCATGAGGCCGGTCATCGCGTCGAGATAGTCCCGCAACGCCTGCTCACGCTGATTCTCAGCCGCTTGTTCCTGCTCGTGTGCCGCCCGCTCAGCCTCTTGTTGCTGCTCGCGTGCCGACCGCCAGGAGTTGAAAAGAAGGGCGACAAGCGCCAGGCCGAGCGGAACTATCAGCAGCTCGATCCAATCCCACAGGTTATGACCTGAGACGCCTGTCCAAGACCATTCGAAGAGATAGCCGCCGATGATGCTGACCAAGATCGCAAGGCCACCGACGGCAGCAGCGAACCCCAGCGGGCTGCTGGGAGAGAAGCGCACGGCTCGCATTCTTGCCTTTCTCCGCGCCCTGACCAAGCATGGGCCGACCTAGTCTATGCCTCTGCTCGCCTGCAACTGCAACGGCGGCATCGCAAGACTGCAGGCGGAGCCCTACCGCCTTCCCGACCGATCGCCGTTTTCGCGTCCTGGGCACCCTAAACCCCGGTGGGGGCGGTCGCCGGGAGAAAGAGTCTGGAAAGAACCTGAGCCGGGGCGCGGCGACCTTTGCGATTCCAGCCAGGGCAGCGGCGGGCGCGGGACGACGCCGGGCGTAGACTGAGCCGCAAGTGAACAGCGCCGACCGCTACCTTCATGCCGTCATTCCCGCTTCGGAAGCGGCTGTCTCGACAGAATTGATGGTGTCGGCGATCAGCTGTACGAAGTTGGTGGTTGCATCAAACGGGGCGGCGTGGCCGGCCCCCTCAATCTGCTGCGTTCTCGCCGTGGGGATGGCACCGGCCAGCCACCGGGTCAGGCGGACCATGCTGTGGGGCTCCGCGCGCCGTAGCTGCACACCACGGGGACCTCGACGGTCGCAAGATCCGCCGGGGATGGATAGGTGCCGATCGAGTTGCGGAAGTCCGACCAAGGTGGCCCGAGCGTTGTCCCGGGGCGGCCTGCCGCCACGCCTCAGGAAAGGTGTCCCAAGCGCTCTTACCGTCACGGTAGGCATAGGCAGAGCGCAGTAACGCCTCGGCGGCGTCGCTCTTTCGGCCCAGGAGCACCAGCGATCCGATCTTGGCCAGCGCCACCATTGCGAACCGGCGGGAAGGTGACGAGTGAACCGCCATGGGAACTCATGGGCGATCACCACCCGCACCAGCTCGGGACGACGCACCGCCAGGTCGATGGCGATCGCCGCCCCGGCGCTCGTGCCGACCACCACGGCAGGCGGGGTCCGCAAGGACTCCAGAATCGCGGCGGCGTCGGCGGTATTGGTGGCGACCAAGCGCGCCGGTTCGCCGCCGGAGCGGGCATACCCCCGGCGGTCGCAAGCACGCGTCCGATCCGGGAGAGCTCCTCGGTCGCGGAACCCCAGGTTGAGGCCGTCGCCCCTGCCGGATGAATCAGCAGGATCGGGACGCCCTGGCCCACCTCCTCGTAATACAGGGGTCCGTTGGAACTCACGGGGCTCATCGTCTTCGGCGTCGCTTCACACCTCTTTGGGCACATGTGACCCAAGCACGCGGCGAAGGACTTTGTGCCCGAAGTCGGCGGTGGGCTCGAACATCAGCGGACAGCCGCCGTCGATCACGGTGATGCCGTGCTGCCGGCCGTAGTCGGTGGCGGCCTCCGAGACGCTGCTCGCGCCCGCGCCCCGATGCATCCAGACGTGCTTGATGCCGAGCTCGGCGCACTCGTGCATCGTCTCCTCGGCGATCTCCGGCCTCGTCCCGATCACAACAGCCTCGACGCCGCCGGGGATCGACTTCAGATCCTGGTAGCAGCGATCTCCCTCGACCTCCTGGGCGTTCGGGTTGACCGCGAAGACTTCATAGCCACGCTCGCGGAGCCGCCTGTAGACGGTGTTGCTTCCGTGCGTCTTGGGCGTCCGGGACACCCCCGTGACCGCCACCCGCTTGTTGGCCAGGAACGTCGGACGCGGCCTCCTTGATCGGTTGCATGTGCTCCTCCTCTTCTTCTCACGCCGTCGTTCGCGTCGGCTCGCGCGGCGGCGGCGGATCGCACCCGCGATCAGGAGCGCCCCGCCGGCCAGGAAGAGCCGCTCCCAGCAGCGAGCGACCCCGACGGCAATCCACGGCATGGCCGGCATTCGGGCCCCCAGGTCCGCGCCCACGTCGATCCCGGGTCGCCCGTCGGCATTCATGACCACGACCGTCCACGATCCGTCGGCCGGATCCCACACCAGGGTCCGGGCTCCGGCGCCGGTGGACGACGCGACCCAGAAATCTTGCGTTCCGGGAGCCGATCCGGGCGCGCCGCCGGCGACGTCCTCCGTTTCGTCTCCCCAGAACTCGGTGATGACCGTGTGGTCGACGCCCGCGAGATAACGATCGACGTCCGTGGAGGGGCCGATCCCCACGAACAGCGGCGGGCCGGAGCTCGCCGGCGTGACTCGGATCCGAACCTCGTCGAGCAGGCCCGGGGAGTACAGCCAGCCGAACCCCGGCCGATCCGAGCTCGGTCGACACGGTCGCTAGTGCCGCTCCGGACGTCGAGAACGTGTGGACGTCGGTCGTGACATAGCCCTCGTCGCGCTGCGGTGCGGTCGGCCCAGAAGGCTGTCCCACCGGCGCCGAGCAGCGCCAGCGAGAACAGGACGAGGCAGCGTTCCGATCACGAGCGCGGTGATGCGGCCCGCGGTCCATCCTGAGGGGCGGGCATGCGATGCCTTCGGTGCGGGCGACGGCCGCCCTGCGGGTCGGACGGCGGGTCAGCCCTCCCGTTCCGACAGCCGGCGCTCGCGTGAAAGACGGTCGGTTCACCGGTACCACCCCTTCCCACTCGTTTGGCGAGACCGCCGCCTAGGCGGGGACCTCGTCACGAGCCTCGATGTCGACGTCCAGTCCCTGCAACAACGAGAACCGCTTGAAGGGGACGACCGCCGGCCAGTTGCCTTCAGCGCCGGCGAGTGCCGGCGACGGCTCCGCCGTAGAGCGTCATCTCGTGGTCGTAGGCGAAGTCGCGGAAGAGCCTGCTCCTCACCTCTGCCGACATGCTCGGCATGCTCGATCAGGGCGTCGGCGTCGACGTAGCCCTCGCGGACCTCGCACTCGGTTCCGTCGTCGCTCAGGAACCAGTCGTAGCGGACGGTCTTGGTGTCCTTCTCCCTCGTCTGCTTCATCATTTCGGCGGCCTGCTGCTTGAACCCGGCGAAGCTCGCCGTCGCGGATCTTCAGTCGCGCCATTACCTCGAACATGGCGTCGCGCCTCCTCTAGGTCGAAAGGGACCTCACGCTCGAAACCTGAAGAGGATCGCTCAGCCCGTGCGGGTGCACATCCGAAGTTCTCGGCAGGCCGGCTGCGTGAAACCTACTGAGCCGACCGGCTAAGGTCGGCGATTCACCGGCGCAGTCCGCGTCCTGCGCCGACCGGAACCCAAGAAAGGCCCCGAGGCCCGGGGCTTTCACGAGCCCGGCTGGCGCGAGGCTATGGACCACGCCGAGACCAGCCGCGGGACCTCCTGCCAGGGCGGGCGCGGGCCTATCGCTGCGCGTAACCGCTCTTGTCCGGGAGGAGCGAAGACGATGATCAGCGCGATGATGGGGAGGAGGAAGCCGAGGATGGCCCAGAGCACGCCGCTCCTGCCCTTCCCCTCCGCTATGCGATAGCAGACGGCGGCGATCGCAACCGCGATCGCAATTGCTGATGAGCCAGAGGGGTACCACACGGAGGAGCCTCCTTGACGGGTGTTCGGACGGGCCGCGCAGCATAGGCAGAATGAGTGCTCGGTGAGCGAGATCCCGACTGAAGCGAAACCCAACCTCGCGGCGGGCGCTCCGCGCGCGCCACGGCGCCGTCGGCCCATCGCCCGTCGACCCCGAGGCGCACGCCCACGTTGCCGAGCGCATCGTGATCCTCCGCCGCGCCCTCGAGGACCTCGAGCTCCAGCTCGCGCTGGGAAGCGACGCGCCCGAGCGGTCAGGCTCTGCCGAGCGCCAGGTGTAGTTTCCTAGTCGGTTGTTCAGCGCGGCGCGTCGAACCCAGGGCGGCGTGGCGGAGGCTGCGTGTGGTCGTTTCCGGTTGTGGTTGCAACACTCCAGTCCGAATGAGGGCATCGCGTGTCTGACCTGGTCGGGTTCGTCGCGGATCTTCTCCTCCTGGCGGCGCTCCTCTGCGGGCTCGCGCTCCTAGTCGCCGCTGTCGTGTCGGTGCTGCTCGGCATCGGGCGTTCGCTGCTCGGCAGCTCGGTCTACGTCCTGCCGTTCAGAGGCGTCGACGAGCGCCGCGGCGAGCTCATGGGCCTCTTCGCTCAGCGGCTCGCCGAGCTCGAGGCCGCCTGGATCGAGCTCGCCCAGGACATCGACGACCTCAGGCAGGGCTTCGCGCACCGAACGCGCGAAGCGGCCGAGGCTGCGGCAAACGACCTCGATCGCCAGGCTGCTGAGCCCGCCGCCGAGGGAAAGCCGGCACTCGAGCCGCGCGCTGAGGGATCCGCTCGAGCCGCGCTTCGAGGCACGGGCGCGGTGGACGTCGCCGCCGGTCCGCGTACGACGGGCGACGAGGTAGTGCGCGATCTCCTCGAGGTAATCCGCCTGCACAACGAGGACCATTCGCTCACCGACATCGACCTGGGCGTCGTGACGGTAGCGGGCGTCTCGTTCTCCCCCCAGCAGGTCCTCGCCTTCCTCAGACGCCTTCCCGCCGCAGTCGCCCGCCGGCGCCTCCACGGCTCCATCGTCAAGCAGGGTGACGTGTCGGTTGTCACCGTCGTGTTCCAGCAGCGCCCGCTCGGACGATTTGCGCGCCTCCGTTACGACGTCTCGTGCGTCGTGCGGGTCGCCGACGACGAGTGGCTCGCAGGACTGGAGGACGCTGCGTTCCGTCTCGAGCGGAAGCGTCTGGAGCTGCTCCGCGACAAGCGCGACGCGGCCGACGCTCCGGGCCCTGCACCGCAGCGCGCCCGGGCGTCGCAGACCGTCGCGCTGGCCGAGGTCGAGGCCCAGGGGTGGGAGGCCTGCGAAGCGTTCCTCAAGGGCTACAAGTCGCAACTGACCCACTACAAGACCGGGGCGGCCGTCGATCGGGACGAAGCGCTCGCTTACTACTCGACGGCACTCGCGCTACAGCCGAGCTACACGCGGGCCGCCTACAACTCCGCCACTCTCCTGTACAACCGCTACGTCCCTCGCGCCAACGCCGAAGCGATTCGACGCTTCGCGCAGGCGACCGAGAGCCGCGACCCGCGTGTCGCGGCGCTCGCCCACGCCGGCCTGGCGATGGCCCACTGCCAGGCAATCCATCGCTTCGGACAGCCCGAGGATCGGCTCCTGCCGAAGGCCTTCGAGGCGAGTCAGTCCGCTCTCGCCCTCGATCCGAACCTGGAGGAGGCCCGATTTGCCGTAGCCTGGACCTTTCAGGTCAAGCGCGCGTGGCAGCGTGCGCTCGACGAGTACGCGTCGGTCGTGGCCCTCGACACGAACAGCGCGGCCGGCAACAGGATCAAGTCGTTTGCGCTGAACAATGCCGGTTGGATCTGGCTGGTCGAGCTCAAACGCCGGTCTCGCTCGCGCCAGAATGCCGAGGCCAAGTTCCGCGAGGCACTCGGCTATTACCCGAACAAGATCGCATACGCGAACCTCGCCGAAGTGGCACGACTCGACGGACGCTACGCCGACGCGCTCTCGCACTTCGACTGCGCCCTGTCCCTCGACGGGGAGTACGTGAACGCGCGCAACGAGCGCGCCTGCCTGAAAATCGAGATCGCTGCCGAAGCGAGTGATCCGGCGCATCGGCAGACCTGGCTCGAGGACGCGAAGATCGATCACGCCCGGGCGGTTCAGCTCGCAGGGGATCCGCGCTACGCCAACCAGCTCCAGGAAAAGTTCGAGGCTACCCTGCGCCGATTCCGCGCGAGCTTGCCCAGCGAGTTACGGCTCGCCCCCGAGCGGCAGCCGGCCGAGACCGCCTAGGGCGGCGTCTCCTCGGAAGCTAACTACGGCCGAGGAGCCGCCCGAACGCGGCCACCAGCTCCTCCGTCCGCTCCTCGCGGAGCTGCCCGGACTCGGGGCCGAGCACGCAGTGGCGGGTGTGGTCGTCGAGGAGCCCGAGCGCGACCTTCTCCAGGGCGCCCTGGATCGCGCTGATCTGCGTGATCACGTCGATGCAGTAGCGGTCGTCCTCGACCATGCGCTGGACGCCGCGAACCTGGCCCTCGATCCGGCGGAGCCGCGCGGCGAGCTGCTCCTTCGAGGCGCTGTAGCCGCGGGTGGGTGTGGTGTTGGCCATGACTTCATGGTATACCCCCACGGGGTAGATGGAGGAGGTCCGGTACAGCGTCCCCGGGGTGAGCTGCTCGCATTGCGAGCAGGCGATCGCGGCAGAGGTCGGTACGGTCGCGGGCGTCGAGGCTGTCGACGTCGACCTTGGCGCGAAGACGGTCGTCGTGCGCGGGCACGGGCTCGACGAGGCCTCCGTCAGGGCTGCGATCGCCGACGCCGGCTCAAGGCCGAGGAGGCTTTGGCGAAACGCAGCCTGTGCCGCCGGGCCGCGCTGCTCGCCCCGAAGACGCGTCCTCAGTCGCGCCCGTAGCCTCCGGCTACGAACGCTCCCTGCGTCCTTGTTTCGGAACGACCATCGCACCCCGGCGACGGCGACGTTCCGCCAAAGCCTCTAGCCCTTCATCGCGGCTTCGACCGCCTGCTCCTGGAGCCAGCTCAGGTAGGCGAAGACGGAGAGCTCGTACGCCTCGGGGTCGCGCGGGTCGATGGCGCGCTCGTAGACCTCCTCCGTGACGTCGAGGCGGGTGCCTAGCGCGAGGCGCAGGTCGGTGAGCGCGCGGAGCCAGGCGTCGAGCTCCTCCGCCGTCAGCCGGTCGCGGTCGGCGGTCTCGGCGAGCAAGCTGAGCGCCTCCCGCCGGCCGGCCTCGAGCTCGCCCTCCATCAGGCGCCGGTACTCGTCCTCCGCCTCGGGGTCGTTCTCGTAGGCGGAGGGGCGGAGCCGCGAGAGGGCCGGGTCGTCCGGGTCGGCGGCCAGCAGGGCGATCAGCTCCGCCGGGAGCCGGCGGAGGAGCGCCCGTTCCCCGTCCGACAGTCGGAGGCGGAAGTCGCCCCGCCGCGTCCGCTCGATGGGACGATGGACGAACACGCCCGGATTGTCGCGCACGGGAACCGAGACGACGTCAGTGGGTCGCTCCGGACCTGGGCTGCGTCGACTTCCGCTCTGCGAGTCTGCGTGTCCAGTACGGATCGGTCTTTCTTTGCGCGCCCGAGGCTTCCACGGGAGCCGGCTCTCGGGGAACGACCGGAGCGCTCGGCCGTCGCCTTCTCCGTCTCCACGCGCGGGCTCCGTGCAGCACGCAGGCCCAGAGGAAGAGAAGGAGCGTGAAGGTGTACCCCTCGTGGAGCGTGATCTCGGGCCCGAACACGCTGAAGGCCTGTCCGCCGATCAGGATCGTAGTGACGAGTCCGACGGCGGCGCACCAGCCACCGCCCCGCCGCCCGACGACTCCGAGCAGGAGGCCGAGGCCGGCGACGCCCAGCGTTATCGCAGCCAAGGTCGAGGCTTCGTCCTCGACCTGCTCGCCGAGATCGGCGCCGTTGACCGTTCCGCCCTCCGGGACGCTCCAGGTGGCGAGCTGAGCGCCGGTGAACGTCGTCTCCGCTCCGTTGCAGGAGACGGTGCCGAAGGGAAGGAGGAAGCAGAGGCCGATGAGGGTGAAGACAGCCGGCGAGTGCCAGCGGCGGATGAAAGCGGTGCGATCCATACGTCCGAGGCTAGAACGCGGCGTACCCGCTCGTAACCGGGCGGGCCTCGGACTCGTCTCAGGGCTTTCCCGGAGCCCACTAGCGGCGAATCCCAGGGCTGGCGCGGTAGCCGCCGCCACGCGGATGTGTGACGATTCCTACATGGCCTGGACCGTGCTGGTCGTCGACGACCACCCTGCGTTCCGAGCCTCCGCGCGCCGGCTGCTCGAGCTCGACGGCTTCGAGGTCGTGGGGGAGGCCGCCGATGCCGACTCCGCGCTCCGAGCCGCTCGCGAGCTCCGCCCGGACGTGATGCTCCTCGACATCGGCCTCCCCGACCGGAGCGGCTACGAGGTCGCGCAGGAGCTGACCGCCGACCCGGTGGGGGTCGTGCTCGTCTCCAGCCGGGCCCAGTCGGACTTGGGCCGGCGCGTCCGGGAGAGCGGCGCGCTCGGCTTCATCTCCAAGGAGCAGCTCTCGGGCGACGCCATTCTCGCCCTGCTGGAGCGGGCGGCATGACGGCGCTTCGCTTGGCGCTCGCGGCCGCGGGGGTCGTCCTGGGGGTTATCGCGTACCAGGTCCAGATCGACAACCTCGGCCCGCTGTTTACCTCGAGCACGCGGGCGGCGGCGATCATCGCGGTCGCCTGGGCATTCCTCGGCGCCGGTCTGATTGCGTGGGGCAGACGCCCGGAGAACCGCCTCGGACCGCTCCTGGTTGCCGCCGGCTTCGCGCTTCTCGCCCGACAGTTTCGCTACAGCCACGATGAGCTCGCCTTCACGGTCTTCTTCGCGTTCAGCGAGCTCTCGTATGCGTTGGTAGCCCACTCCGTCCTCGCCTACCCCTCCGGACGCGTCCGGGGGCGTGCGGAGCGGACGCTCGTCTGGGTCGGGTACGCCTCGATGCTCGTCTTCCCGCTCGCAATCCTGCTCGTCTACGACGGGAGCGAACGGCTCCGTTACATGGACCTCGTTCCGCACGAGAACCTGCTGGTCGTCTGGGAAGACATGGGCCTCGCCCTCGCCCTGCAGAAGGCCTTCGTCTTCTTCGTCTGGGGCGTTCTCGCCACCCTTTTCATCGCCCTCGTCGTCCGGCGGCTGGCCAGGGCGACCCCGCGGGCGCGGCGGCTGCTGGCTCCGCTCCTCCTCGCTGCCGTGGTCTTCGCCCTGCGCGCGGTCTACGAGGGAATCTTCATCTTCGTCGACCGTCAGTCCGCGGTCGTCGACGACGTCCTCTTCTGGTGGCAGATCGCGGGGTTCATCGCACTGCCGATCGCGCTCGTCGCAGGCATGCTCCGGGCGCGGCTGGCGCGGGCGAACGTCGGCGAGCTCGTGCTGGAGCTGGAGCGGACGCCTCCGGAAGGCGTGCGGGGCGCGCTCGCGCGGGCGCTGGGCGATCCCGCTCTCGAGGTCGGGTTCTGGCTGCCGGAGCGACTGGAGTACGTCGACGGCCGCGGGCGCTCCGCTTGCCCTGCCGGGAGAGGACGACGATCGGCGCCGTCACGCACCTCGACCACGACGGAGAGCCGGTCGCGGTGATCGTCCACGACGCCTCGCTCGTCGACGAGCCGGAGCTGCTGCTCGCCTCGGGCGCCGCGGCCCGGCTCGCCCTCGAGAACGCCCGCCTGCACGCCGACATGCGCGCGCAGCTTCTCGAGGTGCAGGAGTCGCGCGTCAGGATCGTCCAGGCGGCCGACGAGGAGCGCCGCCGGATCGAGCGCGACCTGCACGACGGGGCCCAGCAGCGGCTGGTAGCCCTCGCACTCCAGCTTCGGAGCGCCCAGCGCGAGCTCGGGAGCAGGGCGGATCCCCATGTCGACCGGCTCCTGGCCGAGGCCGTCGACGAGCTTCAGGTCGCCGTGGAGGAGCTGCGCGAGCTCGCCCGCGGTGTTCACCCCGCGATCCTCACCGAGGACGGGCTCGCCGCCGCGCTGGAGTCGCTCACGAGCAGAGCGCCCATTCCAGTGGCCCTCGACGTCTCGGACGGGCGGCTACCGGCGCAGGTCGAGGCCACCGCCTACTTCGTCGCGTGCGAGGCGCTGGCAAACGTCGTCAAGCATGCTCACGCCTCGAAGGCGGCCGTCAGCGCGCACCGCCGAAACGGCGTGCTGGTCGTGGCGGTCGAGGACGACGGCGTCGGCGGTGCCCATACCGAGAACGGCTCGGGCCTGCGTGGGCTTGCCGACCGGGTGGAGGCGCTCGGCGGCCGCCTGGTCGTCGAGAGCCCGGCCGGAGGCGGAACGCACGTCGTCGGGGAGATTCCGTGCGGGTAGTGATCGCCGAGGACTCGGTGCTCCTGCGGGAGGGCCTCGCCCGCCTCCTCGCGGAATCCGGCATCGAGGTCGCGGCGCAGGTCGGCGACGCGGACGCGCTCCACCACGCCGTGCACCGGGAGCGGCCCGACGTCGTCGTCGTCGACGTGCGCATGCCGCCGACCCAGACCGACGAGGGCGCCCGCGCGGCGCGCGAGATCCGCGAGCAGCACCCCGAGGTGGCGATCCTCGTCCTCTCGCAGGTGGTGGAGGCGAAGCACGCCCTCGAGCTCTTCAGCGAGCGGCCCGAGGGGTTCGGCTACCTGCTCAAGGACAGGGTGCTCGAGGTGGACGACTTCCTCGAGTCCGTGCGCCGCGTCGCCAACGGCGGGACGGCGATGGACCCGGAGGTCGTCGCGCAGCTCTTCGGCCGGCGCCGCGCGCCCGACCCGCTGGAGGAGCTCACCCCGCGCGAGCGCGAGGTGCTCGGCCTGATGGCGGAGGGGTTCTCCAACGCCGGCATCTGCAAGAAGCTCTTCCTCAGCCCGAAGACGGTCGAGACCCACGTGCATTCCATCTTCGGGAAGCTCGGGCTCCCGCCGGCGCCGGACGACCATCGCCGCGTCCTGGCGGTGCTCGCCTTCCTGCGTCAGTCCTGACGCATCGTCGCCCAGAGCCCGTGGGCGTGCAGGCGGGCGACGTCGTGCTCGGCCTTCTCCCGGGGCCCGCCGGAGACGACCGCCTTGCCCTCGTTGTGCACCTGGAGCATGAGCTTCGTCGCCTTCTCCCGGCTGTAGCCGAAGAGCTTCTGGAAGACGAACGTGACGTAGGACATGAGGTTGATCGGGTCGTTCCAGACGATCACGATCCAGGGCCGCTCGTGCTCGGGAACGTCCTCGCGGACGGGCTCCTCGAGCTCGACCTCGGCCGGGGTGAGGGTCGCGGGCGTCATGGGCGAATTAGATCTGCCAGCCGGTGTAGCGGGCGAGGCGGGCGGTCGTCTCCACGAGCTGCCCCGTGATCAGGAGGACGCCGAAGCCGATGAGGAGCGACGCAGACGCAACGCTGACCGCCCGCCGGTGGCGCCGGAACCAGCCGACGAGGCCGAGCGACCGCGTGAACGCGAGGCCGAACGCGAGGAACGGCAGCCCCAGGCCGAGCGAGAACGCCGCCAGGAGCACGGCGCCCTCGGCGGCGCCGCCGGCGCCGGCCGAGAGCGTGAGGATCGCCGCGAGCGTCGGGCCGACGCACGGCGTCCAGCCGATGGCGAACGCCACGCCGAGGAGCGCCGCCGCCGGAAGCCCCGCGCCTCCGGTATGGACGGACAGGAGCCGCAGCTCGCGCGAGAGAACGCCCGGGAGCGGCGTCCCCACGAACGTGAGTGCCGCGAGGATGACGAAGATGCCGGCCACGATCTCGAGCGGGCGCCGGTTGGCGAGCAGGACGTTGCCGAACCACGCGGCCCCGGCCCCCAGCGCCACGAACATCGCCGTGAAGCCGGCGACGAAAGCCGCGGTCGAGCGCGCGACCGTTCGCGGCCGGCTCCCGAGCTCGTCGAAGCCGACGCCCGAAACGAAGGAGAGGTAGCCGGGAACGAGCGGCAGCACGCAAGGCGACGTGAACGCGACGACGCCGGCCGCGAAGGCGACGATCAGGCCTGTCGGTCCGAGCTCGATCACATCTGTGCTCAGGATACGAGCGCCCGCCGGCGGTGGAGCGTCGCAGCGGAATCGTTCATGCCCGCGTAAGGATCTTCGGGTACCGTCGAGCTGGATGGCCCGCCTCGCGCTCCTGCTGGCGTCCGTGCTCGCGCTCGCTGCCTGCGGCGGCCGGTCGGGCGAGGAGGGCTCGCCCGCGACGGCGACCGGCGTGGCGGCCGAGCAAGGCGTCTCCCTCGGCGGGCAGACGCTCGACGGCGAGAGCCTCTCGCTCGACGAGTTCCGCGGGAAGCCACTGTACGTCAACGTCTGGGCCTCCTGGTGACCGGTCTGCAACGGCGAGGCGGTCGCCTACGCAGAGTTCGTCGAGGCCCATCCCGAGTACGCGTACGTCGGCCTGAACATCTCCGACGACCCGGGCGCCGCGCAGGAGTTCGTGGAGAAGTACGGCTGGACGTGGCCGTCGCTCTCCGACCCTGACGTCGAGCTCGCGGGCTCGCTCGGCCTCTACGGGCATCCCGCCGTCGCCGTCCTCGACGAGGACGGCGTGGTCGTCGCGCGCCACATCGGCGGCGGCGACTCGGCAACCTGGGAAGAGCTCGCGAGCGGTCTCTAGGAGGGTTCGGCGGAATATCGCTCCCCGCCAGGGTGCGATGGTCGTTCCGAGACAAGGACGCAGGGAAGCGCTCGTAGCCAGAAGCTACGCGCGCGACCGAGGACGCAGCTCTCGGGGCGGCGGGGTCACGCGGCGGCCTCTCTGCTTCGACGGCGCCCCCTCCCCGGCCGACGGTGCCGCGGGATCTGGGGGCACGTTGACGGCGACCCTCAGGCCGGGGCGTGGGTCAGGGTCGTCCTAGGGTCACCTTGCGGCCCGCGCCCCGGGGGCCCTTCTTAGGGCGAGAAACCCCCTAGCGGGCGACGACACCGCTCGTAGCTCGGCCTATGATTCGAGGGTTGAGCTGATGGCGCAGCCTCCGCGAATCCTTTGGCGTGACTGCTCGGCTTGCGGTTGGCGGACGTACCCGCAACAGCAGCCGGTGACCAGCAGATCGGTATGGTCGGCGGCCTGGAAGCCGTCGAGTGTGTGCGGTGGGTGCGGAGCTCCGCTTGAGGTTGAAGCCGAGGTCTAGGCCTCCGGCGACGTTCTTCTTCGGGTGACGGCGTGTCCCGAACGGCCATCTAGGCGGCCGGCTGTGATCGGCGTAGCGTGACCCCTTGCCGGGGCGGGGCAGGGGAGTCCTAGCGCGGCCCGGCGGCACTGCCCGTTATTCCGTCAGGCCCTCCTAGCGCCTGCGCATCTCGAGTTCGGCCTCGACGTCGGCCGGGTCGAGCCCGCGCGCGGCTAGGGCGACGTAGCTCGCGAACCAGAGGTCGGCGAGCTCGGAGACGACGCGCTCGTCGTCCTCGGTGGCGACCGCCAGCGCTGCTTCGACGCCCTCCTCGCCGAGCTTCTGCGCGACCGCCGCCGCCCCGCCGTCGAGGAGCTCGGCCACGTAGGAGCCCTCCGGGCGCGTATCGGCCCGCTTGCGGACCGTTCTCCAGAGCCAGGGCGCGAAGCAGGAGCGAGAGCCGGTATGGCAGGCAGGCCCGTTCGGCCGCACGCGCAGGAGGTAGGCGTCGCCGTCGCAGTCGTCACGGAGCTCCTCGACCGCCAGCGTGTTCCCCGAGGTCTCCCCCTTGCGCCAGAGCTGCTCGCGGGAGCGGCTGTAGAAGTGAGCTTCGCCGCTCTCGCGTGTCAGCCGCAGAGCCTCGTCGTCCATCCACGCCAGCATGAGCACCCGTCCGGACTCCGCGTCCTGGACGATCGCAGCCCTGAGCTCGCCTTCAGGCGGCATCCCGGAGCGGCACCCCGAGGCCGCGGAGCTCGGCGCGCAGCGTTGCGAGGCGCGCGGGATTCTCGTGGAGGATCGACGCCAGCAGGGCGGCCTGGGCGACCTCGAGCGCCGCGGCGACGTGGCGGGCCGAGCCGGCGCCGCCGGACGCGATCACCGGCACCGAGACCGCGCCCGCCACCTCCGCTGTCAGCCCCAGGTCGTAGCCGTTGCGCGTCCCGTCCGTGTCGATCGAGGTGAGGAGGATCTCGCCGGCGCCGCGCTCCTCGCCCTCGCGTGCCCAGTCGGCGGCCCGCCGTCCGGTCGCGACGCCCCCGGCGTGCGAGCGCACCTCGCCGCCGGTCGCGTCGATGGCGAGCACGACCGCCTGCGACCCGAGCCGCTCGGCGAGCCCCGTCAAGAGCTCGGGCCGCGCCACGGCCGCGGAGTTGACGGAAACCTTGTCGGCGCCGGCCTCGAGCAGCGTTTCGGCGTCCCCGACGGTGCGGATGCCGCCGCCGACCGTGAACGGGATCGCCAGCCGCTCGGCCACCCGCCGCACGAGGCCCACGAGCGTGTCGCGGCCCTCGACCGTCGCGGCCACGTCGAGGAAGACGAGCTCGTCGGCGCCGGCCTCGGAGTAGGCCTCGCCCAGCTCCACCGGGTCGCCGACGTCGTGGAGGCCCTGAAAGCGGACGCCCTTCACCACGCGTCCGCCCGCGACGTCGAGGCACGGGATCAGGCGCGGGAGAGGCATCGCTCGAGGAAGCGGGCTCCGGCCCGGCCGCTCTTCTCCGGATGGAATTGGACACCGACGAAGCTCTCGAACTCCGCGACGGCGACCACGTCCTCCGAGCTCGCGGTTGCCACGGGCGTCTCCGCCGCGTACGAATGCGCGAAGTAGAACTCCTCGCCGCCCGGCTCGACGGGCGCCCAGCCGATGCGGGGTATGCGGCCCGCTCGGAGCCGCACGGCGCGTCCCGGCAGGAGGGCAAGTCCACGGACGCCACCGTCCTCCTCCGACGACTCGAGCGCCAGCTGGAGTCCCAGGCAGATCCCGAGCGTCGGCTTCCCCGCAGCGAACCGGTCCCGGAGGGCGTCGTCGAGCCCTCGGGCGGCGAGACCTTGTCTGGCGGAGCGCGCCGATCCCACGCCGGGGAGAACGGCAAGATCGGCGCGCGCCACCGACTCCGGGTCACTCGTGGCGGCGGCGTCGGCACCGAGGCGCTCACAGGCCAGGACGACCGAGCGCACGTTGCCGGCGCCGTACTCGCAAACGGCGACCCTCACAGCATTCCCTTCGTGGACGGAACTCCGGCGCCCTCGATCCTCACCGCGGAGCGAAGCGCACGTCCCACCGCCTTGAAGGCGGCCTCGGCGACGTGGTGCGCGTCCCCGCCGGACGAGTCCACGTGCAGGCCGAGGCGCGCGGCCTGGGCGAGGCTGCGTAGCACGTGGTCGGCCAGCCCTGGGTCGGCCTCCAGCCGCACCTCGGCGACAGGCCTCCCGCCGAGGTCGACGGCCGCCCGCGCGAGTGCGTCGTCCATCGGGAGAACCGCGTCGCCGAACCGGGCGATCCCGCGCCGCTCTCCCAGCGCGCGGTCGAGCGCCTCGCCGAAGGCGATGGCGGCGTCCTCCGCGGTGTGGTGCTCCCCGGTCTCGAGATCCCCGGCCGCCTCGAGCACGAGATCGAAGCCGGCGTGAAAGGCGAGCTGCTCGAGGAGGTGGTCGTAGAGGCCCGCACCCGTCGCCACCCGGACGCGGCTCGCGCCGTCGAGCGAGAGGCGGACGCGCACCCGCGTCTCGGCGGTCGCCCGGAGGTGACGCACGCTTCGGCGACCTGAGCCGGCGACGGGTGCCGGCCGGTCGAGCGCGCGCGCGAGTCCCTCCAACAGGAGGTCGTCGTCCTCCGGGTCCCGGACGGACGCCCGGATCCCGTCCGGGAAGACCCGCACGACCAGCCCCGAGCGCAGGAGCGCGGCGCCGAGCTCCTCCGGCGCCTCGACGGGGACGAAGACGAAGTTCGTGCGCGACGGCAGCGGCTCGAGCCCGAGCGCGCGCAGGCCCCGGGCGAGGCGCTCGCGCTCCTCGACCTGCGCCGAGACGTCCGGCGGGTCGGCGAGCGCTGCGACGGCGAGCGCCGCCGACAGCGTCGAGATCGGCGCCGGCGACTGGCGCCGGTTGAGCTCGGCGGCCGTCCCGGCGTCCGCGAGCGCGTAGCCGGCGCGTCCGCCCGCGAGGCCGAAGGCCTTCGAGAAGGTCCGGATGACGACGACGCCCTCGTCGATCAGGCTGGCCGCAGTCTCGCCCGCGTACTCGTAGTAGGCCTCGTCCACGACCAGTGGCCTCCGGGTCGGGAGATCCCCCAGGGCGCCCGAGGGGTTGTTCGGCCGGCAGCAGAACGTGACGTCGGGGTCCTCGTCGCCGATCTCGGCGCCGGCGAGCTGAGCGGCGATGCGTAAAAGCGGGTAGGTCGGCTCGTCCGTGACCGCCACGTGGTCTCCGGGGCCCGCGAAGGCCCGCGCGGCAAGGAGGATGAGGTCGTCGGCGCCGGCGCCGAGCACGACGTTCTCGAGGCCGACACCGGCGTAGCGCGCGACGGCCGTGGTCAGCTCCGTGTAGCCGCCGTGCGGGTAGTTCTGCACGTCGGCGAGCGCGGCGGCCAGCGCGCCCGACCGGGAGGAGGGGAGAGGCCAGGCGGGCACGTTCCCGTCAAAGCGGACGATCTCGCTCTGGTCGAGGCCGAGGCGGTCGGCCAGCTCGCGGGTCGACGGCGCCCAGGCGTAGGCGGCGAACTCGGACGGAAGCGCCCTCATCGCCGCACCGCCTCAGCGTGTGCGGGCATGCCCTCGAGCTCGGCGAGCGCCTCGACGACCGGTCGCACCCGCGCCAGGCCCGCCGGCGTCAGGCGCTGCACGGTCACGGGCTTCAGGAACGTCTCCAGCCCGAGCCCGCCCATCGCCCTGGCGCGGCCGCCGGTGGGGAGCACGTGGTTTCCGCCGGTCGCGTAGTCGCCCGCCGCAACCGGCGACCAGGGACCGACGAACACCGCTCCGGCGTTGCGAACGCGCGGCACGAGCCGCTCGGCGTCCTCGCCGAGGAGAACGAGGTGCTCGGGGGCCAGCTCCTCGACCTTGGCCAGCGCGCCTTCGAGGTCCCCATCGGCTTCGACGATCCTGCAGACGGCGTCGGGCCCGTGTTCCCGCTGAGCGGCGAGCTCGAGCTCGGCGACCGCGAGGTCGGCGCCCTTCGAGGCGAGCACGACCACCTCGGACGGCCCGGCGGGGAGGTCGACCGCGACGTCGCGGGCGACGAGCAGCTTCGCCTCGTTCACGAACGCGTTCCCGGGGCCGACGACCTTGTCCACCGGGGCGATGGTCTCCGTACCGTAGGCGAGCGCCGCGATCGCGTGCGGTCCGCCTACGGCCCAGACCTCGGTCAGGCCCAGGAGCTCCGCGGCACGGGCGACGATCCCTGCGCCGGCGGGCGGTGTCACGACGGCGATGCGCTCGACCCCGGCGACCTGTGCCGGCACCGCGCACATGACGAGGGTGGATACGAGCCGCTGCGGGACGTAGATCCCCACCGAACGGAGGGGCGTCCAGCGCCGCTCGAGGACGACGCCCGGGAGGATCTCCTCCCGTAGGTCGCCGGGGCGCTGCAGCTCGTGCCAGCGCCGCACCGCATCGGCGAGCGCGAGCACGGCCCCCTCCGGGATCTCGCCGGCGGGCACGGCGCGGTCCGGCGCGACGCCGTCCAAGCGCTCCGCCCAGTCGGCGAGCGCGGCGTCGCCGCGCTCCTCCACGTCCGCGACGATCGACGCGACGTCGCTCATGCCAGCATCCGCTCCACGGGCACGAGCAGGATCGACGTGGCCCGGGCGGCCTCGAGGCGCGGCAGGAGGCGCCACACGTCGGCGGCGGGGACGAGCGCGTGCACGGCGACCATGCCGGGCTCGGCCAGCGGGATGACGCTCGGGGCCGCGGAGCCCGGAACGAGCTCGCAGATCTCCTCGAGCGCGTCCTCGGGCGCGTTCAGCATGAGGTACCGGGACTCGCGGGCGAGGACGACGCTGGCGAGGATCTGGCGGAGCCGGAGGGACGCCTCGTCGGGCTCCTCCGCGGCGATGAGCACGGCTTCCGAGGAGAAGAGCGCTTCGAGAGAGCGGAGCCCGTTCGTCCGGAGGGTGTTCCCGCTCGAGACGAGGTCGACGATCGCGTCCGCCAGGCCGAGTCTAGGCGCGACCTCGACCGAGCCGGTCACGTCAACGAGCTCGACCTCGACTCCGCGCTCGAAGAGGAGGCGCGAGGCGAGGCGGGGATAGACGGTCGCCACGCGGAGGCCGCGCAAGTCGGCGAGCCCGGCCACGGCCGACTCCTCCGGGACCGCCGCCTCCAGAGTGCACCCGCCGAAGCCGAGGCGCAGGAGCTCGGTGACGCGCGCTCCGCGCTCGGCGACGAGGTCGGCGCCGGTGATCCCGCAGTCGACGACCCCGTCCTGGACGTACTCGGGGACGTCGGCGGCGCGCACGAGCAGCACCTCCACCGGCGCGTTGCGGCAGGAAAACGCGAGCGCCCGCTCTCCGGGCTCCTCCGGCCCGAGGCCGGCGTGCTCGAGCAGGGCAACGGCCGGCTCGCGCAGGCGTCCCTTCGCGGGAAGCGCGATCTTCAGGCGGTCGGGGAGAGGAGCGCCCGACGGTCGAGCGCCGTCCGGTAGCCGCCCTCCCCGTGGCGCAGCCAGTGCGCCACCCGGGTCACCGTTGTCGTCGACGCGCCCGTTCGTCTGGCGATCTCCTGGTACGGAAGGCCCTGGTCGAGCAGCTTGACCACGTCCCAGCGGTGCGCCATCGCGTCCAGCTCGCCCAGCGTGCACAGGTCGCGCAGGAACCGCTCCACCTCCTCCGGCCCCTCGAGGGTCACGATCGCCTCGAAGAGGTCCTCCATCTCGGCCGTCCGCCATGGGTGTGATCTGTCCGCCATACGAAGACCTCATATTAGCATGTTAACATGGCAGCGCAATGAGGGGCGGATTCCAGCTGATCCCCGCGGTCGACGTCGCCGGGACGGAGGCGGTGCGCCTTCACCAGGGCGACTTCGACTCGGTGGTCGCACGGGCGGGCGACCCCGAGAGCCTCGTCGACCGCTTCGCGGCCGCGCGGCCGCCGCTCCTGCACCTGGTCGATCTCGACGGCGCGCGGACCGGGCGGACCCGTCCCGAGCTCGTCGGTGCCCTTGCCGCCAGGGCGGCCCCGACGCCCGTGCAGGCGGCCGGCGGCGTCAGGTCGCCGGCCGACGCCGAGGCCCTTCTGGACGTCGGCGCGGCTCGGGTCGTCGTCGGGACGGCGGCGCTCGACTCGCCCGGGACGCTCATCGAGCTCGCCTCCGTCCTGGAGGAGCGCCTGGTCGTCGCGGTCGACGCCCGTGACGGACGAGTCGTCGTGGCCGGCTGGAGCAGGGTGACGGAGCTGGCCCCGGAGGAATTCGCCGAGCGCTGTGCCGAGGCGGGCGTGCGCCGTCTGCTCTGCACGGCGATCGACCGCGACGGGACGATGACCGGCCCCGATCTCGACCTACTCGCCCGCGTGTGCGACCGTTCCGGCCTCCCCGTCCTCGCCGCAGGAGGCGTTCGCTCGGAGGAGGACCTCGATGCGCTGGCCGCGCTCGGGCTCGAGGGCGCGATCGTCGGGCGTGCCCTGCTCGAGGGCACCGTCAAGCTCGCGTAAGCTCGGCCTCGACGGGTTCGGGCAAGAGCAGAGAGACGAGGACGGCCTCGAAGACGTCGCGGCCGTCGAGGGAGTACGCCGCGGTGAACTCCGGGGCGCCGTTCACCTCCAGGACTGCGAAGCTGCCGTCGGGCCGCGGGATGAGGTCGACCCCCGCGAGGTCGGCGCCGACCGCGGCCGCGGCGGCGACCGCGAGCTCGCACTCGCTCGGCTGCGGCTGCACCGGGCGCCGCACGGCCCCCAGCGCGACGTTCGTCCGCCACTCGCCTGGGGCCGCGATCCTGCGCACGGCTCCGACGACCCGGCCGCCGGCAACCAGGAGCCGCAGATCGTGGCCTGCCGGAGGGACGAGCTCCTGGATCAAGGCTCCCTGGCGGCGGAACCAGCCCTTCTTCCGCAGGCGCGCGAGCACGGTCCCCAGGGCCTCGGAGTCTTCGCAGCGGGACACGTGCTCGCCGCGGCTCCCGAAGCGCGGCTTGACGACGAGCGGGAAGCGGAGGCGGGAGACGTCGCGACGGCTCGAGGCGGCGCTCAGGTACGCGGTCTCCGGGTGCGGCAGCCCGGCGCGGCCGAGCCGGAGGGCGGTCACCAGCTTGTCATGGCACGCGAGGAGCGCCTCCGGGCCGTTCAGGACCGTGATCTCCCGCGCCCGCATTCCACGGAGCTTGGCGACCCCCGGCTCGACGCCCTCGAGCGACGGTCTCACGTCGAGGTAGGCGAGGGCGAGATCGCCCGGCACTGCCCGCCGGGCGACTTCCGCCGGCGTCAGCACGGCCGTCTCGAGCCCGAGCCTGCGCCCGGCGCCCGTGAGCGCGACCGCGGCGGGCGCCTCGCGCCACGCGACGACGAAGAGCTTCATTGGCCCGATCGTGCGCGAGGACCGCGTGTCCACGCGGGAAAGATCCGGTGAAGCTTCGGCTAAGTCAGCTCTCTTCGAAGACGATGGGCTGCGCGCCCTCCCAGAGGACGACGCGTCCCAGCTCGGACAGCTGCTCCCGTCCCTCGACTATCGTCGCGAAGTGGTTCCCGGCCAGCTGGCCCATCTTGCTCGCGAAGCACGTCGCGCCGTACGGGAAGAGGATCTCGACCTCCGAGAGGCCGCCCGGGTAGAGGAGGAGCTCGCCGGCCGCCGGATAGCTGTTCGCGTTCTCCGGGCCGATCCCGAGCTCCAGCTCGAAGCCCAGCGGCACCCAGGCGGACTCGCCGCTCCAGCGGGCTTGCACGAGGTGGCTGCGAAGAGGGAGGAGGGTCCGAAGCGCCGCGAGGGTGCTCGGCGCCTCCTCCTCGAGGCGGGCCGTGAAGCGGAAGCTGCCGGCCGTGATCGCGAGCACGGCGAGACCTTAACACGGTTGACAGCCTTGTGAGTGATTGCTAACTTCCTCGCCGAGTCGGATGAGGCTCTCGACCGAATCACTCGCCCGCGCGTGTGCCCTCCATCCCTGGCGCACCGTCATGGCGTGGATCGCTGCCGTCGTCCTCTCGTCGGGCATCGTCGTGATGCTCCTCGGAGACACGCTCACCACGGAGGGCGAGGTGACGTCGGCGACCGACTCGAAGCGGGCGGAGGAGCTGCTCCTCGAGCACTTCCCGCCCTCGCCCGACCAGGCCGGCCGGGCGACGAGCGAGGTGGTCGTCGTCAGCTTCGAGAGCGGGGAGGTGGACACGGCGCGCGTGGAGGCCCTCGCGGAGGAGCTGAGGCAGGCCGGCGCCACGAACGTCATCACCCCCGCGGACGACGAGCGGCTCGTCTCCGAGGACGGCGACGCCGCTGTGCTGCTCGTCGGTCTCGGTGTCAACGAGGACAGGCTCTCCGATGTGATCGAGCCGGTCGAGCGGCTGGATGAGGCGCCCGACGTCGAGGCCGCGATGACCGGCGACCTCTCGGTCGAGGAGGACTTGTCGAAGCTGTCCGAGGAGGACCTCCAGCAGGGCGAGCTCTTTTTCGGAGCGCCCGCGGCGCTCATCATCCTCCTGCTCGTCTTCGGGACCGTCGTCGCCGGCGTCATCCCGCTCGTCCTCGCCGTTCTGTCCATCGTGGTCGCGCTCGCCCTCACCACGCTGGTGGGCCAGGTGTTCGAGCTTTCCACGTTCGTCGTGAACATGATCTTCGGAATGGGGCTCGCGCTCGGGATCGACTACTCCCTCTTCATCCTCAGCCGCTTTCGGGAGGAGCGCTCCCAGGGCCGCGAGAAGCTGAACGCGATCGAGACGGCCGGGGCGACGGCGAGCCGGGCGGTGCTGTTCAGCGGGGCTGCGTTCGTCCTCGCCATGCTCGGCCTCGAGCTCGTACCGCACACGATCATGCGCAGCCTCGCGACGGGCGCGATCCTCGTCGGCATCGTCTCCGTCGCCGCCGCGTTGACGCTCCTGCCCGCGGTGCTCAGCCTCCTCGGCGACGGCATCGAGCGGCTGCGCATCCCCTTCTTCGGCCGACGGGCCGCCGCTCCTGAAAGCCGCTTCTGGGGGAGGATCGTCGCCGCCGTCATGCGGCGGCCCGTGGTCAGCCTCGTCGCGGCGGTCGGCCTCCTGCTCGCGGCGGCCGTGCCCGTCCTCTCCATGGAGAGCGGCACCGCCGGCATCAGCACGCTTCCCGACCGCTTCGAGTCGAAGCAAGGCTTCCTCCTCCTCAACCGGGAGTTCCCCGGCCAGACGACGGAGCCGGTGCGCATCGCGATCGAAGGCGACACGGCCTCGGCGGAGGTGCGCGGTGCCGTCGAGGAGCTGCAGGTCGAGCTCGGGCGCGGCGAGATCTTCGGTCCGGCGGCGACGGAGACGAGCCCCGACGGGCAGCTCGTCCGTGTCACGTTCCCGGTGGCGGGCGACGCGGTCTCGAGCGAGGCCGTGGCCGCGGTGCGCGAGCTCAGGACGGACCTCCCGGCGATCTTCGCGAGTTCGGGCGCCGAGGCGTTCGTCGGCGGCGGCACCGCCGAGAGCATCGACGAGAACGACGTCATGGACTCGTGGCTCCCGATCGTCTTCGCCTTCGTGCTCGGCCTCAGCTTCGTCCTGCTGACGATCGCCTTCCGGTCGATCGTCGTGCCCGCGACGGCGATAGCCATGAACCTCCTCGCCGTCGGCGCCGCCTACGGCCTGCTCGTGCTCGTCTTCGTCGAGGGCGTCGGCAACGAGCTCTTCGGCTTCCAACAGGTAGACACGGTCGAGGCCTGGGTGCCGCTGTTCCTCTTCGCGGTCCTGTTCGGCCTCTCGATGGACTACCAGGTCTTTCTGCTCTCGCGGATCCGGGAGCGCTACGCCCAGACCGGGAGCACGGACGAGGCGATCTCGTTCGGCGTCGGCTCGACGGCCCGGCTCATCACCGGCGCCGCGCTCATCATCATCGCGGTCTTCGCCGGCTTCGCGCGCGGCGACCTGGTCATGTTCCAGCAGATGGGCTTCGGGATCGCCGTCGCCCTCTTCATCGACGCGACGATCATCCGCTCGGTGGTCGTGCCGGCGACGATGACGCTCCTCGGTCGCTGGAACTGGTACCTGCCCTCCTGGCTCTCCTGGCTCCCCGACGTCCACGTCGAGGGTCGCGAGGAGGAGGTCCGGCCGCGCCGCGCAGCCTGACGATCGGCGCGGCCGGGCTCGCGCTCTGGGTCGCGGCGGCCTCGGGCGAAGTCCTGACGGGGATCCTGCCCGCAGTCCTCATCCTGGTCCTGGCCGTGGCCGACTACGCACTCTGGGTGAGGCGGCAGCGGCCGTGGCACGACTGGACGGTGATCCTGCTGCTCCTGCCGGCCATCCTCGCCGCGGTGTGGATCGCGGTCGGCGGGCTCGTCACCGGCGTGGAGCGGTCGGACGAGGCGCGCCTACTCCTCGAGGTCGGCCCCGGCGTCGCGCTCACCGGCCTTCTCTGCACGCTGATCTCCTACCACGGGCGCCACCACCCGCTGGAAGGAGGAGCGCTAGCCGGCTTCGCGAGGGCTCCGGAAGCGCCGGAGCCTGAGGGAGTTGGAGACGACGAAGAGGCTCGAGCCGGCCATCGCGGCGGCGGCGACGATCGGGTTGAGTAGCCCCGCCACCGCCAGGGGGATCGCGGCGACGTTGTAGGCGAAGGCCCAGAAGAGGTTGCCCTTGATCGTCCCGAGAACGCGTCGGGAGAGCCGGATCGCGTCCGCAGCCCCGCGGAGGTCGCCGGAGACGAGCGTGAGGTCGCTCGCCTCGATGGCGACGTCGGTACCGGTGCCGATGGCGATCCCGAGGTCGGCCTGAGCCAGGGCCGGAGCGTCGTTGACGCCGTCGCCGACGACCGCGACGACCTCGCCGTCGGCCTGGAGCCGGCGCACCTCCGCGGCCTTGTCGGCGGGGTAGACCTCGGCGAGGACGCGCTCGATCCCGACCTCCGCGGCCACGGCTTGCGCCGTCGCCTCGCGGTCGCCCGTCAGGAGCACCGGGGTGAGGCCGAGCTCGCGCAGCTCGCGAACTGCCTGCGCGCTCGTCGGCTTGACGGCGTCCGCGACGACGAGCGTCGCGCGGGGCTCGCCGTCCCACGCCACCGAGATGCCGCCCTGTCCGCGACCGACCACGACCGCGTGCCCCTCGACCCGGCCGACGACGCCGACCCCGGGGCGGCTCTGGAAGTCCCCGACGGGCGGCAGCCCGCCGAGCTCGGCGCGTGCGGCAGCAGCGACCGCCCGGGCGATCGGGTGCTCGCTCGCGTCCTCGACGGCGCCGGCGAGGCGAAGAACGTCTGCGCGCGTCGCTCCGTCGAGCGTGACGACGTCGACCAGCTCCATCCGGCCCTCGGTGACCGTGCCGGTCTTGTCGAGGACGACGGTGGTGACGCGCCTGGTCTGCTCGAGGACCTCGGGCCCCTTGATGACGATGCCGAGCTGCGCGCCACGGCCCATGCCGACCATGAGCGCCGTCGGGGTGGCGAGCCCGAGCGCGCACGGGCAGGCGATGATGAGCACCGCGACGGCCGCAGTGAAGGCGGCCGAGACGTCGCCGTCGAGGAGCAGCCAGCCGCCGAGCGTCGCAACGGAGAGGCCGATCACGATGGGGACGAAGACCGCGGAGACGCGGTCGGCGAGTCGCTGGATGGGCGCCTTGCCGGCCTGCGCCTCGGCGACGAGCCTGGCGATCTGCGCGAGGGCGGTGTCGGCGCCGACCCGCGTCGCCCGGACGATCAGGCGGCCTGACGCATTGACGGTCGCACCCGCCACCTCGTCTCCCGGCGCCACGTCCACCGGCACCGACTCGCCGGTGAGCATCGACTGGTCGACGGCGGAGCGGCCCTCGGCGACGACGCCGTCCGTCGCCACCTTCTCGCCCGGCCGAACGACGAACAGGTCGCCGACCGCGACCTCCTCGAGCGGGACGAGCATCTCGGCGCCGTTCCGAAGCACCCGGGCTTCCTTCGCCCCGAGCTCGAGCAGCGTGCGCAGCGCGGCGCCGGAGCGGCGCCGGGCCCGGGACTCGAGCCAGCGCCCGAGCAGGATGAGCGTCGTGATCACGCTCACCACCTCGAAGTACACCTCCGCGTCCTCGAGCGCGAGCAGCGCGACCACTGACCAAACGTATGCCGCCGTCGTGCCGAGCGAGATCAGCGTGTCCATGGTCGCGCCGCCGTGACGGAGGTTCTTCAGGGCGGCTCGGTGGAAGGGCCAGCCCGCCCAGGCCCAGACCGGGGTGGTCAGCGCGAAGGCGACCCATTCCCAGCCGTCGAAGCCGAGCGGCGGCACCATGGCGAGGAGCGCGACGGGGACGGTGAGCGCGGCGGCGACCGCGAGGCGCAGCCCCAGGCGTGAGCCTCGGTCGCCTGCGGTCCGGGTCAGCGAGGCGCCGTAGCCTGCGCCTTCGACCGCGGTGACGAGCTCGCCGAGCGCAACCCGGCCGTCGTCGTAGCGGACGGCGGCCCGCTCGGTGGCGAGGTTGACGCTCGCCTCGACGCCGTCGACCTTGTTCAGCGCCTTCTCGATCCTGGCGGCGCAGGCCGCGCAGGTCATCCCCTCGAGCTCGAGCTGGACGGTCGCCACGATCCGAGTATACCCGCTAGGGGTATAGGCGAAATCGATCCTGGACGCCGCCCCAGCGGCTGATCGCCCGCACCCGCAGCGAGCCTGCGTCCACCCGGAGGTAGAGCCAGCCGCGCTGCTCTCGCGCCTTCACGCGCGGCGGAAACCACCCCGGGCACGTCCGCAGCGGGTAGATGGGCGCCCCGCCGCCGCCGTGGACGACGTAGGTCACGCCGTTCCGCTCGGCGAAGCGCTGGTAGTTGTGGTCGTGCGCGGCGAGCACGAGGTCGACGCCGTGGAGCTCGAAGATCGGCACGAGCCTTCTCCGGACTCGGCGGTCGCCGAGATAGCCGCCGCAGCTGTAGGCGGGGTGGTGCATGGCGACGACCTTCCAGCGAGCTTCCGAGGAGGCAAGCGCCGAGTCCAGCCAGGCGAGCTGTTGCGCGCCGAGCTGGTTCGAGTCGAGAAGGAAGAGCTCGACGTTCCCGAGCCGACGCTGGTAGTAGCGCCCCGGCATCCCCAGGAGCTCGAACTCGTAGCGGCCGCCGTCGACGCGGACGTCGTGGTTTCCCAGCGTGCCGGCGACCAGGAGGCCGTCGTCCGCTGTCCAGCCGAAGGAGCCCAGCCAGTTCGACTGGAACGCGGCCGGGTCTTCCGTGTAGTCGTTGTCGCCGAGCGTGACGAGCGCGTCCACCCGGCGGCGTTCGGCGAAGCCTTCGACGGCCGCGCCGGTCAGGCGCTGACGACCGCCGCCGACGCCGAAGTCGCCGATGGCCACGATTCCCGTCTCGGCGCCCGCGGCGGTGGCGAAGGCCAAACCGAGGAGCGCCGCAGCGAGTACGAGGTGGATCCGGATGGATGAACGTCTACCAGCCGGGGCGGCGGGTCACCTGAGGTCGCGCGGCGTGGTGCCGTCGTGGTGCGACGCGTCGGTGAACTCGCGGAACTCGCCGCTCACGAGGAAGGCCGTCTGCTCGCCGATGTCGACGGCGTGGTCGCCGATGCGCTCGAGGCAGCGCGAGACGATGATCATGCGCAGTCCCCACTCGCGGAGGGCCGGGTCGCCGCCCAGCGAGAGAACGTGGCCGACGACGCGCCGGTTGGCGCGGTCGATCAGCTCGTCGAGGTCGACGAGCGTCTCGGCACGGTCGGCATTGCGGTCGCGGAACGAGTCGAGCGCGACGCGGATCATCTCCTCCGCGCGCTGGCCCATCTCCTCGAAGCCCTCGAGGAGCGTGGCGTCGTGGGGGACGTCCTGCACGAGCTTCGTCAGCTTTGCGATCGTGACGCAGTAGTCGGCCATCCGCTCCAGATGGAGGTTGTTGTGCAGGATGGCGAGCACGAGCCGCAGGTCCACGGCGACCGGCGTCTGCCGGGCGAGGAGCGACTGGATGCCCTCCTCGATGCCGAGGTACGCCTCGTCGATCTCGTCATCGAACGCGATCACCTCGTCGGCGAGCTCGACGTCCGACTGCGCGAGCGCGTTCAAGGACCCGCGCAGCGCCCGGAGGACGTGGGCACCCTCCTCCTGCAGGGCAGCCTCGAGCTGGTCGAGCTCCTCCTGGAGCGTGATTCTCATCCGAAGCGCCCCGTGACGTAGTCCTCCGTCCGCTTCTCGGACGGGTTGGTGAAGATCGTTGGCGTCTGGTCGTACTCGACGAGGATGCCCGTCCGATGGTCGGCCTCCTCGTCGACTTCCACCGAGAAGAACGCGGTCATGTCCGCGACCCGGGCGGCCTGCTGCATGTTGTGGGTGACGATCACGATCGTGTACTCGCGCTTGAGGTCGTGCATGAGGTCCTCGATCGCCGTCGTGGAGATCGGGTCGAGCGCGGAGGCCGGCTCGTCCATGAGGAGGACGTCCGGCTCGACGGCGAGGCAGCGGGCGATGCAGAGGCGCTGTTGCTGGCCGCCCGAGAGGCTGTAGGCGCTCGCCTTCAGGCGGTTCTTCACCTCGTCCCAGAGCGCCGCCTGGCGCAGCGCGCGCTCGACCCGCTCGTCGAGGTCCTTCTTCCAGCCGAGGACGCGCGGGCCGAAGGCGACGTTGTCGTAGATCGACTTCGGGAACGGGTTCGGCTTCTGGAAGACCATGCCGATGCGCTTGCGGACCTCGACGGAGTCCACGTCCGGCCCGTAGAGGTCGGTCCCGTGATAGAGGATCCTCCCGGCGACGGCCGCCGTCGGGATGAGGTCGTTCATGCGGTTGAAGCAGCGGATGAAGGTGCTCTTGCCGCATCCGGACGGGCCGATGAACGCCGTCACGTAGTTCTTGTAGATCTCGAGCGAGACCCCTCTCAGGGCGGGGACGCCCGAGTACGTGACGGTCAGGTCGCTGACGTCGAAGAGCACCTCTCGGCGGGTGTAGGCGGCTTCCTGGGCTCGCTCGGCGAGCAGCTTCTCGTCCATGCCGGGAATCTTCGCAGGTGCGGCAGGGGCGCTTTCCATATCGGACATCACCATCTTCTCTGGTAGCGGTTGCGAAGCCAAATGGCGAATGCGTTCATCGTCAGCAGGATCACGAGCAGGACGATGATGCCAGCTGCGGCGAGCAGGCGGAACTCGTCCTGCGGGCGGGAGATCCACTGGTAGATCTGGATCGGGAGAGCGGTGAACGAGCCGAGCAGGGTCGGGTTGACGGCGACGTAGGTGAGCGCCCCGACGAGCAGTAGCGGGGCCGTCTCGCCGATAGCCCGGGCGAGGGCGAGGATCGAGCCCGTGGCGATGCCCGGGATGGCGGCGGGAAGGACCTGACGCGAGACCACCTGCCACTGGGTCGCTCCGAGCGCGAAGGCTCCCTGCCGGATCGAGTCGGGCACGGCCCGGATCGCCTCCCTTGCCGCGACGATCACCGTCGGAAGGACGAGCAGGGTGAGGATCAGGGCTCCCGCGAGCAGCACCCGCCCGAGCCCGATGCCGCGCACGAGGAAGGCAAGGCCGAGGATGCCGTACACGATCGAAGGCACGGCGGCGAGATTCTGGATGTTCAGCTCGAGCAACCGGTTGTACCAGCGGTCCCGGTTCGCGTACTCCTCGAGGTAGATCGCGGTCCCGACGCCGATCGGCACCACCATCACGAGGAGCAGGATCATCAGGTAGATCGTTCCCAGGATCGCCGGGCGCGCGCCCGCGTTCTCGGGGTTGCTCGAGCTCGGCTGCGTGAAGAACGTCTCGTCGAGGTAGCCGACGCCTCTCTGAAAGACGTCGATGAGCAGCGTGAAGAGCAGGATGAACCCGACCGCCACCGAGATGAGCAGGACGATGTAGAAGAGCGTCCCGCGCACTTTGTCGCCTCGAGGCCGGCGGCCGATCGTTGCGGCCGGGACGCTCACTCGTAGATCTCCCGGTACTTCCGCACGAGGCGGATCGAGATCATGTTCATGAAGAGCGTGATGACGAAGAGCGTCAGCCCGACGGCGAAGATGGTCTTGTACTCGATGGAACCGGTGGGCACGTCGCCGATCCCCGTCGCGCCGATGAACGCGGTCATCGTCTGCGACGGCTCGCGCGGGTCAAGCCTGAGCTGTGCGATTCCCCCGGCCGCGAGAAGCACCACCATGGTCTCGCCGATGGCGCGGGAGATGGCGAGCACGAAGCTCGCGACGATTCCCGAGATGGCCGCAGGAATGACGATCCGCGTCGAGACCTGGAGCTTCGACGCGCCGAGCCCGTAGGCGCCGTCGCGGAGCTCCTGCGGCACCGCTGCCATCGCGTCCTCCGAGATCGACGCGACCGTCGGGATCAGGAGCACACCGATGACGAGGCCGGCCGAGAGGACATTGAACGTGCCGACTCCGAGCCCGAGATCCTGCAGGAGAGGCGTGAAGAACGTCAGTGCGAAGAAGCCGAAGACGACTGTGGGAATACCGGCGAGCACCTCGAGCGCCGGCTTGAGGATGCTGCGGGCCCGAGGGCTCGCGTACTCGCTGAGGTAGACGGCGGCCCCGAGCCCGAACGGCAGCGCGACCAGGGCTGCCCAGAACGTCACCGTGAAGGTGCCGACCAGAAGGGGCCGCACCCCGTACGAGGGAGGCTCGAAGAGCGGAGCCCAGCGATCGTCCGTGAAGAAGTCGACGATCGAGACCTCGCGGAAGAACTCGATGGACGGCAGGAGCAGGGCGATCACGATGCCGACCGTCGTCGCCAACGACACCAGCGCGCAGAGGGCGAGGACGCCTTTGACGACGACCTCGCCCCAGCGCCTTCCTTCGGCGCGCAGCCGGATCGGTGCCGGCTGCGCGCCTGCGGTGGTGTCGTGTGCCGCCACGCGCCCCTTACTTGGCTGCCATCGACTCGAGTGTCGAGAGGTTGGTCGTCACCTGCTCCTCGGGGACCGGGATGAAGAGGTAATCCTCGGCAATCTGGATCGAGTTCGTCAAGAAGAACTCGACGAAGCCGTAGACCTCGGGCCGCGCGAGCGACTCGTTCTTCACGTAGATGAAGAGCGGCCGCGAGAGCGGCGTGTACGTGCCGTCCCGGGCAGCGTCGACGCTCGGGGCGACGCAGCCCTCGCCCCCGTCGATCTCGACTGCCTTCAGCGAGTCGATGTTCTCTTCGTAGTACGTGTACCCGAGATACCCGAGCCCGCCCGGATCGCCTGCGACCGCCTGGACGGTGACGTTGTCGTCCTCGCTGGCGGTGTAGTCGGAGCGGCTCGCGCCCTCCTCGCCGTTCACCTCGTCCGTGAAGTAGTCGAACGTCCCCGAGTCAGTGCCAGGGCCAGCGAGAGCAAGCGCCTGGTCGGGGAAGCTGGGATCGATCTGGTTCCAGTTGTCGACCTTGCCTTCGGCAGCGGGTTCCCACATCTTGTTCAGCTGCTCGATCGTCAGACAGGTGGCCCAGTCGTTTTCCGGGTTCACGACCACCGTGAGGGCATCCACGCCGACCTGGAACTCCGTGTACTCGATACCCGCCTCGGCGCAAAGCGGCACCTCTTCTTCCTCGTCGATCGGGCGCGAGGCGTTCGAGATGTCGGTCTCGCCGGCACAGAACCGCTCGAAACCGCCTCCTGTGCCCGAGATACCCACCGTGACGTTCACGTTCGGCTGCTCGCCGCGGAACTCCTCGGCCGCCGCCGTGGTCAGTGGGCCGACGGTGCTGGAGCCGTCGATCTCGATCGAGCCGGAGAGCTCAGCGGCAGGCTCGGTGGTCTCTCCGGTTGCCGCCGGAGCGTCTGCGGTGTCCTCGTCCTCGTCGTCCCGGCCGCACCCGGCGGCGCCGAGCGCCAGCACCGCGAGCGCCAGCAGGAGGAGGACAAGCCTCGGAACAGGACGAACTCCCACGATTCTCCTTTCGCGTTGTTGCATCGAGGCGAGTGTCGCCCTGCCGTTCCGGGGAGTGGGCTGAAAGGCTGTAAACGACTGGTGAAGAGGTGGTGAAACGCCTCAGCGGCTCGGGAAGAAGCAGCGGACCGTCAGGCCGCGGCCGCGGGCGCCCGCGGCCTCCACGGTGCCGCCGCCCGAGGTGACGACGTGCTTCACGATCGCCAGCCCGAGTCCCGTCCCCCGCGACGCCCTGGCCCGGTCGGTACGGTAGAAGCGCTCGAAGAGGCGGGGGAGATCCGCCTCCGACACGCCGACGCCGTCGTCCGCGGCGATGAGCTCGATGCCGCCCTCGGCGTGATGCACGGAGAGCCTGAGCCGCGCGCCGGGGCCCGCGTAGCGGACAGCGTTCTGGGCGAGGTTCTGCACGACGACACGGATCATGCGCGGCCGCAGTGGGAGCTCTACGTCCTCGTCGGCCTCGACCTCGACGGTCACGCCGGCGCGCGCTGCCTGCTCCTCGAGGCTCTCGGCGACCTCGACGAGTATCGGGAACACCGGGGTGGTGCCCAGTCCGACCACCTCGTGTCCCGACTCGAGCTCGGAGAGGAAGAGGATGTCGTCGATCAGCTCGCGGATCGTGTCGATCTCGCCCTGCGCCTGCTCGACGAGCTCGATGACGTCTGCGCCTGGGAGCGTCGCCGTCTCCAGCAGCGCGAGCACGCGGGCGAGCGGCGTCCGCAGCTCGTGTGAGACGGCCGCGGTGAAGCCCGCGCGCAGCTCCTCGTAGGCGGCCATGTCGCCGGTGTCGCGCGCGTAGAGGATCGTCTCGCGCCGGCCGTCGACCTCGTACGGGATGGAGAGGGGCGCATTGCGCAGCAGCGCGTCCGGCGCGGCGGCGCCCTCCTCGAGCCCGCCGAGCAGCTCGCGTGCCCTCCGGCTCGCGGCGACCACGCGGTCGTGCTCGTCGAGGACGACGACGATCTCGCGGCTCTCCTCGACGAGGGCCCGCCCGCGCCGGGCTTCGAGGCGAAGCTCCTCGAGCCCCGCGTCCGCGGGCCGGCCATTGTCGCTGCGTCGGAGGAAACGCCGCACCTCGCCGTGATCGTAGCCCGGTCTTCCCTGCGTTAAATGCGGTTCACCACTTCTTCACCAGTGCGCTACCGTTGGGCGACCCCCGGAGCGAGTGCCCGCGGGCAGAATCGAGGAGAACGTGTCGAAGGTGCTGATCATCGAGGACGACGATGTCATTGCCGAGGGAATGGCGCGGCATCTGACCTCGGCGGGCTTCGACCCGCTCTGGGTGAACAAGGGAGAGTCGGGGCTCGCACGCCTGCGCTACGAGCGGCCGGACGTCTGCGTGCTCGACCTGATGCTGCCCGGCATCGACGGGTGGAAGCTGATCGAGACGGCGCGCGCCGAGGGAATCGGAACGCCGATCGTCGTCGTCAGCGCGCGCGGCACCGAGCACGACCGTGTGCACGCCCTCGAGATCGGGGCCGACGACTATCTGGTGAAGCCGTTCTCCATGAAAGAGCTTGTCGCGCGCGTGCGCGCGGCGGCTCGTCGCGGCATCCGCGTCCAGGACGAGCGCCGCGGCGAGCCAATCGAGATCGAGGAGCTGAAGGTCGACCCGCTGAACGTCCAGGCCTACGTGCGCGGCGAGAGCGCCGAGCTGACGCCGACCGAGTTCCGCCTCCTCTACGCGCTGGCGCTCGAGCAGGGGCGGGTCGTCACGCGGGACGAGCTCCTCCAGAAGGTCTGGGGCCGCCGGCTCACGCACCGCGACCGCACCGTCGACGTCTTCGTCAGGAAGATCAGGGACAAGCTCGAGTCCCGCGGGCCGGCGCACACGTTCGTACAGACGCGCTACGGCGTCGGCTACAAGCTCGAAGCGGTCGCCAAGTAGCGGGACTGCCTCAAGAGCTCCTAACAGAATGAGAAGCCACGCCGTCTGGCCGCGCTGGGCGGCCCGATGCGGCGTCCTCAGTCGCGCCCATACCTCTGCAGGTATGAGCGCTCCCTGCGTCCTTGCCTCGAACCACCCATCGCACCAGCCGGCGGGCCATCATCCCGTTAGAAGCTCTAAGATCGCGGCCTGTGTCCGTGATCGCCGACCACATGTCGCGGGAGCTCCTGAGGGCGTTGCCCGACGAGACGCTCGCCGAGGCGGCCGAGCACATGGTCGCGCGAGGCGTCGGAGCGGTGCTGGTGATGGAGGGCGACCGGCTCGAAGGGATCCTGACCGAGCGCGACATCCTCAAGGCGGTTGCCGTCGGCGCCGCCGAGAGCGCGCGTGTCCGTGACTGGATGACGAGGAACCCGGAGACGATCGAGACCTCCGACGACACCGGGCATGCCGCCGCGCTCATGATCCACGGCGGCTTCCGGCACCTGCCGGTCCTGGACGGCGGCGCGGTGGCCGGGATCGTCTCGATCCGCGACCTCATGCGGGTGGCCCTGGACGACGCGGCGCCGCGGGGCGTCTAAGCCCTAGTTCGACGCCGGACCTTCACCAGACGGCTTCCCACGGGCAGTCCGAGGACAGCGAGACTCCGAGCAACACATGCTCTCCGCCGGGAGCTCACACGGCTCGGCGTCGCGGCCCTTCCGTGCAGGAGGCGGCACCGCCCACCGTCCTGGCCGCTTGCGCCTGTAGCCCCGGGCTCCCACTCGCCCGCCAGGCAGCCCGCCGTCCTCGCCGGCGGGCTGCCGCCTTCTCCACCCTTTCACCAGATGATCACCCCGGCTCGCACCGCGACCGAGGATGATGCACTCTTCATCCATGCGCGCGGAGACTGACAAGGCTTCCCAGGAGGGCAAGCGGCTCCTCAACCGGGAGCTCTCCTGGCTCGAGTTCAACGCGCGCGTCCTGGAGCTCACGGCCGACGCCTCCGTCCCAGTGCTCGAGCGCGTGAAGTTCTGCTCGATCTTCTCCTCGAACCTCGACGAGTTCTTCATGGTTCGGGTCGCAGGCCTGCTTGGTCAGGAGGCGGCCGGGATCGCCGTGCGCTCGTCCGACGGACGGACGCCGTCGGCCACGCTCGCCGAGATCCGCGAGCGGGTCCTCGCGCTCACCGCACGCCAGTCCAGGGTGTGGAGTCGCGAGCTCGTCTCGGCGCTCAGCGAGGCCGGGATCGACATCGCGCAGGTCGACGAGTGCTCCGACAAGGAGCTTGCCGAGCTCGAGCGGCGGTTCGACCGCGAGATCTACCCCGTGCTGACGCCCCTCGCCGTCGGGCCCGGACAGCCGTTCCCCTACATCTCGGGCCTCTCCAACAGCCTCGCCGTGCTCGTCCGCGACCCCGAGACCGGGGAGGAGCGGTTCGCGCGCGTGAAGGTTCCCGAGGGCCTGCCGCGCTTCCTCGAGGTCGGCAAGCGCAGCGCCTTCGTGCCGCTGGAAGCTGTGATCGCCCACTTCCTCGACCAACTCTTCCCGCAGATGGACGTCGTCGAGCGGGCCGTCTTCCGGGTCACCCGGGACGCCGACTTCGAGGTCTCCGACGAGGCCGACGACCTTCTCGAGGCGGTCGAGCTGGAGCTGCGCCGCCGTCGCTTCGGGGACGTCGTCCGGCTCGAGGTCTCGGGCTCGGTCTCGAACAGGATGCTCGGCCGGCTGATGGAGGGGCTCGGCGTCGGCGAGGAGCAGGTGTACCCGATCCGCGGCCCGCTCGACCTCGCAGACCTCTCGCAGCTGGCGGCGCTCGACCGGCCCGACCTCAAGGACGACCCGTGGGTGCCGAGCACGCCTGCGCGCTTCGCCGCCGCGCTGGGAGGCGAAGGGTTCTTCTCGGAGATCCGGCGCGGGGACGTGCTCGTCCACCATCCCTACGACTCCTTCGTGACCACGTTCGAGCGCTTCGTGCGCGAAGCCGCCCGCGACCCGTCCGTGATCACGCTGAAGACGACCGTGTACCGGACGAGTGACGACTCCCCGGTCGTGCCCGCCCTGATCGAGGTGGCCGAGGACGGGCGCCAGGCCGTGTGCCTCGTCGAGCTCAAGGCGCGCTTCGACGAGCACCGCAACATCGAGTGGTCGAGGGCGCTCGAGCGCGCGGGCGTCCACGTCGTCTACGGCTTCCCCAACCTCAAGATCCACGCGAAGACGACCCTCATGGTGAGGCGGGAGGGGAAGGCGCTGCGCCGCTACGTCCACGTCGGCACCGGTAACTACCACGCGCTCACCGCCCGGATCTACGAGGACTTCGGCCTCTTCACGGCCGACGAGGAGATCGCGGCCGACGTCGCCGACCTCTTCAACTACGTCACCGGCTTCGGGCGGCCGCAGGCGTTCCGCAAGATCCTGGTCGCGCCGTTCAACCTGCGCCGCCGGCTCGTCGAGGAGATCCGCGCGGTCGCCAAGGCTGCCTCCGAAGGTGAGCACGCCCGCATCCGTCTGAAGACGAACGCGCTCACCGACGAGACGATCATCGACGAGCTGTACGCGGCGTCGCAGGCCGGCGCGGAGATCGACATCGTCGCCCGCTCGATCTGCCAGCTGCGCCCGGGCGTTCGCGGTCTCTCGGAGTCGATCCGCGTTCGCAGCGTCCTCGGCCGCTTCCTCGAGCACAGCCGCTTCTTCGTCTTCGAGGCCGGCGACTCGGCGACCACGTTCCTGGGGAGCGCCGACCTCATGACCCGCAACCTCGACCATCGCATCGAGATCGCCGTTCCGGTGGAGGACCCGAGGGTGCAGGCGCAGCTTGCGGCCGCCTTCGACGTCCTTCTCGAGGACAACACCGCCTGGACGCTGCAGCCCGAGGGTGCCTGGAAGCGCCTCAAGCCGCGCAAGGACCAGGGCGTGAAGGGCAGTCACGATGCGCTCATGCGCAAGGCCCGCACGCGGGCGCGCCGCCGGGTGGCACGGCGGCCGCGGTAGCCAAACCCTCCTAGGGCCGGGGTTTACAGCCGACGCCGACGGGAGAATGACCTCGCCATGACGGTAGGCATCGTCGACGTGGGCTCGAACACCGTTCGCCTCCTGGTCGCCCAGGTCCGGGGCGGCGAGCTCGTCGCGCTTCGCGAGGAGCGGGAGCACCTGTTCCTCGGCGAGGACGTCGAGCGCGACGGCCGGCTCTCCGGGGAGCGCATCAGGGAGGCGGCCCGCCGGGCGGGCGGTTACGCGGCGAGTGCCCGTCGGCTCGGGGCTCGCGAGATCGACGTCATCGTCACCGCCCCGGGCCGGCAGAGCGCGAACGGCGACAAGCTGGTCAAGGAGCTCCGGAAGGCGACCGGCGCGCCGGTGCGCGTCCTGAGCGCCGACGAGGAAGGGCGGCTCGCGTTCGCGGGGGCCGTCGCCGCGGCCAAGTCCCTGCCGGGAAGCGTGGCCGTCTGCGACGTCGGCGGCGGCTCGGCAGAGGCCGTCGTCGGAACGGTCGAGGGCGGCCCAGCGTGGTCGCGCTCGTTCGACATCGGGGCGGTGCGGCTCACGGAGCGCTTCCTCGCCGACGACCCGCCCGGTAGGCGCGCCCTCACCGTGGCGCGCGCCGAGGTCGAGCGCCACCTCGAGGCCTTCACCCCGCCGCTCCCGCAGGCGGCGCTCGCCACGGGCGGCACGGCCCGCTCGCTCCGCAAGCTCGTCGGGTGGGAGCTCGACGGCGAGGAGTTCGACGCGGCGCTGCGCATCCTCGGCAAGCGCCCGTCCGCCAAGGTGGCGAAGACGTTCGGCCTCCACGAGCACCGCGCCCGCTCGCTCGCCGCGGGCGTGGTCATCCTCTCGTGCCTCCAGGCGCGGCTCGGCGTTCCGCTCGAGGTCTCTCGCGCGGGGCTCCGAGAGGGCGCGGCGCTCGCGCTCCTGGACGAGCTGGCCGCCTCCGCGGCCTGACGCCGCTTTACACGTTCCTCACCCGGGGTTCATCGAGGCGTAACCCACGCCGGCCGACGCTCCCGGCACCATGGGTGCATGGGCAGGAGGAGGGAAGAGGGGTCCGAGCCGCTGCTTGCCCGCTGCCGCGGCTTCGGCGTCTACGGGCCGTCCGCGCGGATCGGCGTCGTCGAGGACGTTCGGCTCGATCGGGAGAGCGGACGCCCGGCGCTCTTGTCCGTACGGGCTGGGCTGCTCGGAAGCTGGCTCGTGCACGTCCCCGTGGGCGAGGTCGACGAGGTGAGCGTCGACGAGCGCCGCATCGTCCTGCGCTCGGGCGGGCTCCTGGCAGGACCGAGGCGGCTCTAGGCGGGGGGAGGGAGGTAGGAACGGCGGCTGATGCAGCCGTCGGCGCCGACGTCCACGATCCAGGTCGAGCCCTTCTCGGGCTCCTCGCCGAGGAGGACGCCGAGGATGTCTCCATGGGTGCAGAGCACCGCCGTCGTGTCGGCCAGCTCGGCAGCCAGGGCCCAGACCTCGGCCTCGCGCGCCCCCTCCGCGAGCTCTGACCGATCCTCGATCGGCAGCCCGAGGACGCGCGCGAGCGGCTCGACGGACTGCCGGCAGCGGACGTAGTGGCTGGTGACCAACCGCTCGACCTCGAAGTCCCCGTACAGGGCCGGGAACGCGTCTGCCTGGCGGCGGCCGCGCTCATCCAGGGGACGCAGCCGGTCCTCGTCCTCCTCGACGCCTGGTCGGCGATGGCCGGCCGTGGCATGACGAAGGAGTAGAAGCGCCATCAAGCCAGGCCTGCGACGAAGGCCTGAAGCACTTCGTCGTCGTGGCGGTGGCTGAGCAGCTCCTTCGCGGCAGCCGGCGAGAGCCAGCGGATCTCGTCGACCTCGCGATGGGGGTTGAAGCCTCCGCCGAGGGGCCGCATCGCCCAGTAGCGGACCGTCTTCGGCCGGTCCTTGCTGTCGCGGTAGCTCGTCGAGGGGAGCTCCCGGCCGAGCTCGCAGCGGAGCCCGGTCTCCTCCTCGACCTCGCGCAGCGCGGCCTCCTCGTGCGTCTCGCCCGGCTCGAGCTTCCCCTTCGGGAAGGTCCAGTCGTCGTACCGCGGCCGGTGGACGAGCAGCACTTCGACGCCGTCCTTGCCCTGGCCGAAGACGACCCCGCCCGCCGCTTGCACGATCTCGCCCGTCGGGCTCAGCGCCAGGCCCGCTTCCCGCTTCGCTCCAGCCGCTCCCAGACCCCGCGGAGCTCGGCGCGCGCGCGGCGGCGGCGCTCGCGCTCCCGCTCCACGAGCCTCCCCGCTGCGAAGTACGCCCACTGGCCGGCGGCGCCCTCGAGCAGGCCGCGGAGGCGCTCCTCCGCCACGACTGCGTCCTGATGCTCCCCGATCACGTCCTGGAAGCGCTTTGCATCCCGGACGAAGCGCCGCGCCGGCTTGCCCACGACTCCTTCCGCGAGCTCGGCCGCGTAGCGCGAGCGCTTGCCCCGGATGCGGACGGCGTGAAGCTCGTCGTCTGGAGGGTCGACCGGAAGCGCCCGGACGGCCTTGCGAAGCTTGCGAAACTCCCTGGCGGCGATCTCCTTCAGGGGAACGTCGGCCGCCCTGGCGCGAGGCGCGACCGCAGCCGTCTCGAGGCGGGTCAGGAGCTCGGCGTAGCGGTCGCTCGTCAGCGCGTCCAGCAGCGCGGCGCGCGCGACGCCTCGCTCGTGCTCCAGCAGGCGGAGGAAGCGGCCGGCCGCGCGCCGCTCCTGCGGCTCCAGCTCGGCGATCTCCGCCCGCAGCCGCTCGAGCAGGACGTCGAGGTCGCGCACCGGGCCGAGCGCGGCTCCGAGCCAGGCGAGCTCGCTGCGGAGCGACTCCGACCACTCCGTGTCGAGCAGAGGGCGGGCGGCGCGAAGGACGGCGCGCAGCCGCCGCGTCGCCACCCGCACCTGGTGGAGCTCCTCGGGATCGGCCCCGAGGCGGGTTCCGGGATCGTGGGCGATCAGCTCCCCGACCTGGGCGGCGATCACCGCCCGTACGTGCTCGAGCGGCGGCGCCCAGCGTGGCGGAGCGGTGCGGTCCGGCGGGAAGAACCCCAGCGCCCGAAACGCTTTGGGCCGCCCGTCGCCGGGCGCCGCCCCAACCTCGAGCAGCACGCGCTCGAGCGCGGGCAGCGCGGCGGCGCCGCCGGGAAGGGCCTCGACCTCGAGCTCGACGAAGCGCTCCCGCACGCGACGTCCGTCGAGCACCGAGACCCGGTCGACGGTCACGTCGGCGACGGCGCGCCCGTTCTCGCGGGCACGGACGCCCTCGCGCCGGGTGCGGAGCACGGCCGCCGGCTCCAGCTTCCGTCCGCGGAGCACGCCGACCAGCAAGGTGTCGAGCTCGTTCGGCAGCGCGGCCGGGCCTCCGGGAACCTCGAGCTCGAGCCGCTCGCCCTCGCCGGGGAGCTTGAGCTGCCAGAGGCCCCGCCGGTTCTGCACCCGCCGCCGAAGCGTGATGCCTGCGCGCGCGAGCGCGCGGTCGGCGGTGTCGTGGTACGTCGACGTGAAGGTCTCCGGCCCGAGCTTCTCGCCGGAGAGCTCCGGCAGGGAGAAGCCGGGCGGAACGGCGAGCTTCAGCTCGCGCTCGTGCGTCTCACGAACCCCCGACACGGTCGGATCGTAGCTCCGGGGCGCGGCCCGGAGGCCGTGGCCTACATCCGCGGCCGCCGTTGCGTCCCGGAGACGCCTGGCCGCCACCCCTCCAAGGTGTGGCTAGCCGTATTCCCGGGCATTTACCGCTTTGCCACCATTTGGTGCAACGATGGCCTACAGGATCCTGATCGTCGACGACCACCCGAGCTTTCGTGCGACGGTCAGGACGCTGCTGGTCGCCGACGGGTTCGAGGTCGTCGGGGAGGCCGCCGACGGCCGCTCGGCCCTCGAGGCCGTGAAGCGTCTCCATCCCGATCTCGTGCTTCTCGACGTCCAGCTGCCCGACATGGACGGCTTCACGGTCGCCGACGAGCTCCTTCGCCAGAACGGCACGGGCCCCAAGATCGTCCTCACGTCGAGCCACGACGAGTCGGACTTCGGCCCGATCGTCGCTCGCTGCGGCGCCGCCGCCTTCGTCTCCAAGGGCGAGCTGACAGGCGCCGTGCTCCGCGCTGTGCTTCGATAGCCCCATGCGCAGGCTCACGGCTGCGGGGGTCATCGGGCTCGGGCTTCTGCTGACCACAGGCGCCCTCGCGCTCCTGCTCGGAAGCGACCACGAGGAGGAGCCGGTATTCGCCGGCGTCGCCTACACGTTGGCGGCCTGGTCGTTCATCTTCGGCGGCCTCGTCGCCTGGGCGAGAAGGCCGGACAACCGCTTCGGGCCCCTCCTGGTGGCGGTGGGTCTCACGGTCTTCATCGGGGCGCTCGAACAGTCCAACTCGTCGCTTCCGTTCACGCTGGGCTTTGTCTTCGGCGGGATCTTCATCGCCGTCTTCATCCATGCGCTCCTGGCCTTCCCGCGGGGCTACCTCGAGACGAGGCTCGTCTACGCGATCGTCGCCATCGCCTACTTCGCGCTCACGGTCGGCTCGCTGCTCTCGTCGTTCTTCTACGACATCTCCGACGACTGCCCCGAGTGCCCGCCGAACGCGTTCCTGATCGTCGACTCTCCGACGATGGTCGCGCTGATCGACGGCGTGCTCATCGCCGTCGGCATCCCGGCGCTCCTGGCCTCTCTCTACGTCTTCCGACGTCGCTGGAAGGCGTCGTCCGCACCGCTCAGGCGCGTCCTTCTGCCCGTCTACCTGGCCGCCGGGGGGACGCTCTTCCTCCTGGCGGTCGCGCTGATCGTGTCGTCGCTCTCCGAGGAGGCCGCGCGCAGCCTCTTCTGGGTCGTCACGGTCGCCTTCGCCTCCGTTCCACTCGCGTTCATCGCCGGCCTCCTCAGCGGCCGCCTCGCTCGGGAGGGAGTCGGGCAGCTCGTCCTGGAGCTCGGCCAGGCGCACGCGCCCGGCGAGCTCCGTGAAGCGCTCGCGCGGGCGCTCGGTGACCCGACGCTTCGGCTTGCCTACTGGATCCCGGAGACGCAGTCGTACGCGGACATGGACGGCAACCCGATCGAGCTCCCGGAGGGCCGGGGGGAGGAGCTCGCGACGATGGTCGAGCGGGACGGCCATCCGGTCGCCGCGCTCATCCACCATCGCTCGCTCGAGGAGGACCCGCTACTCGTCGAGGCAGTTGCGGCCGCGGCGGCGCTCGCGCTCGAGAACGAGCGGCGACTGGTGGCGCTGGCGAACGCACAGGCGCGCATCCAAGCGCTCCTCGACGCCTTCCCGGACCTCATCTTCCGCATGGATCGCGACGGCACCTACCTCGAGTTCAAGGGGAAGCCGGAGGACCTCGCGGCTCCGCCCGACCAGCTGATCGGAGCGACGACCCACGACGTCCTGCCGCGCGACGTCGCCGACCAGCTCGTGAGCGGGATCCGACGGGCGATCGACACCGGCGAGATCGTGACCGGCGAGTACACCCTCGAGCTCGACGGCGTGCAGCGGGACTTCGAGGCCAGGATCGTCAAGGCGGGCGACGAGGCGGTGCTGATCGGGCGCGAGTTCACCGAGCGCAACCGAGCCCAGGCGGAGCTGGAGCGCCTCCACGCCGAGCTTCAGCAGCGCCACCGCGATCTCGAGCACGAGCGCGACTTCATCCGCACGGTCGTCGACTCGACGCCGAGCCTGCTCTGCCTTGTCACGCCGGGTGGCTACATCCTTCGCTTCAACACGTCGCTGGAGCGGCTCTCCGGCAGGCGAGACGGCGACCTCGTGCGTGGGAACGCCTTCTGGGACGTCTTCATCGCGCCCGACGAGCGGGAGCGGGTGCGGACCGTCGTCGAGGAGGTCGTCGCCGAGGGTGGGCGCGGCGAGTTCGAGAGCACCTGGATCACGACCGCCGGTGACCGCCGGCAGGTGACGTGGTCGACGACGCCGCTCCGCGACGACCGCGGGGAGCCACGATTGCTCATCTGCGGCATGGACATCACCGAGCGCAAGCTCCACGAGGACGAGCTGCGGCGCTCGCGAGCGCGCCTCGTCGAGGCCAGCGACATCGAGCGCCGCCGGCTCGAGCGCAACCTCCACGACGGCGCGCAGCAGCGGCTCGTCTCGCTCTCGCTCATGCTTCGGCTCGCCCAGGCCCGTGTGAGCGACCAGCCCGAACAGGCGGAAGACCTGCTCGGCCAGGCCGCCGACGAGCTGGCACAGGCCCTCGAGGAGCTGAGGGAGCTGGCCCGCGGAATCCACCCCGCGGTCCTCTCGGATCGCGGCCTCAGCGCCGCGTTGGAGGCCCTCGTCTCCCGGACGCCGCTCCCCGTGGAGCTCGAGCTCGCGGACGACCGGCTGCCGGAACCGGTCGAGGCGGCCGCGTACTACGTCGTCTCGGAGGCGCTGGCGAACGTCGCCAAGTACGCCGAGGCGTCCTCGGTCGCGGTTAGCATCGCGTCCGTGAACGGGCACGCGGTGGTCGAGATCGCGGACGACGGCGTGGGCGGCGCGGACCCGGCGAAGGGCTCCGGCCTCCGCGGCCTCGTCGACAGGGTCGAGGCGCTCGACGGGCGACTCCTCGTCGAGAGCCCGCCGGGCGCGGGGACGCGCATCCGGGTGGAGATTCCGTGCGGGTAGTCCTCGCCGAGGACTCCGTCCTCCTCCGCGAGGGCGTCGCCCGACTGCTCGAAGACGAGGGCTTCGATGTCGTCGCGCAGACGGGCAGCGCGGAGGACCTCATGCTCAAGGTACGGAGCTACTCGCCGAACGTCGTCATCGTCGACATCCGCATGCCGCCCACCCATACGGACGAGGGGTTGCGGGCGGCGCAGGAGATCCGCGAGACGTACCCCGAGGTCGGAGTGCTCGTCCTCTCCCAGTACGTCGAGCCGGCCTACGCGATGGAGCTCCTCGCCGAGAGCGCCGAGGGCGTCGGCTACCTGCTCAAGGACCGCGTCTCGGACGTGCACGAGTTCGCCGCCGCCGTGCGCCGCGTGGGGGAGGGGGGATCGGCCCTCGACCCGGCGATCGTCTCCCAGCTCGTCGGCAGGCGCCGTCGCGACGACCCCATCGACCAGCTGACGCCGCGCGAGCGCGAGGTGCTTGAGCACATGGCCCAGGGCCGCTCGAACCAGGGCATCGCCAACGAGCTCGTCGTCACGGAGCGCGCGGTCGAGAAGCACGTCACGAGCATCTTCGGGAAGCTCCGCCTTCCGCACGCCACCGAGGACCACCGGCGCGTGCTCGCGGTGCTCACCTACCTGCGGCAGTAGGCTGTGTGTGCAGAAGTGTGCTAACTTAGGCACATGCGCGTCCACATCGTTTTGCGGGAAGAGGTCGTCCGCGAGCTCGACCGGCGTGCCGGTCCGCGCGGCCGGAGCTCGTTCATCGCGCGGGCGGTCGAGCACGCACTCGACGACGAGCGCCGCTGGGACCTGATCGAGTCGTCGCTCGGCTCCATCGGGGACGAGGGCCATGAGTGGGACGTCGATCCGGCCGCCTGGGTTCAGGCGCAGCGTCGCGTCGACGAGCGCCGCGTCGGATAGTGGCGGCGGTTCTGCTCGACACGACGGTCCTGATCGACGTCTTGCGCGGACGCTCGAGGACCCAGGAGCGGCTCCGGGCGCTCCGTGAGGCGGGTGACAGCCCGTGCGTCTGCGCGATCAACGTCGAGGAGACCGTGCGAGGGCTCTTCCCACCCGAGCACGAATCGGCCCGCAGGCTCTTCGCTGGACTTCTGGTGGCGCCCCTCGGAGCGGCCGAAGGATGGCAGGCCGGCGAGTGGCGGAGGGAATTCGCCGCGCGTGGACGGACCCTGACGCAGGCCGATTGCCTCATCGCGGCCGCGGCCCACGGTCTCGGTGGGCGGCTCGCCACGGGAAACCCGCGCGACTTCCCGATGGAGGAAGTCGTCGTCGAGCACTGGCCCGTCGGCACCTAAAGGTGAGACGCCGTTTTCACAGGCTCGAGGTCGTTCGGGTGGCAAAGCTCGGCCCAGCCTGGGACGAAGAGGATCGCTGGGTGATCGGCGCCGAGGGCATCGTCGACGAGTACGTCGGCCCGGCGGAGGACGGGAACGGTTGGGAGCTGCTGGTTTGGATTTCCGAGCCCGGCGAGCCGGATCCGGTGCTCTGGGTCTTCCGTGAGGACGAGCTCGTCTCGACGGGACTCCTCGCGGCGTCCGAGGACGGCGGCGAGCGCATCCCTCTCGACCCCGCCGTGTCGCCGCCTGAGCTCGAGGACGAGCTCGGCCTGTGGCTGGGCACGGACCTGACGAGCGCTTCCCAGGCCGTTGACGCCAGTGCCGAGATCGCGGATGCCCTGGAGGCGCTGCGGAGCCTCCCGGAGGCGGTCGTCGAGCTGGAGCGGCGACATGAGGAACCGCTGACGTTCGACCTGCACGTGAGGATCCGGGCCGGGACGGCCGGCTTCGAGGCGCTCTGCGCCCTGCTCGCGCTCCGCCCGGACGGCTGGATCGCCTTCGAGGACGACGGCTGGCGGCTCGGGGCCTCCTGGAGTCGGGACGCGGCAGCGCCCGGGGCCTCCTTGCTCACGACCGCGGCCGTGCACGCGGAGGTCGCGCTGCTTCCCTGGAGCCACACGCGGGCATCCGCCGCCCGCGCGCGACAGACGCTCGACTGGCCTCCGACCGCATAGGCGTCCCTCGGCTAGGTGCGGTTTTCCGCACCGAGGGAAGCAGGCTGGCCCCATTTCCGTCCTGTGGCCGAGGAGGGAGAGTGGCGACATGAAGAAGACACTGTTCATCGGCGCGGTGATCCTCGGGATCCTGCTCCTCGCCGTCGGCGGCTGGACCGTTCGCGGCGCGCGCTGGGCCTTCGCGGGCTAGCCGGTGCAGCCGGCTCCTCGCATCGGCCTCTCGCTGGGCGCGCTGGCGCTGCCGACGTTCGCGCTCGCGCTCGGCATGAGCGTCCTCACGACCTACGCGCCGCTCCTGCTCGGCGAGGCGACCTCGTCGGCCGGGGCGATCGGCATCGCGGTCGGCGCCGAGGGCGCCTTCGCGCTCTTCCTGCCGCTCCTGATCGGCTCCCTTTCGGACCGGACGCGCAGCAGGCTCGGCCGCCGCATCCCGTACGCGCTGATCGGCGTCCCGCTCCTCGTGGCGCCCCTCGTCATTCTCCCCTTCGCGCAGGGCTTCGCCCAGACGGTCGCCCTCGTCTCGCTCTTCTTCATCGGCTACCACATCTACTACCCGCCGTACCAGGCGCTCTTCGCCGAGCTCGTTCCCGCCTCCCACCAGGGCCGGGCGCAGGGCTGGCAGGGCGTCATGCGGGGCCTCGGCCTCGGCGTCGCGCTCGTCGCCGGCGGGCTCCTCCTCTCCGTCTGGACGCCGCTTCCCTTCCTGCTCGGCGCCGCCGCGGCCGTGCTCGCCACCGTCGTGCTCGTGCGCGAGATTCGTGGGAAGGAGCGCCCGACGGTCGCCGCGCCCGTCACCGCGCTGGCGAGCCCCGGCGTCTTCCGGCTCGTGCGCGAGCGCGCCGACGTCCGGGCGTTCGTCGCCGCGAACGCACTCTGGGAGCTCTCCTTCATGGGCCTGAAGACGTTCATCGTCCTCTTCGTCGTCAAGGGCCTCGGCGAGTCCGTCGGAACCGCGTCCGCCGTCATCGGCGTCGTCGCCGGCGCCTACGTGATCGCCGCCTTCGGCGCCGGGCGCCTGGCCGACGTCTTTGGGATCCACAGGGTCATGCGCATCTCGATCTGGGTCTACGGCGTCGGGCTCCTGGTGGGCGCCGGGCTCTCGTCCCTGGACTCGTTCCTCATCGGCCTGCCCTTCATCGCCCTGGCCGGTGCGGTCGTGATGACCCTCCCGTACGGGATCCTCGCCGGGATGACGCCGGCCGGGGCCGAGGGCGCTCTCTCCGGCCTCTTCGGCTTCTCCCGCGCGCTCGGCGCCGTGCTCGGGCCGATCGTCGTCGGCGTCGCCATCGACGTGTCTCGCCCCCGTCTTCCCGTCGACGAACGGCTACGGAGCTATGTGGGTCGCGATCGGCGCTCCGATCCTGCTCTCGCTGCCCTTCCTGAGCCGCGCTCCGCGGCGAGGAGCCGCAGCTCGAGCCCGCCGAGCCCGTCGTCGCGGCGCTCGACGACCTCGCGCTGGCCGCATAGGGCGGTCTCGCGCTAGCCCCACCCCAAGACGCGGGGTGGCCTCATTCCTGCATGGCCTCTGGGCTGCGAGCCTGGGGCAACGCAATCCAGAAGCCAAGGAGAAACCGATGACCCCGCTCGCCAAGTCCCAGAACCTCGCGGCCCGGATGGGCCGCTGGAGCGCGAGCCACCGCAAGACCGCAATCTTCGGGTGGCTGGCGTTCGTCGCCGTCGCGATCGCGATCGGAAGTGTGATCGGGACGAAGTCCCTCGACCCGGCGGACGCCGAGGCCGGCGAGTCCGGCCGCGCGCTGGCGATGATCGACCGCGCCGGGTTCGGGGACACGGTCGACGAGTCCGTCTTCGTCCAGAGCGAGTCCCTGCAGGCGTCGAGCCCCGAGTTCCAGGCCGTCGTCGCCGACGTCGTCGCGCGCCTTTCCGCCGCGGGCGGCGTCTCCGAGATCAGCTCGCCCGCAGACGATCCCACGCTCGTCTCGCCGGACGGCAACGCCGTCCTCGTCCAGTACGAGCTCTCCGACACCGGCGTGGGCGCGGTCGACCGCGTCGGCCCGATCCTCGACTCCGTCGCCGAGGCGCAGTCCGCCAATCCGGGCTTCACGATCGCCGGCTTCGGCAGCGCCAGCGGCGAGAAGTCGGTCGACGAGACGATCGCCGACGACTTCCAACGGGCCGAGTTCACGGCCGTCCCGCTGACGCTCGGCATCCTCCTGCTCGTGTTCGGTGCGGCCGTCGCCGCCGGGATCCCGCTGCTGCTCGGCCTCTCCGCCGTGGCCGCCTCGCTCGGCCTCCTGGCGATCCCGAGCCAGCTCGTCCCGATGGACGAGGCCTCCGCCTCGATCATCCTGCTGATCGGCCTCGCCGTCGGCGTCGACTATTCGCTCTTCTACCTCAAGCGCGAGCGCGAGGAGCGGGCGGCCGGCAAGGGTCCCGCGGCCGCGCTCGAGGCCGCCGCGGCCACGTCCGGCCGGGCCGTCCTCATCTCGGGGCTGACCGTGATCATCGCCCTCGCAGGGCTCTTCTTCGGCGGCACCGCGATCTGGACCTCGATCGCGATCGGCACGATCATGGTCGTCGCCATCGCGGTCGCCGGCTCGCTGACCGTCCTGCCGGCGCTCCTGTCCTGGCTCGGCGACCGCGTCGAGAAGGGCAAGATCCCCTTCGTCCACCGGCTGAGCCGGAAGGACGGCGACTCGCGCGCGTGGGGCTGGATCCTCGACCGCGTGCTCCGCCGCCCGCTCGTCTCGGCGGTCGCCTCCGCCGGCGTGCTCGTCCTCCTCGCCCTCCCGGCCCTGGGCATGCACACGGCGTTCCCTGGCATCTCCAGCCTGCCGCGGGACATCCCGATCATGCAGACCTACGACAAGATCCAGGCCGCGTTCCCGGGCGGCCCGCTGCCGGCCGTGGTCGCGGTCGAGGCGACGACGTCACCTCGCCCGAGTTCGAGGCCGCGCTCGCCGACTTCCGCGAGCAGGCGCTGGCCAGCGGCCAGATGGAGGATCCGATCCAGGTGCAGGCGAACGACGCGGGGACGGCGGCGATCGTCTCCGTCCCGCTCGCCGGCACAGGCACCGACGACGCCTCCACCGAGGCGCTCGCCACCCTCCGCGAGGACGTCATCCCCGCCACGCTCGGGGCCGTCGACGGCGTCGACGTCGCGGTCACCGGCGAGGCCGCCTCGTCGTTCGACTTCAGCCAGCTGACGAAGGACCGGGCGCCGATCGTGTTCGCGTTCGTCCTCCTCCTGGCCTTCGGGCTCCTGCTCGTCGCCTTCCGCTCGATCGTGATCGCGGCGAAGGCGGTCGTCCTCAACCTCCTCTCGGTGGCGGCGGCCTACGGCCTGCTGGTCATCGTCTTCCAGTGGGGCTGGGGCGAGTCGCTGCTCGGCTTCGAGTCGACCGGAGCGATCACGGCGTGGCTCCCGCTGTTCATGTTCGTGATCCTCTTCGGGCTGTCGATGGACTACCACGTGTTCATCCTCAGTCGGATCCGCGAGGCGTACGACCGCGGGCTCTCCACGGACGAGGCCATCACCCACGGCATCAAGACGACCGCCGGCGTCGTCACCGCGGCGGCGATCGTGATGGTGGCGGTGTTCTCGATCTTCGCCACCCTCTCGACGATCGACATGAAGCAGGCCGGCGTCGGCCTCGCCGCGGCGATCCTGATCGACGCGACGATCGTCCGCGCCGTGCTACTCCCGTCCGCGATGAAGCTCCTCGGCGACTGGAACTGGTACCTGCCGAGCTGGCTCGAGTGGCTGCCGCAGGTCTCCCACGAGACCGAGGCCGCCCCGAGGTCGGTCCCGGCTCCGGCGCCCGCCGGCCGCTAGCCGACCACACCCTCCCCGCAGGCCCGCGTCCCCTCGTGGGGACGCGGGCCTTTCGTTGCGCACGAAAAGAGGGCAGCACGCGAGGCGGAGCCCGTTGCGGCTGGGCTCCGCCTCGGCGTCCGTGGGCTTACGAGCCGGGGGAGAGATCCGGGAGCCTGCGGCCAGCTCCAGGGCCTCCGGCCCGCGGCTCAGAGCGTACGCTCCTCGGGCAACAAGAGTGTCTCTAACTGGAAAAATTTGCAGAATCCTCACAATTTCCTCAGGCCGATACGCTGCGGCCGATGCCCGACCTGGAGGACCTGGCCGAGCGACTTCGCGAGCTGGCGCTCTCGCTGCCCGAGACGTACGAGGACGAGCCCTGGGGCCATCCGGTCTTCAAGGTCGGCGAGAACCGGATGTTCGCGGCCATGGACGTCGGCGAGGAGCTGCGTCCGGCTGACGGTCAAGCTCACCGCCGAGGAACGCGAGATCGCCCACCTGCTCCCGTACGTGAGCACGGCGCGGTACGTCGGCCGCTACGGCTGGGTGACTGCGGAGGTCGCCGACGACGAGTCGCTCGAGGCCGCCCTCGAGTGGCTGCGCGAGAGCTACTGGCTCAAGGCCCCGCCGCACCTGCGCTCGGCCGTCGAAGGCGACGCGTCGAAGTAGGCTTCGTCACCTGACCATGCGGGTGATCCTTCCCGACGACTCGGAGCTCGAGCTCCCTGATGGCGCGAGCGGGCTCGACGCGGCCCGGGCGATCGGGCCGAAGCTGGCCGAGCAGGCCGTGCTCGTGCGCGCGAACGGGAGCGTCCGCGACCTGCGGCTGCCGCTCGCCGACGGCGCACGGATCCAGATCCTGACCATCCGGGACCGCGAGGATCCCGACGCCCTCTACGTCCTCCGTCACTCGGCCGCGCACCTGCTCGCCGAGGCGGCCAGGCGCCTCTACCCGGGGACGAAGGTCGCCATCGGGCCGCCGATCGAGAACGGCTTCTACTACGACTTCGAGTTCCCCGAGCCGGTCACGGAGGAGGCGCTCGAGCGGCTGGAGGAGGAGATTCGGCGCGAGATCGCCGAGGGCCGCACGTGGGAGCGGCGCGAGTCGACCCGGGAGGAGGCCCGCGCGTACTTCGAGGAGCAGGGCGAGCCGTTCAAGGTCGAGCTCGTCGACTCCGCGGAGGGCGACATCTCCATCTACGAGCAGGGCGACTTCGTCGACCTCTGCCGCGGCCCGCACCTGCAGAACGCGGAACCGATCAAGGCCGTGAAGCTCCTCTCGCTCGCCGGGGCCTACTGGCGGGGCGACGAGAACCGGCCGCAGCTCACGCGCGTGTACGGGACGGCGTTCTTCGACCCGCAGGACCTGGAGGAGTATCTGCACCGGGTCGAGGAGGCGAAGCGGCGCGACCACCGGCGGCTGGGGAGGTCGCTCCGGCTCTTCGACTTCTCCGAGCGTGCGCCCGGCATGGCGTTCTGGCACCCGCGAGGCATGGTGGTCTGGAACGTGCTCGAGGACCTCCGCCGGCGCGAGAACGCGCGGCGCGGCTACGACGAGGTGCGTACGCCGCAGCTCTACGACTCCGACCTCTGGCGGACGTCGGGCCACTGGGAGAAGTTCCAGGAGCACATGTTCCGGCTCGAGATCGAGGGGCGCGACTTCGGCCTCAAGCCGATGAACTGCCCCGGCCACTGCCTCCTCTACTCGCTCTCGCCGCACAGCTACCGCGAGCTGCCGCTGCGGCTCGCCGAGGCCGGGAACCTCCATCGCAACGAGCTCTCCGGCGTCCTGCACGGGCTCCTGCGCGTCCGCCACTTCGTGCAGGACGACGCGCACGTCTACTGCACGCACGAGCAGATCCAGGACGAGCTCCTCGCCTGCCTCGACTACGCGTACTACCTCTACGACCTCTTCGGCCTCGACATGCGGGTCGAGCTCTCGCTTCGCCCCGACAACAAGCTCGGGACGGACGAGGAGTGGGACTTCGCCGAGGAGGAGCTGCGCAAGGCGCTGGCGTCTAAGGGCCTCGAGTATGCGGAGAGCGAGGGGGAGGGCTCGTTCTACGGGCCCAAGATCGACCTGCACATGGACGACTCCCTCGGCCGGAGCTGGCAGCTCGGCACCGTCCAGCTCGACCTGCAGATGCCGAAGCGCTTCGGGCTCGTCTACCAGGGCGACGACAACGCCGAGCACACGCCGGCGATGATCCACCGGGCACTCCTCGGCTCCCTCGAGCGCTTCGTCGGCGTGTACCTCGAGCACACCGGAGGCGAGCTGCCCCTCTTTCTCGCGCCGGAGCAGGTGCGCATCCTCCCGGTCGCCGAGCCCCACCGGTCGGACGCCGAGTCGCTCGCCGACCGGCTGCGTGCGGAGGGCTTCCGCGTGCACGTCGACGAGCGCGAGGAGACGGTCGGCCGCCGGATCCGCGACTCGGAGCTGGAGAAGGTGCCGTACGTGGTCGTGTGGGGAGACCGCGAGTCGCTCGACGCCGTGTCGGTCCGGCGTCGAGGCGGTGAACAGTCCGTGACGTCGGCCGACGCGCTCGCCGACGAGCTCAGAAGCGCTGCTAGACTCTGACCCCTGCAAGCAGGAGCATCGTTTGTTTCCTCACCTCCGGAGCCGCGGGCTCATCGGAGGTTCAACCGAATTGGGGAATTGACGGGCTGCCCGCGTGCAGCTTTTCATTGTTCTAGGAGGAGGACGCAGCACAACTTGGTGACGTTTCAGTGAGGCCGCGGCGCAGGTTCGACCAGTCAAGGCCGCAGCAGGACACGACCCGGATCAACGAGTCGATCCGCGTCTCGCGCGTCAGGCTGGTCGACTCCGACGGGTCGCAAGTCGGGATCAAGCCGACGGCCGAGGCGCTCGAGTACGCCTACTCCAAGGATCTGGACCTGGTCGAGGTCGCCGCCAGCGCTGACCCGCCCGTGGCCCGGATCATGGACTACGGCAAGTACAAGTACGAGCAGGAGCAGAAGGCCAAGACCGCCAGGAAGCACCAGTCCCAGATCCAGGTCAAGGAGATCAAGCTCCGCCCCAAGATCGGCGTTCACGACTACGAGACGAAGAAGGGCCACGTCGTGAGGTTCCTGAACAACAGGGCGAAGGTGAAGGTGACGATCATGTTCCGAGGCCGTGAGCAGACCCATCCCGAGCGCGGGCGTGACCTGCTCATGCGGCTGGCCGAGGACGTGAAGGAGCTCGGGACGATCGAGTCGCCGCCGATCCAGGACGGACGGAACATGGTGATGGTGCTGGCGCCGCACAGAAACGTCGGACGAGAAGTGGGAGCAGCTCAAAGTGCCTAAGCAAAAGACCAACTCGGCCGCGAAGAAGCGGTTCAAGATCACCGGCAAGGGCCGCGTCCTGCGGCGCCATGCCATGCAGAGCCACAACCTCGAGAAGAAGTCAGCCAAGCGGCACCGCGCCTTTCGCAGCGACCAGCCTGTGGACGGCAGCGACGTCCGCGAGGTCAAGCGCCTGCTCGGGCGGTAGCAGGGAGAGGAGGAAGCGATGCCCCGCGTCAAGCGATCCGTTCACGCGCGCAAGAAGCGCCGCAAGGTGCTCGAGCGGGCGAAGGGCTACGTCGGCCAGAGCTCGATCTCGTACCGGAAGGCCAAGGAGGCAGTCCAGAAGGCCGACAACCACGCGTACCGCGACCGGAAGAATCGCAAGCGCGTCTTCCGCCGTCTCTGGATCATCCGCATCAACGCGGCCGCACGCCAGGAGGGCCTCTCGTACAACCAGTTCGTCGCCGGGTGTCGCAAGGCTGAGATCGAGCTCGACCGCAAGGCGCTCGCCGACATCGCGGTGCACGATCCCGCCGCGTTCTCGAAGATCGCCGAGCGGGCGAAGGCCGCGCTCGAGGCCTAGGCCGGGCCCGCTGGTAGGGAGCGCACGACGGAACACCGCTTGAGCCACGGGGCCGCGCTGCTCGCCCCGAGGACGGCGTCCTCGGTCGCGCCCGTAGCTTCCGGCTACGAGCGCTCCCTGCGTCCTTGCCTCGGAACGACCATCGCGTCCCCGTGGGAAGCAGCGTTCCGCCGAGCGCTTCCAGCGTGATCACCTCCGCGGCCAACCCGCGGGTCAAGCTCGTCCGCAAGCTGGAGTCGCGCCGTCAGCGCGAGAAGCTCGGGCTCTTCGCCTGCGAGGGCGAGGACCTCGTCGCGGCCGGCCTCGATTCAGGCCTGGAGCCCGTCGAGGCGCTGGTCGACGCCGACCACCCCTCGTTCGCCGAGCGGCTGCCCGGCGCCGAGCTCGTCGCTCCCGACGTGATGGCGCGCCTCTCGACCCTGCCGCATCCCGCGAGGGTCGTCGCGGTCTTCCGGCGCGCGGACTTGCCGCGTGCGCTGGACGCGCCGGTCGGGCTCGCGCTCTGGCGCGTGTCCGACCCCGGGAACGTGGGGACGCTCCTGCGCGCGGCGGATGCCCTCGGGCCGGCCTTCGTGCTCTTTTCCGCCGGCTGCGCCGATCCGACCGGGCCGAAGGCCGTCCGGGCGTCGGCCGGCGCGATCTTCCGCGTCCCGCTCGGCCGCTTCGAGGACGGGGAGGGTCTCGGCCGCATCGCGCTCGTCCCCTGCGACGGCATGCCCCTGCCCGAGCTCGAGCTGCCGGAGCGCGCCGTCTTCGTTCTCGGCGCGGAGCGTGAGGGTCTTCCGGAGACGGTGCTTGCAGATGTCGATCTCTCCGCGACGATCCCGCAGACCGGCCGGGCCGAGTCGCTCAATGTCGCGACCGCCGGGGCGATCGCGCTCTACGAATGGAGAAGAAGGAGGCCATGAACGCAGCGGACTGGATCGCCGCCTACGGGCACGCGTGGGTAGCAGGCGACCCAGAGGCGGCCGTGGCCCTCTTCACCGAGGACGGCTAAGCGTCCCCAACGGCCACGGCCCGGTGCCAGGCACTCGAACGTGGCCGCGGAAGGCACGCCCGATGTAGTCGACTGTGGAGCGTTGCCACGAAGCGGCCGGGGCCGGCCGGCCGCGCGTTCACATTTCGTCCCCTGAACGACATGTCCGGGGTCAGGCCCCGGCCGTGGCCGCCGTGGACGTGGCTCGCGCCCCACGGGCCCGTCCTCGGGAGCCACGCCTCGGTGCCAGGCACCTGGGCGTGGCCGCTAGGGACGCCTAGCGAGCCAGATGGAGTCCTCGCCGCCCGTGTACGGGCGCAGGTCGAACCAGCCGTAGCAGGCGACGATCTCGAATCCCGCCTCGGCAAGGAGGGCGCGCCACTCGTCGTTCGGGATCCAGGCGAGGTCGAGGGCCGCCTCCGCCTCGGGTCCGCGCACGCGCAGCGTGAGCACACGGCGCTCGAGGTCCCAGTGCGCCCGCTCCCAGATCCCCGGCTCGCGCTCGAGCCAGCGGTCGTGGGTCTCCTCGATGTCCTCGGCGCTCGGCGCGAACACGTCGAAGACGAAGCGGCCGCCGGGCTCGAGCAGGCGGTGGACGGCCGCAAGCGCCTGCCGGCGCGCCTCCTCGGTCCCGAGGTGGAGGAAGGCGCGGAACGGCGACGTCACCAGCCGTACCCGCTCGGTCACCGGCGGGTCGCGGAGGTCGCCGACGCGCAGGTCGAGCAGGTGCGAGACCCCGGCCGCCTCGCCGCTCCGCCGGCACACGTCCAGCATCCCCGGGGACGAGTCCACGCCGATGACCGGCACGCCGGCCAGGGCGGTCGGGACGGCGATCCGGCCGGTCCCGACGCCGAGCTCCACGACCGTGCCCCGCCCCTTGCGCGCCTCGGCGACGTAGAAGCCGACGTCCTCCGTGACCGTCCGGCTCCAGGGGTCGTAGAGCTCGGCGATGGCATCGTAGGCGCTCATCGGCCCGCCTCCGGCCGATGAGCGCGGGGAGGGTGTGTGAGGGAACCGGGAGGTTCCCTCACTGTCTCAAAGAAGGGGGCACGTGGGGGAAACATGGTTGCCCCCACGGAACCGAGCTGAAGGCGAGGGACGCTCACAGGGCCGATGATACGCTCCGCCGATGGATGTCCAGGCCGTGGAAACCGAGGCACGAAGCGCGATTGCGGGCGCTTCGACCCTGGACGAGCTGGACGCTGCGCGCGTCCGCCACCTCGGCCGGAAGAGCGAGCTCAAGCAAGCGCTCCGCGAGGTCCGGGACGCCGAGACCGGGAGCGTGCTCAACACCCTCCGCGAGGAGCTCGAGCGTGCCGTGGCCGACCGGGAGTCGGAGCTCGAGCGCGCCGAGCTCGACCGCAGGCTGACGCAGGAGGTCGTGGACGTCACCCTCCCCGGCCAGGCTCGGCCGCGCGGCCACCTGCACCTGATCACGCAGATCCGCCGTGAGGTCGAGGACATCTTCCTCGGGCTCGGCTACCACGTCGTCGACGGCCGTGAGGTCGAGACGACCCACTACAACTTCGACGCGCTCAACTTCCCGGTCGACCATCCGGCCCGCTCGCCGCTCCAATCGGTCTTCCTCGACGGCGACGTGCTCTTCCGCACCGAGACGTCGCCCTCGCAGATCCGGGTCATGGAGTCGCAGCCCCCTCCGATCTACATGGTCTCGCTCGGCCGTGTCTACCGGCGGGACACGCCGGACGCCACGCACACGCCGATCTTCCACCAGGTCGAGGGGCTCGCGATCGACCGCGGCATCACGATGGCCGACCTCAAGGGCACGCTGCTCCACATGATGCGAGCGCTCTTCGGCGAGGAGCGCGAGATGCGCTTCCGGACGCACGACTTCCCCTTCACCGAGCCGTCGCTCGAGCCGGACGTGAGCTGCTTCCTCTGCGACGGGGCGGGTTGCCCCGTGTGCCGCTACTCGGGCTGGATCGAGATCGCGGGCTCCGGCATGGTCGACCCCGCCCTCTTCGAGTTCGTCGGGCTCGATCCCGAGGAGTGGACGGGCTTTGCCTTCGGCATGGGCCTCGAGCGCGTGGCGATGCTCCGCCACGGGCTGCCGGCGCTCGGGCTGCTCTGGGAGAACGACCTCCGGGTGCTCCGGCAATTCTGAGATGAAGGTCCCGGTCACCTGGCTGCGCGAGTACGTCGACGTCGACGCGACGACGGCCGAGGTCGCCGACCGGCTCGCCATCGCCACGGGCGAGGTCGAGCGCATCTCCTACCGCGGAGTCGTCGACGAGGACGGCAACCACGCGCGCTATCTCGTCGGACGGGTTGTCGCGGCCGGCCGGCACCCGAACGCCGACCGGCTCCAGCTCTGCCGCGTCGACGTGGGCGAGGCCGAGCCGCGCCAGATCGTCTGCGGCGCGTGGAACTTCGGCGCGGGCGCGACCGTCGCGGTCGCCCTGCCGGGAGCCGTGCTCCCCGACGGCCGGACGCTCGAGCGCGCGAAGCTGCGCGGCAGCGTCTCCGACGGGATGATCCTCTCCGAGGCCGAGCTCGAGCTCAGCGCCGACCACGTCGGCATCCTCGTCCTCCCGGAGCCGTGGGAGCCGGGAACGCCGCTCCGCGACGTGCTCCCGCTCGGGGAAGAGGTCCTGGAGATCGAGCTGACGCGCAACCGGCCCGACTGCCTCTCCGTCTACGGCATCGCGCGCGAGGTGGCGGCGCTCTTCGCCGCAGAGCTCCGGCCGCCGCCCGGCGAGGAGCCGACGCTCGCGGGCGACGAGCACCCCGACGTCACGATCGAGGACTACGAAGGCTGCCCGCGCTACATCGGCCGGCTCTTCCGGGACGTGAGGATCGCGTCGTCGCCGCCGTGGCTCAAGGCCCGGCTCACGGCGGCGGGCATGCGGCCCATCTCGAACGTCGTCGACGTGACGAACTACGTCATGCTCGCGCTCGGAAACCCCCTCCACGCCTTCGATTTCGACACGCTGCGCGGCGGGCGCATCGTCGTGCGGCGTGCCCGCCCGGGCGAGGAGTTCACGAGTCTCGACGGCGAGCTCCGGAAGCTCGACCCGGCCGACCTCGTCATCGCCGACGGCGAAGGCGCGATCGCCTTCGCAGGCATCATGGGCGGGCTCGACACCGAGGTAACCGAGGCGACGACCTCCCTGCTGCTCGAGGCGGCCAACTTCGAGCCCGGGACGATCCTGTGGAGCTCAGAGCGCCACGCCCTTCGCACCGAGGGCTCGAACCGCTGGGAGAAGGGCGTCGATCCCTACCTTGCACCGCAGGCGGGCCGGCTCGCGACGCAGCTGATCGTCGAGCTCGCCGGCGCTCGCTGGACGGGCGACACGGACGCCGTGGGAGAGCTCCCGGAGCCGCCCGTCGTCCACTATCGGACGGGACGCGCGAACCGGATCGTCGGCATCGAGATCGACGAGCAGGAGCAGAAGGACATCCTCGAGCGGCTCGGCTTCGACGTCGTCCCGGGCTGGGACGTCCGCGTCCCCACGTGGCGGATGCGCGACGCGACGCGCGAGATCGATCTGGTCGAGGAGGTCGCGCGCGTCCACGGCCTCGAGAAGATCCCCTTCACGCTCCCGCTCAGGAGCGCGATGTTCGGGCGCCTCTCGCAGGAGCAGCGCCTGCGCCGGGTCGTCGAGGACGTGCTCGCCGGCGCCGGCTTCAGCGAGGCGTACACGCTCAGCCTCGTCGCCCACGATCCCCATCCCGAGGCGCTGAGCCTCCCGGACCCGCTCACGTCGGAGCACGGCGTCCTGCGAACGACGCTGCTCGAGGGCCTCGTCGGCGCGGCCCGCCACAACGTCGCCGTCGGGAACGACGACATCGCGCTCTTCGAGATCGCGCGCGTCTACCTGCCGAGCGGCGAGGAGCTTCCGGAGGAGCGCTGGCGGGCCGCCGGGATCGCCGAGGGCGGCTATCCGCGCGCCAAGGGCGCCGTCGAGACGCTCTACGAGGCGCTCGGCATCGAGCTCGGGCTCGGGCGGACGCAGCTGCCGTTCCTCCACCCCGGAAAGGCCGCCGAGGTCGAGGCCGGGTGGCTCGGCGAGCTGCACCCCGCGCTTCTCGAGGGCGAGTGGGGAGTCTTCGAGCTCGACCTGGCGACGCTCTTCGGCCAGGTGCCGGAGCGGGTCGAGTACGAAGACGTCGTCAGCTTTCCCGCGGTGCACCAGGACCTCGCCTTCGTCGTCGACGAGGACGTGCTCGCCGGCGACCTCGTCGCCGCGGTAAGGGAGGCCGCCGCACCCGAGCTGCGCGACGCGGCCGTCTTCGACGTCTACCGGGGCGAGCCGATCCCGGCGGGGAGGAAGTCGGTGGCGCTCCACGTCTCGTTCCAGTCGCAGCAACGGACGCTCTCCGACGAGGACGCGCGGGCGATCCGCGAGCGCATCGTCGCCGCGCTGGCCGAGCGGTTCGGTGCCGAGCTCCGGGCCTGACCGATCAAGGCGGCTGATCGTCGTCCTCGGCTACTCCGACGGGCGGAGCAGCCAGTTGCACCCGATCTGCGCGGCGCGCCTCGAGCACGCCGCGACGCTCGCGGCCGACGGCGATGCCGTGCTCCTCTCCGGCTGGTCGCGTCGTCCGGGCAGGCTCCCCGAGGCGGAGCTGATGCGGCAGGCCTGGCCCGGCGCGCCGGAGACGCTGCTCAGCGACCCCGACGCCCGCATCACTGCCGAGAACGCCGCGAACGCGGCCGCGCACGCCCGGGAGCTCGACGCCCGCGAGGTCGTCGTCGTCACCTCTTCGTGGCACCGGGTTCGCGCCGGGATCATCTTTCGGTCCCTGCTTCCCGGCGTCCGCGTCACGGTGGTCGGCGCGCGAACGCCCAGGTCGCCGCGCGTCTACCTGCGTGAGGCGGCCGCCTTCCCGCTCGTCCCGCTCCAGCTCAGGATGGCCCGCCGAAGAGCCGGCGACGGAGCCGCGTGAGGAAGCTCTCTGCCGTCAGCCGCTCGACCACCGGCTCGTCGTACCGCGCGAGCACCCCCAGCTCGGTCTTGGTCAGGTCGACCTGAACCCGGCGGGGCCAGATGGTGGTGACGTACTCCGCCGGCAGGTAGCGCTTCGTGACCAGTGGGGGGAGCACGACGACGAGGCCGTTGAAGATGTCCGCCGTCCGGTCGCCCGCGACCTCGGCCACGGTGGCGAGCTCGGCGCCGTCCGAGGTGACGACGACGGCATCGCGCTCGATCGCCTTCCACGAGACCTCCGGCTCGGAGGTCCCGGTCACACCGACCGGCCGCCCTCCCGCCAGACAGGGCCCTGTGAGGACGGAGAGCTCGAGTCCGAGAGCACGCGCAGGACGCGGAGACGCCCCGTCATGCCCTCCTCGTCGAGCCGCTCGAACGCCCGCCTGGCCATCACGGGCGCGACGCCGTAGCCGGCGCTGCTCGCGGCCCGGAAGCGGAAGCTCGGCCCGCCCGCGCGGGCGGGGTTGACGGGCGCGAGCAGGAGCGCGCCGCGGTCGAGGTAGTCGCTGGAGTCCAGCTCGACTTCGGCGTAGAGGTCGCTCCAGTCCGGCGGCAGGCGACGGAGCAGGGCGTCCCACGAGTCGGCAAGCGTCGCGCGCTCCACCGGAGGCGAGGTCGGCTCCACGACGGCCGGGCGCTCGTGTTCCGCGAGGCGCACGCGTCCTCGGATTCCGGCCTCGTCGAGGCGGGACACGACCCGCCGGACCAGCTCGGGGGTCGGGGCGAGGCCCGTGCTGCCGTCGTGGACGTGCAGCAGGAAGCTCGAGCGGGATCGGCCCGGCGACGCAGGAGCGAGGATGAGCGCGGCACGGTCGGTCTGCTCCGGTTCCTCGAGGGTGAGGTCCAGGCGCGCGCGCTCCCAGTCTCGCGGGAGCCCGCGGAGAATCTCGTCGATGCGCTCGGCGAGGGCCATCGGGGACGCAGATTATTCCTGCTAGCTTGTCGGCGCCGTGGCAACCCTCGAAGAAAAGGGGCAGGCGGTGCCGACGGAGCGCCTCAAGGATTTCCTGCGGGAGATGCTGCTCATCCGTCGCTTCGAGGAGCAGGTGGAGGAGCGCTTCCGCGCCGGTGAGCTGCCCGGCTTCCTCCACGTGGCCATCGGCCAGGAGGCCGTCGCGGTCGGCGTCTGCCGCGCGCTCGAGGAGGGCGACGTGATCGCATCGACCCACCGCGCGCACGGGCACACGATCGCCAAGGGGACGCATCCGAACGAGGTCATGGCCGAGCTCTACGGCAAGGTCGAGGGCTGCAGCCACGGCTACGGCGGCTCGATGCACCTCTACGACATCGAGCGCGGGAACCTCGGCGCGAACGCGGTCGTCGGGGGCGGGCTTCCCGGCATCGTCGGCTCCGCGCTGGCGTTCAAGCTCCGGAACGAGCCACGCGTGGCAGTCGCCTTCTTCGGCGACGGGGCCACCAACATCGGCACCTTCCACGAGTCCCTCAACCTCGCCCAGCTCTGGGGTCTTCCCGCCGTCTTCGTGTGCGAGCACAACCGCTACGCGGAATCGACGCCGTCCAAGCAGCACCTGCCCATCGAGGACATGACGAAGCGGGCCGAGGCCTACGGCATGGCCTCGCTCGCGGTCGACGGACAGGACATCGAGGCGGTGTACGAGACCGCCCGGAAGGCGCTCAAGCACGCCCGCGACGGCAGGGGCCCGGTCTTCGTCGTCGCGGACTGCGTCAGGCTCTCCGGCCACTACGTCGGCGACCCGCAGGTCTACCGCCCGAAGGAGGAGATCCTGGAGCTCCGCAAGTCGCGCGACCCGATCGAGCTCCTGCGCGCGCGGCTGGAGATCTCCGACGAGGAGTTCGAGGCGATGGATGCCGAGGCGACCCGCATCGCGGAGGACTCGGTCGAGTTCGCCAAGAAGGGGACCGACCCGAAGCCGGAGGACGCCCTGAAGAACGTCTATGCCTGAGCTCACCTACCGCGAGGCGATTCGCGACGCGATGAGCGAGGCGATGCGCCGCGACGAGGACGTCTTCGTCATGGGCGAGGACATCGCCGAGATGGGCGGCTCGATGGGCGTCACGCAGGGGATGCTGGACGAGTTCGGCCCCGACCGCGTGCGCAACACCCCGATCTCGGAGATGGCGATCGTCGGCGCCGGGATCGGCGCGGCCGTCGCGGGCATGCGCCCGATCGTCGAGATCATGTACCAGGACTTCATGACGCTCGCGATGGAGCAGCTGGTCCAGCAGGCCGCCAAGCACCGCTACATGTCGGGGGGCCAGATCAAGGTCCCGCTCACGCTGAGGACGCAGGGCGGCGCCGGGTGGTCTCCGGGCGCCCAGCACGCACAGCAGCTCGAGGCGTGGTTCGTGCACGTGCCCGGGATCAAGGTCGTGTTCGCCTCGACGCCCGCGGACGCTCGCGGCCTCCTCTGGAGCTCGATCTACGACGACAACCCGGTCGTCTTCTTCGAGCACCGCACGCTCTACAACCTCAAAGGCGAGGTGCCCGACGCGATCGACGGGATCGAGATCGGGAAGGCCCGCGTGCACCGCGAGGGCGAGGACGTGACGGTGGTCGCCACCGGCCGCCTCGTCCACGAGGCGCTGCAGGCGGCCGAGGAGGCCGAGTCGGACGGGATCTCCGTCGAGGTCGTCGATCCGCGCACGCTCCTTCCGCTCGACGAGGAGGCGATCGTGGGCTCGGTGCGGAAGACGACGCGCTGCGTGGTCGCCCACGAGGCCGTTGTCCGCATGGGCTTCGGTGCGGAGATCGCGGCGATCGTCCAGCACGGCGCCTTCGACTACCTCGACGCCCCGGTTGAGCGGGTCGGCGCGACCTTCACGCCCGTGCCGTTCGCGCCGGTCATGGAGCAGTACGTCATCCCGCACGCCGAGGACGTGCTCGCCGCCGTGAAGCGGACGGTCGGCAAGGAGTAACCATGTCCAGCCAGGTAACGCTGCCACGGCTCGGCCAGGGCATGGAGTCCGGGACGATCGTGCGCTGGCTCAAGGCGGAGGGCGACCAGGTCGAGAAGGGCGAGCCGCTCTACGAGCTCGACACCGAGAAGGTGACGCAGGAGGTCGAGGCGGACTCCTCCGGGACCCTGCTCAAGATCCTCGCCGGGGAAGGCGAGGAGATCGAGGTCGGCAAGGCCATCGCCGTCATCGGCGAGCCCGGGGAAGAGTATTCGCCGCCCGAACCTGACGATTCGAACGGCGAGGAGGCGCCTGCGGCAGAGCAGGCGGATGAGCCCGAGGCCCCTGCAGCTCCACCGCCGCAGGCCGTGGAGCAGAGAGAGAATGGCGGCCGCGTGAAGGCCTCGCCGCTGGCTCGGAGGATCGCGCGCGAGCGCGGGATCGACCTCGCCTCCCTCCACGGCACCGGCCCGGAGGGCAGGATCGTGGCCGAGGACGTCGAGCGGGCCGAGAAGGCGGCCGCTGAGCCCGCGACGGCCCCGGCGCCTCCGGCTCCCGTGCCCGGCGAGGTCGAGGTCGTCCCGCTGGCCGGCCTGCGCAAGGCGATCGCCAGGCGCATGACCGAGGCCTGGGAGGCTCCGGTCTTCCAGATCACGATGACTGCCGACATGAGCGCGGCGATTCGCCTCCGGGAAGGCCTGGTCGCGCGGATGGGCGAGGGCGATGCCAAGCCCACGTACTCGGACCTCCTCACGAAGGTCTGCGCCGTCGCGCTCATGCGCCACCGGCCGGTGAACGCCCTCTTCGCCGGCGACGAGGTTCACCTCGTGCCGACGGCGAATATCGGCATCGCCGTGGCGGTGCCCGGTGGCCTTCTCGTCCCCGTGCTCAGAAGCTGCGAGACGAAGACGATCCCCCAGCTCGCCAACGAGCGCGCCGACCTGGTAGCCCGCACGCGCGACGGGAAGCTGCGCCAGGAGGATCTCGAGGGCGGCACCTTCACGATCTCCAACCTCGGCATGTACGGCGTCGAGCGCTTCGTCGCCGTTCTCAACCCGCCGCAGGCGGCGATCCTGGCGGTGGGCGCCATCGAGGAGCGGGCGGTCGTGCGGGACGGAGAGGTCGTCGCCAGGCCGGTTCTGGAGATGACGCTGACCTGCGACCACCGCGCGGTGGACGGCGCGACCGCGTCGGAGTTCCTGCGAACCGTGAAGCAGTTCCTCGAAGAGCCCGGCCTCGCCCTCTAGGGGCCATGAGCATCTGGTACCGCGTCAGGGACCTCGGGGCGGCGCGGAGGTTCTACTGCGAGACGCTGGGCTTCGAGGAGGCGTACGTCGACGAGGAGGACCGCTGGGCCCGGCTCACGCGTGGAACCGTCGAGGTGGCCATCGCCGAGGGCGAGCCAGAGGGGGAGGAGGCCGTGCTCACGCTCGACGTGGGCGACGTGAAGGCGGAGGCCGAGCGCCTGCGGAAGGCCGGGGTCGAGGTCGGCACGGTGGTCGAGATCCCAAGCACCATCCGCCTCCTGGACGTCTTCGACCCCGACGGCAACCGTCTCCAGCTCTCGCAGGACCTGTAGGGCGTCACCCCTTCGAGGGATCGCCCGCGCCGACCCCGCGGTCGTTACCTGGTGCGAAACCGGATTCAACCCCGGGTTCACGGCGAGGGCGGCACAGGGGCCGCCCTCCCGTTTGAGGGCCCACTCCCGGGACGGTCACCCCGGATAGGATCGCGGTTAGGAACGCGAACCGAAGGAAAGGTCCGAACCATGGAATGTGACGTCGCCGTCCTCGGCGGCGGTCCGGGCGGCTACACGGCCGCGATCAGGGCCGCGCAGCTCGGGGCGACCACCGTCTGCGTCGAGAAGGAGGAGCGGCTCGGCGGCACGTGCCTCCGCGTCGGCTGCATCCCCACCAAGGCCTGGGTGCAGACGGCCTTCGCGCTGAAGGAAGCCGAGGAGACGTTCCCCAAGCTCGGCGTGAGCGTGAGCGCGCCCGAGCTCGACTTCGCGGCGGCGAACAGCTGGAAGGAGAGGATCGTCGACCAGCTGACCGGAGGCGTCGCCAGCCTCTTCAAGGCCAACGGCGTCGAGTGGGTGCGGGGAAGCGGCCGCTTCAAGGACGCGAACACGATCGCGGTCGAAGGCGGGGAGGACGTCAGCTTCAAGAGCGCGATCGTCGCGACCGGCTCGTACGCGCTGCGGCCGCCGATCGAGGGCATCGGCTCCGCGCGGTGCGTCGACTCGACCGGCCTGCTCGCGCAGACCCAGGTTCCGCGGCGAATCGCCATCCTCGGCGGCGGCATCATCGGCTGCGAGTTCGCGTCGATCCTGCAGCGCTTCGGGAGCGAGGTGACGATCGTCGAGATGCTCCCGACCCTGATCCCGCAGGAGGACGAGGACGCGGCGAAGGAGCTTCTGAAGCAGTTCAAGAAGCGGGGCATCGCCGTCCACCTCGACTCGCAATGCGACCGGATCGAGGAGACCGCCGACGGCCTCAGGGTGCACTTCGCCGGCGAGACCGTCGAGTGCGACCTCATGCTCGTCGCGACGGGCCGCGGCCCCGTCACCCAGGATCTCGGGCTCGAGGCGATCGGCGTCGAGTTCGACCCGAAGAAGGGCATCGCCGCCGACGAGCGCCGGCGCACCACCGTCGCGCACGTCTACGCCGTCGGCGACTGCGCCGGCTACTGGCAGCTCGCGCACACGGCGTTCCGCGAGGGCGAGGTAGCCGCGGAGAACGCCATGGGCCACGACGCGGTCGTCGACAACCGCGGCGTGCCGCGCCCCATCTACACCGACCCCGAGATCGCCGGCGTTGGCCTCACCGAGCGAGAGGCGCGGGAGCAGCACGGCGAGGCCGTCCTCGTGGGCACGTTCCCGTTCTCCGTCAACGGAAGAGCGATGATGCAGAACGAGACGGTCGGCTGGGTCAAGTCGATCCACGAGTCCCGCTACGGCGAGCTGCTCGGGATCGTCATGGTCGGACCCCACGTCACCGACCTGATCGAGGCCGGAGTCGTCGCGCTCGACGCCGAGGCGACCGTCGAGACGGTGGCCGACGGGATGACGGCGCACCCCACGCTCTCGGAGGCGATCAAGGAGGCGGGGCTCCTCGCGCTCGGCCGCGCCATCCACCTCCCCAACCGGAAGCGCGCCACCGCCAAGGCGTAGAAGCGGAAGGAGGGAAATGCTCAGCAAGCGGAAGGCACTCATCGGCTACGGGGTCTACACGCTCGGCAAGCCGCTGGCGAAGAGGAAGATGCGGCAGCAGCAGGCAGAAGCCGCCAGGCGCAAGAAGCTCGTCGGCGGCATCGCGGCCGCCGTCGCGGCTGCGGGAGCGACGATCGGCGGGCTCGTCTTCTGGCGCAGAAGGCGTTCCGGAGGCGCGGAGGCGAGCGAGAGCTAGGGCTCTGAACGGAGCCGACACCGTCGTCGTCGGGGCCGGCATCGCCGGCTGCGCGGCGGCGCGTCTCCTCGCGGAGGCCGGCGAGAGCGTCCTCGTCGTCGACCGGGCCGGGATCGGCGCCGGGGCCTCCGGGCGGAACGGCGGCTTTCTCTTCCGACAGCCCGCAGCCTGGATCGGGGAGCTCCTCGACGAGGCGATCAACTGGTACCGGGAGCTCGAGGCCGACGGCCCGGTCGGGCTCGACCTGAGCGAGTGGCCGATGCTCCTGGTCGCGGTCGAGGAGTCCGAGCTGGCGCACGCGCGCGCGTACGCCGAGGCGGTCGGCGGGCAGGAGGTCGACCTCGGGGAGGAGCCGTGGCTGGCCGACGATCTCGCCGGCGGCTTCGTCGTCGAGGGCGGCGTGACCCTCGACGCGATGGGCGCGACGACGGCCGCGGCCGAGGCGGCCCGGCGCGCCGGGGTGCGCTTCTCGCTCGGCAGCGAGGCGAAGCGCATCCAGGTCGAGGGCAACAGGGTCGCGGGTGTGGCCACGGACGGCGGCGTCGTCTCCTGCGGGCGCGTCGTCGTCGCCGCCGGGCCGCGGCTCCGCTTCCTCCTGCGCACGGCCGGTGCCGATCTACCCGTCTCGTCCTCCCGGGGGTGGCTGCTGGAGACCGGCAGGGTCGATCCGCCGCCGCCGTACGCGATCGAGCAGGCCGCCTGGCCGGAGCAGGAGGAGATGGGCCCCCTGCTCGCCGATCCGACGCTCGGTGAGGTCGCCGAAGGCGCCACGGAGGAGCCCGGTCTCGTCTCACTGCTCCTCGGCGGTCGCCCGGCGGGGCACTGCCTCATCGGGACCTCGCTGGGACGCTCGCTGCTCGAGGAGCCGGAAGGCCCGGAGACCGTCCGGCGGCTCGCCGAGCGCGCCGTCCGCGTGGCGCCGCATCTCGCGGGGGTGCCGGTCGTCGCCTCGTGGTCGGGACGGCGGGCAATGACCCCCGACGGCCTCCCGGTCGTCGGGCCGGTGGGCGGCATCGAGGGCCTCGAGGTGATCGGCGGCCTCTCCTCGATCGGGATGATCACGGCGCCGGGCATCGCGCGCCGGCTCGCAGAGGGTGATCCCGGCCCGTTCGCCGCGGAACGGCTGGCGTGATCCGACCGTTTCGCGAGGAGGATTCGGACGCCGTCGCCGCGCTCCTGGACGAGGACGTGGTACCGCACGGGCTGACAGGGGCCGGTGTCCGCCACTGGCTCTCGAGCCAGCCCGAGCGGGCGCAGGCGCGCTCCTGGGTCGCTCTGGCCGGCGGGTACGTGGTCGGCTGGTCACGCGCCCGGCTCGAGTGGGAGACGAGCGCGGAGCATGTCGCCGAGCTCTGGGCCTTCGTGCGGTCTGCGGAACGCCGCCGCGGGCTCGGCGCCGAGCTCTACGAGGCCGGCCGGGCGCATCTGACCGATCTCGGCGCGCAGGCGCTCGAGTCGTGGGCGAGCGACGACGAGGGGGCGCGCTTCCTCGTCTCCCGAGGGTTTCGACCGGTCCGCACCCAGCACGTGCTTCGTCTGGACCTGGCCCCGGTCGACCTCTCCGATCTCGCCCGGTTGCGAGCTGCGAAGGAAGCGGAGGGGTACTCGCTCGTCCCGCTCGCGGATGTCGCGGACCGGGTCCGGGAGCTTCACGCACTCGACGCCGCTGCGTCGGCCGACGTTCCCGCCACGTACGCCCTGGACGACTACCGCTACGACGACTGGCTGGAGGAGACGTTCGGCCACCCACAGATCTCGCGTGAGGGCAGCATGGTCGTCCTCGCCGGGGACGAGCCCGTCTCGTACGCGCTGCTGCACGTCGCTCCGCGGTCGCGCCTCGCCGCGAACGAGATGACCGGCACGCGGGCGGATCGTCGCCGTCGCGGGCTCGCCCGGCTGGCGAAGCTGGCCACGATCGCCTGGGCGCGGGAGAACGGGTTCGCCGCGATCCTGACCTCGACCGACGGCGAGAACGCTCCCATGCTCGCCTTGAACGAGAGCCTCGGCTACCGGTCCGTCGCCACCGAGACCCAGTACCTGCTGGACGATCTACGATAGGCGCCGTGGACCCGCTCGACGGAGCCGATCGAGGGCGCCGACCGCCGCGAGGTGGGCGGAGCGGTCGTCGAGATCGTCAAGGCGGGAAACGGCCGTGTGAAGCGTGCCGTCTATCCGCCCGGCTTCCGCTGGTCGACGCACATGCGCCCGACCGTCCGCAGCGAGCTCTGCCAGCACGCCCACATCGGCTTTCTCGCCCGAGGTCGCATCCAGGGGGAGTACGAGGACGGCTGCACCTTCGACTTCGCGGCGCCGCAGGTCGTGACCATCGACCCCGGCCACGACGCCTGGGTGGTCGGCGACGAGGAGGCGGTGCTCATCCAGTTCGACTCCGAAGAGGGAACGGCGCGACGGTTCGGGCTCCCCTCGGAGCACAGCCACTAGTGCCCCTTCAGGTAATGCTGCCCAGCTTCTGCGTCGCGGGGCAGGAGCGGGCGTGTATTGCCTGACGAGGCACTAGCCTTCGCTGAGCCTTGTTCGAGTCGCTGACCGAGTACGTCTCGGGCTCACCGTGGACCTACGTCTTCCTCTTCGTCATCTCGGCGCTCGACGCGATCATCCCCCTCGTGCCCAGCGAGACGTCGGTGATCCTGGCCGGCGTCCTTGCCTCGACCGGCGACCTGAACCTGTTCCTGGTCATCCTCTTCGCCGCGGCCGGGGCGATCGCCGGCGACAACGCCTCCTACTGGATCGGCCGCACCGTCGGCCACCGCTTCGTCGACCGGTTCTTCAGGGGCGAGCGGCGCAAACAGGTGGAGTGGGCGCACCGCCAGGTCGAGGAACGGGGCGGCTACCTGATCATCATCGGCCGCTTCATTCCCGGCGGCCGGATCGTGGTCACGCTCTCGTGCGGGATGCTGGAGATGCCCTGGCGCCGTTTCATCTCCTTCGACGTGGTCGCCGGGCTGATCTGGGGCACCTACGCGGCCATGCTCGGCTACGTGGGCGGCAGCACCTTCGAGGAGGATCCCCTCAAGGGCTTCCTGCTCGCCTTCGTCGTCGCGCTCGGCGTTGCCGGCGTGATCGAGGCGTATCGGTGGTATCGGAGGCGCCGTGCCGTCGCTGACAGCTGACCTCGAGGCGGCCGCGCGGATCGGCGCCGACGAGCGTGGGGGCGTCAGCCGGTTCGCGTGGACGCCCGAGCTGGCCGAGGCGAACGCCTGGCTGGCGGAGCGCCTGGCCGAGCTCGGGCTCGCGGTCGAGCTCGATCCTGCCGGAAACGTCATCGGCCGCTGGGAGGCGGGGGAGGGGAAGGCGGTGCTCCTCGGCTCCCACCTCGACACGGTGCCCTGCGGCGGGCGCTACGACGGCGCGCTCGGCGTGCTCGCGGCGCTCGACGTCGTCCGGCGGTTGAAGGCCGAGGGAGTCGAGCCGGCAAGGCCGATCTGGGTCGTCTCCTTCAACGACGAGGAGGGAGCGCGCTTCCAGACGGGGATGCTCGGAAGCCGGGCGTTCTGCGGCGACTGCGAGCTGGAGGACTGGGGCCGCCGCGGCGTCGCCGAGGCGATGGCCGAGGCAGGCTTCGACTTCGACCGCCTCCCGGACGCGCGCCGGGCGGAGGAGGTCGGCGCGTATCTCGAGCTGCACATCGAGCAGGGCCCGGTGCTGGAGCGCGCCCGCGTCGACCTCGGCGTCGTCACGGCGATCACGGGCATGCTCGGCTTCCGCGCACGCTTCCTGGGCGAGGCCAACCACGCCGGGACGACGCCGATGGAGCTCCGCCGCGACGCGCTCGCCGGCGCTGCGCGCGCAGTCCTCGCCCTACGGGAAGAGGCGCGCTCCCGCGACGACATGACCGCCAACGTCGGCGTGATCTCGGCGGAGCCAGGAGGGTTCAACGTCGTCCCGGGCGCCGCAGAGATGACGATCGACGTCCGCACTCCGACGTCCGAAGGGTTCACGCGCCTGGAGCCGTTCGTGCGCGAGACTCTCCAGCGCATTGCCGTCGAGGAGGGGCTGGGGCTGGAGCTCCGCGAGACGCACCGGAAGAAGCCGGTGGCGCTCGACCCCGAGCTGCAGGACCGGCTGGAGGAGGCGGCGCGGGAGGAAGGGGCGACGACCCTCCGCCTCGCGAGCGGAGCCGGCCACGACGCGATGGTGCTGGCGCACCACGCTCCGGCCGCCATGCTCTTCGTGCCGAGCCGCGGCGGCCTCAGCCACACGCCGGACGAGTTTTCGTCCCCCGAGCACTGCGAGCTGGGCGCCCGCGTGCTCGCCCGGACGGTGCGGCAGCTCGTGAGCCCGTAGCAGACGTCGCGCGGGTCCGTCATGATCCGCGCCGTGAGCCCGCGCACGCGCACGATCCTCGCCTGGGTGCTGTTCGTGCTCGGCACGCTGGTCATCCTCGTCGGCTCGCTCGCCGTCTGGGTGAAGCGCCAGGCACTGGACACGGAAGCCTGGGTCGAGACGAGCACGAATCTCCTCGAGAACGACGAGGTGCGCGAGGCACTGTCCGTCTACATCGTCGACCAGCTGTACGCGAACGCCGAGCCGCAAGAGGTGCTGGAGGCGCAGCTTCCGGAAAACCTTCAGGGCCTCGCCGGGCCGATTGCGGGAGCGCTCCGCCAGCCGGCCGTCGAAGGAGTCGACAGGTTCCTCCAGCGTCCGCGTGTCCAGGCCGCGTGGGAGGAGATCAACCGGGCTACGCACCGGGAGCTGATGGCCGTCCTCAATGACGAGACCCGCGGGAACATCACGACGGGCGAGGGGACGGTCACCCTGCACCTGCGGACGCTTGTCGTCAACATCGGCACGGAGCTCGGCTTCGGCGAGCAGCTCGATGCGCGGCTGCCGCCCGACGCCGGCGGGATCGTCATCCTCCAGTCCGACCAGCTCGAGGCTGCTCAGACCGGCGTGAAGGCGATCAAGTGGATGAGCTGGCTGGTCATCCTGATCGCGTTCGCCTGTTGGGCGGGCGCCATCTGGCTCGCGAGCGGCCGCCGCTCGATGCTCCGCAACATCGGCGCGGCGCTTCTGGTCGTTGGCATCCTGCTGCTCGTCATCCGGCGCGCGGTCGGGAACTACATCGTGGACGCGCTCACGTCGGGCGAATCCCTGCGCGGTGCGGTCGACTCGACCTGGCTCATCGGCACGAGCCTCCTTCGGACGATTGGCTGGGCGCTGATCGTCTACGGCCTCGTCATCCTGGTCGGGACGTGGCTCGCCGGCCCGTCGCGCTACGCGTTCCGCGCGCGCCAGGCGATCGGGCCGACCCTGCGCGACCGCCCCGGGCTGGCGTGGGGCGTCCTCGCCGTCGTCTACCTCCTGCTCGTCCTCTGGGCTCCGGTGCCAGCGCTCAGCAGCTGGGTCGGCGTGCTCATCCTCGGTGCGCTGGTCGCGCTCGGATTCGAGGCGTTCCGTCGCGTCGCCGTCGGCGAGCTCGGGCCGGGCGACACGTCGCCGCCGCCGGGCGCGCCGACCGCGCCCGCTGCCTGAACCGCCGGCTCAGTGGCCGCAGCGGCAGACCTGCTCGCCCAGGTAGCGGCGCTCGAGCTTCATCCCGCACGTGCTGCACGTGGGCGGAAGCACCTGCGCATAGACGAGCACGGCGCGGGCCACGACTCCCCACGCGAGGAAGCAGAGAAGCGCGAAGGAGAGCGGCACGTCCCACGGCATGCATCTCGTATCGGACGCGACCCTTCCTCGCCTTAGACCCACCACTACAATGAGTGGCGTGGGGTGGATCGCGATCGGGCTCCTCGTCGCCGCCGTCCTCGTGGTCATTGGGGCGGAGTGGCCGAGGCTGTCCGAGCGCATCGGTGCCGACGCGTGGGCGGCGCGCTCCCGGAGGCGCCGGAAGGAGAAGCTGACGCTCATCCCCGGCGAGGATGCCGACGACGAGTTCGTGAAGAGCGTCGAGCGCGATCTCGCCGACCTGCCCGTCCTGGACGAGCACGAAGACCGGCCCCGGCGCTAGGAGCGCCGCCCTCGGGCTACACTTGGTCTCCGCGCGGATGTGGCGGAATTGGTAGACGCGCACGGTTCAGGTCCGTGTGGGCGCAAGCCCGTGGAGGTTCAAGTCCTCTCATCCGCATCAGGCTTGTCGGCAGGGGTTCCGGAGCCTTCGTCCCGAACCCAATGTCCGATCTCTGCCCAAACCGTTGAGAGCGACATCGGCGCAGAGGCAGCAAGCCGAATCCTTGAAGACGCGGCTACTCAGGAGTAGGCTCGCCCGACTTCGTTACTGCGGCTACGAGGAGGGATTGCAATGAGGCACGGGCTGACGCGGCGCAAAGCCGTCGTCGCGCTCGCGGTTTCGCTGTTCGCGGTGGCGGTTGGGGCGACCGCGAGCCCGGCGGCGGCTGCCCCGATGTGCGGGCGGTTTGAGGCGACGATCGTCGGGACGAGCGGGGCGGATCAACTCGTCGGCACCGCGGGTGACGACGTCATCGTTGCGCGCGGTGGCGATGACCGGATTGAGGGGCGCGGCGGGAACGACCTCATCTGCGCTGGGCGGGGCGACGACCAGGTTTTCGGCCGACGCGGTAACGATGTCGTCTACGCTCACGAAGGCGACGACCGGCTCTTCGGCGGCCGCGGCGACGACGGCCTCGCCGGAGGTCCCGGCTTCGACCGTGGGAGCGGCGGGCCCGGTGCCGACCTGTGCAGGCTTGAACTCGCGCGTCGTTGCGAGGGCTAAGCGATGACGGGCGAGGCTGACGAAGTCGAGCCCGGCGGCTGCGGGCGAGCGCGATCGTAGCCCGCGCTTAGGCCCTCCTAAGGAGCGCCTCGCTCGCCCGCTCCAGGCCGCGCCGGCACCTCGAACGAAGTGACGCCGGGTGGCCCAACATGAACGCACCGTCACCCGGCGCAACACCCGCACACGAGTTGAGTAGACCTCTCTCGCTCGACCCGCGCGGACGGACGAGCTCGGAGACGGCGCAGGCGTTGCCGCCGCTTGCGACCGCGCGCAGCGCATGCGAGCATCGCGGTACGGCGGGCGGTGCTCCTCCGTGACGGTCGAGCAGCTCGATTTCTAGGAGGGGAAGATGACTCAGAGCAGGTCATACGACGCGATCGTCATCGGAGCTGGGATCGCGGGTCTCACGGCGGCACGCGATCTCCGAGAGGCCGGACTGTCGGTCGTCGTTCTCGAGGCGAGGGACCGGCTCGGAGGCCGGACGTGGTACCGGCCTTTCGCAGGAACCGACCAGAAGGTCGAGATCGGCGGGACCTGGTTCGTCCAGCGCTACCAGCCGCATATCACGGCGGAGATCGGCCGGTACGGGCTGGCCGTGGCAGAGAGCCCGGCCGGGGAGTCGTTCCGGACGGAGGTCGGCGGGGAGCTGCGCACCGGGTACGCGCCGGTTCCGCTCGAGCAGATGGCGGATCTCGAGCGGGCGTTGTACGAGGTGATGCACGCGGCCCGGCGGCTCGAGTTCGGAACGGCGCTCGACACCCAGCCGCTCGCCGACCTGGACATCCCGTTCTCGGCGTTTGTCGAACGGCTCGAGCTCCCTCGCGCAACGCACGAGTACCTCCTCGCCTGGCCCGGGTTCTACTTCGGCTGCCACCCGTCCGAGGTCTCGGCCCTGCACGTGCTCTCCTTCGTCTCGGGCTTCGGGAACAGCGTCTGGGCCTTGTTCGCGGCCGTCAGCGAGAAGTTCGAAAAGGGCACCGCGTGCTTCATCGACGCACTCGCCGCCGACGCCGACGCCGAGATCCAGCTGTCCACCCCTGTGGCGCGGATCGAGCGAGACGCGGACGCGGTCACGGTGACGACGCGCAGCGGCGACGCGGTGAGCGCGGCTGCTGCCGTCGTGGCGGTGCCGCTGAACACGTGGCACGACATCGACTTTGCTCCGGCGCTCTCGGAGCCGAAGCAGCAGGCCGCGGCAGAGGGGCACACCGGTCACGCGTCCAAGATCTGGGCGCTCGTCGAGAACGCTCCGGACAACGTCTTCGGAGTCGGTTGGGGTGGAGGCCTGAACTGGGTCTCGACCCAGAACGTCCTCTCCGAGGGCAGCTTGCTGGTCGGCTTCGGGATCGGGCCGGAGATGCTCGACGTGACGAGCCCTGACGACATCCGGCGGGCGATCGAGCGCTTCCTGCCGGACGCACGCGTTGTCGCAACGGACACGCACGACTGGAACGCCGACGAGTTCTCGCAGGGCACGTGGATGTCGTACCGGCCGGGGCAGGTCATGCGCTTCCCCTCGGCGTTCCAGGAGCCCGAAGGGCGGGTGTCGTTCGCGGGCTCGGATCTCGCCCTCGGCTGGGCCGGCTGGATGGACGGTGCGGTCGAGACGGGCGCCCGCGCCGCCCGCCAGGCGATCGCCGCCGCCGGGGCAGCCGTCGTCTCGCAGTGAAAGCGTCGGGTCCACGTTCCACCTAGAGTGAGGGCGTGGCGGCGACGTTCGAGCAGACACGCCTGCGGCGGCTCGGAAACCGGCTGATCGCCCCGCTCGCCCGGCTCGGGCTTGCGGGCAGGCGGACGCACGTGCTCACCGTGACTGGGCGCAAGAGCGGCCGCCGCTACTCGACGCCGGTCCAGCTCGTCTTCCTCGACGGCGAGCGCTGGCTCGTGGCTCCGTACGGAGCCGTTGGGTGGGTGAAGAATGCGCGCGCGGCCGGCGCGGTCGAGCTCACACGGGCGCGCCGGACTGAGCGAGTTCGGATCGAGGAGGTCGGGCCCGACGAGGCGGCGCCGGTGCTGCGCGAGTACGTCCGCGACACGTCGATCGTGAGACCGTTCTTCGACGCCGGGCCGGAGGCGCCGCTCGAGGCTTTCGCGACCGAGGCCTCCCGTCATCCGGTCTTTCGTCTCCCCGCCTCGTGACGCGATCCCTCGCTGGGCAGGTTGCTTCGATCCCCCGACGTTCTCGGTGTTGGGCCGCTACTGCGCCGTGAAGCCCCCGTCGAGGACGAGGGTCGTGCCGGTGCAGAAGCGCGCCTCGTCGGAGCAGAGGTACATCGCGGCGGCGACCAGCTCTTCCGGGCGGCCCATGCGCTTCACGGGGAAGGCCTGCACGAGGGCGTCCGCGGGCACCTTCTGGTCCTCCAGGTAGCGCCAGATCATGCTGCCGGGGATGTCGATGGCGGCGAAGGCGAGGGCATTCACGCTGATGTTGTCCTTGCCCACCTCGATCGCGGCCGCCTTCGTCAGGGCGTTGACGCCGCCCTTCGTCGCGGCGTAGAGGCCGTTTGCCGGGGCTGCCGTGATGCTGCTCGTGACCGATGACATGTTGAGGATCGCGCCGCCGTCACCCTTCCGCATCGCGCGGATCTCGTGCTTCAGGCAGAAGAACAGGCCCTTGAGGTCGGTCGCGATCAGTTCGTCGAACGCGCTCTCGGTCCCCTCGGCGATCTCGCTCAGCTGCTCGGTACCGGCGTTGTTGATCGCGCAGCTCAGGCTGCCGTGTGCCTCGAGCGTACGGTCGACGAGAGCCGCGACGTCCTTCTCCCGCGAGACGTCGACCGGCTGGAAGTCCATCTGCCCGCCGGCATCCTTGATCCTCTCGGCCGTCGCCGAGCCGGCCTCGGCGTCGACGTCGCAGCCCACGACGGTCGCTCCGGCCTGGGCGAACGCCTCGGCGAGGACGGCGCCGCAGCCGCTTGCCGTCCCCGTTATCAGGACGACCTTGCCGTCGTAGGCGAACACCGGCGCGCCTCAGCGCACGCGCGCGTACGCGCCCGTGGGCTTCGCGTACGGGAGGAGCTCCGGGTCGTAGTACACGAGCTCCATCTCCTCCAGGGCGTCCTTCCTCACCCTCGCGTGCGCCGCCCCGACGACGTGGAAGTCGTCGTGCTCGAGCTCGCCGAAACGCACCTCCCAGATCGCGACCATTTCGCCGCGCGCGTTCTTGCCTCGCGTGAAGGTGCCGTCGCGGTTGGCCAGCACGAAGCGGAACGTCAGGAAGATGCCCTCGGTCGACGCGTCGCTCGCCGGTCGATCCGTCTCCAGGGCCGCGGCCACCTCGAGCTCCGGGAGGCCCTGGCGCAGGGGAAGGAGGCTCGGAGCGTGCTCCGAGCCTTGCTGGACGTAGTGGCCGTTCGAGGCGCGGGCGAGGCTCGCGGTGAGCAGGTTGGCCACGAGCGTCGAGAGCTGCGACAGCTCGACCAGGCGTGCAAGGGGCGGAGAGCCCGACTCGCGCATCTGCTCGTCGATGAGGTCGAGCCTGCGATAGGCGAGGTCGATCGCCCGTACGATCATGTCCGGCGTCAGCTCGGTGACGTCGGTGAGGTGGGAGCCTTCGCCGAGACGCTCCTGGTTCGCCTGCCTTCCCCGCGGCGCGGAGGGAAGGTCGATGTCCGCGACGACGCCGTTCCCGATGTCCTGCTCCGCGCGCTCCACGAGCTCGGAGAGGCTGAGGCCCAGCGCCTCCGCCAGGTTGGCGGCGACGGCCAGCGTCGGCTGCCGTGAACGTCGCTCGAGCAGGCCGATGTACGTGCGATGCACGCCCGCACGGTCGGCGAGCTCGTCCATGGACAAGCCCTCCTGCCGACGTGCGTCAGCAACTTGCTGGGCGACGATGTCGCTTAGCTCGATCCCCCGCTCGGGCATAACGGCCTCTCCAAGGTTGCCAAGGCAGGCCTCGGATTTCTACGAGACTATAGTCTCTCCCTCCTCCGACTCAGTAATTCCGAGCCGGCGCGGGTTTCGGCGGGGTTCGATACGGGCTCCGCCAGCCCTGGCCCGGGTCGAAGCCCCAGACCCTGACCAGGTCACGCGCGGTGCTGCGTGCCTGCGCGTGGCTGTAGGTCCACACGGTCTCGCGGTCGCCGCCCGCCACCCTGACGATCTCGAGCCCGCTCACGATGCCCTCGCGTCCCGGATCGCGGCGCTCGAGGTAGGCGAAGGCGAAGTCAACGGCTCCACCGAGGTCGGCGGACTCGAAGCGAAGGCCCAGGTCGAGTGCCGGCTCTCCGGCCAGCACCTCGTGGACCTCGTAGCGCTCGAACTCTGCCGCATGGCTTGCGGTCACGGCCATGCTGCGACTCCTTTCCGGTTTGAACGGTAGGAGTCGTCCGCGATCCGTACAATCCCCCGAACGGGGAACGGGCGCGCCCGCCGCGTCTTTGCCTCAGCGAGGACGCCAGTACCTCGTATGCGGGTTGAGACCGTTTTCCGCTCGACCGATGAGACATTCGATGAGAGGGCTCTACGACCTGTGCCGGTCCCCGCGGGGGAAGCTGGTCCTGAACCTGGGGATCGGCCTCTTCGCCGTCACGATCTCGGTGCTCGCGGCGCGGCATTTCGCCGGCATAGGCTGGCCCTTCAGCGGCGCAAACGGCGGGCTGGTGGCGGCCTCGGGCCTCCTCTTCCTCCTCGCCTACGCGTTCAAGGCGTACGGCTGGCATCGTCTCTTCGCCCCGCACGAACGTCCGCAGCCGCTGACGCTCGGCGCCGCGTGCGGCGCGGCGAGCGTCACCGGCGCCGCCCTGCCGGGCCGCTTCGACGACGTCGTCCGCGTCGCGGTCGTCCGCCGGGCGACCAGCGGGCGCGCCGGCGTTGCGCCCGTGTGCCTCTCGCTCTTCATGCTCGGCCTCGTCGACACGGCCGCGCTCATGCCGCTGGCCGGAACCGCAGCCGCGACGGCCGACGCGTCCGGCGCCGTGCGGGCCGCGCTGGCGGTGGTCGCCTTCGCCGGGCTCGGCGCCGCCGTGGTCATCGCCGTGCTTCCGCGCCTGATCGCGAGCGGGCGGCTCATCCGCTTTCGCCTGGCGCGCTGGCTCGGAGCGCGGGTGATCTCACCGCGCGACGCCTGGCAAGCCTGGGTGCTCGTGCTCGCTTCCTGGCTCACGCGCGCGTTCGGCCTCTTCCTCCTGCTTCACGCCCTCGGGTTCGCGTTCTCGCTGCCGCTCGCGATCGCGTTCCTCTGCGCGGCCGCCGCCTCGGGAGCCCTTCCCATCGCCCCCGCTGGGGCGGCCACTCAGGCCGGCGCGGGCGCAGCGATCCTCATCGCCAGCGGCGTCGGCACCGCGAACGCCGTCTCCTTCGCCGTCGGCGCGCAGGCGCTGCTCATCGTCGCCGGCGCCGCCGTGCTCGTCTTCGCCGCGCTCTGGCACGGCGGCCGGCGCCTGGCGCTCGCGGTGCTCTAGGGACAAGAGCTCCTAACACAATGAGGAGCGCTGCCGTCTGGCCGCGCTGGGCGGCCCGAGGCCGTGTCCTCGGTCGCGGCCATACCGCTGTGGGTATGGCCGCTCCCTGCGTCCTTGCCTCGAACCACCCATCGCACCCAGTCGGCGGGCCATCATTCTGTCAGGAGCTCTACGGAAGGGCGGCCAGCACCTTGTCGGCGTGGCCGTCCGGGCTGACGCCGAGCATAGCCTCCGCGACGTTTCCGTCGGCGTCGATCACGAACGTCGAGCGGTTGATCCCCATGGACTTCTTCCCGTACGCGTCCTTCTCGACCCAGACGCCGTAGAGCTCGGCGACCTCGTGCTCCGGGTCGGCGAGGAGCGTGAAAGGCAGGCCGTACTTCTCCTTGAACTCGACGTGGGAGGCGACCGTGTCCGGGCTGACGCCGAGAACGGTCGCGCCACGCTCCCGGATCTCGCCGTAGACGTCCCGGAGCCCGCACGCCTGCTTCGTACACCCAGGCGTGTCGTCCTTGGGATAGAAGTAGAGCAAGACCGGTCGCCCGCGCAGACCGGAGAGCGAGATGTCCTCACCCGAGTCCGCCTGCAAGCTGAAGTCAGGTGCCTGCTGGCCTTCGCGTACCACGTCTCCTCCTCCTTTACGTGCTCGCCGTCAGACCGGCCTCGCCTCGCAGCCGCGACGCACCTCTCCACCGCATACGTCGGTGCCGGCCCGCCGAGTTCAGCGGCAGCCGCGCACTGCCAATCCGAGACCGTGACGATCATCGGTACTCGCATGAGCTCGCACGCTACCCGGTCGCGTCGAGCGGTGCGGCGACGTAGCCCCGCGGTCGCACGCGGCCAGCGGAACGGCCGCCACGAGGGCCGCGAAGGTGACGGCCGCGCGTCCGGCTGGGGCCAGGAGGCGAGCATAGTAGGCTGGCAAAACGGTGCGCGAGCTGCACGCATGGAACGCCGTCCTCCTGATCGTCGCCAACGGGCTCGCGGCCGGCTGGGGGCTGATCTACGTCTGGCGCAAGCGGACGCCGGGGCGGATCTACGCCCACGCGCTCGCGCTCGCACAGGCGCTCCTGATCGCCCAGGTGGCGCTCGGCCTGCTGTTGCTCTCCGACGGAAGCGTCTCGCCCGATCGGCTGCACGCCGTCTACGGCGCCCTCGCCCTGCTCGCCGCCCTCTCGCCGTGGGTGTACGCGCCGCCGGTGCCGGCGAAGCGGCTCCTCTGGTTCTCCGGAGCCGCGCTCCTCGCGACGGCCCTCTCGATCCGCGCCTACACGACCGGATTGTGAACGTCTCCCCGACCTTGCGCGCGTTCGCGATCCTGGTCCTGATCGCCGCCGTGATCACAGCGTTCCAGCTGGGCTTCGGGCTCGAGGTGATCGTGCAGTTCCTGCAGGTCCTCTTCCTGGTGGCGATCGCCTACGTCCTCTTCATGCTCTGGCGCCGGAACCGCGAGGACATCGCCATGTGGTCGGGACGGTCGCGGGTGGTGTTCTACGGCGGGGCGGCCCTCTCGATCGCCGCCGTCGGCCTCGCCTTCACGCCGTGGTTCCCGAACAGCGGGCTCGAGACGGTCGTCTGCATCGCCGCCGTCGCCGCCGGCGTCTTCGGCATGTGGCGCGTCTGGCGCGACGAGCACACGTTCGGCTACTAGTAGGTCCTAGCCGACCCTCACCTCGCCCTCCATGTCCCGCGGATGGAGGGTGCAGACGTAGTGGAACGCGCCTGTCCGTGGGAACTCCCGGGAGTACGTCTCGCCGGGCTCGAGCTCGGCGGTCTCGGAGTCGCCGTCGAACCGGATCGTGTGCGTGAAGCTGTCCTCGTTTTCCCAGGTGACGGTCGCGCCCGGCTCGACCTCGATCACCGCCGGCTCGAAGCGGTAGCTCTTCGGGAGCGAGACCGCAGTCGTGGCGATCGGATCGGCATCGAGGGGGTCCCCGCCGCAGCCCGCCGCCGGGAGGGCGGCGAGCGCGGCGGGGAGGAGGAGGGGGAGGAGGAGACTCCGGTGCGGGGTCACGCGCCCCCCGGCTCGAGGGAGGCTCGTCGGGGTGCCGCGACCCGCGCGACGCGGCGACGAAGACGAGCACGAACGCGGCGAGATCGAGGACCTCGCTGATCGTGTGCGCGAAGAGGAACACGGTCCAGTCGAGGTGGTACGTCATGTAGCTCAGCTCGGCGAGGGCATAGAGGGAGAACGCCCACGTCAGGAGCGAGAGCCCGCGGACGTGCGCGAGCCACGCGAAGGTCGCCCCGATGGCAAACGCGGCGATGTGCACCGCGAGGAAGAACCCCATCGGCAGCTCGTTGATCCAGTCACCCCAGGGCATGGACACCTCCGTCGTCGGTTACGGAGATTGGTGTCGCCGGGGAGCCGGCTCTTACCGGTGCCCTTACGAGGTGACGCGCGTCGAGGCGCCGTCGAGCGAGTCGAGGATCTCGCGGATCTCGATCGCCGTCCCGACGAAGATCGGCGTGTCGCGCTCCGTGTAGCGGCTCGCCTCGGTCTCGCGGAGCGTCTTCATCAGCTGGAGGAAATCCGAGGGCTCCTCGCACTCGAAGGCGGTCATGAACTCCTGGTCGTCGATCCCGAAGGAGTACGTCGTGTGGTTCGTGATCGTGACGAAGCGGCTGCCGACTGCCGCGTGCTCCTGCATCGCGCGCCGGCGGTCGTCCATGGGCAGGGAGTACCACTCCCGCTTCTTCACGAAGGGGTAGACGACGAGGTAGGGCGCTCCTCGCGGGACGACGCGCCGCGGGCGCTTGCTCTTCTGGTCGAAGTACTGCGACGGCTCGGCGGCAGCCAGGTAGGAGTACGGCGTCCTCAGCCAGCCGGCGAGCGGCGTCCCGTTCAGCGCGGTGCCGAGCTCGCGGAGGTCGTCGTAGCGCTCCGTGAGCTTCCAGAGCATGAAGTCGGCCTCGGGCCGGACGCCGACGAGGCTGTAGGAGCGGAGCTCCATGCGCTCGGCCCACTCCTCGACCACCTCGGCGAAGGCGTCCTTGGCGGCCGCGCGCTCCTCGATCGGGAGCCGGAGCCACGTCGGATCGGCCTTGTAGAGCGTGTACGCGACGTATTGGGTCGAAGTCTCGCCAGACACGGCTCAATCGTACCCACTCGTGTGACGGCTTCCCTCCTAGCCTGAGGATGGGCGCGGCGCGTCCGCCGGCGGGCAGGCGGGCGCGCCCGCGACCGTGAAGTAGGCACCTACATGTCGGTAGCGAGAGTGGCCCAGCCGAAGCGCTCGGCCCCGACCGGGCTGCCGTCGAGCGGGTCGAAGAACTCGTTGAAGCCTCCGCGCTCGACCGCATCGCGGGAGCGCTCGGCGATCCGCTCCGCGACCTCGTCGAAGCCGTGACCGCGGAGGCCGTGGACGAGGAACCAGTTGGTGTTCAGGGAGAGCGGCCCGCGCCAGATGAAGCGGAGGCCGCGCAGGCGGTGGTCGCGGAGGAACGTCGGCTCGTCGAGAGCGACGGACGGCACCGGATAGGGCGAGCCGAACGTGCGCGGGTCGGCCAGGTGCTCGACCAGTCGAGCGGCGATCTCCGGCGGGAGGTCCGGGAGGACGAGCGGCATCAGCCCGTGGATCGTCTTCACCCGCGACCGCCGCTCGTCCGGCCCGGCGAGGTTGACGAAGAGGCCCAGACGCTCGTCCCAGCACCGCTCGAGAAGCGCCTCCGTGACGCGGTCGGCCGTCCGGGCCGCCCAGCGCGCCGTCGCGTCGCGTCCGGCCTGGGCCGCCAGCCGCGCCAGCGCGCGCAATCCCTGGCCGTAGACGGCGTTCACGAGCAGGTCCTCCAGATGGTGGCCGTACCGGCGGAAGATCGTCTCGACGTCGTAGTTCGCCAGCTTGTTCCGAAGCTGCGGCAGCCGCGTCCGCAGGAAGAGCGCCGCCGGCGTGGGCCGCCGGACGCCGATCGCCTCGTCGTAGGCGGGGCTGAAGTCGAGCCCGCTCTCGAACTGCGAGACGATCGAGATCAGCCCGTCGTCGTCCGGGTCGCGAAGGCCGGCGAGGTACCGGTAGTAGCGCTCCAGCCCGGGGAGAGCCTCCGCGAGGAAGCCGGCGGCTCCGGCGCCGACGACCCGCTCCACGGCCTGCGCGAGCACCGGCGGCTGCATCTGCGCCGTCGTGTGCGGCGTGCGATGGAAGGGGACGCGCCCGCTCGTCCGGCTCTCGAGATGGTGCCACTGGAGCCGTGAGACGAGGTCGCCCTTCCAGAAGACGACGTGCGGGATGAGTCCGTCCGCTTCCTGGACGGCGAAGAGGCCGCGCAGCTCGTCGGCCGCCCGTTCAGGGTCGAAGCGCGACCAGGCGATGGCGTGGAAGCACGAATCCCAGAACCACTGGAACGGGTAGTCGCGCACGCTCGGCACCGTGAACCGGTACAGCCGGCCGTCCAGCTCGCCGGTCTGCGTGTTCGCCTCGAGCAGGTCGTGCGCGCGCTCGTCGAGCGTCGTCTGGGTGCCGGTCGCCGCTATCCCTTCACCGTAGGCGAGGGGCGCCGGCGCATCTACCCCTCGGCCGCGACCGCGAGTGTGACGCCGGCCTCGGGCATCTGCCGGACCTCGGCCCGGTGGGCGAAGAGGCTTCCCTTCGACATTAGGAAGAGCTCGGGGATGATCTCGGCCCGCACCTCGCCGCGGGAGTAGACCCGCACGACGGAGCTCTGCGAAACGACGACGGCGATCGCGCTCGTCGTTCGCGAGATCGAGGCGGCCGCCGCGTGGCGCGTGCCCAGGCCCGGGAGGAAGTTCTCCGGCGCGGTCACGTCCACGTCGATGAAGCGCCCGGCGGAGAAGAAGGTTCCGTCGTCGGCGAGGAGGAAGGCACCGTCGAGCTGGGCGAGTTCCTTCACGGTCTCGCGCAGCTCGGGCCGGTCGATGCGGAGGAGCTCCTCGTCGTGGCCGAAGAGCGGGTCGAGGATCAGCGGCCGCGACTGCTCCGTGACGACGTCGACGTCGCCGATGACGAAGAGCGTCCCGATCTTCCGCCCCTCGCGCCCCTCGCGGGCAAGCTCGACCGCGAGGTTGACGACCTCCTCGAGCGTCTGCCGGCGCGTCTCCGAGCAGCGGGTCGTCTCGCAGACCGCGCCGAAGGTCGCGTCCAGCATCTTCTGCCGCCCGTTCAGGTCCATCCACCGACTCCGAACGAACGGGCGCCGCTGTAGATTCCGCGCATGCCGCCCCCCGTGATCCAGCACGTCGACCTCTGCGTCACCGACGTCGACCGCTCGCGCGCGTTCTACCTCGAGCTCCTCGGGCCCGCCGGGCTCGTCGAGGACGTCCTCTTCCGCAGCTACCGCGGCACGGAGGACATCGTCTACCTGCGCTTCGGCGAGCAGAACCTCGGCCTGCGGCCGGCCGACGGCGGCGCGCACGAGTACTACGGCGTCGGCCTCGAGCACCTCGCCTTTGAGGTCGAGCGGCGGGAGCAGGTCGACGAGGCGTACGAGCGCGCGGTGGCCCTGGGCGCCGAGGTCCACTTCCCGCCGGAGGTCGACGCAGACCTGGAGGACTACTACTCGTTCTTCGTCTTCGATCCTGACGGGCTCCGCATCGAGGTCTTCTGCGCGCCGCCGGCGCCGGCCGAGGGCAGCCGCTGGGCGTAGCGCCGGAGAGCGAGCGGCTCGCCCGGCTCGTTGCGGAGAACCAGCCGTGTGTCGTCCTCACGGGCGCGGGCATCTCCACCGAGAGCGGCATCCCTGACTTCCGCTCCGCGTCCGGGATGTGGGCCGAGTTCGACCCGCGGGAGTACGCGACCCTCGGCGCTTTCCGGCGCGACCCTGAGAAGGTCTGGCGCTTCTACGCGCCGCGCTTCGCCATGCTCGGCGAGGCGGAGCCGAACCCCGCGCACCTTGCGCTCGCCGAGCTCGAGGGGCGCGGGCTGGTGCAGGCTGTCGTCACGCAGAACATCGACCAGCTCCACCAGCGCGCCGGTTCGGTGGACGTCATCGAGGTGCACGGCTCCATCCGAACGTCCTCCTGCCCCGGCTGCGGCGCCGCTTACCCGCTCGTCGAGGTCGTGCCGCTGATCGAGGAGCACGGCGCCCCGCCGTGCCCGGCCTGCGGCGCGATCCTGAAGCCCGACGTCGTCTTCTTCGACGAGCTCCTGCCCGAGGGCGCGATCCTGCGCGCAGTCGAGCTGGCCGAGCGGGCGGCGCTGCTCCTGGTCGTCGGCTCGTCGCTCGAGGTCTACCCGGTCGCCGACCTGCCGCGCTCGACCCTGACGTCCGGGGGCAAAGTCGCCGTCGTCAACCGGACGCCGACGTGGGTGGACGCCCGCGCCGAGCTCGTTCTCCGGGGCAGCGCCGGAGACACGCTCGGCGCGGTCGCGTCCGTGCTCCGGAGCTCAGCCTGAGCGTCGCTCGCGGACGTACATCCACAGCGCGATGAGCCCGACGCCGAGGGCCCAGAAACCTGCGACGTAGAGAATCCACGGCTCCCAGCTTCCGGGCTGGCTGTCGCCGCTCCAGCGCTCCAGGCCGCCGTTGTCCTGCCACTCGATCAGCGCCCAGAGCGGCGTGACGACGAGCATCCCGAACGCCCAGGCGGCGACGTGGAACTTCAGCCGGCCGCGGCGCTCGGCCCCGGCGTCCGCCGTTGGCCGCTCGAAGCGCACCTGGAGGGCCATGATCCCGACGACGAGGCTCCAGACGCCGATGCCCAGCGCCCACAGCGTCGGGTTCCAGTCACCGGGGTTCCCCGAGTTGCCGAAGTGCTCGAAGGCGCCGCTGGCCTGCCACTGGTTCACGACCCAGAGCGTCGTCAGAACGATCGTCCCGACGGCCCACGCGGCGACGTTGATCTTCAGCCGGCGGACGCGCTTCCCGTGCCTCCGCACCGACTCCGCGAGCTCGTCCTGCGCCTTGGGTGGAGCGGTCGGCTCGCGCTTCGTGAGGGTCTCGGTCGGCACCACTGCTCACCTCCTTCCGAGTCACGCAAAGGATCGTGCCGGGGGAAGGAGGGCCCATCGGGGCACACGCTGATCCGCGGCTGTGGTTAACGTGGCAGGCCGCCTGGCTAGGCTGACTCCGACATGGCGACCGCGACGGCCACCACCCGCGAGGAGCGCATCGAGGCGCAGCTGAAGGGCCTCCCGGCGAAGCCGGGCGTCTACCTGTTCCGCGATGCGAAGGGCACCGCGCTGTACGTAGGCAAGGCGAAGTCGCTCCGCGCCCGCGTCCGCTCGTACTTCCGCGGGGGCGACTCACGGCTCGGGCTCGACCGGCTGATCGAGCGCGTCGAGCAGATCGAGGTGATCGTCACCTCGACCGAGGTGGAGGCGTTCCACCTCGAGCAGAACCTGATCAAGCGCTACCGGCCGACGTTCAACGTCCGCCTCCGTGACGACAAGAGCTACCCCTACATCGCGGTGACCGTGGAGGACGAGTACCCGAGAGTCATGTTCACGCGGGAGCGGCACCGGCGCGGGGTCGTCTACTTCGGCCCGTACGCGTCGGCGAAGAAGGTGCGGGAGACGCTCGACGTCCTGAACCGCGTCTTCCCCTACCGGCCGTGCGAGGGGCCGCAGCCGGGGCGGCACTCGGGCATCCCTTGCCTCGACTACCACATCGAACGCTGCCTCGCGCCCTGCGTCGGCTACGTGTCGAAGGAGGACTACCGCACGATCATCGACGGCGTGATCGAGTTCCTCTCCGGCGAGACGCGGCCCGTCCAGCGCCAGCTGGAGGAGAAGATGCGGGCTGCGGCCGAGCGGCAGGAGTTCGAGGAGGCTGCCCGCTACCGCAACCGGCTCACAGCGGTACGCCACCTGGCCGAGCGCCAGGCCGCGGACAAGCGGGCGATCGGCACGGTGGACGTGATCGGGATCGCCGCGAGCGGCCGGACGGCCGCGGTGCAGGTCTTCCCTCTGCGCGGCGGCCGGCTGGTCGACCGGCATACCTTCTATCTGGAGAACGAGGCCGGGGAGGACGTCCCGCAGCTGCTCGAGTCGTTCTGCCTCGAGTACTACGGCGGCGCGCCCAGCGTCCCGCCCCTGATCGTGGTTCCGGCGGACGTGGGACCGACGGACGCCCTCGCGGAGTTCCTGTCCGACCTGCGGGGCTCCAGGGTGGAGGTGCGCCCCGCCCGGCGCGGCGAGAAGCGGCGCCTGCAGGAGCTCGCCCAGCAGAACGCCGAGCTGGCGCTCGAGAGCGACGCCGCCAACCGCGAGCGCACGCGCCTCCGCCGCATCGAGGCGCTCGAGGAGCTTCGCGAGTGCGCTCAACCTGGAGAGCCTCCCGCTCCGGATCGAGTGCTTCGACATCTCGAACATCCAGGGGGAGTCGCCGGTCGGCTCGATGGTCGTCTTCCAGGACGCGACGCCGAAGAAGGCCCACTACCGGAAGTTCGGGATCAAGGGCGTCGAGGGGCAGGACGACTTCGCGATGATGGCCGAGGTGATCTCGCGGCGCTTCGCGCGCGCCAGGGAGGTGACGGCAGAGCGCTACGACGAGGGCTTCGCCGCGATCCCGAACCTCGTCGTCGTCGACGGCGGCAAGGGCCAGCTGTCGGCGGCGCTCGCCGCGATCCATGCCTACGACCTCCCGCGCGTCGCCGTGATCGCGCTGGCGAAGCGCGAGGAGGAGGTCTTCGTCCCCGGCCGCCCGGAGCCGATCGTCCTCGAGCGCGACTCGGCCGGGCTCCAGCTCCTGCAGAGGATCCGCGACGAGGCGCACCGCTTCGCCCTCGGCTTCCACCGCCGCCGCCGCGACGCCAAGGCGCGGGAGTCGATCCTCGATGCGCTGCCGGGCGTCGGCCCGGCGCGGAAGCGCGCGCTGATCCAGCACTTCGGCTCGCCCGAACGGCTGCTCGACGCGAGCCCCGAGGAGCTGGAGGGCGTCCCCGGAGTCCCGGCCAAGGTCGGCCGGGAGATCCACGCCGCGCTCCACCGGGCGGGCGGCGTCTAGGCGCCGGCCGCGCGCCTGGCGACGGCCAGAGCGACGCGCATGCGGTCGAGCACCTGGTACGAGACATCGCGCTCGACCACAGCCACGTACTGCCGCTCGGAGCCAAGTACACGGCGCAGGCCCGGGAGGCCTTCGATCTCACCGCGTTCCAGCCACTCAGGCTCGAAGGCGGATCCGACCAGTTGCTTGAGCCCGGCTCGACCGAGCAAGGGCGAGTGCCCATCGCGGTCGTCGGCGTCGCAGATCTCGTCGACGAGCGCCCTCAGGAAGGCCTGTCCCGAGGAATCCAGGTCGACGAGCGGTGTCCTCTTCCGCACGTCGCGGTAGAGCGGGCGCTCGCGCTCGATCGACTGCCGAAGGTCGCGCGGCGAGCACATGCCCAGGAAGGTGCGCTTGCCGAACGCACGCTCCTCGAACACGAGCCGGCGCACGCTCGTCCTCGACTCGAGCAGGAAGGCGAAGAAGTAGAGCGTGCTGAGCCGCCATTTGGCGCTCAGGTCGATCGCGACGAGCTCGGCGCGCTCGGCCTCGATCTCCCTGACGCGGTCCAGGATGTCGCTGGCGCCGTTGGGCGTGTCCGGGATCGACAGCTCGGTGAGCGCCTCTGTGGCGTGATCCATCTCTTCGACGCCGGGGCCGATCTGCTCGGGATCGAGGTCGCGCAGCTCCACCTCGACAGGGCCGGCGCGGAAGCCCTTGACATGCGGAAGGAGCCAGGGCAGCAAGGGAATGGCGGCGACTGCGAGAACCCAGTGCAGCTCGTTCAGCGACCCGTCGGGCAGCTCTGTTCGGAGGGCCACCAGGCAGGCGACCAGGAGGAGAAACGCCCCCACCGGGCCGAGCGGATAGCGGTCGGGAAGTCGCCCCGACGCCAGCCACCCCGTCGCGCTCCGGCCGGGCTTGTCCTTGGCGGTTGCGATGATCGTGCTCATGCCCACAAGACGCCGAGGCGACGGGATTCTTCCCGGCTCGGCAGGGTAGCCTGAGAGCGTGAACCCGCTGCCCGTCGCGATCTGGAGCGACTACACCTGACCGTTCTGCTACGTCGGCCTGGCCAGGGCCGAGTGGCTCGAGCGCCGGTTCGGCGCGCAGGTCGACTGGTTCCCCTTCTTCCTCCATCCCGAGTACCCCGACGAGGGGTTGCCGTGGACCGACCTCGAGCGGCGTTACGGGCCGGGGATCCACGACCACACGCGGCGCCTCGTCGAGGCGGCCGGCCTGACCTACGACCCGTCCCCGAAGCTCCCGAACACGCTGCACGCGCTCCAGGCCACCGAGCTCGCCCGCGACCGAGGCCTCCACGATCCCGTGCACTCGCGGTTCATGCACGCCTACTGGTCGGAACGGGCCGATCTGGGCGACGACGAGACACTGCTCGACCTCGCCGCCGAGGCAGGGCTCGACCGAGCCGAGGCGGCCGAGGTCCTCGCCGAGGGCCGCTACTCGGACCGGGTGGTGGCCTCCACGCAGGACGCGAACCGGCTCGGCATCAACGCCATCCCCGCGTTCGTGCTCGACCGGCGGCTGCTCGTGCTCGGCGCCCAGCCCGAGGAGGCCTTCGAGCAGGCGGTCGCGCAGCTCGAGGCAGGGGAGCCGCCGCCGCGCGATTGACAGACGCCCCGTGGCCGTGGAATTCTCGGGCCACCCCGGGGCGCAGGCGGGAAGGAGGGGTCATGCAGCACGGCTCGGAGAGCTACTACGTCCTCGGCGAGGGGCTGCTCGGGGAGAGCGACGGCGGACGCGCCCGCGTCCTGGCGGCGGCGACCGAGGAGGCGACGCCGCCGTTTCGATTCACGAGGATCGGGCCCAAGGGCGAACGACTGTCCGACTCGGCGCTCGAGCGCGTCGCGCAGGCGATGACCACGGGCGATCCTCGTCGCCAGTCGCGGATCCCGGCGGGCTTCACCTACCTCGGCCAGTTCGTCGACCACGACCTGACCTTCGACAAGACGGCGGTCACGCTCGGCGAGCGGGTCACGCCGGCCCAGCTCGTGCAGAACAGGTCGCCGAGCCTCGATCTCGACTCCCTGTACGGCGCCGGTCCTCAGGATCCGGAGTCGGCGAAGTTCTACGAGGACGATGTCCATCTCAAGATGGGGAGGACCGACGCGATCGGCCCGGACAAGGCCCGACAGGGCTTCGACCTGCCTCGGGGCAGTTCAGGAACCGCAGCGGAGCGGCGCGCAGCCGTGATCCCAGATCCGCGGAACGACGAGAACCTCGCGGTCGCGCAGACGCACCTCGCGTTGATCCGCTTCCACAACCGGGTCGTCGACACGCTGCCGTCGTCCGTGCCTCTCGCGCAGCGGTTCACCAGGGCACGGAGGATCGTGGTCAAGCACTACCAGTGGATGCTCCGTCACGATTTCCTGCCTCGGATCTGCGAAGGCGCCGTCGTCCGCGACGTCTTCAACAACGGCCGGAAGGTGTTCGAGGTGGGCGCCACCCCGACGGACGTGCCGACGATGCCCATCGAGTTCTCCGTGGCCGCCTATCGGCTGGGCCACAGCATGGTCCGGGATGAGTACAGCTGGAACAAGCGCTTCGACTTCGGGAGCGGCTTCCTCGATCTTCTCTTCGACTTCTCCGGCTTGAGCGGCAACCTCGGCGGCGGGCGGCGGCTGCCGAGCAACTGGATTGCCGACTTCCGCCGCCTCTACGACTTCGAGGAGGCCGGCCGCGACGACCTGACCGTCCCTGCGGCGAGGTTCAATCACGCAATGCGCATCGACACGATGCTCGTCTCGACGTTGCGCCGGCTGCGCCGGACGCCGGCGGGGGAGACGCGCAACCTGGCGCTTCGCAATCTGCTCAGGGCCAAGATGCTGCAACTCGCCACCGGTCAGCAGATGGCGAAGTTCCTGCGCAGCAAGGGCGTCGCCGTCACGACGCTCACTCAAGGCGCAGATCAGGAACGGCAAGGGGGCGCCGAGCTCGAAGGTCTGACGAAGGCGCAGCGCGACTCGTTTCTCCGGGATACGCCGCTCTGGTTCTACATTCTGCGCGAGGCCGAGCTCAACGGCGGCAAGCTGCGGGGCGTGGGCGCCCGGCTCGTCGCGGAGACGTTCCACCGGGCCATGGAGGGAAGCGAAGCTTCGATCATCCGCGACGAGTCGTTCCGCCCGAAGCTCGGGCGCGACTCGACGTTCAAGATGGTCGACCTGCTCTTGTTCGCCGCGAACGGGAAGAAATCGGTGATCGCCCCGCTCGGCTGAACGTGGAGGCTTGGCGGCCTAGCCGCCGTCCGGGGCCATGAACGGGTACCGGTAGTCCCTCGGGGGGACGAAGGTCTCCTTGATCGTCCGCGGGCTCACCCAGCGGATGAGGTTCCACAGCGACCCCGCCTTGTCGTTCGTCCCGGACGCGCGCGCGCCGCCGAACGGCTGCTGCGCCACGACCGCACCGGTGGGCTTGTCGTTCACGTAGAGGTTCCCGGCCGCGTAGCGGAGCACGTCGGAGGCCTCGATCACGGCCTCCCGGTCTCCCGCGAAGATCGCCCCGGTGAGCGCGTAGGGCGCCGTCCTGTCGATGAGCTCCAGCGTCTCCTCCCAGCTCCCGTCCGGGTAGACGAACGTCGTCACGACGGGCCCGAAGAGCTCCTCCTTGAGCAGGCGGAAGTCCGGGTCCTCGGTGCGGATGACCGTCGGCTCGACGAAGTAGCCCTCGCTGTCGTCGTAGCCGCCGCCGACGACGACCTCGCTCTTCGCATGCGCCTTCGCCTCCTCGATCGCCTCCTTCTGCGTGGCGAACGAGTTGGCGTCGATGACCGCGCCCATGAAGTTCGAGAAGTCGGAGACGTCGCCGTACTTCAGCTCCCCGACCTGCGACACGAGCTGCTCCTGGATCGCCGGCCACATGCTCTCGGGCGCGTAGACGCGCGAGGCAGCCGAGCACTTCTGGCCCTGGTACTCGAAGGAGCCGCGCAGGATGGCGGTGGCGACGGCCTCTGCGTCGGCGGTCGGGTGCGCGACGATGAAGTCCTTGCCGCCGGTCTCCCCGACGATCCGCGGGTAGCTGCGGTAGGAGGCGATGTTCTCTCCGATCGTCTTCCACATGCCCTGGAAGACGGCGGTCGAGCCCGTGAAGTGGACGCCGGCGAGGTCCGGGCTCGCGAGCGCGGCGTCCCCGATGTCCTTGCCGGAGCCGTAGACGAGGTTGACGACCCCGTCGGGGAGCCCGGCCTCCTGGAAGATCTGCATCGTGTAGTAGGCGGAGAGCATCGCCGTCGACGCCGGCTTCCAGAGCACGGTGTTGCCCATCAGCGCCGGCGCGCCGGTGAGATTCCCGCCGATCGCGGTGAAGTTGAACGGGGAGACGGCGAAGACGAAGCCCTCGAGCGGCCGGTACTCCATCCGGTTCCAGACGCCCGGGCTCGACATCGGCTGCTCCTCGTACATCCGCGTCATGAACGCCGGGTTGAAGCGCCAGAAGTCGACCAGCTCGCAGGCGGCGTCGATCTCGGCCTGGTGCGCCGTCTTCGACTGGCCGAGCATGGTGGCGGCGTTCAGGGTGTCCCGCCAGGGCCCGGCGAGCAGCTCGGCCGCGCGAAGGAAGACGGCGGCACGCTCCTCCCAGGGAACCCGGTGCCAGTCCTCCCAGGCCTCGGCGGAGGCCTTGACCGCCGCCTCGACCTCCTTCGGCCCACCCTGGTGGACGTCGGCGAGGACGTGGTCCTTGTCGTGCGGCATGACGGCCTGCTTGACGTTTCCCGTCTGGACGTCCTTCCCGCCGATGACGAGCGGGATCTCGATCCGCTCGCTCTTCATCTGCTCGAGCCGGAGCTGGAGGCTCGCGCGCTCGGGTGAGCCGGGGGCGTAGTCGCGGACCGGCTCGTTCACCGGCGTCGGGACGCGAAAGATCCCGGGAGCGCTCATCCACCGGCATTCTATGGCCGTGGGCATGGACGTGGTGGCGTACGACGTGCCGGCCTGGGGTGTCGGCGAGCTCTACTTCAGGAACGGGAAGCTCCTCTACCACGAGCTTCCGCGCGCGGGCTCCCGGCCGGCCGATACCGCGACGCATCCGCTGGCCGATCGCATGCTGGCGTACTTCCGCGGCGCGCGCGTTTCCTTCGAGGACGTCGAGCTCGACGCGGAGTGGGGGACGCCGTTCCAGGAGGCGATCGCCGGGGCGCTGCGGGCCGTCCCCTGGGGCGAGGTCGTCACGTACGGCGAGCTGGCCGCCCTCGCCGGCCGGCCGCGGGCGCCCCGCGCTGCGGGGACCTTCTGTGCCGAGAACGCCTTCCCGCTCGTCGTTCCGTGCCACCGGGTCGTGTCGTCGGCCGGCTTGGGCAGCTACGGCTCGCTCGGCGTCGACTACAAACGGCGGCTCCTCGCGCTGGAGGGCATCGAGCTCTGAGCTTGTCCGAGGACGTACGGGAGGAGCTCGCGGCGATCGAGCCCCGCAAGGCCTGCTGCCGGCTGGCCGAGCTCTCCGCCCTCGTTCGGGGCGCCGGGATCGTCCACCTGCGCGGCGGAGGGCGCATCGCGCTCCATCTCGAGCTCGCGAGCGGGCCGGTCGCGCGACGAGCGTTTACGCTCCTGCGCTCCTACGGCGTTCCCTGCGAGATCAGAACCTACAAGCGGCGCGCCTTCGAGCAGGGGACGCGCTACCAGCTCCACCTGGACGACGACGCCCGTGCTCTCCAGGCGCTGAACGAGGCGGGTGTCCTCGACGCGAACCTCGCGCCGCTCGAGCGGCCGCCGAGGCGGGTCGTCGCCCGCTCCTGCTGCCGGGCGGCCTACCTTCGGGGGGCCTTCCTCGCCGCCGGCTCGGCCAGCGGGCCGCGCAACGCGCACTTCGAGCTCCGCACCGCGGACGCCGGGTCCGCGGCCTTCCTCGCCGAGGTCGCGCGGGCCGAGGGCTTCTCCCTCGCCGTGTACGAGCGGAGCCGCCACGCCGTCGCCTACGGGAAGGGAGCGGAGACAATCGGCGAGCTCCTGGCGTTCCTCGGCGCGCAGGAGGCGGCGCTCCGCTTCGGCGAGCAGGCGGTCGTCGCCGCGACGCGGGCCCGCGCGAACCGGCTCGCGAACGCCGACCACGCCAACATCGTGCGCACGAGCCGCGCCGCCGACGTCCAGCTGCGCGCCATCCGCCGCCTCGAGCGCGAGGGCCGGCTGGGGGACCTGGCGCCCGAGCTGGGGGAGATCGCCCGCCTGCGGACTCTCCACCCGACACTCTCCCTTCGCGAGCTCGCCCGCCGCTGCGACCCTCCGGCGACGAAGGCCGCGGCCCACCGCCGGCTCGCCAGGATCCAGCGGCTCGCCGAGTTGTGAGAGCGGGCCGGAGGGGAAGCTCCGAGGACGACCTCCCCCTCCGCTTGCGCCCACGCTCCGGACCGTGACGCCGGACGGGGTCTGAATCCGACGCCCGACGAGCGTAGACCCGCTCTCCCGGCGAGCGTAATCCGCTGCCCGAGGGCGCGCAAGGCTTCCCGACCAGAATTTTCCACTGCACCGGATGGCCGGATGCCCGGGGTTAGAATCGCCGCGCTGTGGAAACGTCGAGGGAGGCGCCATGAGCGTACGGGTGGGGATCAACGGATTCGGGCGGATCGGGCGCAACTTCTTCCGCTCGGCCCGCCGCCGAGGCGAGGACGTCGAGGTCGTGGCGGTGAACGACCTCGGCGACGCGGCGACGATGGCCCACCTGCTCAAGTACGACTCGGTCCTCGGCCCGCTCGACGCGGAGGTCGAGGCGAAGGACGGCGCCATCGTCGTCGACGACCTGGAGCTCAAGCTCCTGAACGAGCGGGATCCGGCGACGCTCCCGTGGGGGAGCCTCGGCGTGGACGTCGTGCTCGAGTCGACGGGGCTCTTCACGAAGCGCGAGCAGGCGCAGCTCCACCTCGACGCGGGCGCTTCCAAGGTGCTGATCTCCGCGCCCGCCACCGATCCCGACGTGACGCTCGTCCTCGGCGTCAACGACGACGTCTACGACCCCGAGCAGCATCGCATCGTCTCGAACGCCTCCTGCACGACGAACTGCGTCGCGCCGCTCGCCAAGGTCCTGCACGACGCCTGGGGCATCGAGTCGGGCTTCATGACCACGATCCACGCGTACACGAACGACCAGCAGATCCTCGACCTGCCGCACAAGGACCTCCGCCGCGCCCGGGCGGCGGCGATCAACCTCATTCCCACCTCGACCGGGGCCGCCAAGGCGATCGGCGTCGTCATCCCCGACCTGAAGGGGAGGGTGGACGGCGTGTCAGTTCGCGCCCCGGTCCCGGACGGCTCGCTCACCGACCTGGTCGTCCGGCTCGGCGCCGAGGTGACCGTCGACGAGGTGAACGCGCGCTATCGCGAGCTGGCCGACTCGGGCCCGCTCGCCGGGATCCTTCGCTACTCGGACGAGCCGATCGTCTCCTCCGACATCGTCGGCGACTCCTACTCGTGCATCTTCGACAGCCAACTGACCATGGCCCACGGCAGCATGGTCAAGGTCTTCGGCTGGTACGACAACGAGTGGGGCTACAGCTCGCGGCTCGTCGACCTGGTGCAGCGGTTGTAGTGCACCTTCCAGCCTTGTCCGCCTGCCCCTGCCCCACGATCACGCGGCGCCAGACCCCACCCTCGCCCTCACCAAGGCAACCAGCCTTGGCTTCGGGCGAGTGCGGACTCTGGCTTGGTGCTCGCGACGCAGGGGCTGGGCAACAAGACCGGAAGGCGCACTAGTGCACCGACCCAGGTCCGTCGAAGCCGCCGACGTCGCCGACAAGCGCGCGCTCGTCCGCGTCGACTTCAACGTCCCGCTCGAAAGGGGGCGCGTCGCCGACGACACGCGGATCCGCGCGGCCCTGCCGACGATCAGCCTCCTGCTCGACCGGGACGCCTCCGAGGTCGTCCTCATGTCCCATCTCGGACGCCCGAAGGGACATGACCCGGGCTTTTCGATGGCGCCGGTCGAGGAGCGCCTGCAGGAACTGCTCCCCGGCGAGCGGATCCGCCTGCTCGAGAACACGCGCTTCGATCCCCGCGAGACGGCCAACGATCCCGCATACGCGCGCGAGCTGGCGGCGAACGGCGACCTCTTCGTCAACGACGCCTTCGGCTCGGCCCACCGCGCCCACGCGTCGACGGTGGGCGTCGCCCAGCTGCTGCCCGCCTACGCGGGTCTCCTGCTCCTGCGGGAGCTCGACGAGCTGGGGTCGCTGCTGGAAGGTCCCGAGCGCCCCTTCGTCGCCGTGCTCGGCGGCGCGAAGGTGGCGGACAAGATCGGCGTCCTCACGTCCCTCGGTGAGCGCGCGGACACGGTCCTGGTCGGCGGGAAGATGGCCGAGGAGGTCGAGCGCGATGCCGGCTACGAGCTGCCCGAGGACGTTGTCGCCGCGGTCGCCTTCGAGCCGGACGCCGAGTCGCGGGTCGTCGCCTGGGACGAGGTGCCGGAAGGCTGGCTTGCCCTCGACATCGGCCCCGCGACACGGACGCGGTACGCGACGAGGATTGCCGCGGCGCGCGCGGCCTTCTGGAACGGGCCCATGGGCGTGTTCGAGTGGCCTCGCTTTGCGGAAGGCACGAAGGCGGTGGCGGAGGCGGTCGCAGCTGCGGACGCGCACACGGTCGTCGGCGGCGGCGACTCCGTCAGGGCCGTGGAGGAGCTCGGGCTGGCCGAGCAGATCGACTGGATCTCAACCGGCGGAGGCGCCGCGCTCGAGCTGCTCGAGGGCAAGGAGCTCCCGGGCGTCGTCGCAATCCCGGAGGCATGAGCAACCGGCACGCATCCGGCACCCCTCTGCGCACCACGCGCGCGGATTTCCTCGATAGGCTGGAACCGGTGGGTGGCCCGCGGCGGCCCCGCGTTGAAAGGACACGTCCGTGCTGATCGCGGGCAACTGGAAGATGTTCAAGGGCCCCGGCGAGACCGCGGCCTTCTGCGCGGCTCTCCTCGAGGAGATCGACGACGACCCGGGAGTCGACATGGTCGTGGCGCCGCCCTTCGTCTCGCTCCACGCGGCCGTCGCGGAGCTCGAGGAGAGCCCGGTCGGCGTCTACGCGCAGAGCGTCCACTGGGAGGAGGAGGGCGCGTTCACGGGCGAGGTCTCGCGCTCCATGCTGATCGCCTCGGGCGCGACCGGAGCAATCGTCGGTCACTCTGAGCGGCGCCAGTACTTTTGCGAGACGGACGAGACCACCGCGCTCCGCGCCGCCGCCGCGCTCGAGAGCGGGCTCAGCGTCATCGCGTGCGTCGGCGAGACCCTCGACGAGCGCGAGGCGGGGGAGACCGAGGCGGTCCTCCGCCGCCAGGTCGAGGCGATCGCCGCCGCCGTCCCCGAGCCGCCGGCCGGCCTCGCAGTCGCGTACGAGCCCGTCTGGGCGATCGGCACGGGCGTGACCGCGACGCCCGAGACGGCCCAGGAGGCGCACGCCTTCGTCCGGGGCCTGTATCCGGTCGAGCTCGTCCTCTACGGCGGCTCCGTCAAGCCCGAGAACGCCGAGGAGCTGCTCACCAAGCCCGACGTCGACGGAGCGCTCGTCGGCGGCGCCTCCCTCGACGTCGTCTCCTTCGCCGAGATTTGCCGGACGGCCGCCCGCCTTTCCCGCTCGTAGCGCTCGTCATCCTCGACGGCTGGGGATGCGCGCCGCCCGGGCCGGGGAACGCCGTCGCGCTGGCCGACACGCCCGTCTTCGACGCGCTCTGGGAGCGCTACCCGCACACGACCCTGCGGGCCTCCGGGGAGGACGTCGGCTTGCCGCCCGGCCAGATGGGGAACTCCGAGGTCGGCCACCTGACGATCGGGGCAGGCCGTGTGGTCTCCCAGGACCTCGTGCGCGTCAACGAGGCGATCGAGTCGGGCGCGTGCTTCGAGAGTCCGGCGCTCACCGGCGCCTTCCGCCGCGCGCGGGAGCGCGGTGCCAACGTCCACCTGCTCGGGCTCGTCTCCTACGGCGGCGTTCACTCCCACATCGACCACCTGAGGGCGCTGCTCGAGCTCGCGCGCCGCCAGGGCATGGACGAGCGGACGTACGTCCATGCGTTCACCGACGGTCGCGACGTGTCGCCGACATCTGCCCGCGACGACCTGGCCGAGCTCGTGGCCGAGGGCGCGCGGATCGCCACCGTCTGCGGTCGCTACTACGCGATGGACCGGGACGAGCGCTGGGAGCGGACCGAGCGCGCCCTCGCCGCTATCACGGCCGGCGAAGGAGAGCGGGCGGACGACCCGGTCGCGGCCGTCGAGGGCTCGTACGCGCGCGGCGTCACCGACGAGTTCATCGAGCCGATCGTGCTCCCGCTACCGCGGCTCGCGGGCGAGGACGCGGCGATCCACTTCAACTTCCGGCCCGACCGGGCGCGACAGCTCACTCGGCGGCTCCTGGAGGAGGGCATCGACCTGACGACGGTGACCCGCTACCGCGACGACTTCGACTGTCCGGTCGCGTTCGAAGACCAGGTGGTCGAGGACGCGCTCGCGGAGGTGCTCGCCGAGCACGGGCTCCGCCAGCTCCATGTCGCGGAGACCGAGAAGTACGCGCACGTCACCTACTTCCTGAACGGCGGCCGCGAGCAGGAGTGGGCCGGCGAGACGCGGATCCTCGTGCCCTCGCCGCGCGACGTCGCCACCTACGACCAGAAGCCCGAGATGTCGGCCGCGGAGGTGGCCGAGCGATTCGCGGCCGAGCTCCCGCAAGGCTACGCCTTTGCCATCGTCAACTACGCGAACCCGGACATGGTCGGCCACACGGGCGTCATCCCCGCCGCCGTCGAGGCCGTGGAGGCGACGGACGCCGCGCTCGGCCGGACCCTGGACGCCGTCGAGGCTCTGGGCGGCGTCAGCGTGGTCACCGCCGACCACGGCAACGCGGAGCAGCTGCTCGAGCCCGACGGAGTCAGCCCGCACACGGCCCACTCGACGAACCCGGTGCCGCTCGTCGTGACGCTGCCGGAAGCGGAGCTTGAGGAGGGCGGTGCGCTTGCCGATCTAGTACCCACGTGTCTGTGGCTACTGGGAGTCCCGAAGTCGGAGGGGATGAGCGGCAGGAACCTGGTTCGCCCGACCTGAGCGCGGAGCTATACTCCGCTCACTCGGCGGCCCAAGCCAGACGCGTGCCTCTACCCCAACCCGATCATCTCCTCCTTCGGCGAGCGCAAAAGGGGGACGAGCGTGCCTTTCAGGCCATCCTCGAGATGTACGAGGGGCCGGTGTTCAACTACGTGCTCAGGATGGTCGGCGACCGGGCGCTCGCAGAGGACCTCACGCAGGAGATCTTCCTCCGGATCTACCAGGGCCTCCCGGGGTTCTCGCTTCGCTGCCGCTTCACGACGTGGCTCTTCCAGGTCGCGAAGAACCGGGTGCTCGACGAGCTGCGCGCTCGCGACCGCAAGCCGCAGGTGATCGTGACGCTCGACGACCTGCCGCCGCTCGAGGTCGTCGACACCCCTCCCGAGCGCACCGAGGTGATCGACGCCGTCTGGCGCGCGGTCGGCGCTCTCAACCCCGACCTGAAGATGGCGCTGCTGCTCCGCGACGTCGTCGGCCTCTCGTACACCGAGATCGCCGACTCCCTCGAGATCACGCTCGCCACCGTCAAGTGGCGGATCTTCAAGGCGCGCGAAGAGGTGCAGCTCGCGCTCGAGCGCGAGGGCATCGAAGTCGATGTCCCGCGCCGTCCCGCGGCCCGGCTCTAAGAGCCAGCATCTTCGTCAGACCCCGTGCTCGAGCCGGGCGGCGAGCGCCTCGGGTAGGCCGCGCTCCCTGATCTCCGCCTGGGTCTTCTCGACGTCGTACTCGACCCGCCGGAACGTCGCGCGAGGGGCGTCGAGGTCGAGGAGCAGCCATGCCGCCCGCGGGTCGCCGTCGCGCGGCTGGCCGACCGAGCCGGGGTTGAGGAGCCAGCGGTCGCCCGCGAGCTCGACCTCCGTGCCCTCGGCGGCGGTGGCGAGCGTCGTCGTCGAGAGGCGGAACTCGAGCGCGACGTGGCTGTGGCCGACCAGGACGAGCTCCTGGGGCGTCGCTGCGAGGCCCGCGTACGCGATGCCGGGGGAGAGGACGTACTCCCAGACGGGGTCGCGCGGGCTCGCGTGGAAGAGGCCGACACCCTCGCGCTCGCCATCGGGCTCGAGCGTCTCCAGGAAGGCGCGGGGCTCGGGCTCCAGCACCTCGGCGGTCCATGCCCCGGCGGCGGCGGCGTCCGGGGCGAAGATCTCGAGGTCGAGCCGGCCGAGCGCCGCGAGGTCGTGGTTACCTATCAGGCACACGTCCGCCCGCTCAGCCACGAGGGCGCAGCAGCGGTTCGGGCGCGGGCCGTACCCGACGAGGTCGCCCAGGCACCAGATCTCGTCAGGCGCGTCCCGGTCGATCGACGCGAGCACCGCTTCGAGGGCCTGGAGGTTCCCGTGGATGTCAGAGACGACGGCGACGCGCACGGCAGGACGGTAGCGAAGCGCCTCGGTCTCGTTGCTCTCGCTGCGCTCTGGATCGGCGCGGCGGCCTTCCTCTGGCGGACCGAGGTGCCCGAGCTCGCGCTTCCGGACCTCGATCCCCGCGACTTCTTCTCGGCCGCCTTGCTCGAGCGGATCGACGACTACAGGGGCGGGTCGAGGCTGCTCCTGCTCGGCTCGCTCGCGGCCGAGATCGCCGTGCTGGCGCTGCTCGTCTGGAAGGCTCGGCCACTGGCGGCGGCGCTGGGGCGCCTCGGCCGGGGACGCGTTCGGACCTCGGTGCTCGTCGGCCTGGCCGTCGTCGTGGCAGTCTGGCTCACGGGCCTTCCCTTCTCGGCGGCGACGCTCGTCCGCCGACGGGACTTCGGGCTCTCGGAGCAGTCCTGGAGTGGCTGGCTCCTCGATCAGCTCACCTCGCTCGCCGTGCGCGCGGTGCTCGTCTCGATCGCCGTCGCCGGCGCGGTCTGGCTGGCCGGGACGTCTCGGGCGCCGCTGGTGGCTCGTCGGCGCGCCGGCTCTGGTCGCGATCGCCGGTGTCTTCCTCGTCGTGCAGCCGCTCGTCGTGCAGCCGCTCTTCAACCGCTTCGAGGCGCTTCCCGACCGTGCGCTCGCGGCCGAGATCCAGACGCTCGCGGAGGATCTCGGCGTCGACGTCGACGAGGTGCTCGTCGCAGACGCGAGCCGGCGGACGACCACCGCCAACGCCTACATCGCCGGGCTCGGCCCGACCCGCCGGGTCGTCCTCTACGACACTCTGTTCGACGGGCGCTTCAGCGAGGGCGAGATCCGGTTCGTCGCCGCCCACGAGCTGGCCCACGTGGAGCGCCGGCACCTGTGGAAGGGGCTCGCATGGTTCGCGCTCCTCGCGGTTCCCGGCGTCTTCCTGCTGGCCTGGATCACGGACCGGCTCGGCGGCCTCGGGCCGCGGCTCGTGCCCCTGGGCCTCGCCTTCGCCTTCGGGTGGATCCTCTTGACCCAGCCGCTCGCCAACACCGTCTCTCGCCGCTACGAGGCGGAGGCCGACTGGCTCGCCCTGCAGGCGACCCGAGACCCGGCGAGCGGCGTCGCCCTGGACCGCAACTTCGTCAGGACCGGGCTTGCCGATCCCGACCCGCCCGCGTGGGCGAGGCTCTGGTACGGCACGCATCCGACCCCCATGGAGCGGATCGCGATGGCCAGGCCGCTAGGAGTCGTCTTCCTCTTGCTCGGGAAGGTTCCTGATCCCCTCGCGCGTCGACCACTTCGACCAGGAATCCGTCATCGCGTCCATCAGCTCGCGCATGAAGCGCGGCGACATGTTCACCCGGCTGACGACGACGCCGGGGACGTCGCCATCTTCGACCTCGTGATCGATCCGGGCGAAGGTGAGCGTGAACTCGTAGTCCGAGAAGCTCACGTTGGCGAAGTTCGCGTAGACACCTGCCAGGTTCTCAGGGTCGAGATGGATGTTGAGCTGCCGCTCCGGCTGGTCGTCCTCCACGGCTCCCTACGATATACGCCATGGAGGTGCGGAACAGCCCGGCCACGGCGCTGCGTCGGCTCGAGGACGAGCTGGCGCGCATCGCGGGCGCCCCCGTCGCTGTCGAGCGCCCGGCGCAGGCCGAGCACGGCGATTACGCGACCAACGTCGCGCTGAAGCTCGCCGGGGCCAGGAAGCGCCCGCCGCTCGAGATCGCCGCGGAGCTCGCCGGCGCGGCGGCGGCGCTTCCCTGAAGTCGAGCGCGCCGACACGGCGCCGCCGGGGTTCCTGAACCTGTGGCTCGCGCCGTCCTGGTACCGCGAGGCCCTGGCGGAGATGGTCGCCGCCGGCGGCGCCTATGGCGCGGGCTCGGCGGAGAGCCCCGAGCGGGTGCAGGTGGAGATGGTGAGCGCCAACCCGACCGGCCCGATCACGGTGGCGGCGGCGCGCAACGGCGCGTTCGGGGACTCCGTCGCGCGGCTCCTCGAGTTCGCGGGCCACTCGGTCGAGCGCGAGTACTACTACAACGACGCCGGTACGCAGATGGAGCGCTTTCGCGCGTCCGTCGAGGCCGCCCGCCGCGGAGAGCCGCCGCCCGAGGACGGATACGCCGGCGGCTACGTCGAGGACCTCGCCGCGCTCGCCGACGACCCCGTACCGCACGTCCTGCATCAGATCGAGACGAGCCTCGAGCGCTTCCGCATCCACTTCGACTCGTGGGCGAGGCAGAGCGAGATCGAGAAGCAGCTCCCCGCGCTGATGGAACGCCTGGACACCTACGAGCACGAAGGCGCCCTCTGGGTGCGGTCGACCGCCTTCGGGGACGAGAAGGACAGGGTGCTCGTCCGCTCGCCGGAGCGGGGCGGCCTGCCGACGTACGAAGCCGCCGACATCGCCTACCTGCGCGACAAGCTGGAGCGCGGGTTCGACCGGGCGATCTACGTCCTGGGGGCCGACCACCACGGCGTGCGCGGCTGGTACGAGGTGATCGCTCGGATGCTCGGCTACGACCCCGAGCGCGTCGAGGTGATCCTCTACCAGCTCGTCCACCTGACGCGGGGGGACGACGTCGTCGAGGATGGCCAAGCGGCGCGGCGACGTCGTCACCCTCGACGAGCTCGTAGACGAGGTCGGCGTCGACGCGGCCCGCTGGTACCTCACCAACCGGGGCCCCGACCAGACGATCACGATCGACGTCGATCTCGCGCGGGAGCGGAGCGAGAAGAACCCCGTCTACTACGTCCAGTACGCGCACGCGCGGATCGCGGGGATCCTCCGGAACGCGGGCGCCGCCGAGATCGACTCGGAGCCGCCCGCCGACCTCGCTCAGGAGGAGCGCGACCTCGTCAAGCGCCTGGCGGAGTTCCCCGGGATCGCCGCCGAGGCGGCCGGGCGCCGCAGCCCCCAGGCGCTCCCCACCTACGCCATCCGCCTCGCGGACGACTTCCACCGCTTCTACCACCGCCACCGCGTGCTCGAGAGCGACGCGGAGGCGTTCAGGCTGGCACTCGTCACCGCGACGAAGGCCGTGATCGCTCGCAGCCTCGACCTCGTCGGGGTCGAGGCGCCCGACCGGATGTAGAGAACGAGAAGGAGGCACGAGATGCTGCAGCAGGCACGCGTAGCGGCCATCGTCCCGGTGTCGGACGTCGAGGCCGCCATCCGCTTCTACGGGGACATGCTCGGGCTCAGGCTCAGGGAGCGCCGTAGCGACCTGCCGGAGAACCGGGAGGCGGAGTTCGAGGCGGGAGACGGGACGCTCCTCGTCTACGAGAGCGTCGGCGCGGGACAGAGCAGGCACACGGTGGCGGGCTTCCGCGTCGACGACATCGACGCGGTGGTCGCCGGCCTGCGGGAACGCGGCGTCGTCTTCGAGGACTACGACCTCCCGGATCTGAAGACGGAGGGCGGGATCGCCGCGGTCGGCGACGTCCGGGCCGCGTGGTGCAGGACCCGGACGGCAACATCCTCGCCGTGGAGTCCGTGGGCGGCTAGCGGGTTATACCGCCCCGTTCGGAACACCGGCTGGCCGCCCTCGAGAGAGGAGTTTTCTCGGTGGGTGGCGCTCGCGGCATCCCTGAAGGTTGGGCTACATCGCTTCCGACCGACAGGAGACAGAGACATGACCAGTCAGCCCACCTCGATCCGCGCCGGCGACACGCTCGAGAACCCCGTCACCGGCGAGAGCATCCTCTTCCTGCGAACGGCCGCCGACACCGACGGCGAGCTCGTCGAGATCGAGGTCACCGTGGAGCCCGAGGGCGCCGTGGCGGCCGCCCACGTGCACCCCTTCCAGAGCGAGCGCTTCGAGGTCCTCGAGGGCACGCTCGAGTTCCGTCGCGGCCGGGAGCAGGTCGTCGCAGGCCCCGGCGACGTCGTCACGGTGCCGGCCGGCACGGCTCACAGCTTCCGCAACTCCGGCGAGACCGTCGCCCGCTTCCGCTGCGAGGTTCGCCCCGCGCTCCGGTTCGAGCGTTTCCTCGAGACGATGTTCGGGCTCGCCGCGGCCGGCAAGACGAACCGCAAGGGCATGCCGAGCCCGTTCCGCCTCGCCGTCATCGCCAATGCCCACTTCGATGACGTGCGCCTGCCGCACGTGCCGGCGTTCGTGCAGAAGGCGGCGCTCGTGACGGGTGCGGCCGTCGGGCGCCTCGCCGGAATCGGGCCGACGTACGAGCCCGCACGCGAGTTCAAGCCCGCCTACGTCTCGTAGCGTGTTCGACCCGACCGACTGAGGGCGGCCTCCGGGCCGCCCTCGCGCGTCTACTCGCCGCTTGCGGGCGCGTCGAACGGGCCCTCGGCGAGGAGCTTGCGGAACGTCGGATACTGGCCGAGCTTGCCGACGGTGACCAGCGTGTCGCCCTGCTCGATCACGTCGCCGGGTTGCGCGCCCGCGACCGGCTCCGGCTCGCGGAGGATGGCGATGATCGTGATCCCGGTGCGCGCGCGGAACGCGCACTCCGCCAGCGTCTTCCCGATCGCCGGGCTCGCATCCGGGACGGCGACCCACTCGATGGCGAGCTCGCCGAAGGCCATCTCCAGCTCCTCGACGATCTTCGGCCGCTCATAGGCGCCGCCGATCAGCGCGCCGAACTGGCGCGCCTCGTCGTCCTCGAGCTGAATGACGGACTGCGGCTCCTCGTCGTCCGCGTGCGGGAACCAGTAGATCTCGCGCTGGCCCTCGTTGTGGAGGATGACGGTCAGCCGCCCGCCGTGCGCTGTGAAGCAGCTGTACTTGACGCCGACGCCGGGCAGGCGCGTCTCACGGAGCTCGCGGGCCATGTGTCCCTCCTTCTGGAGTCAGTTTAGGTTGCGTGGGGAAGAGTCTGCGCCCGAGGCGCTTGGACTCCTTCATCAGCACGACGCCGATGACGGCGGTCGCGAGGACGTAGAGGCCCGCGATCGCCACGAGGTCTCGCCGCGCCGACGCCGCGACACCCGGGTTGGTGGCCGCCACCTGGGCGAGGATCACCGTGAACTCCCCGCGGGCGACGAGCGCCGTGCCCGCGTTCAGGCTCTGGCGCTGCGTGAATCCCCCGACCCTCCCGGCCGCGTAGGTGCCGCCCAGCTTGCCGACGACCCCGAGCACGACCGCGAGCGCGATCAGCCACCCGACCGAGTCGAGGGCCTCGACGTCGATCGAGAGGCCGAAGACGAAGAAGAAGAGCGCGCCGAACACGTCTCGGAAGCTGAGGAAGCGCTCCTCGATCTCGTGGCGCGCCGACGTGTCCGAGAGGATCACGCCCGCCATCAGGGCGCCGATCGCCTCCGACAGCCCCAGCCAGTGGGAGGCCGCGCTCATCCCGATCAAGAGCGCGAAGGTGAAGAGGAGGAAGAACTCCCGCGGCATCCAGTCGAGGAGCCGGTCGATCGGGCGGGCGAGCCAGCGTGAAGCAGCGAGCGACGCGACGATGAACGTGATCGCCTTGGCGGCGAGCTCGAGCGAGTCGCCGAGCTCCCCGCCGCCTCCGCCCGCGAAGGCGAGGACGAAGGCGATGGCGATGTCCTCGACGATGAGGATGGCGAGGACGAGGTCGGTTTCGTCGTCCGCCAGCCGGCGGAAATCGATCAGTCCTTTGACCGCGACGGCCGAGGAGGAGACGTAGATCGCACCGGCCAGGATGAGCGCGGCGAGCGAGAACCCGAACGCGGCCACGCCGACGATCAGGCCCAGGCCGGCGTTGACGGCGAAGTCGATCGTCCCGCCGATGCCGAGGTGCATCCCGCTGCGTCTCAGGCGTTCGAGGGTGAACTCGAGCCCGAGGAAGAAGAGGAGGAAGATGACCCCGAGCTCGGCGACGAACTCGGTCACCTCGGACGGCTCGATGATGCTCAAGAACTCCGGCTCGTTCGGACCGAGCAGCAGCCCGGCGAGCAGGTACGCGGGGATCGCGGAAAGGCCGAAGCGGCTCGCCAGGAGGCCGAGCCCGGCGAGGACGGTGATGGTCAATGCGAGCTCGGCGAGCGTCAATCAACCCCTCCGGTCGGTGCGCAGATCCTATGGGCGACCGCCTAGATCCAGCCGACGTCGCTGAACTCGGGGACGCCGTGATGCCATGCGGCCCAGCCGGCGAGGAGCAGCGCGGCGAGCGCGAGTGCGCCGGCGCAGGCCCCGAGAATCGGGCGCGGCCGCGCGAGCGCCCAGACGACCAGGAGGGCGGCCGCGGGCGGGAGCAGCCACCACGTCTGTCCCTCGACGACGCTCGTGAAGAGCGTGAAGCCGAGGAGGACGACGACGAGAGCCGCCTGGACGCCGCTTCCCCGGACCGGCGGCCTGGCCCACGGCTCGGCGAGGCAGAAGGCGATCAGGAGCCCGATGAGCCCGACGTGCCACTCGACGTGGCTGAACTGCTCGTCCCAGAAGTAGGCGACGCTCTCGGCCTCGCCGGTGAGGCCCTCCGCCCGGATCGAGTTGGCGGCCAGGTGGATGCCGTGGCCGTCCACGTACGCGATTCCGGCCGCGATCCCGAGCCCGAGCGCTACGCCCCACGCGCCGAGGCGGGCGAGCACGACGGCCGCCAGGCCGACGACGGCGAACGGGGTCGCCAGGTCGACCCAGTCCCCCGCGTCCCCGACGACCGAGGGAAGGTGGTGGAAGATCGCGACCGCGGCCGCGAAGGCGACGAGCGCGCGCACGGCCCGAGGGTAGACCTCGTGTCGGCGTGTGCCCAGAGTGGCGTAGGATAGGCCGTGATGGGGAACGGGGCCGTTCCCGACCGGAACCTCGCACTCGAGCTCGTGCGGGTGACCGAGGCGGCAGCGCTCGGTTGCGGGCGCTGGATCGGCCGCGGCGACAAGAACGCGGCCGACCAGGCCGCCGTGGACGCGATGCGGGCGATGCTCGACACCGTCTCGATGAGCGGGATCGTCGTCATCGGCGAGGGGGAGAAGGACGAGGCGCCGATGCTCTACAACGGCGAGGAGGTCGGCAACGGCCAGCCACCCGAGGTCGACGTCGCCGTCGACCCGCTCGAAGGCACGCGCCTCACCTCGGTCGGGCAGCCGAACGCGATCGCGGTGATCGCCGTCGCCGAGCGCGGCACGATGTTCTTTCCGGGCGCCGCCCTGTACATGGACAAGCTCGTCGGCGGCGAGGAGGTCGCCGGCACGATCTCGATCGACGCCGCCCCCGGCGAGAACGTTCGCGCGGCGGCGGCGGCTAAGGGCGTCAAGCCGAGCGAGATCGCCGTCGTCGTCCTCGATCGGGAGCGGAACCAGCCGATCATCGACGGCCTGCGCGAGGCCGGCGCCAAGGTCAACCTGATCACCGACGGCGACGTCGCGCCGGCCATGGCGGCCGCGCGGCAGGGAACGGGGGTCGACCTGATGATGGGGATCGGCGGGACGCCGGAGGGCGTCATCGCCGCGGCGGCCGTCAAATGCCTCGGCGGCATCGCCCAGGGCCGGCTGTGGCCCCGGAACGACGAGGAGCGCCAGGCGCTCGTCGACGCGGGCTACGACCCCGACCGGGTGCTCACGACCGACGACCTCGTCGCCGGGGACAACGTCTTCGTCTCGGCCACCGGAGTCACCGACGGGGCGCTCCTGCGCGGGGTGCGCTTCACGCGCGGCGGGGCGCACACGGAGTCCGTCGTCATGCGCTCCCGCTCGGGCACGGTCAGGCGGATCGAGGCCCAGCACGCGCTGGACAAGCTCGAGCGCTTCTCGGGCCGCGAGTACCGCTAGACCGCGGCTAGCTCCTTCTCCAGCCCGGCCGAGTAGCTCCCGTCCCTTGCGGCGCCGTTCATGCGCGCGCGGTGGGCGAGGGCTTCCTGGCCGGCCTGGACGTTCGCCTCGTCGCCCTTCCAGGCCTTGAGCGAGGGCGCCTGCAGCGCGCGGCCGTAGGAGAACGAGAGCTCCCACGGGTGCGGCCCGATCGCGTTCATCGCGTTCAGGTTCGCGGTCGCCTCCTCGTCGCCCTGGCCGCCCGAGAGGAAGACGATCCCTGGCACCGCCGCCGGCACGACGCCCCTGAAGCAGCGGGTCGTCGCCCTGGCGACCTCCTCCGGCGAGGCCTGCTGCGCGCTCTCCTTGCCGGAGACCACCATGTTCGGCTTCAGCAGCATCCCCTCGTAGACGACCCGCTGCGAGAAGAGCTCGTTGAAGACGGCCTCGAGCGTCGCCTCCGTGACCTCGTAGCAGCGCTCCAGCGTGTGCCCTCCGTCCATCAGCACCTCGGGCTCGACGATGGGCACGAGGCCGGCCTCCTGCGAGAGCACGGCGAAACGGCCCAGCGCGTGCGCGTTCACGTGAATGCAGTACGCGCTCGGGATCTTGTCGCCGTCGATCGCGATCACGGCGCGCCACTTCGTGAACCTCGCTCCCAGCTCCCTGTACTCGGCCAGCCGCTCGCGGAGCCCGTCGAGGCCCTCCGTGACCGTCTCGCCCTCGGCCCCCGCGAGCGCCTTCGCGCCCTTGTCGACCTTGATCCCCGGAACGACGCCCGCGTCCTGGAGCACCTTCGTGAAGGGCACGCCGTCCTTCGTGGACTGGCGGATCGTCTCGTCGTAGAGGATCACCCCCGAGACGTGGTCGCCGAGGCCGGGGGTGGTGAACAGCATCTCCCGGTACTCCCGGCGCTTCTCCTCGGTCGACTCGACCTCGATCGACTTCAGGCGCTTCTCGATCGTTCCGGTGCTCTCGTCCGCCGCGAGGATGCCCTTCCCGGGCGCGACCAGAGCCTGCGCGATCGCTTCCAGCGTTTCCTCAGCCATCACCAGCTCCTCTCCCGTTTCTCACCGCCCAAGTATTCCATCAGCTAGGGGCTCGCTCCGGGAATGCGCGCGCTGAGAGAAGGGGCCAGGTTGCCCGGGCCCCTTCGGTTGCTGTCAACGGTTAGCTGAGAAAACCGACGACCGTTTGCAGCCGGGCCACGATCGCGTTGCCCATGACTGCGAAGAGGAGGACGAGCACCGGCGTGATCACGCCGATGACGACGGCGTACTCCGCCATCGTCTGCCCTTCGTCGCGTCGCAGCTGTTTCGAGCCCAATGCGGAAACCTCCTGCTGACCGGGCGGGTGGTGGCCGCACGCCGCACGTCCGTTCTGCTCATATCGTCGTCACAACCGGGGTCGTCGGCCATCCCTCCGATGAGTCATTGGCTCCTGAGGGCGGTGCTATCGTTGACCCCGCTCACGCGGACGTAGCTCAGCTGGTAGAGCATTGGCTTCCCAAGCCAAGGGTCGCGGGTTCGAGCCCCGTCGTCCGCTTCCGGCTGAACCCCGTATGGACACCGGCTTTGAGCGACGTTGGCGTTGCTTACTGCTCCGGGGTCGACGCAAGATCAACGCAAGAACGCTCCGAGCGTGCGTCCAGCCGGGCCAGAATTGCCGCGTCGGAGTCGCGGGCCAGGTGGCCGTAACGTTCGTCGATCTGCGGAGCCGGAATCAGTCCAACCCGGTTGTCTGGCACGTGGGGTCTTCGTCAAGAGCGCGGGCGATTTCCGGCCCAGCGTCGATCGGACTCGCTTCCAGCCGAGCTCCGATCCGATCGAACTCCTCGTTAATCGAGTTTCCGATCTCCTGCGCGCTCTCAGCAATTACCTGAGGATCGTGCGGGAGCTCGTCCATCTTCGCGCGTGCGCGGCCGAGGATGGGCCCGAACTCCGCGAGCACCGCTCGAAGGGTTGCTGCGATCGCCTCGCCGTCCTCGACAGCAGGCTGGCCGGCGGACTCGATCTCGCCCAGCATCTCGCCAGTTCGCGAGATCGTCCTGTCGATGAAGACGAGAATCTGGCGGCGATCCCCGTTGGCACCGAGGTCAGGCGCCGCCTCCTGCATCATCTCAGTCTGCTGGATCTCGATGTCCCGCTGCCAGCCTGCGAGCGCGCCACAGACGTCTCCAACCCACTCGTCCACCGGGGCTCCATCCGGGCCTGAAATGCGGGCGTAGCCCGCCGTCGCGCTCAACACAGCGGCGCAGATCCCAAACGTAATCAAGGTCGTCCTCCGCTTATCTCGGTAGACGTGGATCATCGCGCTCGACTCGGTCAGGGAAGCTGCATCGACGCCATCGGCGTGACCGCGCAGAAGCTTGAGTCGCTCAGTCCCGTGCGAGGCGCCGGAGCGCGGGCCGCAAGGACACCCCAGGACTACCCTGCCCACGCCCCGGCGAAGCTGAGCCTACGACTCGGCGGCGAGCTCGCCTAGATGGCTCTTTCGGCCGGTTAGACGAAGGCGAACAGGGGCTCCCCCTTGGCCGGCGCCCACGCCGCCCGGTCGAAGGCGACGACCTGGCTGTGGCGCTCCGGGCTGCTTGTCGTCGGCCGTCGCCGGGCGTGGTTTCCCCTTGGCGGCTTCCCAAGCCAAGGGTCGCGGGTTCGAGCCCCGTCGTCCGCTCTCGCTTCTTTCCAACGGGTCAGCTCTGCGCCGGGAAGATCCCGTGCAGGGCAATGATGTAGTTCAGGCTCAGGTAGGGCTGCCGGTTCTCGTGCCCCTCGCCGCCGCCCGTCCGGCCGATCATCGCCGCCTTCATCCGGACGTTTCGCTCCGTGGAATACGCGCCTCCGCCCGCCGGGAACGCCGTCGCCGGGTTCTTCGTCGTGCTGGCCGCGCTGCTCGCGTGTACGGCGTGGGCGTGTCCCGGGAGCTGGCGCGTCGTCAGCTCGACCGTCTCCTGCCCGCCCGTCGCGCCGAGCGGATAACTCGATCCGGTTGGGGGCTGGTCGGCGCCGATCGGAATCCGTCCGCGTAGGTCTGGTAGGGCGAACGTCGTCCGTCCGTCTCCGCCGTAGGTCGTCCCGAGCAGAGCGAAGAGCGCCTGGTTCTGGTTGATCGGCAACAGTTGCCCCGCGCAGAGCGCCCAGCCCTTGGGAGCGAAGTTGAAAGGAACGAGTCGGATCTCACCGACGAACGGTTCCATGTCGAGCCTCCCGAATCGCTGTTGGCGCGGCCTCTGGCCGCAGTGGACGACCGAAAGTGTCCCGGAGCGCGGCTCGTCCTTCCAGTGGGAGCGAGCGATCGAAGGCCGCACTCACAGCGAGTGCTCCCTGGGGCCGCCGCCTGGGGAAGCGGGCCACCGGAAGGGGTGCCCCCCGGTGGCCCGTTCTGCGACGACCGCTCAGCGCAGCGAGACCGCGACCTGCTCCAGGAGGTCCATCGCATCCTGCATGCCGTCCTCCATGCCGGACTCGATGTGCGCGTCCCGGTGCACCTTGCTCTGGTGCTGCACGAGGATCTCGAGCGTCGTGCGCCCGTCCACTTCGGTGAGCGTGAGGGTGTCGAGGGCCTCGCCGTCGGGCATTCCCTCGTAGACCTCGGTCGAGACCAGGCGCTCGTTCGGGACGATCTCGCGGTACTCGCCGTGGAAGCCGACCTCGAACCCGTCAGGGGTGACCATCACGTACCGCCAGCTGCCGCCCACGCGCAGGTCGATCTCGCAGGCCGTCATCTCGCCGCGGTTCGCGTGCCACCAGCGCCTGACCAGCTCGGGCGTCGTCCACGCCTTGTAGACGAGCTCCTTCGGGGCGTCGAACTCCCGTGTGATCAGGATCTGCTCGTCCGTGGGGAGCGTCACCCTTGCCGTTCCGCTACTGACTGCCATCGTCTTCCTCCTCCTTCTTGAGGTCTGCCAACACGTCGTCCAGCTGCTCGAACCGCTCCGACCAGAGGCGCTCGTAGCCCTGTACCCAGTCGTGAATGGGCCGAAGCGCGGGGCCGTTGACCCGGTACAGGCGCCGGCGTCCGTCTTCGCGCACGTCGACCACTCCCACCTCTCGGAGCACGCGCAGGTGCTTGGAGACCTGCGGTTGGGCCAGGCCGAGCAGCGCGACGAGGTCGTTCACGGGGCGCTCCCCGTCGGCGAGGGCGTCCAGGATCTGCCGCCGCCTGGGCTCCGCCACCGCGTTGAACGCGTCCGCGGTCGTCGCTGCTCGTGCCATGGCGACCATAATATACCTATATAGGAATATGTCAAGGAAGACCGTTCGCCGGGAGCGCGTCCTGTGTCGTGATGTAGGTCGCTTACGCTTACGCCCGTGGAGGGCACGCTGCTGTGATCGCGGATCTCTGGACCCGGCTCAAGGCGCTCTACAAGAGCGTCCATGCGAAGTTCGAAGGCGACAGCGGCCGCGCGGTCGCCCTCCGCTGGCTCCTCGCGATCCTCCTCTTCGTCGTCGCGCTCATCTTCCTCGTCTTCCTGAGCTGGCTCCTTCGGGGAGCCGGCCTCTGGGGCGACCTCGCCTTCGCCGTCGTCGTGACGACCGGCGTGTTCTGGATCGCGCGCCGCGTTCTGCAGAGGCTGCTCCACGAGGGGCCGTGGAAGGCACTCCTGCGCGCTTTCTCGACGACGATCTTCGTCCTCGTGGGCGTGCCGGTCGCGTACGTGACGCGCCCGGTCGGGCTGGCTTTGCTTCTGGTCCCGCTCCTCGTCTGGGGCGGCTTCAGGATCGCCTACCTCGTTCGGAAGGATGAGCGGCGGTTCCCGGTCTTCTGGCAGGCCGAGGTGACGGGGGTGCTCCTCCTCGGGATCGTGCTCTTCCTCTGGCCCTCGGTGGGCTCGGTCGACCGGGTGCCGGAGGCGGTGCCGGGCGCGGGCGAGGGTGCGCAGCAGGATTTCGCCGTCGCCGAGCGCTTCCGGCCGCTTCTCTTCTTCGACTCGGGTGAGCTGCGATTCCCGCTCGACGTCGACGAGGCGATCGCGGACGACCGCGTCCAGATCTGCCGGAAGGCGGTCGGGGACGACAACTGCAGCGTGCTCGAGGCGGCGGAGGACATCGACGCGAACCTCGACTACCTCGAGCTCGCAGAGGCTCCGGGGACCCCGCGCGGCGGGGGCGACGGGAGCGCCTACTACTACCACGTCGTCCGCGAGGGCGAGCGCGTCTACGTCGACTACTGGTGGTTCTACTCCCGCAACCCCTCGCCGGTCGCCGACAAGGTCTTCTGTGGGCCCGGCCTGCGCACGCCGCCGTTCACGTGTCAGGAGCACTCGGGCGACTGGGAGGGACTGACCGTCGTCCTCGCGCCGTGCGGCCAAGGGTCAGCGGACTGCGAGGACGTCGGCGGGGAGCTGCTGGCTCCGGAGGAGGTGCGCTACGGCCAGCACGAGCACGTCGTCGCCTACGACTGGGACGACGTTCTTCGACCGCTGTGGAGCTCTCTCCCGGCGGGGCGCGATGCCGGCGTGCGGCCGGTGGTCTTCGTCGCCCGCAACAGTCACGCGTCGTATCCGCGTCCCTGCTTCCGGGGCTGCAGGCAGGAGACCCGTGACCTCCCGGAGGCCCGCCACGACGGCACCGTGCCGTGGGTGGCCAACGACGCGTGCGACGGCTGCGTGCTGGCCCTCCCGCTGACGTCTGAGGGCGATCCGGCCCTCTGGAACGCGTTTCCCGGACGGTGGGGCGCGCAGAGCTGCATTCTCGCCGGCGCGTACTGCGATCTCTCGGGCGCCCCGAAGGGGCCGTCGTTCCAGGAGCGCTATCGGGATCCGGGCGGCGAGGTCGAGACGGCCTGATCGAGTTCTAGCTAGGCCTCGGCCGCCGGGTCGCCCCAGATGTGCCAGCGGTCGACCTCGACGAAGACGGTCATGCCGCGGTAGTCGCGGTCCTCGTACGGGACGCCCTCGTACCGCTGCGACAGCGCGTCGATGTCCGCCAGGTCGTCGTCGCTCTTGAACCCGACCGCCCGCCCGAGGATCGACACGTGGTGGTACCAGTCGTCGCCGAGCACCGTCAGGGCCACGCGCGGGTTGCCGCGGATGTGGCGGAGGCGGTGGCTGTCGTGGCCCATCGAGAGGATCAGCCGCCCCTGGTCGTCGACCCCGTACCAACAGGCGGTCGTCACCGGAGTGCCGTCGTCCCGCACCGTGCCGACGACGGCGTGGCGCGGCTTGGCCACGAAGCGTTGGAGCTCCGGCGGGAGTGGGGCGGCGGGCACCCGTGGATTCTAGAAGGCGGCTCGGTAGAACGAAAAGCCACCCTCGGAGACCGCGCGGCGGGCGAGCCGGCGGGTGAGGGCGATGCCGAGCGGGCAGACCGTGAGGAAGACGAACGGCGTCACCCAGAGCCCGACCAGAAGCGTGCCCGGGAACGACACGGCCAGCGCGAGCCCGGCGACCACGGCCTGAATCGCCACGGCGCGGCCGGCGCGGCCGAGCCAGACGAGGACGAGCAGCTCGCCGTGCAGCGCGCCGACGGCGCCGTACGCCGCGAAGCTCGCCGCGAAGAAGCCGGCGGTCGCCGGCGAGGCGATTCCGAGCCAGGCCAGGAGCGCAGCGCCTCCGGCCGCGCACCCGACGAAGCCCGTCAGCATGCAGACGGCCCGCAGGCGTCTCCGGCCCAGCTCCGTCGCCGCCCAGGCCGCCAGAGCTTCGTCTTCGTCCACCGCCGTCGCGGCGAGCCGTCGCTCCGCTGCGTGCTGCAGGCGCGCGAGCTGCTGCTCGTAGAGGAGCACCGCTGCGACGACCGCGAACGTGGCGCCGGTCGTGAGCGCGAGGTACTCGCCGCGGTCGAGCCCGAGGAGGTGCGCGGCGGGCCAGTCGGCGAGGACGATCACGGGCCCGAGGACGCCGTAGAAGGCCGCGGGGAAGAGACTCCGTGCCTGCCGCCGCAGCGGCGGCACCCGCGTCGACATCGGCGGGCTGCGCAGGAGGGCTAGGGCGACGGCGAACGTTCCCAACGCGGCGAAGGCCATCGCGCCGGCGGCCGTGCCCACCGTGACGTCCGCAAAGGCCGCGACGACGAGGCCGACGCCCAGCGCGGCGATGACCCCGCCGTGGACGTGCGCCTCCTTCTCCAGCGTGAGGAGCAGGCTGATGAGCGCCCAGAGGGCCGCCGAGACGAGGCCGACCGTGGCGAAGCTCCACGACGCGCCGAGCGCGCCCAGCGTGGAGCCGGCGATCGTCCCGGCGATCACGGCGAGCGCGAGCAGGGCCGTGCCCGCCCACAGGAAGCGGATGGTCGCGACGGCGCCGGGTCGCGTGTAGCCGCTGACGACGTACCGGCTCCCCAGGTAGCCCGCCGGCGTGAGGACGACTGCGCTGCCGAGCATCGGGATGACGAGCGCCGCAGTCAGCTCGCCCCGGCTCAGGTCGGCGAGGTGGTCGCCGAGCATCGCCTGGAGGAAGAGCACGGTCAGGATCGGCGCAGCCGGGCGGTCGAGCGTGCGGGCGAGAACGTCCGGGGCGGCGGGGGAACCGCGGCCGCGACGGGCCGGCGAGGCGCCTGTGCGAAGAGCTCGCGGGCGTAGGCGAAGACGCTTTCGTGACCGTAGCTCTCTTCGACGCGCAGGTCGGTGAGGCCCTCGCTCTCGAGGAGGGCGGTCAGCTCGAGCACGTCCGTGGCGGTCTCCGCCAGCGCCAGGTGGTCCGGAGCGAGTCGGGCCGGCCCGGCCTCCGCCAGCGCTTCGCCGGCCACGGTCACGCCCGCGCCCTCGCGTAGATCTGGCGGTACGAGAAGAGGAAGCGCGCCATCGTGAAGTTGTCCAGCGCGCGGCTGCGCGCGGCGGCGCCGAGCCGCTCGGCGCCGCCGAGGTCGCGGAGGAGGCCGAGGCAGGCGAGCGCCACCTGGTCCGGGCTGCGCGCCTCGACGGTCAGGCCCGTGTCGCCCAGGGCCTCGGGGACGCCGCCGACGCCGGTGGCCACGACCGGGCGCGCGTTCATCATCGCCTCGACGACCGCGAACGGAAAACCCTCGGAGATGGACGTGACGAGGACGACGTGCCCGCTTCCGTACGCGCCGGCCACGTCGCTCGTCGGGCCGAGGAAGCGGACGGTTTCCTCGAGGCCGAGCTCGGCGCGGAGCTCGAGCAGCTCCTCGTAGTAGCCCTCGTTCCCGTTCGGGACGGGCCCGTGGATGTCGACGAGGAGGTCGGGACGCTCCTCCCGGACGATGGCCGCCGCTCTGATCATCGTCTTCAGGTCCTTCAGCGGGTCGATACGGCCCACCGAGACGAGGGTCGGGCGGCCCTCCGGGTAGCGCGCCGGGCGGTGGGCCACCGGGTCGACGCCGTTGTAGACGACGCGGATCTTCGCCGGATCCGTGGCGAGCGCCACCTCCCAGCGCTTGTTGAACTCGGCGACGGGCAGGACCTCGTCGGCGGCGAAGTACGCCGCCATGGCCGTGCCGACCGCGAACCGTCCGAGGACGTGCCGCACGGCGCTCGACACCGACGGCTTTGCCTGCGCGATGAAGGCCTCCCGCACGAAGACCCCGTGCTCGGTGAGGACGAACCGGGTGCCGCGGGCCGCCTTCGCGACGATGCCGAGGAGGGAGGAGACACCGGCCGCGGTGGCGTGGACGACGTCCGCCTCGAGCGCGGGCAGCGCGAGGACCGAGAGCAGGCGCCTGAGCACGTGCACGACCTCGATCACGTCGCGGAGCGTGGGTCGGGCGTGCGCGGGCGCGGCGGTCGACCACTCGTCGGCGAACGCCTGGTAGACGGCGCGGCACGCGAACGTCCGGTCAGGGTCGTGGCGCTCGAGAAACGCGTGCAGCTCGAGGAAGACGTCGTGGAGGTCGGAGGGAGACGGCTCCGGCCGCAGCATCTCCCGCGTGAGCCGCGTCCAGGCCGGCACGAAGCCCGCCTCCACGGCGGCCTCGCCGGTTCGCCTTCGCCGGCTCCGCCGCTCCTTCCCGCCCAGGTCGAGCCGCTCGTCGACGTAGGAGAGGATTCCCCAGAGAGGCACCGGGCGGAGCACGCGGACGTTCTCCGGCAGCGTGTACGCCACGCGCTGGAACGGGTGCGCGACGACTGCCACGACGTCGAACTCGTGGTCCGGGAGGCCCGTGATCAGCTGCTCGCACCAGGTGGCGACGCCACCCCGCTCGTAGGGGTAGGTGCCCTCGGTGACCAGTGCGACACGCATCGGCGCGATCCGGGGTGGCTACTGGCCGGACGCGGGATCGAGCGCGAAGCTCTGAGGGGTCGTGCCGAAGGCGACGGAGCGAATGCTCTGGCCGCCGTACAGCTCCCCACCCGCGAGGCCCGTGACGGACATCGTCGCCGGCCCGTCCGCCTGGAGCGTCACGGTTCCCGTGGCGACGTCGAGCGTCCCCCGCAAGCCGGCCGACTCGGCCGCCAGGCGCTCCTCGCTGAGCCTCCCGATCTCGTGGAAGGGCACGCTGCGGACGGGAAGCACCATCAGCGACTCGTAGCGGTCGAGCACGGTGTCCAGCCAGTCGAAGAGCAGTGTCGAGCCGGCGCCGTCGTAGTTCCGGAGGTTCGACTGGTGGAAGTAGTGCGGCCACTTCCGGTACGCGAGCATGTGGCGGAGCGTCGTCTCGGCCTCCGACGCGAGGATCTGCCCGTACGACCGCGGCGTGCAGATCGCGCCGGGGATCGCGCAGGGATCCTGGCCGGCGTTCACGTACCGCTCGTGGAAGATGTAGTTGTACTCGTCGGTGTTCTGCGCCGGCGTGGTCGCGTTGTAGAAGACCGCGGTCGGATAGCGGGGCAGGATCACGAGGTCGAAGCCCGGCACCCGGCGCTCGGTGTTCTGGCCGGGCCGCGAGGAGTCGGCTCCCAGGTAGCGGACGCCGAGGTCCTGCGCGGCCTGGAGCAGCTGGTCGTTCGTCCCGGCGGGAAAGTGGATGTCGTCCGTGGGGTCGAGCGCCGTACCCTGGTCGTCGGCGAGGCCCGAGTGCTCGCCCGTGAGCAGCACCCGGTCGTTCTCGGCCTTGCCGGGCAGGCCGAGCCGCGTCCACGTGTCGCGGTTCTGCTGGATCTCCGAGGACGAGAAGGCGTAGTCCGCCAGGCCGGCGCTCGTGTCCATGTCCTCGTGGGTGAAGGTGTGGTTCACGTAGCGGAAGGCGTCCTTGCCGGCCACGACCGCGTTCGTGAGCGGGTCGGTCGGCACCGGCGCGTAGTCGATCGTGAGCAGGGGGCGCCTGCTCGAGCTCGACTGCTCGCGCATCCCGATCTCCCCCTCGCCCCAGGACGTGCCGATCACGATCAGCCCGTTGTTCGCCTGGCCGCCGAGCCAGCCCGAGACGAAGGGCGTCACGTCGACCGTGACGAGCCGCTCGTTCAGAAGGCGGAAGGGAATGCACGTGGCGCCGTCGTAGTCGCCTCCGTACGTGTTCCAGCGGGTGAGGCCGCGGCGGTAGCGCCACGTCGCGCCGGAGAGGAAGTAGCCGCTCCCCTCGTCCCACGAGCTGGTCAGGCGGCAGGCCTTGGCGGTGATCTGGTTGGAGCCGTCGGTCCACAGCGTCAGCGTGGCGCGCTCGACCGGGCTCGTCGGCTGGCCGGCGAGGTTGAAGCGCATCAACGTGCGCTCCTCGTCGTTCGTCCGGAACTGCACCTGGCCGCGCGAGTCGCGCCCGTGGTTGTCGTACGGGTCGTCCTGCTCGACATGGGTGTCGGCGACGGGGCGAAGGCTGGCCGTCGGCGGATCGACGGGCAGGCCCGCGCCGCTCCCGTTGAAGGGGAAGTCGAGCGCGAACGCGCCTGCGGACGGATGCGACGCCCGGAGCGCCGCCGTCTGGGCGACGGCGTTCTGGACGTCCCCGGCGGTCATGCGGTACTCCTGGCTCTCGTCGGTCACGTTCCCGGCGGGATCCCAGAGCGAGTTGCCGAGGAAGAGGTCGTCGACGTGCGCCTCGAGGTACACCTCGCGGGAGCCGATGAAGACGCCCTTCGTGGCGAAGTTGAGGAACTCGTAGGCGAGCACCTGCGAGTGGATCAGGAACCAGGCGTTCGAGATCGTCGAGAGGAGGACCTCGCGTCCGTCGTCGTAGCGGAGGTGCGAGACGAAGGTCTTCTCGCCGTCGTCCTGCCAGACGAGGAGCGGCTGGATGTGCGGGCCGACGCCGGTCTCGCGCGGCTCGCCCGCGTAGACGACGAACGGCCGCCCGGCGAACGCGAAGTCGGTGATCGGCAGCGGGTTCGCCTCGTTCACGTACTCGAAGACCCCGGTTCCGCCGGCCGGCGCCTGCCAGCGGCCCAGGAACTCGGTGCCGGCGATGATGTCGGTCATCCCGTAGTCGAGCCCGAGGCCCGGGTTGGTGGCCGGGAAGCCCGAGACGATCGACTCGCGCACGCCGAAGTCGCGCTCGAAGGCGTGCAGCGCCTCCCACTCGAACGCGTCGAAGCCGGAGCCGGCGCCGTTGGGCAGGAAGAGCTCGGAGTTCGTGAGGATGACGCCGTTGTAGAAGCCGTGGTCGCCGGAGGAGAGGCGATCGGGCGTGAGCGTCTCGGTGCTCGAGTCGAGGACGTCGTACGGCACGCCGACCTCGTCCAGGACGTCGTCCATCAGGTCGAGACCGGGATCGACGCTGGCGTCGCCTGTGGAGACGACGAGGACGCGCAGGTCGAGCGTCCTGTCGGCGGCCCAGGCGCCTTCCGCCTGAGCCATGAGCGCTGCCAGTCCCGCAACGAGACATGCAAGGGTACGACGCCGCAAGTTCTCCCCTCCCTGGTGCTGGTTCTCCCGTGACGCCGGACCGTAGTGGCCGCATGGACCGGCGCGTTCCGAATCGTGGGGGAGGTCTAGAAGTCGCTCAAGTCCAGTTTCCGGCGGCCGCTCAGCAGCGCAACGGGCCCGGGACCCGCGACAGCTCGATGTCGCTCACGTACGGCAGCGCTCCCGCGTCGCACGCGGCTCTGACCGCCTCCGAAGCGGCATCGGCGCTGCCATGAGGCACGTAGTCGGTGGTGGTGACGAGGAGCCCGCTTCCGCGGATCCGCCGGATCGCGGCGAGCGCGTCGGCACGGTCGGCCGAACCTACCCGAACGTACTGTTCGCGGTCGAAGTCGTACGTCCAGCTGACGTCCTCGCGGTTCCAGCCGTCGTAGTAGCGCAGGGTCGGGCCGATGGTGGAGTCGCCGTTCTGAGCGAAGAGGAGCTTGTCGCGGCGGTGGACCTTGCGCGCCAGACGGGCGACGAGCGCCTCCATCCCGTCGCGCTGGGCCGGATGCGTCTCGATCATGTCCGTGTTGTCGAGGAAGAGCCCGTCGAGGCCCTTCGAGAGCATGCTGGGTGCGACCCGTGACGCGATCAGGTCGCGGAAGCCTGGCCGGGAGACGTCCGCATACCACTCCCCCCAGTCGTCCCAGAGCTCGAGCTTGAACGGCGTCGCCGCCCGGTGCCACCAGCGGTAGCTCTCGATCGTCCCGACCGAGAGGTAGCCGAGGACGATCGCTCCGTGGCGGCGGAGCCTCCTCACCTGGCGCTCGGTGACCTCCTCGCCGTCGACGACGACGAGGTCGAAGGCGTCCGGCCGCCGGAGCACGTCGGCCAGCGCCCCTTCGCCGAGCGGAAACGCCCACGTCTCTACCGAGCGGAGGTTACGGTCTTCGGGCGCCGCACAGGCGGTGACCGCGACGGCCAGTGAGCCGAGCGCGGCCAGGGCGAAGACGATCAACGGCCGGGGCAACTAGCTCTGGGTGAGCCCGCGCTGCAGCTCGGCCACGTAGGCGTTCAGCTCCTGCTCGCGGCGCTCGAGCCTGGCGCGCAGCTCGGACAGCTCGTTCTCGCGCTGCTCGAGCTCGCCTCGGAGGACCTCGAGCCGGGCCGTCTGGCGGACCTGGTGCTCGTCCAGCTCCTGCTCGCGCGCGTCGAGCTCCCGCCGGCGCTCCTCGAGCAGCGACTCCGCCTCGGCGAAGGAGCGGTCGCGCTGGGCGACCCATTGCGTGTCGAGAGCGTCGGGGTCGAGCAGGTCCCTGTGGAACTGGGCGAGCTCGCGCTCGCGGTCGGCGAGCCGGCGCTGCTCGACGCGCAGGCGGTCGCTCTTCTCGGTGAAGCCCTTCTCCCGCGCGGCCAGCTCGGCCTCGGACTCGATCAGCTTCCTGAGGCGCTCGCGCACGTCCTCGGTGGCCGTGGCCACCTCGACTGCCCGCTCCTTCAGGCTCTCGAGCGCCCGGTCGAGCGCTTGGCTGAGCTTCGCGGGCATGGGGCCGAGCTCCTCGAGGGTGCGCGCCCGCTGCTCCAGCTCGAGCTCGGCGCGCTCCAGCGCCTCCTCGCGCTCGGTGAGCTCCCGGTTGCGGCCGTCCAGCTCGGCGCCGCGCTCGTCCAGCTCGGCGGCGCTCCGAGCGAGGTAGCTCTCGAGCGAGCCGCGGAGCTTCTCCGTGAGCCCTCCGGACATGGCTCGATCAGGCGGCCACCGGGCCCGCAGCCCGATGCCGCACGAGGTCGCCGCCGACGAGGACGAGCTCCGGGGTCGTGCGCTCGACCGGCTCCTCCTCGAGGAGATGGACGAGGTCACGGCTCGAGGGCAGTGGGGCTCGCTCGCGGACACGATTTGCCCGCTCGAGCCGGGCCCGGAGGCCGGTCCCGAACTCAGGAAGACGCGCGGCGTGGTCGTTCATGCGGCACTTCGCATCATCGGCATGACGCGAGGCCCGTCGTCCCCCATTCGGGGTACCGCCCGCGGGTGTTTAGTCGGCGATCAGTCACGACTCTGCGGGCGGCCTCGAGGACGACCCGGCCGGCGCGCGAGAGCCTCCACGGGCTCAGGCGGTGGACGCGGTCGCACGGCATGTGCCAGCAGTGGTCCCACCGCCACTCGATCCAGGCCGCGGGCACGCCGCCGCGCGTGAGGTCGTCGTGATCGGACTGGCCGGTGTCCCGCAGGTAGCTGGCCCTGATCCCGAGGTCGTCGGCGGCCCTGAGCAGCTTGCGCGCCGACCGGTTCGGTCGCGCCTCGAGACCGCGGATGTTCAGCGTCCATCCGACTCCGACCATGTCGATCGAGAGCGCGAGGCGGACGCTCTCCTTCTCCGCGTTCGTCAGAGACTGGGTCAGCTCGCGGGATCCGAGGTGCCAGCCCGCTCCGGTGTAGCGACGTTCCTCAGCGCCCAGGGCGGCGACGAGGATGCCCGGCTCGTCCTTCAGGTACTGGGCCAGCATGAGCATGACGCCGACGCCCGAGGCGTTGTCGTTGGCCGCGGGCGTCCCCGGCACGCCGTCCATGTGCGCGACGATGATCACCTCGGGCAGTCCGGGCGTCTCGCCGACGACGTTCAGCGACTGGCCTCCCTCGGGGAGGGGAACGTCCTGGGTCTCGACGTCGTAGCCCAGCTCGTTCAGGCGCTGGCGCACGATCGCGCCGGCCTGGCGCTCGTGCTGCCCGCCGGCCGGCCGTGGGCCGAGCTCGGCGAGCTGGCGCGCCCACTGCTTCGCCTGGCGACCGTTGAACGCCGCCCCCGTCGACGGAACGACGAGCGCGACGATGGCAACCGAGAGCGTGACCCCGAGGAGCAGACGGCGCATCGGGCGCCATGGTAGCGGTGATCGCTGCTGGTATCGTCGGCTGCGATGAGCCAGCGACTCGAAGGGCTCCTGCGCGCGGCGTTCCCGGAGGCGCAGGAGGTGGCGATCGTCGACCGCACCGGCGGCGGCGACCACTTCCACGTGACCGTCGTGGACGTGTCGTTCGGCCGCCTCTCGCTGCTCGACCAGCACCGGCTCATCTACGACGCACTCGCCGAGCCGCTCCGGGACGGCACCATCCACGAGCTGCGAATCACCACGAGGGGAGAGGCATGAGCGACCTTCACGACCGCATCAAGGACGCGATCGAGCAGGAGCCCGTCGTCGCCTTCATCAAGGGGACGCACGAGCAGGCCTACTGCGGCAACTCCGAGCGCGCGATGCAGGCGCTGCGGGGGGTGGGCGCCGGCTTCGCGACGGTCGACGTGCTTCCCGACCCGCGCATCCGCGAGGAGCTCTCGGCGCTCTCCGACTGGCCCACGATCCCGCAGGTGTTCGTCGCCGGAGAGCTCGTCGGCGGCGCCGACATCGTCGAGGAGCTGGCCATCACAGGCCAGCTCGAGGCGACGTTGGACGAGAAGCTCGGGGAGTCGTGGCGACGGCCCGGCGACGAGCGCACGGTGTCGGTCACGGGCGGCCCCGGCCTCAGGGTCGTTCCGGGCGGCTAGCTCGACCCCGCGGCGTCGGCCGGGCACCGAAGCGGGGCCGGACCACCCCAAGTGTTCCACCGGCACAAGCCGGCGACCCTCGCTCCGAAGCCCAACACCGAGATGCCTTGCGCGCTTTGCCGTGGTCGCACGTTTGTGCTCGTGGAACACAAGCGCTTCCGCCTGCTGCCGGCGTGGTGCGCGTCAGCGCAGCGCCACGCCTACGGCGTATGGTGCCGAGGTAATGGTGAGGACCGAGGAGGAGTGGAAGCCGCGGTCGAGGGCGGCGAGCTCGAAGCCGGCCTGCTCGATCACTGCAACGGTGTCGCGCGTCGTCTCGCAGCCGCCGAGAGCACGCGTCCAGAAGAGCCGGTCGCCCGCGCGCTGAAGGGCCCGGAACGCGGCCTGGGGCGAGCGCACGTGCTCGTAGAAGCGCAGCTCCCCGTCTGGGACGAGCACGCGACGTAGCTCGTCCAGGGCCGCGGACGGGTCGGGGATGCTGCAGAGAACCCAGACCACGAGGGCGGCGTCGAAGGTTTCGTTTCCGGCCGGGAGGGAGGACGCATCGCCGTCCACGACCTCGATCGGCACGGGCGCCGCCGCTGCGCGCTCGAAGGCGACCGCCCGGGCCGCGGGGTCAGGCTCGACAGCGAGCACCGCGGTGACCCGGGACGGGTAGTGCTCGAAGGCGCGCCCGTCGCCGCAGCCGAGCTCTAGCACGCGACCACGAAGCCCGGAGAGGAGCCGGCGCCGGAGCTCCCGGGCGACCGGGTCCGGGCGGCGCGTCTCCCGCCGTTCGAGGTAGCGCGCGAAGCGCGACTGCTCCGATCCGTAGAGCGGCGGGTTCGTCGCCGTCACGCCCGCGCCCCCAGCAGGATCGAACGGATCGCCTGGCTCGAGTCCTCGTCCGGCGATTCCGAGATGACCGTCGCCGCCCGGTCGAAGCGGGCCAACGCGTCGCGCAGCGGCTCCGCACGCAGCGTGCCTTCGCCGTAGGGGAGGTGCTTCGTCTCGTTCCGGTTCGCAAAGGCGATGTCCGAGAAGTGGATGTGGAACGGAGCGCCCGGTTCCAGAACGGCATCGGCCTCCGCAAGCGCCTCCGCGAAGAGGTCGGCCTCGACATACGCGCCGTCCGAGGTTGCGTGCATGTGCGCGAAGTCGAGCACCGGCCGCACCCAGTCGACATGCTCGGCAATCCAGATGACGTCGTCGATCGTGCCGAGGTCCCGGACGCGGCCCATTACCTCGACGCCGAAGGGCACGCCGCGGCCCTTGCCCTCGAGGCGCTCGCGCAGCGAGCCGAGCTGGTCGGCAACCGCCTCGAGCGCCGCCTCGCGCTCGCGCCCCAGCAGGAAGCCGGGGTGGAAGACGACGAGCTCGGCGCCGCAGGCGACGGCGACCCCGGCCGAGTGGTCGAGCATCCCCGTGGCCATGTTGTACTTTCGGTCACGCTCGAGGTGGCCCATGAACCCGGCGATGGGCGCGTGCACCGAGAGCGCGATGTCGGCCTCCCGCGCCAGCTCGCCGAAGCGCTCCGCCCACGGGTAGTCCATCCAGAACTTCCCCTCGAAGTCGATCTCGCAGGCCGTGTAGCCGCGCTCGAGGAGGAGCTCGACGGCCGCTTCGGGGCTCTCGCGAGAGGGCACGCGGGCAGGACCGACGCGGATTAGAGCCATTCGGGCCACCCTACTGGTCCGTCCGATCACCTGAGTACCTTCAGCCCATGGCCAAGCGACCTTCCCGCATCGACCTGCTCGAGCTCGACATCGACCTCCGGCTGGCCGACCTCTGGGGAGAGGCGTGCGGCGTGGGCGATTGGAACCTCGAGGTCGTCGCCGCCTTCCTCCGCGCTGCCTACGGCAAGGGCTACTGCGACGCCCTTACCGAGGACGCTCCGGGGAGCCTCTGCCGGGATCACGGCTACCGGATCCCGGATCGCCGCCCGATGCCTACCCCCGAGTAGCGGTTCTAGGAACCCAAGACCGCCGGTAAACTCGAAGCGTGGCAAGGCGGCGCAACCCCGTGCGCCTCGTCGTCGCGCTCTCCGTCGCGGCGGTCCTGGCGGTCTTCCTCATCTGGACGAGCCTCGCCGGCGGGACTGCCTCGCTGCAGCCGAGCCAGCTCGACAGGGCCGAGGGCGAGGTCGGACTCGCCGGCATCGTCGTCGGGCCGGTCGAGGGCGACGCGCGCGGCTCTGGGATGGAGTTCACCCTCAGGGACATCGAGGGAGAGGCGACCGTCCCGGTCGTGTACACGGGCTCGGTGCCCGACCTCTTCAAGGTGGGCCGCGAGGTCTACGTGAAGGGCGAGCTCACCGGCGGCGTCTTCGTGGCGACGGAAGACTCGCTGGTCACGAAGTGCCCGTCGAAGTACGCTCCGGAGAGCTAAGTGCCCGAGCTCGGGCGCGCTGCCCTGGTCGCCGCCTTCGGCCTGATCCTGTACGCGGCCGTCGCCGGCGGCTACGCGGCGTGGCGAGGCCGTCGACGCCTGCTCGACTCTGCCGTGAACGCGCTCTACGCGTCGTTCGCGGCGGTCGGCGTCGCCTCGCTCGTCCTCCTCGCCGCGCTCGCCGCCAACGACTTCTCGTTCGACTACGTCGCCCGCTCGACGAGCCGCGAGCTGCCGCTCGGCTATACGTTGGCCGCTTTCTGGAGCGGGCAGGAGGGATCGCTCCTGCTCTGGCTGCTGGTCCTCACCGGGGCCGCCTCCGCCGCCGTGGCGCTCAACCGGCGGCTCGTGCGCGAAGTGCTCCCCTGGACGGTGCCGATCGTCGCGGGCGTCGCGCTCTTCTTCGCCTTCCTGCTCGTCGCGATCGCCAGCCCGTTCGCCACGCAGGCCGCTCCCACCGACGGGGCCGGGATGAACCCCAGCCTCCAGAACCCGTACATGATCGCGCACCCGCCGATGCTCTACCTCGGTTACGTCGGGCTGACGATCCCGTTCGCGTTTGCCATGGCGGCGCTCGCCTCGCGACGCGTGGACGAACGCTGGATCGTGGTCACGCGGCGCTGGACGCTCGCCGCCTGGACGTTCCTCGGCGTCGGGGTCCTCCTCGGCGCCAAGTGGGCCTACGAGGAGGTGGGGTGGGGCGGCTGGTACGCCTGGGATCCCGTCGAGAACGCCGCGCTCATGCCCTGGCTCGTCGCCACCGCGTTCCTGCACTCGGTGATGGTGCAGGAGAAGAAGAACATGCTCCGCGTCTGGAACGTCATCCTCGTCGCCGGCGCGTTCGCCCTGTCGCTCTTCGGGACGTTTCTGACGAGGAGCGGGGTCATCAGCTCGATCCACAGCTTCACCCAGTCCTCGATCGGGCCGTTCTTCCTCGGCTTCATCGCCGTCGTCGTCGCCGCCTCGATCGCGCTCATCCTCTCGCGGCTCCCGCTGCTTCGGTCGCCGACGCGGCTCGAGTCGCTCGTCTCGCGCGAGGCGGCGTTCCTCTACAACAACCTCTTCCTCGTCGCGCTCGCGCTCACGATCCTCTGGGGGGTCGTCTACCCGCTCGTCTCCGAGGCGGTGCGCGGCGTCGCTGTCTCGGTCGGGGCGCCGTACTACGACTTCTTCGCGATCGTCTTCGGCCTTCCGCTCGTGCTCCTCATGGGCATCGGCCCGGTCGTCGCCTGGCGGCGCGCCTCGCTTCGCTCGGTCGCCTCCCAGCTCGCCTGGCCGGCCGGCGTCGCGCTCGTCACCGGCGTGCTGCTCCTGCTTGGCGGAGCCGGGTCGAGCCCGGCCGGCCTGGTCGGCTACACCTTCGCCGCGTTCGTGCTGACGACGATCGTGCTCGAGTTCGTGCGCGGCACCCGCGCCCGCAAGGCGATCGGCGCCGGAAGCTGGTGGGCTGCCTTCACGGGGCTGGTAGCGCGAAATCGCCGGCGTTACGGGGGCTACGTCGTCCACGCCGCCATCGTCGTCCTTCTGATCGGCGCGATCGGGATCGGCGGCTTCTCCACGAGCCGGGAGGCCCGCCTTGCCCCGGGAGAGGCGATGACTGCCGGCGACTACCGGCTCGTGTACACGGGGAGCGAGGAGCGGCGCGGGGCGAATGCGCAGGAGGTCCGCGCGCAGCTCGACGTCTACCGGGGGGACGACCGGGTCGGGACGATGGAGGCGGGCAAGAACAGCTACTTCGCCGAGGAGCAGACGTCGAACGAGGTCGGCATCCGCACGGACTGGCTGCGGGGCGAGGATCTCTTCGTGATCGCCGACCGCTTCTATCCGGACGGGTCGGTCGTCCTCGAGACGATCGTGAACCCGCTCGTCAACCTCATCTGGCTGTCGGGGCTGATCTTCGTGCTCGGCTCGGTGGTCGCCATGTGGCCGGATGCCAGGGAACAGCGGCGACTCGCCTCCCGCTTCGCCGGCGAGGGGGCCGCCGCGCCGGCGTAGTGCTCGTCCCGGTGATCAAGCCTCGATTCTGCGTCGCGAGCACCAAGCCAGAGGCAATACTCGCCCGCGGCCAAGGCTGGCGGCCTTGGCAAGGGCGAGGGTGGGCTCTGGCGCCGCGTGATCGCGGGGCAGAAGCAGGCTGGGATCGCCGGGGGGAGCACTAGGTGGAAGACTAGTGGAGATGCTGGCCCTGGCACTCGGCGCCCTGCTGGCGGTCGCCTGCGTCGTCTACGTCGCCCGGCCGCTCCTCCGCCCCGGGCGCGGGGACGACCTCGTCACCGCGAGCCCCGCGGACGAGCGGCGCCTGCGCCTGCTCGAGGAACGCGACCGCGCGCTCGCCGCCCTGAAGGAGCTCGAGTTCGACCACAGGACCGGCAAGATCTCGGATGAGGACTACCGGACGCTCGTAGGTCCGCTCCGGAGCCAGGCCGGCCAGGCGCTCCGGGCCCTCGAGCGTGGAGATCGAGCAGACAGGGAATCAGAACAGGTCGATGTCAAGCCTCGACGTTGAATGCCTCACCTGCGGCGCGACCGTCGCCGCCGAGGCCAGGTTCTGCTCCGAGTGCGGGAGCCCCGTCCCCGAGCCGGCCGGGGTGGAGGCGCGCGTGCGCAGGTACTGGTCTGCTCCGGACCTCGGGCTGCTCGCCGGCATCGTCCTCGCCGGCGCGGGCGTCGTCCTGGTCGGCGCGCAGGCCTGGCTGTGGGCCGCGGTCGCGCTCGGCCTGGCCGCGCTGGTCTTCCTGCTTCGCTGGGAAGCCGGGCGTCGCCGGACCGGCGCGGCGATCGCCAGGCTCTCGGCCCATCGCCGCGTCGTCGGCGCTCGCTCCCGTGGCCAGCTCGAGCTGTTTCGCCTCCGCCGCGAGCTGGCCGAGCTCCAGGCCGAGCTGAGTCGTGCCTACCAGGACCTCGGCCGTGCGACCCATGCCGGCGACGCGCACGCTGCCCGAGCGGCGACGGCCCACGTCGACGACGTAGGCGCCCGCATCCTGGCGCTCGAGGCACAGATCGGCGCGCTCGTCAGGGAGATGCAAGAACGCGTTCGCCGCGCCCAGGCCGAGGTGACGCCGACCCAGCGCGTCGAGGCGCCGCTCGAGCCCGCAAGCGTGTCCGGGCCTTCCCCGGAGCCCGTTCCGGAGCCGTCTCCAGAGGCGCCGCCGGCGGCTCCCGAGCCGCCGCCGGCGCCCGAGACGACGCGCCGCCGGACGTCTCGCACCCCGAACACCTGATCGGGTAGAGGACGCACGGCGACCGGGAGCCGTGCTACAACAGAGGCCGTTCGAGACCGAAGACCCCCGGTGGGGAGGCGCAGGGAGCCCTGCATTCCCGCCGAAATTCGTTCCGGTGGTTGACGCTCGCCGCATCTGCCTAGCCGCAGCGCTCCTCAGTGCGCTCGTCGCTCTCTGCGTTCCCTCGGCGCTCGGCCAGTCCGCGGCCGATCGGAAGGCGGAACTGGAGCGGAGGATCTCCGGCCTACGCGCGGAGATCCAGGCCGCCAGGAAGAAGGAAGGCGTCCTCACCTCCGATATCCAGGCGGCGAGCGAGCGGATCGAGACACTCGGAGGCGACATCGGCTCGCTCACGGCGCTCATCGACGAGCTCGAGGCCGAGCTCGCCGTCCACGAGCACCGTCTCGCGCAGCTCGAGGCTCGCGTCGAGGAGCAGACGAAGGGGATCGTGCACCTGCAGACCCAGTTCGGGATCGCCCAGGCCCGGCTCGAGGAGCGCCTCGTCGAGCTGTACCAGAGCGAGGACACCGACGCGTTCGCGATCCTCCTCCAGGTCCAGAGCCTCGGCGACCTGGTCGACCAGCTCGAGTACTTCGAGTCGATCGGCCAGCAGGACCAGGCGATCGCCGAGCAGATCCAGACTCTTCGGGACGAGCTGAGGGTCGCGCGTGAGGAGACCCGGCTGACGAAGGTCGAGGTCGCCGCGGAGACGAAGGCCCTCGCAAGCAAGACCGCGGAGCAGGTGGCCGCCCGCGAAGAGCTCGTCGCGCAGCAGGAGGCTCTCGCCGCCGCGCGCGCGAGCCGGCAGAGCGTCCTCGCCTCGGTGCGGGGCGACCGCCACGAGGCCGAGGAAGACGTGGAGGCGATGCAGGCGCAGAGCGCCAAGCTCGCCGCGCAGATCCGGGCCTCGAGCGGCGGATCCGGCGGGGGCTCGAGCGGCAGCGGGACGTCGTCGAGCGGCTTCATCTGGCCGGTCCACGGCGTGGTCACGAGCGGCTTCGGCTGGCGCTGGGGCCGCATGCACGAGGGCATCGACATCGCCGCTCCGAGCGGGACGCCGATCCGCGCCGTCGCCGCCGGGAGGATCATCTACACCGGGTACATGAGCGGGTATGGGAACATCACGATCATCGACCACGGGAACGGCCTCGCCACCGCGTACGCCCACCAGTCGGCCTTCTACGTCGGCAGCGGACGCGTCTCGCAGGGCACGGCGATCGGGGCCGTGGGCACGACGGGCAACTCGACGGGGCCGCACCTCCACTTCGAGGTGCGGGTGAACGGCAGCCCGGTCGACCCGATGGGCTACCTGTAGCCAGGAGGGAGCGCCCAGGAGGCCAGGCGCAGGCCGAGCGCGACCAGCACGGTCCCGGTCACGGCCTCCAGGGCGCGCTTGACGCCGGTCCGCCGGAGGAAGCCCTGTGCGCGGGAAACGACGACCGCGTAGGCGGTCAGCCAGACCAGGGTCATCGTGCAGAACAGGAGGCCGAGCAGGAGCAGCGGCGCGAACGCCGCCTCTCCAGCGGGCACGAACTGCGGCAGGAGGCTGGGGAAGAAGGCGGCCATCTTCGGGTTGCCGAGGTTGCTGACGAGGCCCTGGCGGGCCGCGACCGTCGGGGCGAGCGCGGGCTTCCCCTCGCCGCTCGCGAGCTCCCAGGAGTGACCGCGCCAGGCCGCCAGGAGCGTCTGGACGCCGAGGTAGACGAGGTAAGCGGCCCCTGCGATCCGCACGGCCGCGAAGGCGGGCTCCGAGGCGAGGAGGAGCGCGACGACGCCGAGGCTCGTCGCGAGGGCCCAGACCGCCTGGCCGCCGACCACCCCGAACGCCGTCGCGATCCCGGCCCTCCGGCCGCCGAGGAGCGTGTTCCGGATCGTGAGGGCCGTATCCGGGCCCGGAGTCACGATCACGAGGACGGCGACGCCGAGGAAGCCGATCAGCTCGGCCGGCATGTCTGCAGGCTAGTGCCCCTTCAGGGGCACTAGCCCTCCGCGACGTGAACGTCGGGCAGGCCGCGATAGCGCTCGTGCAGGTCGAAGCCGTAGCCGAGGAAGAACTGGTCGGGGATGGTGAAGCCGACGTAGCGCATCGGCAGGTCGTCGACGAGCCGGCGGTAGGGGCGGTCGAAGAGCGTGCAGACGGCGATGCTGCACGGGTCGCGGAGCGTGAGCGTCTTGACGACGTAGTTCAGCGTCAGTCCGGTGTCGACGACGTTCTCGACGAGGAGGACGTCACGGCCGGCGATCGGCAGGTCGAGGTCCTTCAGGAGCCGGATGCGCGTGCGGCCGCCCAGCTCGCCGCCGTAGCCGGCGAGGACCAGGAAGTCCATGGAGTGCGGGACCGTGATCGCCCGGGCGAGGTCGGCCGCGAAGACGAAGGCGCCCTTGAGGACCGTGACGAGCAGAAGATCGCGGCCCGCGTAGTCGCGAGCGATCTCGGCTCCCAGCTCGCCGACGCGGGTGGCGAGCTCCTCCCGGGAGAGATAGACCTCGCCGGGGCGAGGCTCTACGTAACGAGGTTCAGGCCGTATTTCTCACCCAGCCGCTCGAAGTCACGCCGCGTGAAGAGCTTCACCTTGACGTCGGGGTACCGCTCGCGGAACTTCCGGATCTTGCGGTTCTTCCGCGTGACGAGCGACTGCTTCATCACGGTGACCTCGAGGTAGAGCTCCTGTTCGGGGAGGAAGAAGTCGGGGGTGAAGGCCTCCACGACCCGTCCCTCCTCGTCCGTCTCGAGCGGGAACGAGTGCGGCTCGTACTCCCACCGGATGCCGTAGTAGTCGAGGAGGCGGGCGCACTCGACCTCGGCATCGTTGGCAAAGACGGTCCCGGAATATTCCTGGAAATCGCCGCTTTCTGGGCGCATCCTCCTGAAAAGGTAGCAACGACCCCGGACGACCACGCCTAAGATTCGTTTACTGCCCGACGACGAGGGGGCACACACTGTTCAAGATCGCGCACTTTTCCGATCTCCACTGCGGCTCGCCGTACTTCGTGCCGAACCTCGCCGACCGCGCCATCATGGAGATCAACGAGCTCGAGCCCGACATCGTCGTCTGCTCGGGCGACCTGACGACGTTCGGCTTCCAGCAGGAGTACGCGGAGGCGAAGGCGTACCTGGACCGCATCGAGTGCGAGAACGTGGTCGTCGTCCCGGGGAACCACGACTCGCGGAACGTCGGCTACATCCACTTCGAGGAGCTCTTCGGCGAGCGCAGGCGCACCCTGCACGTGAACGGCGTCTCGGTGGTGGCCGTCGACTCCTCCGAGCCGGACCTCGACCACGGCGTCATCGGTCGCGGCCGCTATCCGTGGATCGAGGAGCAGTTCTCCGAGCCGGCCGACTTCCGCATCTTCGTCCTCCACCACCACCTGCTGCCCGTGCCGGGCACCGGGCGCGAGCGCAACGTCGTCTACGACGCCGGCGACGCGCTCGAGGTGCTGCAGCACGTCGGCGTGAACCTCGTCCTCTCGGGCCACAAGCACGTCCCGTACGCCTGGCGCCTGGAGAACCTCTTCGTCGTCAACGCCGGCACCGTTTCGTCGCTGCGCCTGAGGGGCAAGACCAGGCCGTGCTACAACGTCGTCGAGATCGAGAACAAGCACGTCGACGTCTGGCGCAAGTACCCCTTCCACGGGCAGGAGCGGATCATCCAGTTCTCGATCGAGACCCTCGAGTACGAGAAGTACACCGCCCGCATCGAGAACGAGTTGACCAGGCGGTCATGAGAGCGCTCGCACTCGTCGACGGAGAGCACTACCCCGACGTCGTCGTCGAGACGCTTGCGGCCCTGCGCTACGAGGTCGTAGGGGCGGTCCTGCTCGGCGGGACCGAGAAGCTCCGCGACGGCGTCCCCGACTACGGGGTGCCTCTCTGGAACAAGTTGGCCGACGCGCTGGTCGAAGTGGACGTGGACGTCGTCGTCGACCTTTCCGACGAGCCCGTCGTGGGCCCGAGGCGCCGCTTCCGACTGGCGTCGCGGGCGCTCGCCAACGGGCTTCCCTACGTGGGTGCCGACTTCAGGCTCGACCCGGTGCGGTTCGCGCCCTACGACCAGCCGGCCCTTGCCGTGATCGGAACCGGGAAGCGCGTGGGGAAGACCGCGGTCGCCGGGCACGTCGCGCGGCTGCTCTCGCGCTCGCGCGAGGTGGTCGTCGTCGCCATGGGCCGCGGCGGCCCGGCGGAGCCCACGCTGGTACAGGCGCGGCCGACCGTCGCCGACCTGCTCGCGCTTTCACGCTCGGGCGTTCACGCGGCCTCGGACTACCTCGAGGACGCCGCGCTCGCGGGCGTCCCCACCGTCGGCGCACGGCGCTGCGGGGGCGGTCTCGCCGGCAAGCCGTTCGTCTCGAACGTCGAGGAGGCCGCTCGGCTCGCCGCCGAGCTGGAGCCCGACCTCGTCCTGCTGGAGGCGAGCGGCGCGACGCTGCCCCCGGTCGAGGCGGGCGCGAGGATCATGGTCGCCGGCGCGCATCAGGAGCCGGACACGGTCACCGGGGACCTCGGGGCCTACCGCCTCTTCCTCAGCGACCTCGTCGTCCTCACGATGTGCGAGGAGCCGCTCGCGACGCCGCAGCGTGTCGACGACCTCCGCCTGGCGATCGCCGCCGTGGACAAGGATCTGCCCGTGATCGCCACCGTGCTGCGACCCCGGCCGGTGGAGTCGGTCGCGGGCCGCCGCGTCGCCTTCTTCTCCACCGCGCCGGATTCCGTCCACGATCGCCTCCGCGAGCACCTCGAGCGCGAGCACGGCGCCGAGGTCGTCTTCGTCTCGGGCAGCCTGGCGCGCCGCGACGTGCTCCTGGCCGAGCTCGACTCGCCGGCCGTCGCGGAGGTCGAGGTCTACCTCACCGAGATCAAGGCGGCGGCGATCGACGTCGTCGCGGAGGTCGCCGAGACGCGCGGCATCCCGGTCGTGTTCGCGGACAACGAGGTCCTGCCGCTGCCCGGCGAGCGCGAGCTGGACGAGGCGCTGGAGGCGATCGCGGACGCCGTGATCGCCGCGAAGGCACCAGCGTGAACACGGACCGCCGTCCACCGGAGGCGCTCCTCTCCGAGGACGTCAGGCTTCCCTACTCGAAGGGGCTCATGGCGAGGACGCTCATGGGCACCGGAATCCCTCCCGAGCGCGCGTATGAGCTCGCCCGCCTGATCGAGGGGGAGCTCGTCCGCGGGCAGGAGGAGCACGCTGTCGGCGCCGAGCGCCTCTACAACGTCGCCGCCTCCGTGCTCGACGAGCACGAGAACGGCGAGGCCGTCCTCCACCTCCGCCGCCTGCAGGCGCTGCGGGAGCTCGACCTGCCGATCGTCCTCCTCGTCGGCGGGGCGACCGGGACCGGCAAGTCGACGGTGGCGACGGAGATCGCCCACCGGCTCGGGATCACGCGCGTTACCTCGACGGACACGGTGCGCCAGACGATGCGCGCGTTCTTCGCCAGGCGCTTCATGCCGTCCATCCACTACTCGAGCTTCGAGGCCGGCCCGGCCCTGCGCATCCACGACGGCGAGGAGGCCGACGCCGCCCTGCTCGGCTTCAAGGAGCAGACCCGCAACGTGCTCGTTGGCGTCAAGGCCGTCATCTCGCGGGCGCTCGAGGAGAGCTATTCGCTCGCCGTCGAGGGGGTCCACCTGGTCCCCGGCGCGCTCCCGCGCTCGTACGACGGCGCCGTCGTCGTCCAGTGCCTTCTCGCAATCGCCGACGAAGACGAGCACGCGCGTCACTTCTGGATCCGTGACGCGGGCTCGCAGGGTCTCCGCCCGATGCAGAAGTACCTCCGCGCGCTTCCCGACATCAGGCGCATCCAGGGCTACCTGGTCGAGCGGGCCGAGAAGGCCGGCGTGCCCGTCGTCGAGAACACGCGCATGGAGACCGCCGTGAACGAGATCATCCACCTGGTGCTCGCCGAGGTCGAGCGCGCCCAGGACCAGGCCAGCGCTTGACAGGCGACGACGGCGTGCGCTGCCGGTGCGAGGCCTTTGCGGCCGTGACGGAGCGCGCGGCGCTCGCCGGAGCGCGCTGGCTCGGTCGCGGTGACGTGAAGGGAGCAGAGGAGTCGGCCGCGACCGCCATGCGCGAGGGCCTCGACGAGCTCGAGATCACGGGCCGCGTCGTCGTCGGCGGCGACGAGGAGGCAGACGCGCTCGCCATCGGCGGCACGGTGGGGAGCGGCGGGCCCGAGGTCGACCTCGCCGTCGACCCGCTCGAAGGCCGGGCGGTGGTCGCGCGCGGCGACTACGGCGCGATGTCGATGATCGCCTCCGGTGAGTCGGGCTCCTTCCCGCGCCTGCCGCCGATGTACATGCGGAAGATGGCCGTCGGCCCCGTCGCCCGTGGCCGCATCGACCTGGGGAAGTCGATAGGAGAGAACGTCGCCTCGATCGCCGAGGCCTACGGGCGCCGGCCCGGGGACATCACGGCCATCGTCCTCGACCGCCCGCGCCACCACGACCTGATCGAAGAGATCCGGGCCGCCGGCGCTCGGATCAAGCTGATCCAGGACGGCGACGTGACCGCCTCGATCACGGCCGCCGTGCGCGGCACGAACGACCACCTCGCGGTCGGTATCGGCGGCGCGCGCCAGGCCGTTCTCTCCGCCGCCGCCCTTCGCTGCCTGGGCGGTGAGCTCCAGGCGCAGCTCTGGCCGACCTCGCGCGACGAGATCGAGCAGGCGAAGGAGCACGGGATCGACGATCCCAACAAGGTCTTCGAGACCGACGAGCTCGCCCCCGGGGCGGTGATCGTCGCCGCTACGGGCGTTACCAACGGCGATCTCCTCCGGGGCGTGCGCTACCTCACCGACAGCGCCCGCACCCACTCGCTCGTCCTCTGCACCCGGCACAACTGGGTGCGCTTCGTCGACGGCATCCACTTCTTCGCCCGGGAGCGGCGCGAAGAGGTGCGCCTCCTGGGCTAGAGTGGTCGCATGCCGACGCGCGAGGACATCTTCGAGGCGCTGCGGGTCGTCGAGGACCCGGAGCTCGGGATGGACATCGTCGAGCTCGGCCTTCTCTACGACGCCGAGGTCGAGGGCCCGAAGGTGCACGTCACCTACAGCCTCACCTCGATGGGCTGCCCCGTCGGGCCGATGATCGAGCAGCAGATCCAGGAGGTCGTCGAAAGCCTCGAGGGCGTCGAGCAAGTCGAGACGGAGCTCACGTGGGAGCCGCCCTGGAGCCCCGAGCGCATGTCCGACGACGCAAAGTTCGTCCTCGGCTTCGGCTAAGGGCCGTAGCGAGACTCGACTTTCGGCGGGGGCGGGACACGCCGTTCGGCGGTGGGTGGTCGGCCGGTGCTGCCCCCACTCTTAGCCATGGGCGATCGGGTCGAGGCCAGGAGGAAGGGGCTTCCCGAAGCGGCCCGCGTGCGCCGCTGGCGCAAGTCCCAGTTCATCGCCCTGGGCTTCAGCCCGAGCGACGCCAACGCGCTCACGAAGGCGCCGGTCGACCTCGGCCAGGTGCGCAAGCTCGTCGCGTCCGGCTGCCCGCACGACGTCGCGCGTCGGATCGTCTTGTAGCGACCTACTCGCCGATCTCGAGGACGACCTTGCCGAGCTGGCGGCCCGCCTCCAGGTGCTCGTGCGCCGCGGCGGCGTCCGCGAGTGGGAACACGCGGTCGACGACGGGCTTTGCCCGCCCGCTCGCCACCAGGTCGTAGACGGCCCGGAAGTCAGCCTGCGTGCCCATCGTCGAGCCGACGACGGTGAGCTGCTTCCACCAGATGCGGTGGAGGTTCGCCGGCGGGTTGGGGCCGCTCGTGGCGCCGCAGACGGCGATGCGCCCACCCGGCGCCGCGACCTGCAGCGACGTCTTCCAGGTCGCCTCGCCGACGTGCTCGACGACGACGTCGGCGCCGTGGCCTCCGGTGACCTCGCGTACGGTTCCGGCGACGTCGCCCTCGGCGTGGTTCACGGCCGCGTCGGCGCCGAGCGCGAGCGCCCGCTCGAGCTTCTCGTCGCTCGACGAGGTGACGATCACCCGCGCCCCGAGGGCCTTCGCGACCTGGAAGGAGGCGGTCGCCACGCCGCTCCCGATTCCCCACACGAAGACCCACTCGCCCTCGGCGAGGCCCGCCCGCGTGACGAGCATCCGGTAGGCGGTCTCGAAGACGAGAGGGAACGCGGCCGCCTCCTCGAACGAGAGGCCGTTCGGCAGTGGGTACACATAGTCAGCAGGGAGCGCGATGAGCTCGGCGTGGGTGCCGTCCATATGCTCGCCCACAATCCTGGCCCCCTCGTCGAGGCCAGGATTGATCACCACCTCGTCGCCCTCCGCGAAGCGGTCGACGCCGTCACCGAGGCCGACGACGACCCCGGCGCCGTCCGCGCCGAGGATCCGCGGCTTGGGCGCGGACGGCAGCCCCCGGCGCAGCCAGATGTCCAGATGGTTGAGGGAAGCCGCGCGCAGGCCGATCAGCACCTCGCCTGGGCCGGGCGCGGGGTCGGGAGCGTCCTCGTACCTGAGGACCTCCGGCCCGCCGTCCTCGTGGATGCGCACGGCCTTCACGGCGCGATCGTATCCACAACGGAGTGCTACTTTGGGGACGAGATGACGAGCGCAGAGCTCGCCCGGCTGGGGGAGGAGCTCGGAATCGACGTCGTCGGCGCCGCCGCCGCCCGGCCGTACGCCGAGACCGAGCGGACGATCCGGGAGCGCCGCGCCCGAGGCCTCTTCGCGGACATGCGCTTCACGATGGCGCAGCCGGAGGTCTCCTGTCATCCCGAGACGCTGCTCGCGGGCGCGCGCATGGTCGTCTCCGCGGCCCTCTGCTACTACGCGCCCGGCCCTGAGGCCGAGGCGGGGGAGGGGAGGCTTCCGCGCTACACGTGGGCCGACCACTATGCCCGGCTTCGCGAGAAGCTCGAAGCGCTGGGCGAGCGGCTCGGCGGCAGCTACCGCGTCCTCGTCGACGCGAACCAGCACGTCGACCGCGAGGGCGCCGCGCGGGCCGGCGTCGGCTTCTACGGCAAGAACACGATGCTGATCACGCGCACGCACGGCTCATGGGTCGTGCTCGGGACGCTCGTCACCGACGTCGAGATCGAGCCGACCCCGCCGCTCGAGCTCGACTGCGGCTCGTGCACGCTCTGCATCGACGCGTGCCCGACGGGGGCGCTCGACGAGCCGGGCGTGGTCGATGCGACCAAGTGCCTCTCCTACTGGACGCAGGCGCCTGCGCCGATCCCGGAGGGCCACCGCGAGGAGCTCGGGCAGCAGGTCTACGGCTGCGACATCTGCCAGGACGTCTGCCCCTGGAACCGCGGCGTCGAGAAGCGCCGCGCGGAGGAGCCGGCCGCGGGCGAGCCCGTCGTCTCGCTCCTCGACTGGCTCCGCTCGCCCGACGAGGAGCTGCGCGACCGCTATGCGCGCCTCTACTTCCCGCGCAACGACCCGCGCTACCTGCGGAGAAACGCCCTTGTCGCCGCGGGCAACTCGGCCGATAGAAGCCTGGTGGAAGCCGTGCGCCCGTATGCGGAGGGCGACGACCAGCTGCTCCGCGAGCACGCCGAGTGGGCGCTGGCCAGACTCGCGGAGACCGGATGAAGGGCGAGCTCGAGCGCCTCCGCCAGACCGAGATCTGGATCGCGTGGGTGCGCGTCTTCGCGGTGCCGTTCGCGGCTTTCGAGGTGGCGATCGTCGGGGACGAGCACCCGCCCGGCTACGAGCGCTGGGGCTGGGCGACCGCGGCGGCTCTATCGCTCGGAGCGGTTGCGTTCTTCTGGCTGGCGCGACGCCCGCTCGACCGCAAGGCGCTCGGCCGCATCGGCTTCCTCGCGCTCGCGTTCGACACCGCGATCGTCTACGCGTTCGTCTTCGTCTACACGTTCGAGCCGAGCACGCCGGCCTGGGGAATCCTCTACATCCCGGTGATCGAGGGCGCGCTCCGCTACGGAATGAAGGGCGGCGCACTCGTCCCGGTCGTCGTCCTGCCGCTCGTCTTCCTGGCCGAATGGTGGCGTGCCGAGGAGTTCGGGCCGCCGCCGTTCGACCTCGACCACGTCACGCTGCCCTTCGGGCTCCAGATCCTCATCGGCCTCGTCGTCGGCTGGCTCGTCGACAGGCTGCGCGCGGAGACGGCGGTCGCCGAGGCGCGCGCCGCGGAGGCCGAGGACCTGCGCGACCGCCTCGGACACCGGGCGGACGTGCTCGAGGCTGTCAACCGGGCGGCGCGCGCCCTCGGTTCCTCCTGGACCAGAACCGTGCGCTCGACGCCTTCCGCCAGGAGCTGCGCAGCATGATCGCGTTCGACCGCCTGCAGATCGAGGTGGCGGGCGACGCCGATCCCGTCTTCGCACGGGCCGGCGAGGCGGCCGACTGCGACGAGGTGGTGGCGCCGCTCACACTCGGCGAGCGCGTGCTCGGGACGCTGACGGTGGCGCGCGACGCCGGGCCGGCGTTCACGTCCGAGGAGGTCGAGATGCTGACGCTCCTGGCCAGCCAGGTCGCCGTCGCGGTGGAGAACATCCGCGCGTACGAGGCCGAGCGGAGCGCCGCGGAGGAGCTCCGGCGCCTGTCGTCGCTCCGGGCGGACTTCGTCTCCATGGTCTCTCACGAGCTGCGCGCGCCCATGGCCTCGGTGATCGGCTGTGCGCAGACGCTCAACCGGCGCTGGCGGGAGCTGAGCCAGGAGCAGCGCGAGTCGTTCCTCGGCCTGATCGAGAGCGAGACCTCGCGGCTCTCCGACCTCGTGGGCGACGTCCTCGACACCTCGCGCATCGAGGCGGGCACCTTCCCGTACGCCTTTGCCGCGGTGGACGTCGAGGAGCTCGTCCGGGAGACGGCGGCGGTCGTCTCCTTGGGGCAGGACGAGGTGAAGGTGACGACACGCGTCGCGCCCGCGCTCCCACCCGTGCGCGGCGACCGCGAGCGGCTGCGCCAGCTCCTCTGGAACCTGCTCACGAACGCCGTCAAGTACACGGTCACCGGAGACGAGATCGAGGTGGCCGCGGCCAACGAGAAGGGCGTCGTCGCCGTCAGCGTGCGCGACCACGGGCCCGGAATCCCGCCCGAGTCGCAGCTCCTCATCTTCGAGAAGTTCGGTCGCGTGAGCCAGGACGGCGGCTCCCAGCCGGGAGCCGGCCTCGGTCTCTTCATCGCACGCTCGATCGCCGAGGCCCACGGCGGGACGCTCGACGTCGAGTCGGAGACGGACGGTGGAGCGACGTTCGTCCTCCGGCTGCCGCTCGCGAGCGCGTAGGACTAAGCCTCAGCGTGCGCGCGCCGGCCGCTTGCCGAGCGCGGTCTTGAGCTTCTTCGCCCGCGCGGCGACGTCCTTGCGGAGGTCAGCCGGCTCCAGCACCTCCGCATGGCCACGGTGGTTCAGGATCTCCCCGACGAACCAGTCGGTGCCGCCGACGCCCACTTCCTCCAGCGCATACCCGCGGGCGAGGGGCAGCGCCCCCCGCTCGATGCGCCAGCGCGCGACCTCGGGGTCGAAGAGGACCTTCGCGACGCGGACGTCCCGCAGCTTGCGCGGCTCGAGGCCCGGGCGCGGGTCGAACGTCCCTTCGAGGAGCGTGGCGCGGCGCATGCGGTCGAGCCGGAAGCTCCGGTGGGCGTCGCGCGTGCGGTCCCAGGAGTGGACGTACCACCACGGCAGCTCGCGCTCGAGGGCGTGCGGCTCGATGACGCGGACGCTCGTCTCCTCGCCGACCGCCACGTACTCGATCTCCACGAGCCGCTGCTCGCGGATCGCCTCCGAGAGCGTCCGGATGAGGCCCTCTTCCTCGGTGCCGGCCTCGGGCTCCGACGCCGGCTCGGGCAGGGCGAACTCGCCGAAGGTCTCCTCGAGCTTCCTGCGGACGCGCTCGAGCGGCGTCTGCGCCTCCGCGGCGATCATCGGGCCGACGAACTCGAGGGCGAGCCGGATCGCCCGCGCCTCGAGCGGCGTCAGCCGTGGCGGGCGCCTGAAGGCGTCGCCGAAGAGCTCCTTGTCCACGCGCACCTCGTCGCCGTCGAGCGACGCGTAGACCGCGTAGCACCCGCCCCCGAAGTTGACGAGGTTGAGGAGCTGCAGGTGGTCGTCGAGCTGCTCGTACGGAATGTGGAACCGGTCGACGAGCTCCTGCGCGGGGATGGTCGCCCGCGTCTCGTCGCCGCAGCGCGCGAGGAGATGGGCCAGCAGTGCCTGCAGGACGCCGAAGCGCTCGGGCGCGAGCGGGCCTGCGGGCCGCTCCAGCTGCTCCGCCTCGTGCCGGGCCTTCGGTCGCGGCGGCTTCGTCGGCTCGCCCTCGTGCCGCTCGAGGACACGCTCGAGCCCCTGGGTCACCTCGTCCACCAGCGCCGGCGGCGAAAGCGGCCGCGCCCGGCCTTCCTGGCGCAGGACCCACCCGGCGAGGAGGTCGAGGCGGGAGTACGGGGTCGTGAAGCGGCCGTCGGCGACCTCGCCGCGCTCGACCATCCGCTCCACCCACCAGGCGGTGTCCGGGTCGAGGTCGATCTCCGCGTCTCCTTTGGCCTCGCCGTACTGCCACGGCTGGCGACCGCGGAAGCCGGACGGGTCGTACTCCGGCATGCGGAAGTCGCGCTCGCGCCGGGTGGCGAAGCGGATGTCGCCGACGATGCGCGAGACGCGGAACGTGCGCTCGTCTTCCTCGTCGAGGTCGCGCCCGATCAGGTACCAGGACCCGGCCTCCGGCAGGAGCGCGTACGGGTTGACGGTGCGCTCCCGGGTGCGGTTGCGGGAGATCGACCAGTACGTGAACTTGACCGTCCGCTGCTTCGAGATGGCGCCCTCGAGCTTCGTCAGGCGGCCCGACATCTCGTCCGAGTAGTCGGGATCGCGTACCTCGACGCGCAGGGCGCTCTCGGGCGCGGCTTCGAGCTGCGTCGGGCGGCCGAGGGCGAGGTTCTGGAGCGCGAGGCGCAGCGGCTCCGCGTAGGCGAACTGGCCGTCGAGGAGGTGCAGCGCGATCTGCAGCGCCGCGAGCTCCTCGTCGTCGAGGTCGAGCTTGGGCAGGAAGTACTGCTCGGCGCGGAGCGTGTAGAGCTCCTCGCCGGTGAACTCGTCGCGCTGGGAGTGGAGCGGGACGCCGAGAGCGACCAGCTCGCTGCGGTCGGAGTAGAAGCGGCGGGCGAAGGCCTCGTCCGACATCTCCGAATAGCCCTCGACGACGGACTTGATCTCCCGGGCGGTCAGCGGCCGGCGCTCCGCCATGAGGAAGGCGACGAGCGAGAGCTGCCTGATCAGCTTGTCGGTGTCGTGCGACACGGCTCCTATTCTGTCAATCCCCGTCATGCTCGTTGCGCATCTCGACCTGGACGCCTTCTTCGCGGCCGTGGAGGAGCTCGAACTCCCCGAGCTCGCCTCGGTGCCTCTCGTCGTCGGCGGCGACCCGCGAGGACGCGGCGTGGTCGCCACCGCGAACTACGTCGCCCGCCGCTACGGGATCCGCTCGGCGATGAGCTGCGCCGAGGCGCTCCGGCGCTGCCCGCAAGCCGTGTTCGTCACCCCTCGCCACCGCACGTACTCGGAGTACTCACGCACCGTCTGGGCCGCCATTCGCGAGGTCGTCCCGACGGTCGAGCGGACGGGTCTGGACGAGGGGTACCTGGACATCGGCGAGGTGGCGCCGGACTTCCGCCGCGCGCGGGTCGTGGCCGAGGCCGTCCAGGCGGCCGTCCGCGGCGCGACGAGCCTCTCCTGCTCGCTCGGCGTGGCGAGCTGCAAGGTGGTGGCCAAGGTGGCGAGCGACCGGAAGAAGCCTGGCGGGATCACGGTCGTCCCGGCAGGGCGGGAGGCGGCCTTCCTCGCGCCTTTCCCGGTCCGGCTCCTTCCCGGAGTCGGGCCGCGTGCCGAGGAGCGTCTCGCCTCCGCGGGGATCGATCTGATCGGCGGGCTGGCGGCCCTGCCTGACCGGGAGCTGGCCCGGCTCCTCCCGGGCAAGACAGGACGCCTGCTCCGCGACCGCGCGCAGGGCATCGACCCCCGCCCGCTCGAGGAGCCGGTCGCGAGCGTCTCGATCGGGCACGAGGAGACCTTTCCGCGCGACGTCGCCGACCGCGAGCAGCTCCACGGCGAGCTTCGGCGCATGGCTCTGCGCGTCGCCGCCCATCTGGAGGAGTCCGGCCAGGTCGCCCGGACGGTCACGACGAAGCTCCGCTACCCGGACTTCTCGATTCGCAGCCGCTCGACGACGCTGGCCGCCGGGATCGCCGACGGCGAGCGCATCGGCCGCGTGGCGTGCGACCTGCTCGACCGCGCGCTCGCCGATCGGCCCGGGGCGCTACGCCTCGTCGGCGTCTCCGTCTCGAAGATCGAAGCCTTCGAGCAGCTCGCGCTCGAAGCGGCTAGAGGCCCTGCCGGGTGGCGCACGCGCACCGCCGCCCAGACACTCGGGAGCGGGGCGCACGTCTCCACTGGTCGAGCCGGGCGAGCTCTAGCGTCAACCGGGCACGCCGAAAGCGTACGCCTAGTCGATCAGGGCGTCCAGGCCGCGGGTCAGGCCCACGCGGTCCCGGACGGAGCGGATCGCGAGCAGCGTGCCGGCGACGTACGGAGCCGGGGTCTCGCCGGGGTCGTGGCGCAGGGTCAGGCGCTCGCCCTCCGCCCCGAACACGATCTCGGTCGAGACGACGAAGCTCGGCAGCCGCACCGAGTGGATCTGGGTTCCGGCAACCGTCGTGCCGCGCGCCTCGACGGGCCCGTGCAACGTCTCGAGCTCGCGCCCGATCGTCGGGCCGCCCGTCCCGCCGAGACGCTCAGCCAGCTCCCGCGAGGTGCCGCTGGGCACGTCGGGCTTCCCGGCGCTCGCGTAGTCGATGATCTCCCAGGCGGGAACGTGACGGGCGATCTCGGCCGCGCTGCGGGCGAGCAGGGCGGCCAGGAGCGAGAAGTTGCCGGCGGCGATGACGGCGACTCCGGCCGCACGCGCACGCCGCTCCACCTCGGCGAAGTCCTCGGCGGTGAGGCCGCTGGAGCCGACGACGATGGCGATGCCACCGGCGATGGCCGCGAGGACGTTCTCCTTGACCGCGGAGGCATCCGTGTAGTCGACGAGCACGTCGACCTTCGGGCCTTCGAGCGCCTCAGCGACCGACCCGTAGATGGGGATGCCGAGCTCCTCGTGGGTCGTTCCGGCCCTCGACCGGGCGATGCCGGAGGCGAGCTCGAGGTCGCCGGCGCCTGCGATCGCGCGGGCGATCGGGGCGCCGGTCCAGCCGGTGATGCCGGCGACGCAGACGCGGATCATCCGCGGGAGCCTAGCGCGATCGGGCTGACGCTAGGCCGCTGCGGGACGCGCTTCGAGGTGCTGATGCGAAGGGCAGTACTCGCGCTCGGGAAGGGGAGTGCGCTGGCACGGCTTCCCCTTGCGCGTCGTCGCCCGGCAGCGTGCGATGCCGCCGTCGAACGCGCCGGCCTCGATCTGCGCCTCGATGTACTCGACCGCCGCGCCGATCCCCTCGGTCACCGCCCAGGCGACCTGTGCCTGGTACGTGATCGGGAAGTAGCGGCGGATGTCCTGGAAGAGAGTGCGGTCGGGATGCGCGAAATAACGTGGGTCCTTGGCGAGACGCTCGACGCACTCCTCGCACGCCGCCAGAACGTCGCGGCGGTACTCGAGCTGCTTCTCGGGCTCCGCCCACGGGTCGATGAGATCCTTGATCGACCGATAGATGGCCCTGGAGTACTGATACATGCGGATGAGAATCCTCTCAGGTGCTTGCTCGCTCACACGCTATCCTCTGCCGACGTGAAATGCCTGCAAATCATCATTAACATCGGGTTAAGGAGCGCCCCGAAACCGCTCCGCCGGCCAGTCTAACACGGCCCGGCTGCGTGTTACAAAGTCGCGCCTGAGACGCCTGTCACGAGCTAGTCTGCGATGCGGCGCACGTACGCGGTTGGGAATCCCTTGCTGCGTGCGTTCGGCAGCGCGCCCTCGGCCTGGCTCTCGGTCGTGTACACGCCGGTGAACGTGACGTAGTACCCGGGGTTGAGGCTGTCGTAGTCGGACGAGTTCAGGACGCCTACCTGACGGAGACCGGCGTTGATCGCCTGTTGCGCCGCCGACTCGGCGGGGCCTCGACCCTGGCTCGTCGGCGTCGAGCGGAGGATCACCGTCCAGCCGTCCGTTCCGGCCGGCCAGGAGATGATCGTGCTCGTTCCGGTCGTCGTCGGCTGCGTGCTCGTCGTCGGGAGCGTCGTGGTGGTCGGCAGCGTCGTCGTCGGGGGCGCGATGGTGAGTGTCGTCTCCTCGGTGAGCGTGTCCAGCGTGATCGGAGGGGTGACCGTGCCCGTGTCGGTGAGGGACGACACGCTCTGAGCGCCCGGCCCCGCGTCGCCGTCGTCCTCGTCCGTCGCCGCGAGGGCGACGATCCCGCCCGCGGCGAGGGCCACGAGGAGCAGCGCGGCGAGGGCGACCCAGAGCCAGATGGGGGACTCGCGCGACCAGACGATCGTCCGGGTGTAGCGCTGGCGGGGGAGAGCGACGAGCCGCAGGCCGCACTCGAGGCAGTACTCCTGCAGCGGATCGTGCGGCGCGCCGCAGCGGGGACAGTGGGGCTCGCCGGCGTGCGGCGGCTGTCGGCCCTCGACCGGGTGCGGCGGGTCCGGCGGTTCGCCCGAGGAGGGTGGCTCGCGGGGAGGCGTGCTCACAGGCGGCCGTGGGTCTCGTCGTCCGGCGGCGCGGGCCGCACGAGGGTCTCGCCGGCGCTCTCCGGCGCGGGCTCGTAGTCCTCGGCTCCGGCCGGGTTGCCGCAGAACGCGCAGAAGTTGACGTCCGCCGGAAGCGGCTGCCCGCAGTGGGCACACGTGAGGACCGGTGGGGTCGTCGGAGCCGGACGGCCGCAGTGCCCGCAGAAGTGGACGCCCGGGACGAGCGGGGAGCCGCACTTGCAGTACGCGACGTTCGGGAAGCTCCGCACCGTCGCCTCAGCGACGAGCAGCGAGTCGAGCTCGTGCATGCGCTGCTCGAGCCTGAGCACCTCGTGGGCGCGCGAAACGAGGAGGTCGGGATTCCAGCGGTCGCGCCTGACCATCTCGATTGCAAGACCGCCGACGTCGCGAAGCTCGATCTCACGCTGATCCGTGAGCTCGCGGCGCTCGCGCTGGAGCCTCGCGGGATCGGGCTCGGCCGGCGGGGCCGGCCCTTCGACGACCTCCACGACCTCGACGACCTCCTCGCCGGGTCCGGGGGGAGCGGCCGGGCGGGAGAAGTAGTCGTTCAGGCGTCCGGGCATCGCAGCCAGCCGTCGAGTCTAACCCACGCCCTGGACCGCCAGGACCGTCAGCGGGCGATCACGACGAGCCGCTCTTCGGTCATCTCGCGCACCGAGTAGCGCGGCCCCTCCTTGGTGTTCCCCGACGCCTTTACGCCGCCGTACGGCATCTGGTCGGCGCGGAACGTCGGCGCCTCGTTGACGAGCACGCCGCCGAACTCGAGCGCGGACCCGGCCGCCATGGCCGTCTTGACGCTTCCCGTGAAGATGCCGGCCTGGAGGCCGTACTCGGTGCCGTTCGCGAGCTCGAAGGCCTCCTCGAGCGAGTCGTAGGGCGAGACGGTGCAGAGCGGGCCGAAGACCTCGAGGCACGAGACCTTCATCTTGGGGGTGACGTCGCCCAGCACCGTCGGCCTGAGCAGGCCCTCCTCGTTCGGCCCGCCGCCGGCGAGCACGGTGGCGCCCTGGGCCTTCGCTTCCTCGATCCAGTCGAGGATCCGCTCTTTCGCGTCCTCGTCGATCACGGGCCCGACGTCCGTCGCGTCCTCGGCGGGGTCGCCCACCTGGAGCGCCTCCACCCTGGGGAGGAAGCCCGCGAGGAACTCGTCGTGGGCTGAACGCGCCACGTAGATGCGCTGGACGGAGATGCAGCTCTGGCCCGCGAAGGCGAACGCGTTCGCGGCGGTCTTCGCCGCGGCGTCCCCCACGTCCGCGTCGGCCTCGACGATCACCGGCGTGGCGTTCCCGAGCTCGAGCAGGACCTTCTTGCGCGCTGCGCGCTCGCGGAGCTTCCAGCCCACCTCGGCCGAGCCGGTGAAGCTGATGAGCCGCACGCGCTCGTCCGCGACGAGGACGTCACCGATCTCGGAGGCGCGTCCGACCAGCACGTTGAGCCATCCCGGCGGCAGCCCGGCCTCGGCCTCGAGCTCGGCGAGCAGGAGCGCCGAGAGCGGCGTCTGGCTCGCCGGCTTGAGCACGACCGCGCAGCCCGCGGCCAGGGCGGGCGCGACCTTGTGCGCGACGAGGTTGAAGGGGAAGTTGAAGGGCGAGATGGCGCCGACGACCCCGATCGGCACCCGGGCCGTGTAGGCGACCTTGCCCACGCCGGCGGGGCTCGCGTCCATGGGAACGACGTCGCCCGCGAGCGTGCGCGCCTCGGCGGCCGCTGCCTGGAAGGTGGAGACGGCGCGTTCGGCCTCGACGCGGGCCGTCTTGATCGGCTTGCCCGCCTCGTCGCAGATCGTCCGTGCGATCTCCTCCTGCCGCTCGGCGACCAGGTCGGCCGTGCGGGCGAGGATCTCCGCGCGCGCGTATGCGGGAAGCGGCTCGGACATGGCGCGGGCCGCGGCGTCGACCGCGCGCTGCGACTCGGACGCGCCGGCTCGCGCCACGCGTCCGACCACGTCTCCGGAGTAGGGCGAGCGCACCTCGTGCCACTCGCCGGTCTCGACCCATTCGCCGTCCAGGAGGAGCTTTCGCTCGCGGGCCGTGACCGCCATCCCGCTATTCAAGCACGTGGATGCGGAACCGGCGACAATCAGGCCGGATGGGCGGGGCGGATGTTCGGAAGGTGGGAGTCGTGGGGCTCGGCACGATGGGCGCCGGGATCGCCCAGGTCTGCGTGCAGGCGGGAATCGAGACGGTCGGCCGCGAGGTGACCGAGGGGCTGTGCGAGCGCGCCCGCGAGCGGATCGCCCACTACCTCGGCCGCGGCGTCGACAAGGGCAGGCTCACCGCCGCGGACCGCGACGCGGCGCTCGCCCGGCTGACGACGACGACCGAGCTCGGCGACCTGGCGGACTGCGACCTGGTGATCGAGGCGATCGTCGAGGAGCTCGACGCGAAGCAGGAGCTCTTCCGCCTGCTCGACGGCGTCGTCGCGGAGTCCGCCGTGCTGGCGACCAACACGTCCGCCCTCTCCGTGACGGAGGTGGCGACGGCGACCGCCCACCCGGAGCGGGTCGTCGGCATGCACTTCTTCAACCCCGCGCCGGTCCTGCCGCTGGTCGAGGTCGTGCGCACCGAGCACGCGTCTCCCGACGCCGTCGACACGGCGTTCGCGCTCGCCGAGCGGCTGGGCAAGGAGCCGATCCGCTGCAACGACACGCCGGGCTTCGTCGTCAACCGGATCCTGATTCCGCTCCTGAACGACTGTGTCCGCGTCCTCGACGAGGCGGGCGTCTCGCCGGCGGACCTCGACAAGGCGATGACGCGCGGCGTGAGCTGGCCGATCGGGCCGTGTGCGCTGATCGACCTGATCGGGGTCGACGTCCACGTCCACGCCTCGGAGGCGCTCCACGCCGCGCTCGGCGAGGCGCGCATGGCGCCGCCGGAGCGCCTCGTCCTCATGCGCGACGAAGACAAGCTCGGCCGCAAGACCGGTGAGGGATTCTTCGTCTACGACTGACCGCTGCCAAGCAACGCGTGTTACTTGTCCAGCTCGGACTCGAGCCGGGCGGCCTCCGCGAGGACGACGTCGGCCTCCTCGGGAGTGAACGGACGGTCGGGGAACTCGACGTCGAGGACGAGCAGCGTGTCGTGCCCGCCGCCGATGGGCACGGCGATCTCGGAGCAGACGCGCTCGTCGGTCGTCATGTAGTCGGGATCCCGTCTGACGTCCGGGACGAGCTGGGGCTCCCGCGTTTCCGCCGCGCGCCAGCAGATGCCGCCCTGGTCGCGCCTCACCTCGTAGATCAGGCGTGCTCCGCCTTCCGCCGCGATCATGCGCAGCGCGTCGCCGACGCGGAGATGGCAGTAGATCTGAGCCTCGGGCAGCAGCTCGCCCAGGCGCTCGAGAGCGTGACGGCAGAGCTCCGTGACGCTCTCGTCTCGTTCGACCGGCATCCCGGCGACCGGCCGCGGGTCCGGGTACCCCTGGCCCGTGGGCATTGCACCGCAGTATGCCGCAGGTCGCGGTCGTCCGAGGCGTCCGCGTCGTCCGGGGGCATCCCTACGATCGTGGGGCAGATGACGCTCTGCGCTCTCTGCCGCCGAAACCTCCTCGCCGGGGAGCGGTTTCGATACTGGCGGAGCGCCGAGGAACGGCAGGTGCCGCGGGTGGTCTGCCATCTCTGCGAGCCGACCGCGACGCGTGACGGCTGGTCCCGCACGGAGCGCCACGAGCGGGAGAACGCGGTCGGCCTGCGCGGTACCGTGCGCCTCGTGGCCTGAGAGCTCAGACCGGCTAGGCCGCCAGCGACCGCGGGCCCCGGCGGCACCACGCGGCTCGTGGGTGGCGGCGCGCGACGGCCGCCCAGACCGAGTCGCCCTCGAGCGCGCTGATCAGCCCGAGCGCGACCGCATGGCGGGTGGCGGCCACGACGGCGACGATCTCGGGCTCGAACCGGCGCTCGCCTCGCGGGGCGCGCTCGCAGGCGTCTGCGAGCGCCTCCAGGCGCGCCTCGAGGAGGCGCAGCGTGCGGTCATGCCGTGCCGGTTCGTCCATCGGAGACCTCGCCGATGGTAGGGACGCCCGCGGACGCACCCGATCCGTCGCGGGTAACCTGCCCCACCGCCTTTACAGATTTCTTACAGACAGGTAATTGAAGTCTCATGGCCCGACGAGATAGTTCTCTCCGAATGCGGCGAGTCCTGGTCCTGCTGACAGTCGCGGCTCTGGCGGCAGGCTTCGCCGAGGCCGCGTTCGGGTCGGTGCCCGTCCTGCTTCGAACCCCGGGAGCGGAGTACATCGAGTTGCAGAACGGGAACGGCCGCGCGGCCGTGATGCGGAGGGGCGCGCTCCTCGTGACGATTGGCCGAGGCCGACTCCGGATCGTCGACCTTGGTCCCGGCCGTCCGCACCTGAATGACTCGTGCCAGCGTCGTGCGCGGCGGGTGAGCGCGCAGACCCTCGAGATCCGGGGCCGCGACGTCCGGTGCTTGATCGCGTCGCAGGACGGTGGAAAGTGGCAGGTCATCATGCAAGGGCGCGGAATCAACGCGAGCGGCAGAGTGGCCGGATCGCTCACCCTCGATGCGTTCGACCGAGGACCAACCGGCAGGTACAGGATCGGCGAGCGGGGCTGGCGCTCATGGCCCCGACGTGCCGGCACCTATGGCCTCAACCGCAGGTAAGCCAGCGCGGGGCCGCCGGACTTCCGCCCTGCCGCCGGAAGGTGTGCGACCATACGGTGTCGTGGCCGGGAAGAAGCAGGCGATCCTCGTCGTCGAGGACGAGCCGAGCATCGCGTCGTTCGTCGGCATGTACCTCAAGCGGGCGGGTTTCCTCGTGCGCGTGGCCGGCACGGGCGGCGACGCCCTCGAGAAGGCGAGCGCCGACCCGCCGGCGCTGATCGTCCTCGACCTCATGCTCCCCGACCTCGACGGCATCGACGTCTGCCGCCGGGTTCGCCAGCGCTCCGACGTCCCAATCCTGATGCTGAGCGCCCGCGACGAGGACATCGACAAGATCATCGGCCTCGAGGTCGGCGCCGACGACTACCTGACGAAGCCGTTCAACCCGGGCGAGCTCGTCGCGCGCGTGAAGTCCATCCTGCGGCGCTCGGGCCCCGAGCGCCGCGAGTTCGTGAGCGAGGTCCTCGAGCACGGCGGCCTCCGTGTCGACGCCGGGCGCCGCGAGGTGACCGTCCACGGCGACGAGGTGCAGCTCGCGCCGAAGGAGTTCGACCTCCTCTGGGATCTCCTCGACCATCGCGGGCTGGTGCTGACCCGGGACCAGCTGCTCGAACGCGTCTGGGGCTACACGTTCGCCGGCGACACGCGCACGGTGGACGTCCACGTTCGGCAGCTGCGGCGCAAGCTCGGCGAGGCGTGCCCGATCGTCACCGTCTGGGGCGTGGGCTACAAGGTCTCCCCGGAGCCGAAGGCCGCGCGCGCGTCCTGATGTAGTGCCCCTTCAGGCAATGCATACCCGCTTCTGCCCCGCGATCACGCGGCGCCTGACCCCACCCTCGTCCTTGCCAAGGCGTCCAGCCTTGGCCGCGGGCGAGTGCGGGCTCATGCTTGGTGCTCGCGACGCAGAAGCTGGGAGGCAATACCTGACGGGACACTAGTAGGAGGTCAGGGTGCTGCGCTCGCTGCGCTTCCGGCTTCCGGCGATCTTCCTCCTCGGCGTGCTGGTGGCGGCGCTCGTGACCGCGGCCATCGCAGTCCGGTTCTTCCAGGACGACACGCGCGAGCGAACGCTGGCAGAGCTGCGGCGCCAGGCGGAGGGGCTTGCCGAGCTGTACACGGCTCAGGCGACGATGAGCATCGACGAGGGCCTGCGGGCGCCCCGCTTCGCCCCTTCCTCCCTGGAGGAGGCGACCGGCTCGCGCCTCTACTACGCGGGGGTCGAGATCTTCCCGGGCCAGCTCTCGGGGCTGACGACGTTGCCGCTGAGCCTCCTCGACGAGGAGGCCCTGGACGCCGGGCGCGGGCAGACGTTCGATTTCCAGCCCCCGGGAATGGACCGCACCTATCTTGCGGCGGCGCATCCGATCCGGCTCGGCGAGGAGACCTTCGGGGCGATCATCGTCGCGAAGCCCCAGGCGGAGCTGCAGGCGCGGTGGATGGACCTGACGAGGCGCCTCGGCCTCGCCTTCCTGGCCGGGCTGGCGATCGCGCTCGGGCTGGTCTGGTACCTGAGCCGGCGCCTGACGAAGCCGTTGCTCGCCCTCTCCCGCGCCGCCGACGAGGTGGCGGAGAGACGGTACGGCCCCGAGCTACCCGAGCCGAAGTCGGGCGACGAGATCAGCCATCTCACGGAGCGGTTTCGTGAGATGACCGAGAGCCTGGCGAAGGCCGAAGCGCACGAGCGCGACTTCCTGGTCCGCGTCTCGCACGAGCTGCGGACGCCGCTGACCGCCATCCGGGGCCACGTCGCCGCCCTCGGCGAGGGGCTTGCCGACGATCCGGAAGCCACGGTCGCGTCGCTGGAAGTCATCCGCGCCGCGACGGATCGGCTGGCGCGGCTCGTCGGCGACCTGGTCGACCTCGCGCGGCTCGAGGCGCACAGCTTCACGCTGGACGAGCACGAGGTCGAGCTGAAGCGACTCGTCGAGCAGGGCTACCGGTCGTTTGCCGAGGAGGCCCGCCGCCGCGACATCCACTACGAGCTGACGCTGGCCAGCGACCCGGTCGTCCACACCGACGGAGACCGCGTCCTCCAGATCGTCTCCAATCTGCTCGCCAACGCCTTCTCGTGGACTCCCGACGGCGGCTCGATCACGCTCGCCCTCTCGCAGGCGAACGGCTCGGTCTCGGTGGCGGTCACCGATTCGGGCCCGGGCATAGCGCCCGGCGATCGCGACCGGGTCTTCCGGCCCTTCGTCAGCGACAACGGCGGCGGCACAGGGTTGGGGCTCGCCATCTCGCGCGAGCTCGCGCAGGCCCTGGGCGGCGACCTGACGCTGAACTCGGTGGTCGGGCGAGGATCGCGCTTCGAGCTGCGCCTGCCCTCGGGTTGATGCGGTCTACCGGGCCTGGACGCCGTCGATGCGGTAGAGAGCCGCACCCGGCCGTTCCTCGAGCGCCCGCTCGACGCGGTCGAGGATCCGCTCGGAGCGGTCGAGGCGCCGCTCGACGCCTCGCCAGCCCGAGGCGATCAGGTCGACGAGGAGCGCCAGGTCCTCGAGCCGGTCTCGACGCTCGGCCGCCAGCTCGGCCTGCAGCCCCTCGAGCCGGCGGACGAGCTGGCCGGTGAGCCCGCGCACCTCAGCGATCTGGCGCGCGACCGGCAGGACCTCCGCGTGCATCCCCTCCTCGATCGCGGCGCCCAGGCGCTCCGGGACCGTCGCCTCCAGCTCGGCGGCGGTGCGGGCAAGCCCGTCGAGGGCGCTCTCCGCCCGTTCGAGCGCCGCTTCGAGGTCGCTCCGGCTCGGCCCTTCCGCCCGGGCCTCCGCGAGGCGGGCGCGCGCCCGCTCCAGGGCTTCGCGATCCATGGCGCGGAATCTACTCTTGGCGTCGGACCGCATGAGAACCGCCGACCTCGACTACGACCTGCCGCCCGAGCTGATCGCGCAGCGGCCCCTGCCTCGACGCGACGAGTCGCGGCTTCTCGTGTACGACCGGAAGGCCGGCACGACCCGACACCGGCGCTTTCGCGACCTGCCCGAAGAGCTTGACCCCGGGGCGGTCGTCGTCGTCAACGACACGCGCGTGCTCCCGGCACGCCTGCGCGTGCGGCGACCGTCCGGCGGCGAGGCCGAGGTGCTCCTGCTCGAGCCCGTGGACGATGGGCTCTGGGAGGCGCTCGCGCGCCCCACGAGGCGGCTCCGTGCGGGCATGCGCCTGGCGGAGGTCGAGCTCGTCGAGCACAGGGGCGACGGCCGGTGGCTCGTCCGGCTCGAGGGTCGTCCGGCCGGTGAGGCGCCGCTTGCCGCCCTACATCGTCGAGCCGCTCGCCGACGCCGAGCGCTACCAGACGGTCTACGCGGCGGAGGAGGGCTCGGCCGCGGCCCCCACGGCCGGCCTGCACTTCACGGCGGACTTGCTCGCCCGGCTCGACGTGGAGCGAATCACGTTGCACGTCGGACTGGACACGTTCCGGCCGGTGACGGCGGACGACCTGGAGCAGCACCAGATCCACAGCGAGCGCTACCGGGTCGAGGAGCAAGCCTGGGAGCGGATTCGACGCGCCGAGCGAGTCGTCGCCGTCGGGACGACGACGGTGCGCGTGCTGGAGTCGCTCGCGCGCGGCGCGCCGCTCGAGGGCCGCACGAGCCTCTTTGTGACCCCCGGCTTCGAGTTCGAACGGGTCGACGCCCTCGTGACGAACTTCCACCTGCCGCGCTCGACGCTGCTCGCGCTCGTGATGGCGTTCGCTGGCATGGAGGAGACGAGGCGCCTCTACCAGGCGGCGATCGAGGAGCGCTACCGCTTCTACTCGTTCGGCGACGCGATGCTGCTCCTGTGACCGCCGCTCCCGTGTATTTGGTCCGGGGCACCCCATCCCACCACCCGCTTTCGAGCGTACCGTCGAGACGCGCGCGCGTGGGTCACGGACCGTGCCGGGATTCCGGCGGAAGCGCGAAATGAGCTTCGCGGTCACCGCCATCGACGGCGAAGCGCGCGCCGGTGTTCTCCGGACCGCCCACGGCGACGTGCCGACGCCCGCCTTCATGCCCGTCGGGACGAAGGCCACCGTCAAGGGGCTCGACCCGCAGCGGCTGCGCGAGCTCGGGACGACGATCCTCCTCGGCAACACCTACCACCTCCACTTCCGGCCGGGGGAGGAGACGATCGCCGAGCTGGGCGGCCTGCACCAGTTCATGGGCTGGGACGGGCCGATCCTCACGGACTCCGGCGGCTTCCAGGTCTTCTCGCTGCGGGACACGATCGTCCGCGCCGACGACGACGGCGTCACCTTCCGCTCCGTCTACGACGGCAGTGAGGCCCGCTTCACGCCCGAGCTCGCGGCCGGAATCCAGAGGCAGCTCGGGTCGGACGTCGCCATGTGCCTCGACATCTGCCTGCCGGGGGAGGCCGCCCGGGACGAGCTCGCGGTGGCCGCCGAGCGCACGACCCGCTGGGCGAAGCGACAGCTCGCGGCTCCGAGAGCCGACGGCCAGCTGCTCTTCGGGATCGCGCAGGGAGGGACGGACCCGGAGCTCCGCGCGCGCTCGGTCGAGGAGGTGGCGGCGCTCGGCTTCGACGGGCACGCGCTCGGCGGCCTCAGCGTGGGGGAGGACCGGGCGACGATGCTGGAGACGGTCGCCTGGGCGGCGCCGCTTCTGCCGGCGGACAAGCCTCGCTACTTCATGGGCATCGGCGATCCGGCCGGCATCCTGGAGGTCGTCGAGCGCGGCGTCGACATGTTCGACTGCGTGCTGCCGACGAGGCTCGGCCGCACGGGGTCCGCACTCACCTGGAGCGGCCGCGTCAACCTCCGCAACTCCCGCTTCGCGCGGGATCCGGCGCCGCTCCAGGATGGCTGCCCCTGCCGCGCGTGCACGGGCTACTCGCGCGCGTACCTCCGCCACCTCGTGAACCAGGACGAGCTGCTCGGCCTCGTCCTTCTCTCCGAGCACAACGTCCGCTTCGTGCTCGACCTCACCGCGGGGGCGCGCGCGGCCGTCGAGCGGGGCGAGCTCGCGGCGTTCAAGCGGGACGCGCTCGGTCGGCTGGACGCCTGACCGGAGGCTTTCGCCTGCTACCTTTTCGCCGCACGATGTGCGTTTCCGTCCACCTCGAGGACGCAGCACGGGAGCGGCTCGGGGTGGTTGAGGCAGCCCGCTAGGAGGCCCGGCAAGTGGACCCAATCTTCATCTTCTTCCTCGTGATGCTCGTGTTCCTCTACCTGCTGCTGATCCGTCCCCAGCGCCAGCAGGCGAAGCGTGTTCAGGAGATGCTCCAGAACCTGGAGGTCGGTGACGAGGTGATCACCGTCGGCGGCGTCTACGGCGAGATCACCGGCATCGACGACGAGCGCGTGCAGCTGGAGGTGGACGCCGACGTCAAGATCGCCGTCTCGCGGCGCGCTATCGCGAGCAAGGTGACGCCCGAGGAGGCCGCCGCGATGGCCGAGGAGCCCGAGACGGCGCCCGAGCCCGAGACGGCGCCCGAGCCCGAGTCCTTCGAGCCCGAGCCGGTCGGCGAGGAGCAGACCAGCCGCTAGCGCGTGCGTCGGTACCTCCTCATCCTGCTCGTCCTCCTCGGCGCCATCGTCGCCGTCGCCACGTTCGGCTACTTCCGCGAGCCGACGCTCGGCCTCGATCTCCAGGGAGGCCTGGAGGTTGTTTACGAAGCACGGCCCGAGGCGGGACAGGAGCTCACCGAGGAGGACCTCGACCGCTCGGTCGAGATCATCCGCCAGCGTGTGGACAAGCTCGGCGTCTCCGAGCCGGAGATCCGAAAGCAGGAGCCGGACCAGATCGTCGTCGCGATCGCCGGCGAGGTCGACTCCGAGCGCGCGGCCGAGGTGATCGGCCAGACCGCCCAGCTCGAGTTCTACGACCTCCAGGCCGACGTCGAGCCCGTCTCCGCCGGCCCCGACGGAAACCCCATCCCCAGCCCGGCGCTCCTGCCGCTGCTCACGCCGGCGGACGACCTGCCGGAGGGCACGACTGCCCGCGAGTGGTACCTCTACGGAGAGGAGAAGGAGCGGCTGGCCGGCCCGGCGGCGACGAGGGCGGAGCTCCTCCAGCAGGTGGAGGGAGGCGAGGCGCCCGAGGGCGCCGAGTTCTACGTCGTCCCGAGCAACCAGACGGTGCTGACCTGCGGCAGCAACACAGACCCGAACGACGAGGCCGCCGCGGCCACCCCCTGTCCGGGCGGCGTCTCGGCGGCGCAGCAGTGGTACTACCTCTACAAGTACCAGCCGGACAACGAAGAGGATCCGGTCCCGAGGCTGACCGGGGAGGACATCAACGGCGACAACACGGATCAGGACTTCGACACGCAGACGGGCCAGCCGATCGTCGCGATCGAGTTCACCGGCGAGGGCGGCGACAAGTTTCACGACGTCACCCGCGAGCTGTCCCAGCGCGGCGCTCTGCTCGCGGCTCAGAACGGAATCACCGGACGCGGCGAGGACGCGCGCCAGTTCGCCCAGAACTTCGCCATCGTCCTGGACGGCGAGATCCGCTCGTTCCCGATCATCGACTTCACCGACCCGTCCCTCGCCGACGGGATCTCGGGCGGCCGGGCTCAGATCGAGGGCGACTTCTCCATCGAGGAAGCGAAGGACCTTGCCCTCGTTCTGCAGACGGGCGCCCTGCCGGTCGAGCTGGTTCAGGTCGACTCGACGCAAGTCTCGGCCACGCTCGGTGCGGACTCGCTCCGCCAGGCGCTGATCGCCGGCATCGGCGGGCTCATCGCCGTCGCGCTCTTCCTGCTCATCGTGTACCGCTTCCTCGGGGTCGTCGCCATCGTCGGCCTCGCCGTCTACGGCGTCTTCCTCTACGGCGCCATCCTCCTGTTTGGCGTCAGGCTGACCCTGCCGGGCATCGCCGGGATCATTCTCACGATCGGGGTCGCGGCCGACGCGAACATCGTCATCTTCGAGCGCATCAAGGAAGAGGTGCGCGCTGGCAAGTCCGTGCGCGCGGCGATTGCGACCGGCTACCGCAAGGGCTTCGGGACGATCGTCGACGCGAACGTCGTCACGATGATCACGGCGGCCGTGCTCTTCACGGTGGCTACGGGCAGCGTGAAGGGGTTTGCGTTCATGCTGCTGCTCGGGACGCTGATCTCGATGTTCACCGCGGTGCTGGCGACACGGGCACTGCTCGGCGTCCTCAGCCGCTTCCGCTGGTTCGACAACCCGAGGTTCATGGGCGCGAGCGCCCAGAAGATCCCGGACTGGCAGAAGATCGACATCGTCGGCCTGCGGCGGATCTGGTTCACGACCGCCACCGTCGTCCTGGTGATCTCCGTCGCCGCGATCGTCTTCAAGGGCCTCAACCTCGGCATCGACTTCGAGGGCGGAAGCCAAGTGTCGTTCGACACGCCGGAGCCGACCGCAGTCGAACAGGTCAGATCCGAGGTGGCTCGCCTCGGGCTCGCGGACGCTGTCATCCAGGGCCGTGGCGAAGAGACCGGCGGCGAGTACACACAGTTCCAGATCAAGACCGAGTCGTTGACTACCGCGGACCAGAGCGAGCTCACGCTCGCGCTCGAGAACGACCTCGGGGCCGAAGCGATCGGCATCCGCAACGTCTCCGGGAGCTTCAGCGAGCAGATCCTTCGGAGCGCGATCTACGCGATCATCGCCTCACTCGTTCTCATCGTCATCTACGTGACGATCCGCTTCGAGTTCGTCTTCGCCCTGCCGATCTTCCGGGCGCTCTTCTACGACATCACGGTTGCGATGGGCGTGTACGCGCTCTTCGGCTGGGAGGTGACGGCCGCAACCGTGGCCGCCCTCCTCACCATCCTGGGCTACTCGATGTACGACACGATCATCATCTTCGACCGCGTGCGCGAGAACATCCCGCTGATGCGGAAGTCCAGCTTCGCGGCCATCGCCAACCAGTCGCTCTGGGAGACCGTCCGCCGCTCGCTGGCGACGACCTTCATCACGCTCCTGCCGATCGTCTCGCTGATCCTCTTCGGCGGGGACACGCTCAAGGAGTTCGCGTTCGCGCTGCTGATCGGCATCGCCTCGGGCGCGTTCTCGACGATCTTCATCGCCACGCCGTTTCTCGCCGTGCTGAAGGAGCGGGAGCCCGAGTTCGCGCGGCGGAAGGACGCCGGTTTGCAGGAGAAGCTCGAAACGGTCGGCGAGCAGTCCGACCGGGGTGCCGAGGAGCCGGAGGCCGAGCCCGAGCCGGAGCCCGAGCCCGAGCCGGTGGCGGAGGAAGAGCCCGTCGCCACCGTCGCGGCCGACGCCGCCCCGACCGAGGACGGGGACAAGGACGGCGCCGCGGCCCGGCGGGAGGCGCGGCGCAAGCGTCGGCGCGCGAGGCCGCATGGCCGAGCCCGGTAACGACTCGGACCGCTCGCTCCGCGCCACGGCGGAGGAGCTGTTCCTCGCAGGTGTCGGCGCCGTCGCGCTGACGAAGGATCGCACCGAGGAGCTCGTCGACGAGCTCGTCGGGCGCGGGAAGGTGAGCCGGGAGGAAGCGCGGACGATCGTCGACGACGTCGTCGGCCGGTGGCGCGGCGAGGCGCTCAGGGTCGGAGAGCGCGCAAGCGCGACGTTTGCGGGCCTCTACCGCGAGCTCGGGCTCGTGACGCGCCGCGAGTACGAGGAGCTCGAGCTCCGCCTGGCGCAGCTCGAGCACCGCCTGCGACTGGTCGAGAAGGACTAGCGGTGTCCTCCCGGCCTGCTGTGCGGCAGCTGGGGAGGATGTCGGAGATCGCCCAGGTCGCGGCGAAGCACGGGTTCGGCTACCTGTTCGAGACCCGCGGGCCGGCCGCCGTGCGCTCGCGCCTCGGGCGCGAGGTCGAGGTCGAGGCCGAGGGATCTCCCCGGGGACAGCGGCTCCGCGAGATGCTCGACGAGCTCGGCCCGACCTTCGTGAAGTTCGGCCAGCTCCTCTCCACGCGTCCCGACATCGTCCCGCCCGACATCGTCTTCGAGCTCAAGGCGCTCCAGGACGCGGTCACGCCGTTCCCGTTCGAGCAGGCTCGGGACCTGGTCGAGGAGGAGCTGGGGCTCACGCTCGAGCAGCTCTACCTCGACTTCGAGGAGACGCCAGTCGCGGCCGCCTCGATCGGGCAGGTGCACCGCGCCACGCTCCCGAACGGGCGCAGGGTCGTCGTCAAGGTGCAGCGGCCGAACGCTCCCAGGCAGGTCGAGGCAGACCTCGAGCTGATGTACCAGCTCGCCAGGCTCGCGCGCGAGCGCGTCCGCGCGCTCGAGTTCATCGACACAGTGGCGGTCGTCGACGAGTTCGCGCGCTCGATCCGGCAGGAGCTCGACTACCGCATCGAGGCCCGCAACGCAGAGCAGTTCCACAGGAACTTCGCGGGTTACCCGCACGTGCGCGTCCCGCGCGTGTTCTGGAGCTACTCGCGGGCGCGAGTCCTCACGCTCGAGCTGCTCGAGGGCGTGCAGCTGCGCGACCTCGACACGGAGCGCTACACGATGTCCGAGCGCCGCCAGATCGCGTACCGCGTGGCGGAGACGTGGATGGCGATGATCTTCCGGCACGGCTTCTTCCACGCCGATCCGCATCCCTCGAACATCATGGTCCTGGAGCAGAGCGACCAGATCGGCCTCGTAGACTTCGGCACCGCCGGCCAGCTGGCGCCCGACGACTCCTCGAAGCTGACCGGGCTCTTCATCGAGGTCGTCAACCAGAACGTCGAGGCGATACCCAGGCGGCTGGCCTCGCTCGGCGTCCGCTACCCGAGGGAGCGCGAGGACGAGTTCGTCGCGGAGCTGCGCGCGATCTTCGATCGCTACTACGGCGCAAGCCTCGCCGAGATCGACCCCATCCAGGTCATCCGCGAGGCGTTCGCGCTGATCTACCGCATGCAGCTCACGCTGCCGACGCGCTTCATCCTGCTCGACCGGGCGATCGCGACGCTCGGCTCCGTCGGCATCGAGCTCTACCCGGACTTCAACGTCTTCGAGGTCGCCAAGCCGTACGCGCGCGAGCTCATGATCGAGCGCTTCACGCCGCAGCGGGTCGCCGCGCGGGTGCAGAGCGAGGCCCGCAGCTACGCGAGCATGATGCTGGAGCTCCCCTACCAGGTGCACGACGTGCTCCAGGAGGTGCGCGACGGCCAGATCGAGGTCGGGTTCCGCCACCAGGGCCTCGACGACCTCATCCACCGCATGGACATCGTCTTCAACCGGCTCGGGATCGCCATGGTCGCGGTCGGCGGCGCGATCACGTCGGGGATCCTGGCCGCGACGATCGAGGGAGGGATTCAGATCGCGGGCGTGCCCCTCGTGGCCGCGATCGGCCTCTTCCTCTCGGCGTTTCTCAGCATCTGGCTCGTCTGGAGCGTTATCCGCTCCGGCCGCATGTAGGAGGAACGGGCCGCGGGGCGAACGGGAGGGGATGCCCGTCCTCCTCTGGTGGCGCCGCCGCAGGATCCTCAAGGCCTGGCGCCGAGGCACGATCGACTACGCCCAGGCCCGCTGGCGCTACGAGCGCCTCGCCCGCGGGCTGTAGCTCGGTCGTCACGCTTTCGTCGGAAAGGACATCTGGTCGCGCCTGGGGGCCGTTGCTAGCGTCGGCGGGGATGCGCGAAGCGGTGTTGCTGGTCGAGCGGGAGGCCCCGATGCGGGATCACCTTTCGCGCCAGCTGGCCGACGACGGCTTTGCTGTCTTCGCCGCCGACCGGGCTGCCGAGGCGCTCGAGCTGGTCGAGACGGAGCGTCCCGACCTCGTCCTTCTCGACGCTGTCCTGCCCGACGCGTCGGGCTTCGAGGTCTGCGGCCGCCTGCGGGCGGGGGAGCCCGGGCGGGCCTGGAACCGGGACGTGCCGGTGATCATGGTCAGCGCCCGCGGCGAGCCGTCCGACCGGATGCGCGGCTTCGCCCGCGGGGCCGACGACTACGTCGTGCGGCCGTTCGTCTACGAGGAGCTCGTCGCGCGCATGCGCGCCGTGCTGCGCCGCGCGGCCCGTCCGCGGCATCCGCGGCTGGCCGTCCGGGATCTCGAGATCGACCTCGCCTCCCGAGTCGTCCGCGTCGCGGGCACCGCGGTGGCGCTCTCGGCGAAGGAGTTCGATCTCCTGGTCGCGCTCGCCGAGGATCCTGAGCGGGTCTACAAGAAGGAGGAGCTCTTGCGCGACGTCTGGGGCTTTCGCTCGCTCGGTCGGACCCGCACGCTCGACTCGCACGCCAGCCGCCTGCGCCGGAAGCTCAACGGAAACGGCGAGGCTGCCTACGTCGTCAACGTGTGGGGAGTCGGGTACAGGCTGGTCGCGGCCGCATAGCGAGGGGGCGGCCGTGGCCGCCCCCTCTGACTCGCGTCGTCAGGCGCGAGACCTAGTTGGACGGGAAGGAGAACTCCTGCGTCTGCGGGTTCAGGTGCCGCACGGGACGGATTCGCTGGACGCTGAAGTCAGGCCTGAAAATGTTCAGGCCTTCACCGATATTCGTCTCGTAGATCGTGCCCCGGTACCAGTACGACGACCACGCGCCCGTCACGTCACAGCAGAACGGCGTTCCGGGCGGGACCGGCTTCGGCGGCGGGTCGCTCCAGGCGACCGTGAACGCCGCCGCCGGATCCGTGAAGTCAACGACCCACGTGCCGGCCTGATAGTTGCCGCTCACGAGGAGGTCGCGCTTCTTCGACGGCACGACGTTGTAGTTGTGCAGCGTGCAGTTCTCGGTCGGCTCCTGGGCGCGCGGGAGCACCCACGTCCCGAGGAGCGTTCCGTCGTCCGCGTCGAAGAAGAAGAAGCTCTTCTTGACCGCTGCGTCTGTCGCCTCACACTCGGCCTCGACGCCGCCACCGGGCTCATGCCCGAAGATGATCGTGTCGCCGTCGGCCGAGAACGCGGCCGAATGGCCGATCGCGACCTCGGGAATCGTCACGTGGTACAGCAGCTCCGGATCCTCCAGGGAGCCGCCGAGGGCGCCACCGAGGCTGAAGACGCGGAAGCCCTCGCCTCCGGCACAGGCCGCCTTGTTCACGCTGCCGAGGATCACGCCGATGTCATGGCACGTGTGGTCCGACGGCTCCGCGCGAAGGTAGCTTGCGTTGCCAGCCTTCCCCCCCAGAGGCACTTCGATGATGTCGATCCAGTCGCACGTAGCAGGCGGATTCGGGTCCGTCGCCGAATGGGCGGACGAGCTGCTGTAGATGAGGACCCGCCCGTTCTCCTTGTCGGGGACGAGCGTGTTCGTGTGGGACCCGCACGGAGTCTGCACCGAGGCCACGAGCTTCGGGTTCGCCTTGTCGCGGATGTTGAAGACGTGAACTCCCTCCCAGCCGGCTGGAACGGGCTGGCCGCCGCACGTCAGTCCGGCCCCGAAGGCGCCGGGGCTCCCTGCAGGCGTGTTCCAGGAGCGCACCACGATGTTGTTCCAGACGGTCACGTCTCCCTGGTTCCCGTCGCAGAATGCGCGCCCGACGTTGGTCGGGTTGTTCGAGTCCGAGATGTCGCGGATCGAGAACCCGTCCCAGTTCCCCTGGATCGCGAACTTGCCCCAGAACGCGATGTCGGTGTTGATGTCCGGGTTCGCGCCGCCGAAGCCGCCGAGGACGGCGGGCTCCAGGATGTGGCCGAGCGGAGTGAGGTTCTCGCTCGGGTCGGTCGTGTGCCCTGCGCCGGCGGCGAGCGGGAATGTCAGGATCCCGCATGCGACCGCGGCCAGGACGAGGACACGAAGTGGACCTTTCATCGGCACCTCCTCGAAAGTAGGGCTTCGCAGGCGCGGTCATGCCGACCACCCGGGGCCCGGCCGGAACGCAACCACCACTGATGCAATCGGCTCCCCCTCCGCCTGCAGCAGCGGCATTGTTCCGCGCGAAGCGCGTTCCGTCAAGCAAGCACGAGGGCGGCCCTCAGGCCGCCCTCGTGCTTCCACCAGAGTCCGGTGGCCCTAGCTGCGGTTGGCGTTGACCGTGAACTCCTGCGTCTGCGGGTTCAGGTGCGGAACCTTGATGTTGCCCCGCGTCTCCGGGCCTGTGAACTGGAAGACGTTCAGACCCTCGGTGATGTTCGTCTCGTAGATGAAGCCGTTGTACCAGTACGAAGACCACGCGCCACCGAGGTCGGTCGGGACGATCGGCGGCGGGTCGGACCACGCGAGCTCCTTCGGGTTCGCGGGATCGGTGAAGTCGACCACGCTCGTCCCCGACTGGTAGCTCCCGTGCACGAGCACGTACTTGCCGCTTCGCAGCGGGACGGTGTTGAGGTTGTGCAGCGTGCAGTTCTCGGTCGCGGACTGCGTTCTCGTCATCGTCCACTGGCCGACTTTGGCACCGGTGTCCCCGTCGTAGAAGAAGTACGTTCTCTTCAACGGGTCGTCGGTCGCCTCGCACTCGGCCGCGACGCCGCCGCCGGGCTCGTGGCCGAAGATGAGTACCTTCCCGTCCCACGTCCACGCGGCCGAGTGGCCGATCGTGACCCCCGAGGCCGACTCGTCGATGTGGTAGAGGAGTTCGGGATCCTCGAGCGTGCCGCCGTTCGGGCCGCCGAGGCTGAAGACGCGGACGCCCTCGCCACCGGCGCAGGCGGCCTTCATTGCCTTGCCGAGAATGACCCCGATGTCGTGGCAGGTGTGATCGGACGGCTCGTTGCGGAGGAACTTCGCGCTCCCCGGATCCTTGAGCGGGACCTCGACGATGTCGATCCACGGGCAGGCTACGCCGGAGTTGCCGTTGTAGATCAGCAGACGCTGCTTGTTCCTCTGCTTCGTGTCCGGGATCCCCGTGGCTGTGTGAGAGCCGCACGGCAGGTCGACCGACCCGACGAGCTGCGGGTCCGTCTTGTCGCTGATGTCGAAGATGTGCAGGCCTTCGAAGCCTGCGGGCACCAGCTGACCGTCGCAGAACGTCGTTCCCGGAGCGTTCGAGTTCCATGAGCGAACGACGATGTTCTTGTAGACGACGACGTCACCCTGGTCGCCCTGACAGAACGCTCGTCCGACCTGCGTCGGGTTGTCCGGGTCGCTGATGTCGCGAATGTTGAACCCGTCCCAGTTGCCCTGGATCGCGAACTTGCCCCAGAACGCGATGTCCGTGTGGACGTCGGGATTCCCGATCGCCGGGTTCAAGAGGCTCGCCGGCTCGAGAATATGACCGCGGGGCACCAGGTTCGGCGTCCTCGGGTCGTTCTGGTGTCCAGCTCCGGCCGCGAGCGGGAACACCATGATCCCGATCGCGAGCACCGCCAAGAGCGACACCCGGAACAGCTTGCTCATTGCCACCTCCTATGCTGGCCTACCGCGAGAGCGCAAGCCTCCGGAGGTCCCGTGCGTGGCCTGACCGCATGTCATGCCTTCGACGTCCCCTCCCGCGAAGCTGCCTGACCCGGTGGAGTATGCACTGTTTAGTGCCGCTGTGCACGCCAATTAAAGGAAACGGCCGCCGTGCGGCGGGGGAGTCTTTCCCCGATCCCCCCTGCTGTCAAGCAGAAAGGAGAGGGCGGCCGCCTCGCGGCGGCCGCCCTCCGTGCTTCCGACGCTCCTCGAGCTAGTGGATCGAGAAGGTCTGCGTCTGCGGGTTCGAGAAGCTCTGGTCCCTCGAGCCTCTGATCGCCGCGTCGTCGAGGCGCCAGATCGTGAGCCCGCGGGTGATGTCGGACTCGTAGATCAGCCCGTCGTACCAGTACGTCGACCAGTCGCCGCCGTCGAACTCCGGCACGAGCGGAGGCGGATCGGCGTAGGCGATCTCCTTCGCGTTCGCGGGGTCGCTGAAGTCGACGACGGAGATCCCCGCCTGGTAGTTGCCCGCCACCAGGACGTAGCGCGGCTTCCCGTTCTGCGGCCGGAGCGGGACCATGTTGTAGTTGTGGATCGTGCAGTTCTCGGACACGGCCTGGTCGCGCGGCAGCACGAACCTGCCGAGCTCTTCGCCGCTCTCCGTGTCGAAGAAGAAGTACGACTTCATGTCGTCGGTCTGGACGACGCCGCCCGGGAGGACGGTGCCGGTCGCGGTGCAGCGCGGCTGCGTGCCGCCGCCCGGCTCGTGGCCGAAGACGATGACCTTGCCGTCTGTCGTGAAGATGCCCGAGTGGCCGATGGTCACGTCGGCGTCGATCATCTGCGAGTAGAGAAGCGCCGGGTCCTCGAACGACCCGCCGTCCTCCGCGTTCATGCTCCAGACGGAGAAGCCGTCGTGACCGGCGCAGACCGCCTTGTTGACCTTGCCGAGGATGATCCCCGTGTCGTGGCAGGCCCGCGGGGCCAGCTCGTTCATCTCGAGCGTGCCCGTCGCGGGCAGACCAGCCTTGATCACGGCGCCGTCGGCCTGCGAGACCCGCACGGCCGGGATCGTGATGGTCGGATCGGCGCCGCCCATCTCCACCGGCTCGCCGGGGGCGTTGTCGGCGACGATCACCGCGGCCGCGCCGGCGGCCTGCGCGTTCGCCACCTTCACGGTGAAGTTGCAGGTACCGCGGTCGAGGAGGGCGATCGCGCCCGCGGGGAAGCCCACGAGCGGCTCGCACGCGTCGGTCGGGGACACGCCTGCTCCGTCGTTGACGAGCACGACGCTCCCGCTGACCGGCATGTCCATCAGGTCGGGCCCAAAGGCCGCGCCGGCGGCGCCGTACAGCCCGGCGGCCGGCGAGGGCGCGTCGATGGTGACGAAGTTCGGGAGGCCGCCGCCCGTCACGGGGTCGCCCGAGGACTCGAAGCGGAGGAACGCCGCTCCGGCCGGGTTGCTCAGTGGCACCACGACGATCTCCACGCCCCGGCATGGACAGGTGTCGCTCGACGAGCTGTTGTAGATGACCAGCCGGTCGTTCGCGAGATCCGGAATGGCCGACGCCGTGTGGGAGCCGCAGGGCAGGTCGACCGAGCCGACGAGCTGCGGGTTGAGCTTGTTGGAGATGTCGAACACGTGCAGGCCCTCGAACCCGGGCGGCACCACCTGGCCGTCGCACGATGACCCGGCCGCGCCTGTGTTCGAGTTCCAGGAGCGCACGACGATGTTGCCGTACACGATCACGTCGCCCTGGTTCCCCGCGGTCGAGTCGGGCGCGCACTCCTCGTAGTTGATGATCTCCCGGGGCCGCGAGGGGAGGCTGATGTCGATCAGCCGGAAGCCCTCGTACGTGCCCTGGACGGCCATCTTGCCCCAGAACGCGAGGTCGGAGTTGATCCGACCGGCCGCGGGGCCCGGAAACACGACCTGCCGCGGCGAAAAGCCGATCGCCCGCATGTTGTCGGTCACCGCCCAGTCGGCGGTGTGCGGGACTGGCGGCGGTGCGGCCGCCAGGGGCGCCGCCACGATGCCGAGGGCAGCCGCGGCGAGCGCGAGAAGAAGACGAATCCTCACTGAGTCCCACCTCCTGAGTCATGCGGAGAGCCGTCCAGCGTCCCGTGCTGCCGCAGCGGCGCAGCTTCCGCTATCCCTGCCTGACAGCGCAAAAGTCTCCTCCTGTTTAGTCGCACTGTCAAGAGACCGGCCGATCCGCGCCGACGGTCGTCAAACGAACGCGCGCACGACCGCGGTCGCAGCGGCTGCGGCGGCGACGACGACCAGGAGCGGCGCCCGCAGGAGGATGGCGACGACCGCTGTCCCGAGCCCGACCAGGCGGGCGTCGAGCACGAGCTCCTCGTCGCCGCCGACCACCTGCGTGACGACGAGCGCGGCCAGGAGAGCCGGCGCCAGGAGCGCGACCACTCCGGTGATACGAGCGGGAAGGGGCCTGTCGCCCAGGAGCACCGGGCCGACCGACTTGAGCGCGATCGTGGCGGCGCCCACGGCCGCCACGACGACCCAGGCCGCGCTCACCGCCGACCCCAGCCGAGAAGGCATGCGGCGGCCGCCGCGACGATGGGAACGCCGGCCGGGGCGACCGGCACGAGCGCGAGGGCGATCGTCCCGCCGAGGACTGCGGCGGCGAGCGCTCGGCGCGAGCGCACCTGCGGGACGAGGATGGCGAGAAAGAGGGCGGGGAACGCCGCGTCGAGGCCGAGGCTCGCCGGGTCGCCGAGCGCATCGCCCGCGAGCGCTCCGATCACGGTTCCACCGACCCAGCAGGCGTACAGGACGAGGCCCGCGCCGACGAGGAGCCGTCGGTCGTAGCGTCCGTCCGTGCGTCGGGACAAGGCCCAGGACTCGTCCACGATCAGCTGCGACTCGAGGAGGCGGCGGAGCCAGCCGCCGACGAACACCGGCGCCACGGAGACGCTGATCGGGGCGTAACGGGCGTTGAGCAGCGTGGCCGCGGCGATCGCCGAAGCGACGCCTCCGGCAGCGCCGAGGATCGACGCGACCGCGAACTGGGCCGAGCCGGCAAAGGTCGTCGCCGACATGACGATCGCCTCCACCGAGCCGATCCCGGACGCTCGCGCGAGCACGCCGAACGAGAGCGCGAACGCGAAGGCGGCGACGGCAATCGGGGCGATTCTTCTCGCTCCGTCGCGGTAGCGCGCGGGCGTCACTCCTCGGGAACCCAGTCTCGCGTCAGGACGAGCCAGAAGGCGAGCCCCGCATACGGGCCGTAGCGGCGGAAGCGCCGCTCGATGGTCGCGTCCTTCACCGGCTTGCCGCCGTTCAGCCTCGCGTACTTGGGGCGCGTCCAGGAGTCGAGCACGAGCCGGGAGTAGCGGCCGAGCAGCATCATGATGTGGGCCGCCGCGTACGGGCCGACGCCCGGGAGCGCGAGCAGGAGCGCAGCCAGATCGTCGTCGGGGAGCTCGTCCCGGCTCGTCCGGCCGAGCGCCTCGAGGTCGAGCGCGCCCGACGCGACGTCGGCAGCGAGGGAGTGGAGGTAGGCGCCGCGGTAGCCGGCCCGCACGACGTCGCGGTAGAAGTGCTCGTCCGCGGCCGCCATCGCTTCCGCCGTCGGAAACGCACGCCCGTAGGGGCCCGGCGCCGCGCCCGCGGCCGGCTCTCCGAGCTGCTCGACGAGCGCCCCGACCATCCGCTCGGTCGCCGACCAGGCGCAGTTCGTCGTGCAGATCGTCTTCACGACCTCTTCGAACACGGTCGGACTGCGGACGAGCCGCCCGGAGCCCCGGGCGGCCCAGGCGAGATCGGGGTCGGCGGCCGCCGCCGCGTAGAAAGGGGAGAGGTCCTCGTCGAGCCGGAGAACGTGCGCCGCGGCGGCGAGCACCGCCCGCTGCTGACGCTCGCCCGGCGGGCGGCCCCTGACCGTGACGCGCGCACGGCCAGGGCGGCCCTCGGCGATCCGGACGGTGCGCGGCCGGGCTCCCGGCAGGGGCACTGTGATCTCGAGCGCCCGGGCGTCGTCGTCGATGCGCATCGGCGGCAGGTCGACGAGACCGTGGGACTGGATCGACCGCCAGAGGTCGACCGGCTCACCGCCGGCGCCGACGAGCGACAGCTCGGCGCTCCACGGCCTACTCGCCATCGAAGTACTCGCGCTCCCAGTCGGAGACCTCGAACGCCTTGCCGGGCTCGCCGCCGACGGCGAGCAGCGTGGTCCCGGCCTCGAGGGCGGTCGCGCCGCGCACGACGGCGGGGTCGCGGACGTAGACGAAGGTTCCGGCCGGCGCATCGATCGTGTCGTCGCCGACCTTGACTGCCGCGCGCCCGCTCGCGACGTAGAAGAGCTCCTCGTGCCGGGTGTCGACCTCGGTGTGATCGCTCGTGAGCAGGCCCCCGTCGGCCTCCGCGACGTACGCGGCGATGCCGAGCGAGCCGATGCCGAAATGTCGACGGACGGCGCGCCACGGCGCCTCTCCCGGCTTCGAGCCGGCCGGGGTCGCGATCTGCGACACGTCGGCGACTTGGTACGGGGCGTCGGTCATCCTCGCCTCCTGGTCGTCTTGTAACCGGTGATCTATCATAGTCGGTTATGAGCGATCGAGCGCCCGGCGACCTCGAGCTCGTCCGCAGCTTCGTCAACACGCTGGAGCTCGAGAGCGGGGAGGACGAGCTCTCGGATCCCCCAGCCCTCCAGGCCTGGCTGGAGGAGCACGGCCTTCCGTGTGACGGCGTCCCCGCTTCCGCCGACCTCCATGCCGCCAGGCGGCTGCGCGAGGCGATGCGAAGCCTGCTCGTGGAGAACGCCGCACTGAGCGCTGGCGAAGAGGCGGCGGCGACGCTGAGCGACGCCGCCGATCGGGCGCGCCTGGCGGTACGGTTCGACCCCGGCGGAGGAGCGCGACTGGAGCCCGTTGCAGCGGGCACGGCCGGTGCGCTCGGCCGCCTGGTCGCGATCGCGGCGGCGGCGATGGCGGACGGAACGTGGAGCCGGCTGAAGGCCTGTCACGCGGACGACTGCCGCTGGGCGTTCTACGACCATGCCCGCAACCGCTCGCGCCGTTGGTGTTCGATGGCCGTGTGCGGAAATCGCACGAAAGCGCGTTCGTACCGGCATCGCCACGCTTCGTAGCGTCGGGCGGAAGTGGTAGACGTGCGCCGTGGCGATTCTCGGGATCGACGTCGGAGGCACGTTCACCGATGCCGTCCTCCTGGCCGGGGGCGAGCTTCGCACGACGAAGGTCCCGACCGTGCGCGCGCAGGAGCACTCGGTGGTCAAGGCGGCCGCCGCGGTCGGCGCCGCGGCCGTGCCGCTGGAGCGCTTCACGCACGGGACCACGATCGCCACGAACGCGTTGCTCGAGCGCAAGGGCGCCCGGACGGCGTTCGTCGGCACCGCCGGCTTCGAGCACGTCCTCCACCTCCGCCGCCAGACCCGGGCGCACCTCTACCGCCTCTGCGACCGCCATCCTGAGCCACTGGTCCCCCTGGAGCGCTGCGTCGGCGTCCACGAGCGAGTCGGCGCGGAAGGCGTGGTCGAGCCGCTCGACCTCGACTCGCTGCCGGAGATCGAGGCCGAGGCCGTGGCGATCTGCCTTCTCTTCTCCTTCCGCGACTCCACGCACGAGCGGCTCGTCGCCGAGGAAGTTCGTCGGCGGCTGCCGGAGGCGCACGTTGTCGCCTCGCACGAGGTCGCACCGGAGTTCAGGGAGTACGAGCGGGCTTCGACCACCACCGTGGACGCGTACCTCGGGCCGATCCTCGCGGGCTACCTGTGGTCGCTCGCCGACCGCTGCCGGGAGGCCGGCCTCGCGGAGCCGCTCGTCATGCGTTCCTCCGGCGGCGTGTGCACGCTCGCGGAGGCTGCGCGCCACCCGTCGCTCGCGCTCGTCTCGGGCCCGGCGGCGGGGGTGGTGGGTGCCGCGAGGATCGCGGCCCTGGCCGGCGTGGAGAACGCGATCTCCCTCGACATGGGCGGCACGTCGACGGACGTGTGCCTGATCGCGGGCGGACAGATCGATCGGGCGGCCGAGCGGGAGCTCGGCGGGTTCCCGATCCGGCTCCCGACCGTCGACCTCCAGACGGTCGGCGCCGGCGGCGGCTCGATCGCCTGGCGGGACAGCGGCGGTGCCCTGCGCGTGGGGCCGCAGAGCGCCGGCGCGGATCCCGGGCCGGCCTGCTACGGGCGCGGCGGCCTCGAGCCCACCGTCACCGACGCCAACCTCGTGCTGGGGCGCCTCCCGGCGACGCTGGCCGGCGGGCTCGAGCTCGACCGCACCGCCGCGGAGCTCTCGCTCGGGGACCTCGACCCGCAGGCGGTCGTCGACGTCGTCAACGCGGAGATGCTGCGCGCCCTCAGGCTCGTCTCCGTCGAGCGAGGGCACGATCCGCGGGATTTCGCGCTCGTCGCCTTCGGCGGCGCCGGGCCGCTCCACGCTTGCGAGCTCGCCGAGGAGCTCGGGATCCGGAAGGTGCTCGTCCCGGCTGCCGCCGGAGTGCTCTCGGCGCTCGGCCTGGTGGCGAGCGAGGAGCGGCGCGACCGCGTCAGGTCGTACGTCATCCCGTTCGAGGATGCCGGCCTTCTGCCGCGCGAGGGCGCCCTGGATCTGCGCTACCGGGGCCAGTCCTTCGAGCTGACCGTGCCGCTGGACGGCGACCCCGCCGAGTCGTTCCACCTTGCCCACGAGGAGCGGTACGGCTATGCCGACCGCGAGCGGGCGCTCGAGCTGGTGGCGGTCCGGACCGCCGAGGTCACTCCCGGCCCCGAGCTCGAGCTCCGCGGCGGCGACCCGCTGACCGTGCGCGGCCCGACCGTGGTCGAGCTCGACGGCGCCACGTGCTGGTTGCCCCCCGGGTGGGAGGGGGTTAGGGATGGGAATAGCACGCTCGTCCTCACGAAAGCGTGACGAAGGCGTGACGAGCCCGTGAATATCGAGCTCCAGGTCATCGGCAGCGGACTGCGAGCGGTCGCGGAGGAGATGGGCGCGGTGCTCGTCCGCTCCGCCTTCTCGGCGAACATCAAGGAGCGCCGGGATTGCTCGACCGCGCTCTTCGCCGAGGACGGCCGCATGATCGCGCAGGCGGAGCACATCCCCGTCCATCTGGGCGCCATGCCCGAGGCGGTCGCCGCGGTCCGCGAGCTCGCGCCGAAGCCCGGCGAGGTCTTCGTCGTCAACGACCCCTTCACGGGTGGCACCCACCTGCCCGACGTCACGCTCGTTTCCCGCACCGGGCTCGGCTACGCGGTCTCCCGAGCGCACTACGCGGACGTCGGCGGCGCCGAGCCCGCCAGCCTGCCGGCCGGCTCGACCGACCTCTACCAGGAAGGCCTCGTGATTCCGCCGGTTCGCCTCACGGACGAGGTCGTCACCATCCTCCTCGCCAACATGCGCAACCCGGACGAGCGGCAGGGTGACCTGCGGGCGCAGGTGGCCGCGCACCGCCTGGCCGAGCGGCGTCTTGCCGAGCTCGTGGAGCGGCGTGGCCGTGAGAGCGTCACGGCCGCGATGGACGAGCTCTACGCGTACTCCGAGCGGCGCGTGCGCGCGGCGATCGCCGCTCTACCGGACGGCCACTACGAGGCCTCGGACGTCCTCGAGGCGCCCGAGGGCGAGCTCGTGATCCGCGCGGCGGTCACGATCTCCGGCGAGACCGTGGCGATCGACTTCGCGGGCACCGACTCCCAGCATCCCGGGAACCTCAACTGCCCGCTCGCGGTCACGCGCTCGGCCGCCTACTTCGTCGTGCGCTGTCTCACCGATCCCGACGTCCCCGCGTCGGGGGGCGCGTTCGCGCCGGTGACCGTGACGGCGCCCGAGGGCTCGGTCGTCAACGCGCTCCCGCCGGCCGCGGTGGTTGCCGGCAACGTCGAGACGTCGAGCCGGATCGCGGACGTGCTGTTCCGCGCGTTCGGCCAGGCGGTGCCCGTGCCGGCCCAGGGGCAGGGGACGATGAACAACCTCACCTTCGGGAACGCGCGCTTCACGTACTACGAGACGATCGCAGGCGGCCAGGGCGCGTGCCCGCACGCGGACGGGCCCTCGGCGGTGCACGTGGCGATGTCGAACACCCTGAACACGCCGGTCGAGGCCCTCGAGCTCGCCTACCCGCTCCGGGTCGAGCGCTACGCCCTTCGGCTCGGGTCCGGCGGCAAGGGCCGCTTCTGGGGCGGCGACGGCGTGATCAGGGAGATCACCGCGCTCGAGCCGTGCCGCGTCTCGATCGTCAGCGAGCGACGCGCCCGCGGCCCTGGGGGGACGCGAGGCGGCGAGTCGGGCTCGCCCGGCCGGAATCTGATCGACGGCGACGAGGTGCCGGCCAAGGTCACCCGGGCGCTCGACGCGGGCCAGTCGGTGACGATCGAGACGCCGGGCGGCGGCGGCTTCGGCTCCGCAGCGTAGCTCCGGCCGCTGCCCGCGCTAGGCTCGCCGCGTGCGGATCTTCCGCAGGCGAGCAGAGCTCCGGACGCTCGACGAGCGGGAGTGCTACCTCCGCCTGCACGGCGTCCGCTCCGGCGAGGTTGCGGTCGTTCGCGGTGCGCCGGTCGTCGGCGCGCCACCTCGCCCGGCGCGAACCCGACGGTCCGACCGAGGAATCGCCGGCCCTCCACCTCGTCTTCGCCTATCCGCGCAACCGCGGTCGGCTGACGGGCGAGCAGGTACGGCGGGAGCTGCTGCGGCGCATGTCCGCACGCACGGGCGAGGCTGCCTGACCGGCTAGCCCGGGAGGAGGGCGCCTTCGAGACCGAGGAGCGCCTGCTTGCGGTCCAGGCCTCCGGCGTAGCCGACGAGGCTCCCGCTCGCGCCGACGATGCGGTGGCAGGGAACGACGATCGGGACCGGATTGCGGTTCAGGGCCCCGCCGACGGCACGCGCCGCCCGCGGCTTGCCGACCCGCTGCGCGAGGGCGCCGTACGTGTCGACGTGGCCGTACGGGACGCGAACCAGCTCCTCCAGCACGACCCGCTGGAAGTCCGGAAGAGGGGTGAGGTCGACCCGGACGTCGAACTCGCGGCGCGATCCCTCGAAGTATTCGTCGAGCTCGCGCCGGACGCCCTCCACCGGTCGAGGCGAGCGCAGGACGCGCACGCCGAAGTTCGTGGCGAGCGCGGCGAGCTCCCGCTCGGGGTCCGGATCGAACGAGATGCGGCACACGCCGCGCTCGCTGGCGGCGACGAGCAGCGTCCCGATCGGAGAGTCGGCGAAGTCGTAGGCGACGTCGAGCATCCCCGCGGCGGCGGCCTCGTCGCGGAAGCGGCGGTCGACGCGGTCTGGAACGGCGGTCATGGGGTCTCCTTCCTGCGCAGGCGCCGCACGCCGGACGAGGCTGCGGCGCGCGCCGCCTCGGCGCTCGAGCCGAGCGCTGCGGCGATGTCGTCGTAGGAGAGGTCGTAGCCGTACCGGAGCACGACGGCCGCCCTCTCGGTCGGCGGAAGCCGATCGGCGAGGTGCTCGAGCTCCGCGAACGCGGGCCGCTCGTCGTCGACCGGGACCTCGGGCGGCTCGGCGACGGTCCTCGTCCTGCGGCGCTCGTCGACGGCGACCCTGGTTGCGATCGTGAAGACCCACGCCCGCAGGTGTCGGCCGTGCTCGAGGTTCCCGTAGGCGCGAAGCGCCCGCAGGAACGTCTCCTGGAACGCGTCCTCGGCGGCCTGGCGGCCGAGCAGTCGGACGAGGTAGCCGAAGACCTCGTCCTTTCGCTCGGCGTAGAAGCGCTCGAAGGGGGGTATCGCGGCCACGGCCTCCATCATCCGTTGAAACGCGCGGCCGCGCCGGGATGTGAGACTGCCGGGCATGCGGATGGCCGTGGTCGGTCACGTCGAGTGGGTCGAGTTCGCGCGCGTCGAGCGCGTGCCGGCACCCGGAGCGATCATCCAGGCGAGCGACTGGTGGGGGGAGGCGGCCGGGGGAGGCGGCGTGGCCTCGGTGCAGCTAGCGCGGCTCGCCGGCTCCTGCACGCTCTACACGGCGCTCGGCCGCGACGAGCTCGGGCAGGCGTCTCTCGACCAGCTGACAGGGCTCGGCGTCCGCGTCGAGGCCACCCGCCATCCCGGGCCGCAGCGTCGCGGCTTCACGTTCGTCGACGCCGACGGCGAGCGGACGATCACGATCATCGGCGAGAAGCACGTCCCACGCGGAGGCGATCCCCTGCCCTGGGGCGAACTGGGGACATTCGACGGCGTCTACTTCGTCAGCGGCGACGCCGCCGCCGCGCGCGCGGCGCGGCAGGCGCGCGTTCTCGTGGCGACCGCCCGCTCCCTGCCCGTTCTGCAGCAGGCGGGAATCGAGCTCGACGCGCTCGTCCGCAGCGCGCACGATCCGGGCGAACGCTACTCGCGGGGCGACCTGGAGCCCCAGCCGAAGCTGGCCGTTGCAACTGCGGGTGACGGCGGCGGAACGTGGGAGACCGCCGACGGTCGTTCGGGCTCCTACGGCGCGGCGCCTCCGCCCGGGCCGACGGCGGACGCCTACGGCGCCGGCGACAGCTTCGCCGCCGGGCTCACGTTCGCGCTCGCCCGCGGGGACGCCGTCGAGGGCGCGCTCGCTCTCGCCGCCGAGTGCGGGGCCGCCGCGCTCACGCGCCACGGCGCCCACGGCCACGCCGAGCTAAGCCGAAGGCCCCTCGAGGCGGCGCAGGACGTAGTCGGCGTACCAGCCGGGCCAGTCCTCGTCGCGGTGTCCGAGCTCCCGCTCGTAAACGGCGTGGGCCTGCTCGGCCTCGCGAAGCAGCCTGGCCAGCTCCTCCCGGGTCAGCTGTGCCTCCATGGCGCCATTATCGCGCGTCGATCGCGGGTGGGGTCCCGGGGTTGCGGAGTGGGGGTTTGTGGTTTACAGTGGGACGAAGTGGAGGAGAAGGAAGGCCTCAGCAGATGCTGCACGGCGAGTACGAGCACACGGTCGACGACAAGAACCGCCTTACGCTTCCCGCCCGCTTCCGGGAGTCCTTCGCGGACGGCGTGGTCGTCACGCGCGGCATCGAGCCCTGCCTGGCCGTGTTCACGAAGGACGGCTGGGAGGACTTTTCGGGCTCCCGCCTCGCGGGCCTCGACCGCTTCAGCGGCGAGGCGCGGGACATGCGGCGCTACCTCTTCTCCGCGACCGTGGTGACCGAGCTCGACAAGCAGGGGCGCGTCACGATCCCGGCGGGGCTCCTGGCGAAGGCCGACCTCGGTCGAGACGTGATCGTCGCCGGCGTCGGCGACTGCCTGGAGATCTGGGATCCCGACGGTTGGCGCACCCGAATGGACGAGGTGGAGAGGAGGGCTCCCGTTGCTGCGGAACGCCTTGCGACACGAGACAGCTGATCACGTTCCGGTCCTCGCGGAGGAGGTTCGCCACCTCCTCGCGGTCGAGCCCGGGAACACGGTCATCGACGCCACCTTCGGCGCCGGCGGCCACGCGGAGCTCCTGGCGGCCGATCTGCAGGGGGAGGGGAGGTTCATCGCCGTCGACCGGGACGCGAGCGTGCGGCCGTACTTCGAGCGCTTCCAGCGCCGGGCGGGCGTTCAGTCGCGCTTTCTGCGCGGCGACTTCGCCGTCGTCCTCGGCCAGCTGGCCGACAACGACCTCCGAGCCGACGCGATCCTGCTCGATCTCGGCGTCTCGAGCATGCAGATCGACCGCCCCGAGCGCGGCTTCTCGTACGCGGTCGACGCCCCGCTCGACATGCGCATGGACGTCTCGGGCCCGCGGACGGCCCGGGACGTCGTCAACGAGCTGAGCGAGCGCGAGCTCGCGGACATCTTCCGCCGCTACGGCGAGGAGCGCTTCGCAAGGCAGATCGCGCGCGCGATCGTCCGCCGCCGCGCCGAGCAGCCTTTCGACCGGACGAGCGACCTCGTGGAGGTCGTCCGCGCGGCGATCCCGGCTCCTCGCCGCTTCGGCGACGGCCATCCGGCGAAGCGCGTGTTCCAAGCGCTTCGCATCGTCGTCAACGACGAGCTCGACTCGCTCGAGCACGCGCTGCCCGTTGCGCTTCGGCTGCTGAGCCCGGGCGGACGGATCGCGGTCGTGAGCTTCCACTCGCTGGAGGACCGCATCGTCAAGCGCTTCTTCGCAGCCCAGGCGCGCGGCTGCACCTGCCCGCCGGACCTCCCGGTGTGCGTCTGCGGCAAGGAGCCGACACTCCGACTCGTTACCCGCAAAGCGGTGCGCCCCTCGCCCGCCGAGACGGGCGAGAACCCGCGCGCCGCGTCTGCACGCCTGCGCGTCGCGGTGAACCCGGAGGAGGGTCGCTAGGTGGCGACCGCGACCGCCCGTGCCGAGCCGCGGCAGGCGCCTCGACCGCGACCTCGCTCGACTCCCCGCCGGGCGCCTAGGCAGCGAGCCTCGCCGCGGCCGCGGGTCGCCGGCAGCGTCGTCTGGATCGTCGTCGTCGCCACGCTTCTCGCAGGGATCGTCGCCCTGAACGTCGCCGTCCTCCGCCTGAACGTGCAGGCCGAGGAGCTGGAGGCCGAGCGGGCGGAGCTCGTGGCGAAGCGGGAAGGCCTCGAGGCGGAGCTCTCGCGGGGAGCGGCTCCCGGGCGCATCGAGGAGATCGCGGTGACCACGCACGGGCTCGTGGAGCCCGCCGAGATCTCCTACGTCCGGCTGGCGCGCGTCAAGGAGTAGAGCCGCGTGCGCCACGCGAACAGGCGCCTCCGGCTCCTCGTCGCGGTCTTCGCCGTCGTCTTCCTCGCAGCGTTCGTCCGCGTTGCCTGGCTCCAGGCCGTGAAGGCGCAGGCCCTCGACCACCTGGCCGCGAGCCAGCAGCGCAAGGAGATCGCGGTGACCGCGCGCCGGGGGACGATCTTCGACCGCAACGGCGTCCAGCTCGCATTTGGGGAGCGGGCGACGACCGTCTACGCGAATCCCAGGCAGATCGTCGACCCGCGCGAGGCCGCCATCGCTGTCGGGGAGACGCTCGGGCTCGACGCCGGGAAGCTGTACCCGCTGCTCACCGACCGCTCGCGCGGTTTCGTCTACCTGGCCCGCAAGGCGGATCCGGAGGGGGCGGAGGCGCTGGAAGCACGTGAGATCCCGGGGATCGGGTTCCAACCCGAGGAGCGCCGCGTCTACCCTCAGCGGCAGCTCGCCTCCGAGATCGTCGGCTTCGCCGGGACAGACAACCGAGGGCTCTCCGGGATCGAGCTCCAGCTCGACCAGGAGCTCGCCGGCGCGGACGGCTCGAAGACGATCGTCCGAGATCCGTTCGGGCGCACGATCGACGTGGTCGAGGCCCAGCAGGTGCAGGACGGCAAGGACGTCTACCTGACCATCGACCAGACGCTCCAGAGCCACGCCGAGCGCGTCCTCCGGCGGGCCGCGAGCCGCTGGTCCGCGCAGTCGGCCTCGGCGGTCGTGCTCGACGCCCGCACCGGCGGCATCCTCGCGCTCGCGGTCGAGCCCGGCTTCGACGCCAACGAGTACCCCGAGGTGGCGAAGTGGGACGAGGAGCGTCTCCGGAACCGGGCCGTGACCGACACGTACGAGCCGGGCTCGACCTTCAAGGTCGTCACCGTCGGCGGCGTGCTCGAGTCCGACATCGTCTCGCCGACGACGAAGTTCCGGCTCCCGTACGAGATCCCCGTCGCCGACCGGATCATCCACGACGCGCTGCCGCGGAAGACGCAGACGATGACCGTCGAGCAGATCCTCTCCCGCTCGTCGAACGTCGGCGTGGTGACGCTCGCCCAGCAGCTGCAGCGCGACGGGGTGAACGAGTGGATCCACCGCTTCGGGTTCGGGCGGCTGACGGGCGTCGACTTCCCGGGCGAGTCACCCGGCATCGTCCTCAAGCCCGACGAGTGGTCCGGCTCGACCATCGGCAACGTCCCGATCGGACAGGGCATCGCCGTGACGCCGATCCAGATGGCCGCGGCCTACGGCGCGATCGCGAACGACGGCGTGTGGCTGCAGCCGCACCTGGTCGAGCGGATCGAGGGGAACGGGCGCGTGCAACCGAAGGAACGCCGGGTGCTCTCGGAGACGACCGCGCAGGAGTTGACGAAGATGCTCCGCGGAGTGGTCAAGGAGGGCTCGGGGACGACGGCGCAGATCCCGGGCTATCGCGTCGCCGGCAAGACGGGGACGGCGGCCAAGCCGGAACCGACCGGCGGGTACTCGGACACGCGCTACGTGGCCTCCTTCGTCGGCTTCGCTCCCGCGAAGCACCCGGCGCTCGTCGTTCTGGTAACCGTCGACGAGCCGCGGGGCGCGATCTGGGGCGGCGTCGTCGCCGCGCCGCCTTTTGCCCAGATCATGGAGTTCGCGCTGCAGTCCCTCGAGGTGCCGCCGGACGCAAAGTCGCGCTGAGGATCGGGGATCGGGAACCCGACGTAGCTCGAAGGACGTCGGCGGATCATTGTTGCGATTCGGCGAGCCCTGCCAGTCGCTACGAAGGATCGGCCCGCTGCGGGCGTCCAATGTCGATCGGCGTTCCGCAGGCTCCATGTCGTGAGCACGAGAGAGGTGGACTCGACGGCGTGCACACCAGGTGTGCGGCGGCGCGGTGCCTCGTAGCGCCAGAATGCCGGTAGGTGCGAGGAAGAACACCGCGCTGCATGCAGAACTGAGCCTGACCCGTGTCCGAGCACACCGCCATCGCGCTGGAGACCCTGGCGTCTGCCGCCGGCGCGAACGAGATCCGCAACCCGGCGCCGGTCGCCGTCACCGACCTCGCCTACGACGCGACCCGCGTCAAGCCGGGAGCGCTCTTCGTCTGCGTGCCCGGGCAGCGCGCCGACGGGCACGAGTTCGCCGCGAGCGCGCTCGAGCGCGGGGCGGTCGCGCTCCTCGTCGAGCGCGTGCTCGCGCTGCCGGCGCCCCAGCTGGTCGTGCCGGACGCCCGCCTGGCGATGGCGCTGGCGGCCGACGCGTTCTTCGGGAGGCCCACGCGCGAGCTCGAGGTCGTCGGCGTGACGGGCACGAACGGGAAGACCACCACCGCCTTCCTCCTCTACTCGATCCTCGCCGCGGCCGGACGCCGGCCGGGCCTCCTCGGCACGGTCGAGATGCGCATCGGAGGAGAGCGCCGCGCGGTCACGCGCACGACGCCGGAGGCGATCGACCTGCAGCGCATCTTCAGGGAGCTCCTCGACGCGGGCGACCGGAGCTGTGCGATGGAGGCGTCCTCGCACGGATCCGAGCTGAAGCGGCTCGTCGGCACCCGCTTCCGCACTCTCGTCTTCACCAACCTCTCCCAGGACCACCTGGACCTGCACGGGACGATGGAGGCCTACTACGACGCCAAGCGCCGGCTCTTCACCGAGCCGGACGTGGACGGGCGACGGCCTCCCGCGGCCGTCAACGTCGGCGACCCGTACGGGCGCAACCTCGCGGACGAGCTGCGCGGGCTCGGCGGGCAGATCCTCACCTTCGGCCTCGCCGAGGACGCGGACGTCAGGGCGGAGGAGCTGGAGCTGACCCCCTCGACGACGAGCTTTCTGGCGGCCGGCCTCGCCGTCCGGCCGCGCCTGCGAGGCCGCTTCAACGTCGAGAACGTCCTCGGCGCGGTCGCGGCGAGCCGTCTGCTCGGGATCCCGGATGACGCGATCGTGCGCGGGATCGAGCACGTCAGCGGCGTGCCCGGGCGGTTCGAGCCCGTTGACGAGGGTCAGCCGTTCGCCGTGCTCGTCGACTACGCCCACACGCCGGAGGCGCTCGAGAACGTCCTCGTCGAGGCGCGCCGGCTCGCGTCGGGCCGCGTGGTCTGCGTCTTCGGCTGCGGCGGCGACCGCGACCGCGCCAAGCGTCCGCTCATGGGAGAGGTCGTCACGCGCCTCGCCGACCGCGCGATCGTCACCTCCGACAACCCGCGGAGCGAGGAGCCGGAGGCGATCATCGACGAGATCCGCACCGGGATGGACGGCGAGGAGACGGTTGAGCCGGACCGCGCCGCGGCGATCGCGCTCGCCGTCGAGGAGGCCGGGGAGGGGGACGTCGTCGTCATCGCCGGCAAGGGCCACGAGCAAGGGCAGGAGTTCCGCGACCGGACGATTCCCTTCGACGACCGCGAGGTCGCCCGCGACGCCCTGCGGCGTCTCGGCGCGGAGGCATGATCCCGCTCCCTCTCGACGAGGTGGAAGTCCTGGCGCCAGGCCGGCTGGAGCACGCCCCGGGCGCCGAGCAGGCAACCGGCGTGACCATCGACTCCAGGAGCACGCGTCCGGGCGACCTGTTCGTCGCCGTCGGCGGCGGGGTCGAGTTCGTGCAGGACGCGCTCGCGGCCGGAGCTGCGGCCGCGCTCGTGCCCGAGGACGCATTCGGGGCCCTCGGCGCGCTGGGGCGGGCGGTGCGGGAGCGCTCGGCCGCCAAGGTCGTCGCGGTCACGGGAGCGACCGCGAAGACGTCCACCAAGGACATCCTCGGGGCACTGTGCTCTCCCCACGCTCGCACCGTGGTCGCCGAGGGCAGTCAGAACAACGAGATCGGGCTCCCGCTCACGCTGTGCCGGCTCGAGGAAGACACCGAGATCGCCATCGTCGAGATGGGCATGCGCGGCCTCGGCCAGATCGCCGACCTGTGCGAGATCGCGCAGCCCGACGTGGGCATCGTCACCAGCGTCGGGCCCGTCCACCTCGAGCTCCTGGGGTCCGTCGAGCGGGTCGCGCAGGCCAAGGCCGAGCTCATCGAGAGCCTTCCCCCGAACGGCACCGCCGTCGTTCCGGCCGGGGAGGCCTACCTGGACCCCTATCTCACGCGCGAGGAACTGCGCGTCTTTCGCTTCGGCGAGGGGGGCGACATCAGCCTGAGCTACTTCGCCGCGCACGACGGCAGCGCGCGGATCCGGGTCGAGGCCTTCGGCCGTCCGCTCACACTCGAGTTCAGCTTCTCGTCGCGCTACAACGCCACGAACGCGCTCGCGGCGCTCGCCGCCTACCATGCGCTCGGCCTGCCCCTCGGGAAGGCGCAGAAGGGAGCCCGCCACGTCCAGCTCTCGCGCCTGCGCGGGGAGGAGGTCCCGCTGCCGGGCGGGGGCGTGCTCCTCAACGACTGCTACAACGCGAACCCGCTCTCGATGGCGGCCGCCCTGGAGCACCTCGGCGACCGGGCGGTCGGGCACCGGAAGGTCGCGGTCCTCGGCGACATGGCCGAGCTCGGGCCGGGGGCGCCCGCCTACCACCGTGAGGTGGGGGCGGCCGCGGCGCGTGCGGGTGTCGAGGTGCTGGTCGCCGTCGGCCCGCTCGCGCGGAACTACGTCCAGGGCGCCCGCGGTGTCCCGACGACGCGCTGGGCGCCGACGGTGGAGCAGGGACTGGCCGCGCTCCGCACGGTCCTCCGACCCGGCGACTGCGTGCTGGTCAAGGGCTCGCGGGCGATGGGGCTCGAGGTGATCGCCGAGGCCGTCGCCGTCGTCCCGGCGCAGGCCTAGGCTTAGGCCCCAGCTATGGTCGAAGTCTTGCTCGCAGGGGTGCTGGCGATGGTGATCTCCATCCTCAGCGGCCCGAAGTTCATCGACTTCCTGCGGAAGAACGAGTTCGGCCAGCAGATTCGCGAGGAGGGGCCCAAGGGCCACGTCGTCAAGCAGGGAACGCCCGCCATGGGCGGTCTCCTGATCATGGTCTCGATGGCCGTGCCCTTCCTGATCTTCTCGAGCCGGACCGTGCCGGCCGTCACCGCCTTCTTCGTCGCGCTCGGCTGTGCGGCGATCGGCTTCGTGGACGACTGGACAAAGGTCTCGCGCCGCCGGTCGCTCGGCCTCGCCGGCCGCTGGAAGCTCCTCTGGCTCGGCGGCATCACGGTCGTCGTCGGCTTCGTCGCGGCCCGGGGGCTCGACGACCCGCTGACCACCGACGTCTACCTCCCGCTCATCGACGTCGACCTGCCGCTCGGGTGGGGCTGGTACGTCCTCCTCTACTTCATCATCGCGGGCTTCGCGAACGGCGTGAACCTGACGGACGGCGTGGACGGGCTCGCGGCAGGGACGACGACGATCTCGCTGCTCACCTACACGGCCATGAGCCTGGTGGCCGCCCTCGCCTCGATCCGCGCCGTCGGACGCGCCGACCAGGTCGACCTCGACCTTGCCATCCTCGGCGCGAGCCTGATCGGGGCCTCGATCGGCTTCCTCTGGTACAACGCCTTCCCCGCGCAGGTCTTCATGGGGGATACCGGCTCGATGGGCCTCGGCGGCGCGATCGCGGCCTTCGCGATCATGACGAAGACCGAGTCGCTGCTCATCTTCATCGGCGGGATCTTCGTGATCGAGGCGCTCTCGGTGATCGTCCAGGTCGTCAGCTTCAAGTGGTTCGGGAGGCGCGTCCTCCTCATGGCGCCGCTCCACCACCACTTCGAGATGAAGGCCTGGTCGGAGACACGGATCATGGTCCGCTTCTGGATCGTCACGGCGATTCTCTGCGCCTGCGGGTTCGTCCTCTACTATCGCTACTCGTCCGAGTTTGCTTCCTGAGAGGGTTTTGGTGGTCGGTCTCGCCCGCTCGGGCGAGGCGGCGGCGCTTGCGCTCGCACGACGCGGCGTGCGGGTCGTCGGCGTCGACCAAAACGCGGAGCTCGACCCCGGGAGGCTTCGCGAGAGCGGCGTCGAAGTCGTCCTCGGCGCGGATGACCCCGCGCTCGTCGACGACGTGGACCTGCTGGTCAAGAGCCCCGGTGTTCCGAGCGAGGCGCCCCTCGTGGCGGCCGCGCGCGCCCGCGGCCTGGCGGTTTGGAGCGAGGTCGAGCTCGGCTCGCGGATCCTGCCGAACCCGCTGCTCGGGGTCACGGGGACGAACGGCAAGACGACGACGTGCGAGCTTCTCGGGGAGATCTTCCGCGCAGCCGGCCGGCCGGTGGCCGTCGCGGGGAATGTGGGGAGGCCGCTGACCGGGCTCGACGGCGCGATTGCCGAGGACGCCTGGATCGTCTGCGAGCTCTCCAGCTTCCAGCTCGAGGACATCGAGGAGCTGCGGCCGCGCGTGGCCGTGCTGCTGAACGTCACGCCCGACCACCTCGACCGGCACGGAAACCTCGACGCCTACCGCGCGGCGAAGCTCCGCATCTTCGAGAACCAGGAGCCCGACGACGTCGCGGTCGTGCCGCTCGGCTTTCCCGAGATCCCGGGACGGGCGCGCCGGGTGGAGTTCACTGCGCGGGACCCGCTCCCGGCGGAGCCGCGCGTCCCCGGCGAGCACAACCGCGAGAACGCCGCGGCTGCCACGGCCGCCGCGCGGGCAGCCGGGATCGAGGACGAGGCTGTCGCCAAAGCGCTGCGGTCCTTCGCCGGCGTACCCCACCGGCTCGAGCTCGTCCGCGAACTGGACGGCGTCCGCTGGGTCAACGACTCCAAGGCGACGAATCCGGAAGCCGCGGAGCGGGCCCTCGGCGCGTATCCGCCGGGGCTGCGCGTGATCCTGGGCGGCAGCCGCAAGAGAACGCCGTTCGGCGGGCTCGCCGCGCGCGCCCGCGAGGCGGGCGTCTCCTGCGCGTACCTGATCGGCGAGTCGGCCGACGAGCTCGCGGAGGCGCTGGCGCGGGAGGGGATCCGCTTCCGGCACTCCGTCGACCTCGAGCGCGCGGTGGCCGAGGCGCATGCCGAGGCCGAGCGCGGCGAGGTCGTTCTCCTCTCGCCCGCCTGCGCGAGCTACGACCAGTTCGAGAACTTCGAGGAGCGTGGGGAGCGGTTCAGGCAGCTCGTGGAGGCGTTGTGAGGCGGGCGGCCCGCGGCGGCCTCGAATACCACCTGCTCGTGGTCGTCACCCTCGGGCTCGTCGCGTTCGGGCTCGTGATGGTCTACAGCGCGAGCTCTGCGCGGGCAACGCTCGCGGCCGACGATCCCGCCTACTACCTCAAGCGCCAGGGCGCATACGCCCTCCTCGGGATCGTCGCCCTCGTCCTCCTCTCCCGGACGGACTTCCGCCGGCTCCGCTACCTGGTCCCGCCGCTCCTCCTCACGAGCTTCGCGCTCCTCGTCGCGGTCCTCGTCCTCGGGACGCCGGTGAACGGCGCTCGGCGCTGGCTCACTCTCGGTCCCGCGACGCTCCAGCCGTCGGAGCTCGCGAAGCTGGCGCTCGCCCTCTGGGTCGCGGCGTACCTGTCGCGCACGCCGACGCCGCAGTCGCTCCGCGAGCTGATCCGGCCGATCGGGGTCGTCTTCGGAGCAGCGCTGGCGCTCATCCTCGTCGAGCCCGACCTCGGCACCGCCATCGCGATCGTGGTCATGCTGGCCGCCGTCCTCGTCGTCGCCGGGACTCGCTTCTCCACGCTCGCCGGCGCCGGGGCCATCGGCGTCGCGCTCATCGCCGCCGCCATCTGGCTCGAGCCGTACCGGCGCGAGCGCATCCTCAGCTTCCTGGACCCGTGGCAGGACCCGCAGGGCGCGGGCTTCCAGAGCGTCCAGGCGATGCTCGCCCTGGGGTCAGGCGGCTTCTTCGGCGTCGGGCTCGGCGAGAGCGTCCAGAAGGTCTACTACCTGCCCGAGGCGTCGACCGACATGATCTTCGCGATCATCGGGGAAGAGCTGGGCCTCTTCGGCGCCTTCGCTGTCCTCGCGGCCTTCGTCGTCTTCGGCTACGCGGGGTTCAACATCGCGCTCGCCTGTCGCGACCGCTTCGGGAAGCTCGTGGCCGCGGGGCTCACCGCGCTCATCTGCGGTCAGGCCGCCGTCAACGTCAGCGCCGTCATGGGCCTGGCGCCGCTCACGGGCATACCGCTTCCGTTCGTGTCGTACGGGGGCTCGAGCCTCGTCGTGATGCTCGCCTCCGTCGGCATCCTCCTTAACATCGCAGTGAACCATGCCGCCGAATCCACCGCTACGGTTCCTGATCGCCGCCGGCGGGACGGCGGGTCACGTCCTGCCCGCGCTCGCGGTCGCCGAGTCGCTGGGGAGTCGCGGCGCGTCCGTCACGCTCGCCGGTCGGCCTGAGTCGGTCGAGGAACGGCTGGCGCGCTCGGCGGGCTTCGAGTTCGACGCCTTTCGGGTGGAGGGCCTCCCGCGCCGACCGGGGATCGACCTGGCCCGCGCGCTCGCCCGCGACGCGACAGCCCCGGTCGCGTGCGTGCGCATTCTCAGGCGCCGCCGTCCCGCCGCGGTGCTCGGGGCCGGGGGGTACGTCGGGGGCCCGATGGTCGCCGCGGCCGGGCTCCTGCGGATCCCGGCCGCGCTCATGGAAGCGGACGCCGAGCTCGGGCTCGCGAACCGCCTTGCCGCTCCGTTCGCGAAGCGCATTTTCTGCGCATTCCCGCTCGACGGCCGAGAGGCGCCGAAGTACCGCGTGGTCGGACGCTGCATTCCGGCGCGCTCCCGCCCGGTCGCCCGGGCGGATGCACGAGCGGCGTTCGGGCTTCCCCAGGACGGAGCGGTCGTGCTCGTCTTCGGCGGCAGCCAGGGGGCGAGATCGCTGAACGACGCGGCGCTCGCTGCCTTCGCGGAAAGCGGCCCTTCCGTCCTCCATCTCGCAGGCGAGCGCGACTTCCCCGAGCTCGACCGGCGGCCCCGGCGTGACGACTACAGGCTGCTCGCGTTCACCGACGAGTTCGGGGCAGCCCTCGCCGCGGCGGACCTCGTCGTCGCGCGGGCGGGCGGCTCCGTCTGGGAGGTCGCCGCGGCCGGGAGGCCGGCGCTGCTCGTCCCGTACCCGCACGCGACCGCCGACCACCAGGAGAAGAACGCCCGCTACTTCGAGCAGGGCGGTGGCGCCGTCGTCGTCTCAGAGGGCGAGCTCGACCTGCGCCGGCAAGTCGAGGAGCTGCTCGGGGACCCCGCGCGGCTTGCCGCGATGTCCGAGTCGATGCTCTCCCTGGCGAGGCCCGACGCCGCCGACGTCGTCGCGGAGGAGCTGATCGCGCTTGCCCGAGCTTGACGGCCGTCGTCTCTGGCTCGCCGGGATCGGCGGCGCCGGGCTCTCCGGCTACGCCGTCCTGGCCAGGGCCTGGGGTGCCGAGGTCTCCGGCTGGGACCGAAACGAGACGCCGTATCTCGAGCACGTCCGCGCCGCGGGGATTCCCGTCACCGTGTCGCCGGAGCCGCCCGAGCCCCCGAGCGGCGCGGAGGCCTTCGTGTCGACCGCGTACGCGGGCCAAGTGCCCGGACGCCGGCGCGCCGAGCTGCTGGCAGAGCTCGTCGCCCTGCGGCGCTCGATCGTCGTCTCCGGCGCGCACGGGAAGACCACGACCGCGGCGATGATCGCCTTCTGCCTCGACGCTCTCGGCGACGACCCCTCGTTCCTCGTCGGCGGCGTCGTCCCGCAGCTCGGCGGCAACGCGCGCGCGGGGGCCGGGTGGCTCGTCGTCGAGGGCGACGAGTCGGACGGGACGGTGTTCGACCTCCCGGCCGACATCGCGGTCGTGACGAACGTCGAGCTCGACCACCACGCGACCTTCGCCTCGACGGCGGAGCTCCAGGAGCGGTTCGAGCGCTGGGCCGCCGGGCTGCCGGCCGGCCGCGTGGTGTGGGGCCGAGACGTCGAGCCGGTCGACCTCGAGCTCGCCGTGCCCGGCGAGCACAACCGCCTGAACGCCGCCTGCGCACTGGCCGCGCTCGAGCTGGCCGGCTACGAGCGGGCCGCTGCCGCAGAGGCCCTCGGCGGCTTCCTCGGAGTGGGCCGCCGGCTCGAGGATCACGGCGAGGCCGGAGGCGTCCGCCTCGTCGACGACTACGCGCACCACCCGGCCGAGCTCGCGGCGACGATCGCGGCCGCCCGCGAGCTTGCGGGCGGGGGCCGCCTCGTCGTCCTCTTCCAGCCGCACCTCTATTCGCGCACGCTGCACCTGGGGCGGGAGCTCGGGGAGGCGCTGGCCGCGGCGGACGCGGCCGTCGTCACCGAGGTCTACGCGGCCCGCGAAGAGCCCGTCGTGGGGATCAGCGGCAAGCTCCTCGTCGACCGGCTCGGGGAGGTTCGCCCCGGGATGACGGTCGGCTGGGCTCCGGCGCTCCCCGACGCGGCCCGCCTCGCCGCCGGCCTGGCACGCACGGGCGGGGTGCTGGTCACCGCGGGGGCAGGGAACGTCGATACCGCGCTCCCGCTCCTGCGCGAGGAGCTCGAAGCTTGAAGGAGCACATCCCGCTCAGCCGGTACACGACGCTGGGAACCGGCGGGCCGGCGCGCTGGTTCGACACGCCGTCGACAGTCGACGAGCTCGTCTCCCGCCTCGCCTGGGCGGACGCCGAGGGACTCCCCGTCGCCGTCGTGGGCCTGGGCTCCAACCTCCTTGCCGCCGACGAGGGGTTCCCCGGGGTCGTGCTGAAGCTCGCCGGCGACCTTGCGCGCGCGGAGGCCGTCGACGGGGGGCTCGTGGCCGGCGGGGGAGCCCCGCTCGCCGTCTGCCTGCACCGGGCGAGAGCCGCTGAGCTGGGCGGGATCGAGTTCGTCTGTGCGATCCCGGGAACCGTCGGCGGCGGCGTCTGGATGAACGCGGGCGCCTACGGAGGCGACATCGCCGCCGTCCTGCGGCGAGCGCTCGTTGCCGACGCGTCCGGCGCCCGCTGGCAGACGCCGGCCGAGATCGGCCTCAGCTATCGCTCGTCGGGCCTTCGGCAAGGCCAGGTCGTCGCGTCGGCGGAGCTCGCGCTCGAGCCCCGACCGCCGGGGGAGATCAAGGAGACGGTCGTCGCCATGCAGACGAAGCGGAAGGCCGCCCAGCCGACGAACAAGCGGACGTTTGGAAGCGTCTTCAAGAACCCGGAGCACGAACTGACCGCGGGGCGCATGCTCGAGGCCTGCGGCCTGCGCGGCTTCAGGAGCGGCGGCGCGCAGATCTCGCCGAAGCACGCCAACTTCATCGAGAACGCCGGGGAGGCGAGGTCCGCCGACGCGATCGCGCTCATCTCCGAGGCGCGGCGCCGCGCCCTCGAGCAGTTCGGCGTCGTTCTCCAGCCCGAGGTCCAGCTGCTCGGCCCGATCCGGATTCCGCCACTCGACGTCAAGAGGTAGGACCGGGCCGGCGCGCGGCGAACTCGGCTGCGTGGTCAGCCGGCCGCATCTTTCACTCGTGCCCGCGAACGGACTCGGGGGACGCCTGCGCGCGTGGCTCGTCCGTGCGCTTGTCGTCCTGGGGGTCGTTCTCGCCGGCGTCTGCCTTGCGTACGCGGCGGCTCGGTACACGTCCCTCTTCGCGCTGGAGACGATCGAGGTCACCGGAGCGCCGGCGTCCGTCCGTGAGTCGGTGCGCGAGGCCGGGCTGGAGTTCGCTGGGACGAGCCTCGTGAGACTCGACGAGGACGAGCTTCGCGCGCGACTGACCGCCCTCCCGACCGTCCACTCGGTCCGGATCGACCGCGCGTACCCGCACACGCTCCGGATCGCGGTCGTCCCGGAGCGGCCGCTCGCCGTGCTCCGTGACGGCTGGGGCGCGTGGCTCGTCTCCAACCGCGCCCGCGTGATCGGAAGCGTCGATCCCGAGACGAAGCGCCCGGTCGTCTGGACTGCTGCGCCGACCGATCTCGAAGCCGGCGCGAACGTCGCCGACGAGAACGCGCGCCTGGCCCTGGAGGCCCTTCGGCGTCTACCGGGGGAATTCCCCGAGCGGATCGAGACGGCGCGCGCGGACGGGGGGGTGGTGACACTCGTGCTCGGCGACGGGGCCGAGCTTCGCCTCGGCCTAGCCAAGTCTCTCGGCCTGAAGCTGGCTGTCGCCGCTCGTGTCCTCCGCGCCCTCAGCCCGGCCGAGCGGGATGGGCTCGCGTATCTGGACGTCTCGATCCCGGAGCGTGTCGTCGCCGGCTGACTCTAAACTCTCAACTTGAGGGTTAGAGTTTGCGGCTAATTTCGCTGCAAATGCCGGGTTGACAACCCGGCAGAGGCTGCGTACCCTCACCCGGACGCTCAAGCTGAGCTTCAAGCTCGGCGTGTCTGCGAGAGGATTACCAATGAGAGATCAATCGGGCAACTACCTCGCCGTCATCAAGGTCGTGGGTACCGGGGGCGGCGGGTCGAACGCCGTCAACCGCATGGTCGAGGCAGGTCTGCGGGGCTGCGAGTTCGTCGCCGTGAACACGGACGCCCAGGCACTGCTGATGGTCGAGGCCGACCAGAAGATTCACATCGGGGCGGCCGCTACCCGTGGACTCGGCGCCGGCGCGGATCCGCAGAAGGGCTACGAGGCCGCGATGGAGTCGCGGGACGAGATGAAGGAGGCGCTCAAGGGCGCCGACATGGTGTTCGTCACAGCCGGCGAGGGCGGTGGCACCGGCACGGGCTCGGCTCCGGTCATCGCCGAGATCGCCCGTGAGCTGGGGGCACTCACCGTCGGCGTCGTCACCCGGCCCTTCGGCTTCGAGGGCGGGCGGCGCGCCGAGCAGGCCCAGGCAGGCATCGGGAAGCTGCGCGACCACGTCGACACGCTGATCGTGATCCCCAACGACCGCCTGCTCCAGGTGGTGGAGAAGCAGACGTCGGTCGTCGACGCGTTCCGGATGGCCGACGAGGTCCTGCGCCAGGGCGTCCAGGGGATCACCGACCTGATCACGATCCCCGGTCTCGTCAACCTCGACTTCGCCGACGTTCGCACGATCATGAACGACGCAGGCTCAGCCCTGATGGGCATTGGGGAGGCGGAGGGCGAGAACCGCGCTGCCGAGGCGGCACGCGCTGCGGTGTCGTCGCCGCTGCTCGAGGCCTCGGTCGCCGGGGCGACCGGCGTCCTCCTCAACATCACCGGCGGCCCCGACCTGGGCCTCTTCGAGGTGAATGAGGCTGCCGAGGTCGTCACCGGCGCCTCCGATCTGAACGCGAACGTCATCTTCGGCGCCGTCATCGACGAGTCGATGGGAGGGCGCGTCCGCGTCACGGTGATCGCCACCGGGTTCGACAAGGCGTACCGCCGCGAGCCCCGCGAGCGGGAGCGCGAGGAGCCGCTCGGCGAGCGGGAGCCGAGCAGCGAAGGGTTCGAGGTGCCGTCCGGCGTGCTCGAGGTGCCGTCCTTCCTGCGCCGCTCGTAGCGACCGGACAGGCGTCGCCCTAAGCCCCGGCCCCGTCAAAGGGCGTCGAGACTCCCCTGCGCGCGAGCCCTTGCGCTCGCAGCCGAAGCGACGAGCTCGATTTCTTGAACTCGGCGCAGAGCCGCGCGCCACGTGTGCGCCGCTTCTGGATAGCGTTCAAACAGGGGGTCTTCGCACCCCCCACGAGGGTGTCGGGCGAGGGGTGGTTGAGGATAGGATCCGGGCCGGTGCAGACGCTCCGGCGCACGCCACTCTACGAGCGACATGCCGCACTCGGCGCGCGTTTCGTTCCCTTCGCGGGCTGGGAGATGCCGGTGCAGTACTCGGGCATCGGCGACGAGCACCGCGCCGTCAGGACGCGGGCAGGCGTCTTCGACGTCTCACACATGGGCGAGCTTCGAATTGCGGGCGACGGCGCACACGAGTACCTGCAGGCACGTCTTTCGAACGATCTCGATCGGATCGACGCCGGTCAGGCGCAGTACACGCTCCTGACCAACGACAGCGGCGGGATCGTGGACGACCTGATCGTCTATCGCCGCGGGGACGACGACTACCTCCTGGTCGTGAACGCAGGGAACGTTGGCCCGGACCACGATGCCCTCTCCGGGACGGAGGACGTTTCCGCCGACTGGGCTTACTTGGCCGTGCAGGGCCCCGAGGCGCTGGAGCGGCTTGGGGTTGAGATCGAGCCGTTCACGTTTCGCGAGGACGTCGAGGTCCTCGGCGTCCGCTGCCTCGTGGCCGGCACTGGCTACACGGGCGAGCGCGGGTGCGAGCTGGGCTGTGCGCCGGACGACGCCGTCACGCTCTGGGACGCCATCCTCGACCAGGGCATCGAGCCGTGCGGACTCGGCGCGCGCGACACGCTCCGGCTCGAGGTCTGCTACCCGCTGCACGGGAACGACATCTCTCCCGAGCGAACCCCGATCGAGGCCGGACTCGGCTGGGCCTGTGCGCTCGACAAGGACTTCACGGGCGTGGGCGTGCTTCGTCGCCAGAAGGAGGAGGGGCCTGCCGAGCGCCTGGTGGCCTTCGTCATGGAGGATCCCGGAATCCCTCGTCCGGGCATGCCCGTCGTCGAGGGCGGTGAGGTCACCTCCGGGACGCTCTCGCCGCTGCTCGGGGTCGGCATCGGCCTCGGGTACGTCCGGGGCAAGCTCGCAGAGCCCGACACCGGGGTCACGATCGACCTCCGCGGGCGGCCTCGCCGCGCGCGTATCGTCCGGAAGCCCTTCTACAAGCGAGAGGAGTCCTAGTGGCCGCCGACGAGAGCTATCCCGACGACCTTCGCTACCACGCCGAGCACGACTGGGCGCGCGTCGAGGGCGACGTGGCTACGCTCGGGATCACCTGGTATGCGCAGGACGCCCTGGGAGAGATCGTCCACTTCGAGCCGCCCGAGCAAGGGTCGTCGGTCGCGACGGGCGAGAGCTACGGCGAAGTGGAGTCGGTCAAGGCCGTGAGCGAGGTCATCGCCCCGGTCTCCGGCGAGGTCGTCGAGGTGAACTCGAAGGTCGTCGAGGAGCCGGAGACGATCAACGACGACCCGTACGGAGACGGCTGGCTGGTGCGCGTGCGCCTCTCCGACCCGGCCGAGGCGGACGAACTCCTCGACGTCGAGGCGTACCGCGAGCTCCTGGCCGGCCAGTGAGCTACCTGTCACTCACCGACTCCGATCGCGAGGCCATGCTCGCCGTCGTCGGCGTCGGCTCGGTCGACGAGCTCTTCCGTGACGTCCCCGAGGGCGTTCGCTTCGGTCGCCGCCTCGAGCTCGAGGCGGCCCTGTCCGAGCAGGAGCTCGTCGCCCACCTGACCGAGCTCGCCGAGCGGAATGTCGATACGGGGAAGGAGCTCTCGTTCCTGGGCGCGGGGATCTACGACCACTACGTGCCCGCGGTGGTCGACGCTGTTCTCTCGCGCGGCGAGTTTCTCACCGCCTACACCCCGTACCAGCCCGAGATGAGCCAGGGCGTCCTGCAGGCGATCTTCGAGTACCAGACAGTCATCTGCGAGCTGACCGGCATGGACGTCTCGAACGCTTCGGGGTACGACGGCACGACGGTCGCCGCCGACGCGTGCTTCGTCGCCAAGCACGTCACGAGCCGGAAAACGGTGGTCCTCTGCGAGACCTTGAACCCGCAGGTGCGCCAGGTCGTGAAGACGTACGCGTCAGGCTTCGGCCTCGAGGTCGTCGAGGTTCCCCACCGCGACGGCGTGACCGACCCGGACGACGTTCGCTCGGCCGCCGCGGATGCTGCTTGTGTGATCTTTCAGCAGCCGAACTTCTTCGGCTGCCTGGAGCCTGCGCCCGATCTCGCGGCGGCGGCCAACGAGGCAGGCGCCCTGCCCGTCGCCCACGTCGACCCCGTGTCGCTGGGCGTGCTCGAAGCGCCCGGTGCCTACGGCTGCGCGCTGGCGGTGGGCGAGGGGCAGAGCGCGGGGAACTACCAGTCGTACGGCGGCCCGCACTACGGGTTTATCGCGGCTCGGTCGGAGTTCATTCGGCGGATGCCGGGACGGATCGTCGGCGAGACGACCGACCTCGGCGGTGAGCGTGGCTTCGTCCTGACCCTTCAGACGCGCGAGCAGCACATCCGCCGCGAGAAGGCCACCTCGAACATCACCACCAACCAGACGCTCCTGGCGCTCGGCGGGCTCGTTCACCTCTCCTGGCTCGGCCCGAAGGGCTTGCGCGAGCTGGGGGAGACCTGCATGGGTCTCGGCGAGTACGCAAAGGAGAGGCTTGGACTCCCGCTCGTGTTTCCGGAATCGGCAACGTTCAAGGAGTTTGCGGTCCGCGTCGGACGGAGCCCCAAGGACGTCGTCCGCGAGGCCCGGGCCCACGGTGTGCACCCCGGCTACGCGCTCGGCCGCGACTACGCCGGCCTCGACGATGCGCTGCTCGTCGCGGTGACCGAGAGACGCAGCCCCGCGGACATCGATCGCCTCGCGGACGTGCTGGCGGAGGTCGCGGGATGAAGCTCATCTTCGAAAAGTCGAGGCCCGGGCGCCGGGCGGGCTCGCTGCCGAGCTATGACCTGCCGCGTGCGGAGGTCCCGGAGGAGCTCGCGCGGCGCAAGCCCCCGCGGCTGCCCGAGATCTCCGAGCCCGAGCTCGTCCGCCACTTCACGGCGCTCGCCGACCGAAACTTCGGGGTGGACACCGGCTTCTACCCGCTCGGCTCCTGCACGATGAAGCACAACCCGCGCGTGAACGAGCGCGTCGTCAACCTGCCCGGCTTCCGCGACCTCCACCCCTACCAGGAGGAGGAGGCGTCGCAGGGCGCCCTCGAGCTCATGTGGCGGCTGCAGGAGATCCTCGCCGAGGTGTGCGGTCTGCACGGGGTCTCGCTCCAGCCGGCAGCGGGCTCCCAGGGCGAGCTCACCGGCCTCATGCTCATGCGCGCGTACTTCGCCGACCGCGGCGAGTCGGACCAGCGCCGCGTCGTCATCACCGCCGACACCGCCCACGGGACGAACCCGGCGAGCGTCGCCATGTCTGGGTTCGAGCTTCAGAAGGCGGAGACGGACGACCGCGGGAACCTCGACCTGGATGACCTGAGGGCGAAGGTCGACGAGCGCACCGCCGGCCTCATGCTCACGAACCCATCGACGCTGGGGCTCTTCGACGAGCACATCGAGGAGGTGTCCGCGATCTTCCACGACGCCGGCGCGCTCCTCTACTACGACGGTGCGAATCTCAACGCGGTCTGCGGGATCTCGCGGCCGGGGGACATGGGGTTCGACATCGTCCACATCAACCTGCACAAGACGTTCTCGCAGCCGCACGGCGGCGGAGGCCCGGGCGGCGGGCCGCTCGCGGTGCGCGACATCCTCGAGCCGTTCCTCCCCGTGCCGGCGGTCGTCCGCGACGGCGACGCGTTCCGGCTCGACTACGACCGGCCCAAGACGATCGGGAAGGTTCGCGGCTTCTGCGGGCCGTTTGGCGTGTTCGTGCGCTCGTACGCGTTCATCCGCGCCTACGGACCCGAGCTCAAAGAGATGTCCGAGGTCGCCGTGCTGAACGCCAACTACCTCCTCGCCCGGCTTCGGGACGTTTACGAGCTCCCGTTCGAGCGCCTGTGCATGCACGAGTTCGTCCTCTCGGCGCGAAACCTCAAGCGGGAGCACGGCATCACCGCCCTCGACGTCGCCAAGCGGCTAATGGATCACGGGATCCATCCGCCGACGATCTACTTCCCGCTGATCGTCCCGGAAGCGCTGATGATCGAGCCCACCGAGACGGAGACGAAGGAGACGCTCGACGACTTCGTGGAGGCGTTGCGGTCGATCGCTGTTGAGGCGGCGTCGGATCCCCGGGTCCTGAAGGACGCGCCGCACCGCCGGCCGGTACGGCGACTGGACGAGGTCAAGGCGGCGAAGCGCGCCATCGTCAAGTACGGATTCGACGAGCACCCCGGCTCCGAGCCCGAGGCCGAGGGGGAGCCGCTCGAAGCCCAGCAGGGCGCGTGAGCCCCGCCGAGCAGGAGATCGGCGCGCGCGTCGACACGCTCGCGGAGACGCTCGAGGGAGAAGAGTTCGTCGCCGCGGTGCGGCGGCTGGCGGAGGGTCTGGACGCCGACGAGCTAGCGGTCCTTCAGGAGGTGCTGCTCGAGCGGGCCGCCGAGGAAGAGGATCTCCAGCGGGCCATTCGCCGTCGGTTAGTCGAGAAGGGCTGGACCCGCCGGACGCTCGCGCGGCTCGAAGGCCTGTGGCGTGACGACCGGGCCGACGTCGTCGTCGACGCGATCCAGGCCGGGCCTGACGGCGCCGACTCGCTCGCGGAGGAGCTCGCTGCCCTACGACGGGATCCCGGGCGCGCGGCGCTCGTCCTCGACGAGCTCTCACGGCACGGAGACAACCGCGTGCGAGCGTGGGTTCCAGGCGCGGCGGCCGAGGCCCTCGGGGACGGCTGCAGCCGGCTCGTCCTCTCCATGACCAGGGATCGCGACCCCGGAGTCCGCGACGCCGCGGTCTCGGCTTTGGTCGGCCTCGGACCCGATGTGGCTCGCCCCGTTCTTCCCAGCCTGCGGCGGAGGCTGCACTCGAGCTCCCTCGCCGATCGGATCTCGGCGATGCGGGCACTTGCCGCCGCGGGCGACGTCTCCGTCCTCGGCGTCCTCGACGACCGCGCTGCCTCGGCGGAGCTGCCGGAGGAGCGCGAGGCTGCTCAACTGGCGGCTACGGCGCTGCGGGAGAGGAGCGCGTGATGGATGTTCGGAACCGCGAGCGAGCCGAGGCGTTCACGACCCTGGACGGGTCGACGATCAGGGTCCTGCTCGATGCCGAGCTCGGAGGCGCGTCCAACCAGAGCCTGGCCGAAGCGACCCTGGCGGCCGGTGCCAGCACGCGGCGGCACTATCACGGCCGGGCGGAGGAGATCTACGTCGTCCTCGCAGGCTCGGGCCGCCTGGAGGTCGCCGGGAACGCGCGCGGGGTCGTTCCGGGGGACGCCGTTCTGATCCCGCCCGGGGAGTGGCACCAGATCCAGGCCGACGAACGGGGCGAGCTGCGCTTTCTCTGCTGCTGCGCGCCACCCTACGCAGACGGGGACACGTTCTTTGAGTGAGCTCCTGGCAGCCGTCTACCGCGGCGACGAGGCCCGGGTGGAGGAGATCCTGGCGGCGGGACCCGAGCTCGACATCTTCGAAGCGGCGGCGGTCGGCCGATCCGACCGCGTCGAGCAGCTCCTCGACGCGGACCCGGACGGGTCACCTCCTGGACCGAGGACGGGTTCACGCCGCTTCACCTGGCCGCCTTCTTTCGGCGACCGGAGACCGCGCGGCTCCTGGTGGAGCGGGGTGCTCTCATCGACGTCGTCGCGCGGAACGAGGAGCTGCGTGTCACGCCGCTGCAGAGCGCTGCGGCAGCTCGCGAGGAAGAGACGGCGGCCCTCCTGCTCGAGCGCGGCGCTGACCCGAACGTCCGGCAGCGGGGCGGGTTCACGGCGCTGCACGCGGCCGCCCAGAACGGCGACGACCCACTCGTCGCGCTGCTCCTTGCCCACCGGGCAGATCCGGCGCTGCGGACCGACGACGGCCGCACCCCCGCCGACATCGCCCGCGACGCCGGCCATACAGACCTGGCCGCCCGCCTCACTAGCGGCTGAGCCTGCTGCGGCGGACGGCGCCTCCTCGCCGTCCGGGGCCACCCCGGGCCACCACCCGCTTTCGACGCTAACGGAGAAAACCGCGGGCGTGTGTCACGCACTGTGACGACTTCTGCGCGAGTGGGGAGAGATCGTCGGGTCCGGCTACCTGCGAGCGGCCTCGATCCGCTGCTACCGCGTCGCGGCCAACTGGCCGCACGCGGCCTCGATGTCGCGGCCGCGCGTCAGGCGCACGGTCGCCGGCACACCCCCAGCGACCAGGGCCTCCCGGAACGCTGCGATCGCGGCGCGGGACGAGGCCTCGAACCGCCCGGTGGGGTTGTAGGGGATGAGATTGACCTTGAACGCCTTCGGACCGAGCAGCGTCGCGAGGGCGCGCGCCTGCCCCACCGTGTCGTTCACCCCGCCGAGCATGACGTACTCGACGAAGACCTTGCGCCCGCGCAGAGTGGCGTAGCGGCGGCACTCGGCGAGGACGTCCTCGAGCGGGTAACGGTCGTTGACGGGCATGAGCTCGGAGCGGAGGTGGCCGTCCGGCGCGTGGAGTGAGAGAGCGAGGCGGATCGGCTTCTCCACCTCCTCGACGAACCGGCGCAGGCCGGGGAGCCAGCCGACGGTCGAGACCGTCGTGCGCCGGTGCGTGATCCCGACGTCCGGCAGGTGCTCCGCGGCGGCGAGCACGGCGTCGAGGTTCAGCATCGGCTCGCCCATGCCCATGAAGACGGCGTGGTTCACCTCCTCGAAACGGCGGAAGTGCAGAGCCTGGTCGAGGATCTCCCACGGGGTCAGGTTCCTGCGGAATCGCATCGTCCCGGTGGCGCAGAACGTGCAGGTGAGCGGGCAGCCGGACTGGGACGAGAGGCAGACGGAGCGGCGTCCGTCGCGGTAACGCATGAGGACGGCCTCGACCGGATGGCCGTCCGCCGTCCGGAAGAGCGCCTTCACGGTGCCGTCGCGAGAACGCGCCTCCTCGACGAGCGAGAGCGTGGAGTAGGGAACAGAGGCCGCCAGCTCGTCGCGCAGAGGGACGGGGAGGTTCGTCATCGCCTCGTAGCCGGGCGCGCCCCGAGCCGCCCAGGCCCAGGCCTGATTCGCGCGGTAGGCGGGCTCACCGCGCTCCGCGAGCGTCTGCTCGAGCAGAGCGACATCCATGGCTGCTGCACCGTAGCCGCCCGAAGGGGTGACGCGGGCGCGCCTCGGCATCGGTAAAATGCTTAACGATGTTAACGATTTCTGATCCGGTCACGGTCGCGAACGGGCTCCGGCCGACGCTCTTTCATCTGAACCGGAGGCTGCGCCGGGAGCTCGCGCCGCTCGGCATCACCGGCGGTCAGGCGGCCCTGCTCTGGACGATCCGCTCGAACCCCGGCATCGGCGCGCGGGAGCTCGCCAGACGGGAGGGCGTCTCGGCGCCGGCGATGACGGCGTACCTCGATCGACTCGAGGCCGCCGGCCTGGTGGCGCGGCGCCGCTCCGAGCACGACCGGCGCCGCGTTGAGCTGGAGCTGACGGACGAGGGCCTGCGCATCCTCCGCTCGGTGAGGAGCAGGCGCACGGCCTGGCTGGCTGCGCGGCTCAGGCGCCTCGAGCCCGATCAGCTCGCCGCCGTCGAGTCCGCGCTGCCGGCCCTTCGCCGGCTGCTCGAGGACGACGGGTGACGGCAGCGTTCCTGCGGGCCAACCGGCGTACCTGGAAGAGCCTCCGCAAGCACAGGAACTACCGGATTTTCTTCTCGGGCCAGATCGTCTCGGTCACCGGGACCTGGATGCAGAACGTCGCGGCCGCGTGGCTGATCCTCGAGCTGACCCACTCGCCGATGGCGGTCGGGCTCCTGATGCTGTGCCAGTTCCTCCCGGCGACCGTGCTCGGGCTCTTCAGCGGCGTCCTCGTCGACCGGCTCGACGTGCGGCGGACGGTGATCGTCACGCAGGCGGCCTCGATGGTCCTGGCGGGCGCGCTCGCGGCCGTGACGCTCGGCGGCATGGTCGAGCCGTGGATGGTCTACCTGCTCACCGGCCTGCGCGGGATCTCGCTGGTCGTCGACCACCCGGCCCGGCAGGCGTTCACGTTCCAGCTCGTCGGCCCGGCCGAGCTGCCGAACGCCGTTGCGCTCAACTCCGGGCTCTTCAACGGGACGCGCGTGCTCGGCCCGGCTCTGGGCGGGGCGGTCATCGCCGCCGCCGGGCCCGGCGCCTGCTTCCTTCTGAACGCGCTCAGCTTCGTGGCCGTGCTCGCGAGCCTGAGGCTCATCAGGCCCGAGGAGCTCGTGCCGCTCGACCGGGGCGAGGAGCGGCCGACGCTGCTGGGCGGAAGCCGCGAGGCGTTCGCGTTCGTCCGGCGGGTTCCGCTCGCCGGCGTCCTTCTCGGCACGGTGCTGCTCGTGACGACGCTCTCCTTCAACTTCAACGTCCTGCTGCCGGTGCTCGCGAAGCAGACGCTCCACTCCGGGCCCGAAGTCTTCGGGATCGTCACCGCGTGCTTCGGCGCCGGCGCCCTCGCGGGCGCCCTCGTGTCGGCGGCGGTCTCGCGGGCGAGCCCGCTGCTCGTGCTCGCGGGAGTCGCTGCGTTCGGGGTCACCGAGCTCGCCCTCGCGCCCCAGTCGAGCCTCGCCGCGGCCGCGCCGCTGCTGGTCGCCGCCGGGCTCGCGTTCACCCTCTGGACGTCGAACGCGAACGCCACGCTGCAGCTCTCGACGCCCGATCGGCTGCGCGGCCGGATGATGGGCTTCTACTACTTTGCCTTCAACGGTGCCGCCCCGGCGGGCGGGCTGCTCGCCGGGTGGCTGGCGTCGACCGGTGGAACCGCGCTTGCGTTCGCCGTGAGCGGGACGGCCGCGCTCCTCGTCGCCGCGGGAGCGTTTGTCCTTCTCTCACGCGCTCCGGAGCGGCTCCGACCTGTTGCGCCGCCAGGTACGGTGAGCGCGTGATCGACCTCCGCACGGACACCATCACGCAGCCGACGGCCGCGATGCGCAAGGCGATCGCGGAGGCCGTCGTCGGGGACGAGCAGAAGCGCGAGGACCCGACCGTGATCGCGCTCGAGGAGCGGAGCGCCGTGCTGCTTGGCCACGAGGAGGCCGTGTTCCTCCCGACCGCGACGATGGCGAACCAGATCGCTCTGCGCATCCTGACGGAGCCCGGCGACGAGGCGATCGTCGGGGGCGACGCCCACCTCTTCCTCCACGAGCTCGGCGGGCCGGCGGTGCACTCCGGCCTCGTCGTGAAGTCGATCGAGACCGTGGACGGACGCTTCTCCTCCGCGCAGCTTCGCGAGGCGGTGAGCCCGCCGGCAGACCTGCACATGGCGCCGACCCGCCTCGTCTGCGTCGAGAACACCCACAACGGCGGCGGCGGGCGCGTCTGGCCGCTGGAACAGGTGCGGGAGGTGACTGCGGAAGCTCGGCGTCTCGGGCTGGCGACGCACCTGGACGGAGCGCGCCTCCTCAACGCCGCCGTGGCCGCCGATGTCCCGCCGGGCGAGTACGGGCGGGAGTTCGACACGGTGAGCCTCTGCCTGTCGAAGGGCCTCGGCTGTCCGCTCGGTGCCCTGATCGCGGGCTCGCGGGAGCGGATGGCGAAGGCTCGGCGCCTGAAGCACCTCTTCGGCGGCGCGATGCGCCAGGCGGGCATCGTCGCCGCGGCCGGCCTCTACGCGCTCGACCATCACGTCGAGCGGCTCGCCGACGACCACGCGAACGCGCGCCGGCTGGCCGAGGGCCTCGCCGAGGCTGGCATGCCCGTCGACCTCGAGCAAGTGGAGACGAACTTCGTCCAGGTCGACGTGGGCGCGCTCGGGCTCGGCGCCGACGACGCGGTCGCGCGCCTCCGCGCGGAGGGGGTCCTGCTCTCGTTCGCCACGCGCAGGGACGTCCTCCGGGCCGTCACGCACCTCGACGTCTCCGCCGAGGACGTCGAGCAGGCGATCGAGCGCATCCCGCGCGCCCTCGCCGGAGCGCCGCCCGCGGTCGCCGACGCCGCGGAAGCGGCGCCGACGCCGTACTGAGCTCTACTCGTACTGGAGCGCGCGCAGGACGTTCAGTTTTGCCGCTCGCCGGGCCGGGAAGATCGCCGCCACGATCCCGACGATCACGGCCACGATCGCGAAGACGACGAGCTGGCCCCACGGGATCTCGAAGCGGACGTCGAACTCCTGGAGCGCCTGCGTCACGAGCGCGGCGAGGAAGATGCCGAGCGGAAGACCGAGGGCGGCGCCGATGAGCGCCGTGATGATGCTCTCGTGCCGCACCATCCTGCGGGCCTGGCGACGGGTCATGCCGACCGCCCGGAGCATCCCGAGCTCGCGCGTTCGCTCAAAGACAGAGAGCACGAGCGTATTGATCATCCCGAAGATGCTCACGATCACGACGAGCACGAGAAGGATGTAGAGCATCAGCAGAAACTGATTGAAGTCCTCGTCCTGCTGATTGATCCACGCCTCCCGCGTCTGCACCTTGGCATCGGGGAAGCTCGCGACGGCGGCCTCGAGCGACCCGGTCGTCGTCTCGGACGGCGTGCCTTGCACGTTTACGAACGTGAACTGATTCCGCGGCCGCTCGTACGACGCGTCGAACGTCTCCTGCGAGATGGACACGCCTCCCAGAAGCGGATAGAACGGCGGCGGCTCGTAGAGGCCGGTAACGGCCTGCTCGAGCCTCTTTCCGGACGGCGTGAGGATGGAGATCGTGTCGCCGACGGCGATGTCGTTGTCCTCGGCGAACTTCGCGTCGACGATCGCGTCGTCCGACCCGAGGTTCCGCACGACCGCGTCGTCGCCTTCCTTCCAGTCGAACGTGTACGTCTCGAGGATCGTGCTCGGGTCGATCCCGGTCACGTAGGTGGAGGCGTCCCCCACCTTGCCGAGGTCGGCGCGCACGTTCGACACGACTTCGGCGTCGGACGAGGTGGCAACCTCTTCTCCGGCCGCAGCGACGAAGGGACTGAAGCCGTCCTGCGCCGTGATGACGTAGTCCGCGCTCACCTGGTCTTCGATTGCGCCGCGGTTCGAAGCCTTCATGCCGTTCGCGAGCACGGCGACGAACGTCACGAGGGCGATCCCGATCATGAGCGCGGCCGCCGTAATCGCGGTGCGGCCGGGATTGCGGACCGAGTTTCCGCGGGCGAGCTTTCCCGCAGGTCCCCCAAGCGCGCGCGCGGGCAAGCCGACGACGGCGGCCAACGGCTTGACCAGCCGGGACGAGATCATCGCCACGCCGACGAACAGGAGCAGGACGCCCCCGGCGATGGAGAGCAGCCGGGCGGCTGTGTCGAGCTCGTCTCGGAACATCGAGTAGCCGAGGAGGACAAGCGCGAGCGCGATGACCGCGAGCGCGACATACGGCACGAACCCAGCGAAGCGCGACTTCGGCAAGCTGAATCCCTCGCGGACGGCGGCAATCGGTGGGACCCGCGTGGCCCGGATGGCCGGGAAGAGAGCGGCGAGCAGAGTGATGCCCGTTCCCACGAGCAGCGAGACGACGACTGTCCGTGTGGCGAAGACGGTGTTCGCGGTGGGGAGCTCGAAGTCGAGCGCCTTGAAGAGCTCGTTCAGCCCGATGGCGAGCCCGAGGCCGGCGAACAAGCCGATCACGGACGCGATGAATCCGATCGTGAGCGCCTCGACGATCACCGACCAGAGAACCTGTCGGCGCGAGGCGCCCACTGTCCGCATCGTGGCGAACTCGCGCGTGCGCTGCGCCACGGTGATCGAGAGCGTGTTGAAGATGACGAAGGCGCCCACGAAGAGTGCGATCCCCGCGAAGGCGAGCAGGAAGTACTGGATGAAGCTGACGAACTCGTTGACGTCGTCCTTGTCCTCTTGCGCCTCTACCTGCGCGGACCGCACCTGAGCGTCGGCGGGGAGGATCGGCTGGATCTCGTCGATCAGCTGCTCGGGGGTCGTTCCGTCCCTCCCCGCGACGGAGATCGAGTCGACCTGCCCCTCGCGGTCGAGCAGCTTCTGAGCGGTCGGAAGGTCGAAGATGGCGAACGTTGCCGTGCCCAGTGAGTCGACGTCGCCGAACCTCGCGATACCGGTCAGCTCGAAGGTCTGCTTCGGCTGGAGCGTCGAAATCTGGATCGTGTCGCCGACTTCGTAGCCCTCACGGTCGGCAGTGCCAGCGTCGATGACGACCTGGCCGTCCCCTGCGGCCCAGTCGCCCTCGACGAGGTTGAGCGGGTTGAAGCGCTCGACCTCATCGCTCGTGTCGATCCCAAACCCGAGGCTGGGAGCGCCCTGCGTGTTGATCGCCTTGCCGTCGGAGCCGATGATCTTCGTGTTCGTCTCGTCGGCGACGCTGCCCGATGCGATCTCGACGTCGGGCAGGGCGTTCACCTCGCCGACGAGCGACTCGTCGATCGGCGGCGTTTCCGCCTCGAGGCCCTGGAAGCTGATGTCCGCGCCCTTCCCGGAGACGACGACGTCGGTCCCGGCGTACGACTCGTCGAAGATCGTCGAAAACGCCTTGTCGATCGTGTCCGTCAAGACGAAGGTGCCGCTCATCATGGCGACGCCGAGGATGATCGCGATGGCGGTGAGGGTAGCCCGGAGCTTGCGCCCGAGCAGGCCTCGGAGGGCGACCCGGATCACAGCTGGCTCACGGACTCCATGGTCTCGACGACCTCGTGCGCCGAGGCCTTTCGCAGCTCCCTGACGATGAGGCCGTCCGCGAGGAACAGCGTGCGGTCGGCGAAGGAGCAGGCGTTCGGGTCGTGGGTGACCATGACGAACGTCTGGCCGAGGTTCGCGACCGACTCGCGGATGAGATCGAGGATCTCCTGGCCCGTCGTCGAGTCGAGGTTGCCGGTCGGCTCGTCCGCGAAGACGACCGTCGGCTTCGAGACGAGCGCGCGGGCGATGGCCACGCGCTGTTGCTGCCCGCCCGAGAGCTCCGCGGGCCGGTGGCTTCGCCGGTCGCCCAGGCCCACTCGGTCGATGACGGAGTCGACCCACTCCTTGTCGATCTTGCCGCCGGCCAGCTCGAGCGGAAGGACGATGTTCTCCTCGGCGCTCAGCATCGGCAGCAGGTTGAAGAACTGGAAGACGAAGCCGATGTGCTGCCGGCGCAGCTTCGTGAGCTCGGTGTCGCCGAGATCCTCGATGTTGGTCCCGTCGATGGCAACCTGGCCCTCGGTGGGCCTGTCGAGGCCGGCGAGGATGTGCATGAGGGTGGATTTGCCGGAGCCCGAGGGGCCCATGATGCTCGTGAGCCTGGCCCGCTCGATGTCGAGGTCGATACCGCGGAGGGCGTTGACGGCCGTCTCGCCCTCGCCGTACACGCGGGTGACGCCGTGCGCCGTCACGACGGCGCCGTCGGTCTCTGGATGCTGCGTATCGGTAGCCATGGTTGCCACTCTAGACCTCCTGCGAGCCGGGAATCGCGACATCGTCCCCCCGTTCGGTGGCGCCGACAAGGAGGGGAGCGCGACAACCCGGGTGGGGTTAACCGAACCCGCTCTAGCGGTCGCCGACGGCGTAGAAGCTGAATGCGACCGCGACGTAGGCGGCGATGAGCACCGCTCCTTTCCAGCGCGTCGAGTGCCCGTTGAAGAGGAGGAGCGCGGTGAAGACGACCGAGCCGGCCACGGCGACGATCTCGACCTCCCGGAACGCGAGGGAGAGTGGATCGATCAGCCAGGAGACGAGTGCGACGGCCGGGATCAGGAACACCGCGACCTGGGCGCTGGATGCGAGCGCGATCTCCGCGGCGAGCTTGATGTTCCCGCGGTAGGCGACGACGACCGCTCCGCCGTGCTCGGCCGCATTCCCGACGATGGCGACGATCACGGCGGCGACGAAGAACTCCGTCAGGCCGACCTCCTCGGCGAACACCTCGAGCGTGTGGACGAGCGTCTCGGCGACGAGCGCGGTGACGACCGTCGCCCCGGAGAGCACGACCAGGGAGAACCGCAGGGACCAGGCGCGCATCATGGCCGCCTCGTCGGAGACGTGGAGCGATCGGTGCCGCCGGAGCGAATACCAGGTCGCGCCGACGTAGACGAGCAGGAGCACGATCGAGACCGGGACGGAGACGACGGCGAGCGAGTGCCGGTCCGGATCGCCGTCCCAGCCCGGGATCGACGGAATGAGGAAGAGGACGACGGCGAAGGCGGTGAGCGCGAACGAGATCAGGCTGGACTCGCGGTCGAGCTGCCCCTTCCCGCCGAAGAGGAGCGAGAACCCCAGCACGAGCAGGAGGTTCCCGATCACGCTACCGGTGAGCGAGCCGCGCACGACCTCGGTCAGCCCCGAGTTGACCGCGATCAGCGCGATGATCAGCTCCGGCGCGTTGCCGAACGTCGCGTTGAGGAAGCCGCCGATGCCCGGCCCGGTGTGGTGCGCGGCGTGCTCGGTCGCCTCGCCGATCAGCCAGGCGAGGGGAACGAGAGCGGCCGCGGCGAGGACGAAGAGCGCGATGTCGCCGACGTCCGTGAACTTGTCGAGGGCGACGACCAACGGCCCGAGCGCGAGCAGGGCGAAGAGGATGCGGCGTACCAAGGCCGCGCCACCCTATCCTCTGGCGCGTGCCGCGCGCCGTGCTCTTCGACTGGGGGGACACGCTCTTCCATTTCGCCTATGACGAGCGCCTCCTCGCCGCGGGCTGGGAGGCGGGCTTGACCGCGCTCGAGCGTGACGGCCTGCCGAGCCCGGAGGAGACGGCCGGCGTCTTCCGAGACCGATTCCTGCCGCTGCTCTTCGTCCCGGGCGCCCTCGAAGAGGTGGAATACCCGGGAATGATCCGCGAGCTGCTCGGCGGCTTCGGCGTCGAGGTCTCGGACGGCGAGCTCGACCGCTTCCTGGCCGCCGAGCACGCCGCCTGGGCGCCCGCGCGGCTCCTGGGCGCCCACACGCATGCGCTCCTCGACGCGCTGCGCGGGCGAGGGCTGCTCACCGGTCTCGTCTCGAACGCCTTCGATCCGGGCTGGCTCCTCCACCGCGACCTCGCCGACATGGGTCTCGCGGAGCGCCTCGACGCGGCGGTCTTCTCCTCGGAGGTCGGACTCCGGAAGCCGCACCCGGCGGTCTTCGAGGCGACCCTGGCAAAGCTGGACGTCGAGCCGGAGGACGCGGTCTTCGTCGGCGACCGCCGCTACGAGGACATGCGCGGGGCGAAGGAGCTCGGCATGACCACCGTGCAGGCGTTCTGGTTCCGGGCCGACGACGACGAGCGGGGCCTCGACCCCGACTTCGAGGCTTTCACCGCTATGGACGTCCTCAACGTCGTCCGGCGGCTCAGCGGCGAGCTCTAAGGCTGGATCAGGCCCGCGCCCTACACCTGCGGGCGCTCGCTGTCAAGACTTGCGGGGGTCGCAGGCCCGGTCAACAATCCAGGGACAGCCCGTGCAGCGACAGATGTTCACCGGGACCGAGCTCCCCCTCCGACCTCAGGAGGAGACCGAGTGTCGGCGGTGCGAGGTGCACTGCGACAAGGTCGTCTATCCCGCCGCCTGTCTCGAGCGCGCGTGCCCGTTCCTCTACGCGTATCACGAATGGGGACGCACGTACGTCGGGTGCATGCAGAAGGTCTACGCCGTCGAGATCGACCTCGAGCTCCTCGACGAGGCGCGCGAGCGGAAAGGCGGTTTCGGAGCCGTGCGGGCGGTGCGACAGCCGTTGCCGATGTGCCGCGCCGAGGTCTCGCGCTGCTACGGACACCGCGCCGACGAGCGCGGATGCGTCAACCCCGAGTTCTTCGAGCTCCCCCACGGGACGCCGTCCTTCCGGGTCGTCGAGCAGAGCGACCAAGCCGCGTAGCTCCGGTCGCGCGCGCGTGCAGGTCCTTGAGCCGTTTGACCTCGGCCGCGTCCGGGCCGTGGCCGTCCGGCCCCGGCGTCTCCAGGATTGCGGGGAGGCCCTGAATCCGCGGGTCCGCGAGGAACGCGCCGAGGCCTTCGCCCATCACGCCGTCGAGGACGTTCGCGTGCCGGTCGCGGTTCGAGCCGAGCTCGGCGGCGGCGTCGTTGACATGGAGGCAGCGGAGCCGGTCGAGGCCGATCCGCTCGTCGACCTCGTCGAGGGTCGCCGCGAGGGTGGCCGGGTCCGTGACGTCGACGCCCGACACCCAGAGGTGGCACGAGTCGAGGCAGAGACCCAGGCGCGGATGGCGGTCGAGCCGGTCGACGAGCACAGCGAGCTCGTCGACCGAGCGGCCGACGGTTCCGCCGGCGCCGGCCGAGTTCTCCAGCAGCAGCCAGGTGGGGCCGTCGCACGCGGCGAGCGCCTCCGCGAGGGCCGGCACCGCCTGCTCGAGCCCGGCCTCGAAGCCGGCGCCTAGGTGCGAGCCGACGTGGACGACGACCCCGTCGGCCTCGATCGCGCACGCGACCTCAACCGTCTGCACGAGCGCGGCGCGCGACTTCTCCCAGACCGTCCCGTCGGTCGTGGCGAGGTTGATCAGGTAGACGGCGTGGCAGACGACTGCGCCGATGCCGGCCTCTACGCGCGCCTGCTTGAAGCGCTCGATGTTCTCGGGAGGATGGCTCGTCGGCCGCCAGGCCCGCGGGCTCTGCGTGAAGATCTGGACCGCGTCAACACCCAGCTCGACCGCGCGGCCGATCGCCGTGTGGATCCCTCCCGCGGTGGAAACGTGGGCGCCCGCAAGCACGACACTACGATAACCGCGTGCCCGTCCGCGTTCGCTTTGCGCCCAGCCCGACCGGGCTCCTCCACATCGGGGGAGTTCGGACCGCGCTCTTCAACTGGCTCTTCGCGCGCCACGAGGGCGGCGAGTTCCTGCTTCGCATCGAGAACACCGACACGAGCCGGGAGGTGGAGGATTCCGTCGAGCAGATCCAGCGGTCACTCGCGTGGCTCGGCCTCGACTGGGACGGCGACGTGGCGTTCCAGCTCGACTCGCTCCCGCGCCACCAGGAAGCGGCGCGGCGGCTGCTCGCCGAGGGGCACGCGCACGAGGACGACGGCGCGATTCGCTTCCGCATGCCCGACGAGGGCGTGACCGCGTGGGAGGACGCGATCAAGGGGCGCATCGAGTACCCGAACGAGAAGCTGGAAGATCTCGTTCTCCTGCGCTCGGACGGGCGTCCGACCTACAACCTCGCGGCCGCCCTCGACGACGCCGACTCGGGCATCACGCACGTGATCCGCGGCGAGGACCACGTCCCCAATACGCCCAAGCAGATCAGGATCCTGGAGGCGCTCGGGCGCGAGGTGCCCGTGTACGCGCACGTCCCGAACGTCTTCGGCACCGACGGAAAGAAGCTCTCGAAGCGCCACGGTGCCGTCTCGGTCGAGGAGTTCCGCGGCGAGGGCTATCTCGCGTCGGCTCTCATGAACTACCTTGCGCTGCTCGGTTGGAGCTACGACGACCGAACGACCGTCATGTCGCGCGACGAGCTCGTCGAGCGCTTCTCGCTCGACCGCGTCGGCTCGAGCCCGGCGACGTTCGACTACGCCAAGCTCGACTGGCTGAACGGCGTCTACCTGCGCGACCTGGCGCCGGAGGCCTACGCGGACGCGCTCGTCGCCTACCTCCGCGAGCAGGGCTTCGACGGCGACGAGCAGACGATCCGCTCGTCCGCGCCGCTCGTCCAGGAGAAGATCTCACGGCTCGGGGAGTACCCGTCGTTCGCGGGCTTCTTCTTCCAGCGGGTCGAGCCGCCGCCCGAGCTCGTGGACGGGGCGGCGCCGGTGCTGGCGGAGGCGCGTGCGACGCTGGCCGGCGTCGAGCCGTTCACGGCCGAGACGATCGAGCCCGCCCTCCGCGGGCTCGCGGAGCGGCTCGGCCTGAAGCCGCGCGACGCGTTCGGGCCGATCCGGGCAGCGGTGACCGGATCGAGGGTCTCGCCGGGCCTCTTCGAGAGCCTGGAGCTCCTCGGCCGCGACGAGTCGCTCGCGCGACTGGACGGTTATCTGTAGAGGACGAAGCCCCCGGCGAAGAGTGCGAGCCCCGCGGCCCACACGGGCCACGCCGCCAGGACGGCGCCGGCCGTGAAGAGGAACGCTCCGCCGATGACGAGCGCCGTGGCGAGGATCGCCGAGAGCGAGATCCCCTCCCGCCGCCGTCGTCTCGGCTCGGGGTGCGCGTCGCCGTCGGAGCCGAGCGGCATCGCCGTCCGCTCGAGCGCCCGCAGGCGCGCCAGCCGCACGCGGAAGAGCGCCCCGCGCCACTCGGGAAGCAGGGGGTCGACGAGCTCGACGTCGCCGACCTCGAGAGCGTGGCCGACCTCGGCGGTGATGTCGCGGGCCTCGGCGAGCGCGGACGACGAGCTCCTCGTGCAGGGTCTCGGCTCCGCGGGGAGGCTCGATGCCCACGGCGAGCTCGGCGCCGGCGTGCAGGCTGTACTGCAGCTGAGGCAGCTCGTCGAGGAAACCATCGGCAACGCCGTCGGCGGGCGACTCGGCGACCCGCTCGAGGCGGACGAGCGCGGCGCCTACCCGCTCCCAGAGATGCGAGACGGCTTCCGCGTAGCCCCCCGGCTCGTTCCGTCGAACGGTCCGCTCCATCCGAGGAGCATCATATTCGGTCGCGGTCGGCGGCGACCGGCTGCGGGTCGTGCGGCAAATCGCCGTTCTCTTCCTCCGGCCGCTGCCTCCCCTTGATCTCGTCCTCGGCGCCCTGCACGTGGTGGCGCCAGCGCAGCGTTCCCAGCATGAGCAGGATCGCGCCGAAGCCGATCGCGACGTTGACGATCGTGACGACGAGCTGCTGGCCGAAGCTGAACGCGAGGATGGTCGAGCTGGCAGCGGCGCCGGCGAGCGCGAAGACGAGAATGGCCTGCTGGGTCCCCGCGCCACCCGGCGTGAACGGGAGCAGCGTGGAGAGGCCGCCGACGACGAGCACGGCGAGCGTCGTCTCGGCGGTCGCGTCGACATGGAAGGCGCGGAGGAAGAAGAAGGTCGACGCGACGCGGGCCGCCCAGCTTCCGGCCTGCCAGGAGACGACCTCGCGCAGGTAGACCCGCCAGTCGTGCAGGATGGCGAACCCGAGCGCGAGCTTCTGCCTGAACGCGGTCACGTGGCGCGAGGCCCAGGCGATGAGGACGATCAGCCCGCCGAGCAGCAGGCACCAGATGAAGACGGCGATTCGCGGGTGTTCGACCACGAACGCCCAGTCGAACGCTGGGAGCCGCGGGAGGTCGGGCACGCCCGGCAGAAGCCCCATCTGGATCGCGACGAGGAAGAGCACCGAGGCGACCGCGAAGTCGAAGAGCGTCTCGACGACGAGGCTCGACGCCAGCGTCGGGTAGCTCGACCCTTCGATGCGGTGCCTGGCGATGTAGAGCTTGACGACGTCGCCGCCGCGGGCCGGCACGATCGCGTTCACGCCGACCCCGGCCATGTAGGCCCCAAACGTGCTCCAGTAGCGCACCTTCGTCTCCGGGTAGGCGGCCTGGAGGATGTTCTGCCACGCCCGCACGCGCAGGAGGAGGCGCAGGACGTGGAACGCGACGGCAAGGAGCAGCGCGCCCCAGGCGACGGCCGCGAACGCCTTGAAGAAGGCCTCCGACGCGTCGAGGAAGGCGCGAACGTCGTCCACGTCTTGACGATAGCGCCGAGGCTGGCGGGCGGCGGGTTAGGTGCTAGATCCCGGGCGAGTTGGGGCGAAGCTCGACGACGAGCTCGCAGTCGAGCGCATGCGCGAGCTTCAGGAGGGTGTCGATGCGGGGAGGGCGTCCGCCCGACTCGAGCCTCGCGATCGCCGACTGCGTCGTGCCGCAGATCTCGGCGAGCTCGGCCTGGGAGAGCCCGAGCTCACGGCGCCGGTCGGCGACCTGCCCCGCGATCTGCGCGAAGAGCCAGCCGTCCTGCGCGCCCGCGAGACGCTCGCGCAGCCGCTCGACGGCGCTGTCGATCGCCCGGCGGCGCTCGTCCTTCGTCCGGTTGCTCATCGCACTCATGCTATCGATCAGGGCGCATCCAGGCGAAGAAAGGACGGGGCGTCGATTGCCGCCCCGCCCTCACGAGTGACACGGTGTTACGTGGCTACGACGCGTCCGGCTTGAAGAGGCCGACTGCCGCGCCCGTCGCGTCCGCGATGACCGCCAAACGGCCGACAGTCATGACGTCCGTCGGCTCCATGAAGACCATGGTCGAGCCGAGGCTCTTGGCCTTCTCCACCGTGGCGTCGACGTCCTCGACTCCGAGGTACGTGAGCCAGGCGGGGGGCATGCCTTCGGCCTGCGGCGGGAGCGGCATGCACCCGGCGCGGTCGGTGCCGCCCGCTGTGAAGAGCGTGTAATCACCCCGTTGCCCATGTCCATGTCGCGGCTCTCCCAGCCGACGACCTCGCCGTAGAAGGCCTTCGCGCCCTCGACATCGGTGGTCATCAGCTCGTCCCAGACGAACACCCCCTCAGCCGGCGTCCAGCTTGCGTCCGCTGGCGTGAAGAGCGACAGCACCGCGCCCTGGGGGTCGGCGACGACGACCATGCGCCCGACATCAGGGATGTCCATCGCCGGCGCGACGATCCGACCGCCCGCGGACTCGGCCCGTGCGGCCGCGTCGTCGACGTCTCCCACCGCGACGTGGCCGAGCCAGTGCGCCGGCGCCCCGCCTTGCGCGGGCCCGAAGCCTCCGTGCTGCGCCTCGCCGACCTTGATCATCGGGTAGTCCATCTCGCCCGGCTTCCAGACCTCGATCTCCCAGCCGAGGAGCTCGCTGTAGAAGCTGTGCGCGGCTGCCGGGTCGCCAGACATGTGGTCGTGCCACACGAAGCGCCCTACCGCTGTCTCGACGGTGCTCATGTCCCCGTCTCCTTCCGTCGTTTCCAGTCGGCCACGCTAGTCGGCATACTTCGGAAAAGCAAGTGTCGAATTCTGATTACGAAGTGGTGAGGGACCGGACGTACGGGCAGTACTGTGGCCTCGCGAAGGCCCTCGACCTCGTCGGGGAGCGCTGGGCGTTGCTCGTCGTCCGCGAACTCCTCCTCGGCCCCAAGCGGTTCACCGATCTCCTGGACGGCCTTCCCGGGGTGAGCACGAACGTCCTTGCCACGCGCCTTCGCCAGCTCGAGCGCGCCGGAGTCGTGGAGCGCGCCCGGCTGCCGCCCCCCGCCGCGTCCTCGGTCTACGAGTTGACGGCCTACGGCCGCGGGCTCGAGCCGGCCGTCGCCGCGCTCGGGCGCTGGGGAGCGGCCTCGCTCGGCTCCCGCGACCCCGGCCAGGCCCTGCGCTCCCACTGGCTCGCGCTCGCCCTCAAGGCCTTCTTCCACCCGGAGGCGGCGGTCGGGCTCTCCCGCGAGTACGAGGTTCGCCTCGCGGAGGGGGAGTTCCGGCTGGCGCTCTCCGACGGCTCGCTCCAGGTCGTGCCCGGCCCTGCCGAGGCCGCCGACCTCGTGCTCGAGGCCGACGACGACGCGCTCGTGGGAGTGCTCGCGGGCCAGCTCGACGCATCGGCGCTGACTCTCGTGGAAGGCGACGCTTCGGAGCTTCGCCGCTTCGTCGAGCTCTTCCGCTTTACGAGCTAGGCCAGCCGGGCTCCGCGCGTCTCCCTGCCGAGGAACGTGAGAAGGCCGCCGGCGACCATCACGAGCGCGACGAACGTGAGCGACCAGACTGTGTCCCCCGACCAGTCGATCAGCGCGCCGAAGAGGTACGGCGCCCCGATCGCGGCACCCTTGCCCACGCCTTCGGCGATTCCGAAGGCACTCGAGCGCAGGCGAGTGGGGAAGAGCTCCGCGGTGAACGGATAGACCGCGCCCCAGGCGCCGAGGTTGAAGAAGCCGACGAAGAAGAGCGAGGCGACATAGACCGGCGCGGAGTCAGCCACAGCGAAGGCAAACGCCGAGACGCCGCCCAGGCAGAGGAACGACGCGAGCGTGGGCTTGCGACCGATCCGCTCGACGAGCCAGAGCGCGGCGGCATAGCCGGGGAACTGGGAGAGCGCCGAGAGCGCGAGGAGAAGGTAGACGTCGACCGTGAACCGCTCCTCCGTCTGTAGGACGAAAGGCAGCCAGAGGAAGAGGCCGTAGTAGGAGATGTTGAGCGTGACCCAGACCACGAGGACGAGAGCGGTCGACGATCGCAGTCGTTCGGACGCGAGCTCACGGAGCGACGTGCTCGACTCCTTCGGCGCCTCGATCTCACCGGCCGCGACGTCTTTCCCAGTGATCTGCGAAAGGACCTGAGCCGCTTCCTGCCGCTGCCCGGAACGGGCGAGAAAGTATGGACTCTCAGGCAGGGTCAAGCGGGCAACGAACGCGAGGAACGCGGGGAAGGCTGCCGCGAGGAACAAGAAGCGCCAACCGTTGTCCCCGCCCACCTGGACCAGGAAGATCCACGAGAGTGCGGTGGCAATCAGAAGGCCGACCGGCCAGAAGAGGTCGAGGAGAACGAGGAACCGTCCTCGACGCTGAGGAGGGAGGTACTCGGCGAGCAGCGCCGGGTCGACGACGAGGACTCCGCCCAGCCCGATCCCCGCGAGGAAGCGAAGGCCGGACAACGACCACGGTCCCCAGGCGAACGCGGTCAGCGCGGTGAAGGCCGCGTACCAGAGGATCGACGCCTGAAAGATCCGGCGCCGGCCGATCCTGTCCGACAGCCGTCCGAGGACGAGGGCGCCGACGAGCGAGCCGCCGAGCGCGGAGGCGGCGATCCAGCCGGCCATGCTGCCCGAGAGGCCCCAGATGGACGTGAACACCGGAACCGTGAACCCGACGATCAGGATCTCCATCGCCACGAACGTCCAGGCGGCGCCGGTGACGAGCACCGCCTTGCGATGAAAGGGCGTGAAGCCGGTCGTCCTGAGGACGTCCTCCACGTCGCGCCGTGGGCTGAGCGGAGCTCCGATCTCCATGTTCAGGGTCACAGCGATAGTTTACGACTGGAAGGCGATAACTCGGACGCCGGATTGTATCCCGCGGTGCCCCGTGCGCGCCGAGCGAGGGTCAGCCAGCGGCGAGGCGGTAGACGGAGCCCGCCTGCGAGACGAGGTAGAGCTCGCCGCGCGTGTCCTCGCCGAACGAGCTGAGCAGGGTCAGCTCGATCCGCTCGCGGCGGACGTCGGTTGCCCTGCCGTCCACGACGCTGAGGCTCCAGACCGTTCCCGAGCAGTAGTCGCCGTAGAAGTAGCGCCCCTGGACGGCCGGAACGTCGGCGCCGCGATAGACGTACCCGCCGGTGATCGAGCAGCCGGCGTCGTGCCCGTAGGTCGCGATCGGCTCGACGAGGGCGCCGTGGTCCGTGAGCTCCTTGTCCTCGACCCGTTCCTCTCCCTCGAAGACGTCCCAGCCGAAGTTGAGGGGCCACGCGGTCCCGGCCGGCACGTAGTCGACCTCCTCCCACCGATCCTGCCCCACGTCGCCGATGTAGAGATCGCCGTTCGCGCGGTCGAACGAGAAACGCCACGGGTTCCTGAGGCCGTTCGCCGCGATCGTCCAGTCGGCGTCGGGCCGGTCGACGTCGACTCGCAGGAGCTTGCCGAGCCGTGTCCCGAGATCCTGCGACCGATCTTCGGGGTCGAAGGCGGCGCCGCCGTCGCCGAGCCCGAGGTAGAGGAGGCCGTCGGGGCCGAAGGCGAGCTGGCCGCCGTTGTGGTTCGGATACGGCTGGTCGACGGCGAGGAGCTCGCGGACGCGCTCGGGAGCGGCCTCGCCCGCCCGGTACTCGACCACCCTCGTGTCGCCGTCCAGGTTCGAGTAGTGGACGTAGAAGCGCGGGTCCTCCGGGAAGCCGGGGTGGAGGGCGAGCGCGAGGAGGCCCTGCTCGCCGCCCGACTTCACCTCGCCGCGGATGTCGAGGAACGGCCGCGGCTCGACCACGGAGCCCCTGAGCACGCGGATCGTGCCTTCCTGCTCGACCACATAGAGCGTTCCCGGCTCCGGCCCGGCGACGACCTGCATCGGGGCGTCGAAGCCCCGCGCGACCTCCACGAGGCTGAGCCGCTCCGGCGAGGTGGGAAGCTGCGGGGTCGTCGACGGCTCCTCGCCGGCGCAGGCCGTGACGAGGACGAGCCCGAGCCCGAGAGCCAGCCTGCGCACGGTCGGCTATCCGGGCGTGGTCGACATCGCGGGCGGCTCCGGCGCGTGCGCGTAGGGATGCTCGTCGGGCACCCGCTCCTCGTGGTAGGCGCTGTCCGCGTTCACCGCCCAGATGTCATGGGCGGCGTCCGCGACGAGGTTGTCCACGGCTCTGATCGCGGTCAGCATCGAGTGGTCGGAGTTGTTATAGCGGTGGAGTCCGTTTCGCCCCACCTGCTGGAGGTTCTCCAGGCCGTCGAGCCACCGGCGGACGACGAGGAGCCGCTCGGCGTAGCGCTCGTCGTAGACCGGGTAGGCCTTCGGCACGCGCTCCACGTAGCCGCGCTCGACGCACGCCTCGCCTGCAAGCCCCAGGCGGTCGAGCTCGGCGGCCGCGAGCTCGACGAGTCCGTCGTCGTCGGTCTCCCAGAGGTCGTCCCCTTCGAAGCAGAAGTACTCGAGCCCGATGCAGATTCGGTCCTCCTGCGGCACCATCCAGGGGCTCCAGGAGCGGTAGTTCTGAATCCGGCCGACGCGCACCGCGGGATCGTGCACGTAGACCCAGTTGTCGGGGAACGGGTCGTCGCCCTGCAGCACGAGCGCGACGGTGAGGAAGTCGCGGTAGCCGAGGCCTCGCGCCGCCTGGAGGGCGTCGGACGGCGGCGCCGGGTTCGTCATCTCAGCGACCGCCCGGAGCGGGAGGGAGGAGACCACGTGGTCGCACGGCAGCAGCTCGCCCGCCGTCTCCACGGCGATGACCCGCGGGCCCTCGCACTCGATCCGATCCACGGGGACGTCGGTTCGCACCCGGCCGCCCAGGTCATCGATCCGCGCCGCCATCGCCTCCCACATCTGACCCGGCCCGTAGCGCGGGTAGTGGAACTCGCGGATGAGGCTCTTCACCTCTCCCGGCCGCCCGCCGAAGAGCGCATCCTTCGCCGCCGTCCGCAGCGAGAGCCCTTTGATCCGCTGGGCGGCCCACTCGGCGCGGATCTCGGAACCGGGGACGCCCCAGACCTTCTCCGTATAGGTGCGGAAGAAGAGGTCGTAGAGCCGTCTGCCGAAGCGGTTCGAGACCCACTCCTCCAGGCTCTGCTCGTCGCCCTTGCGCCGGGGGACAGTGGCGAGGTACGAGACCAGGCAGCGCGAGAGCTCGACCGGCCCGAGCTTGCGCACCACGTCGCCGGCCGAGAGGGGGTAGTCGAGGAAGCGACCGTTCCAGTAGATGCGCGAGAGGCGCGGACGCAGCAGGAGCTCCCCGCCGAGCACCTCGAGCCAGAGCGACTCCACCTCGGGGCTCTTCGTAAAGAAGCGATGGCCCCCGAGGTCGAAGCGGTAGCCGTCGCGCACCACCGTCTTCGCCAGCCCGCCGACCTGCTCCTCGGCCTCGAGCACGAGCACGGGGTGGTCGAGCTTGGCGAGGAGGTAGGCGGCCGTGAGCCCCGCAGGGCCCGCGCCGAGCACGAGCGTCCGGGGTTCGTTAGCTCCCATGGCTCTCCTCGCCGGCCTTCGCATAGAGCGTGAGTCGAACGCTCGTCCTCGTGGTGCGCGCTTCGGGAACCGCCCTCTGGAGCAGTCGGAGACGGGGGTCGGCGCCGAGTGCGAGCGTCCACTCGTCCGAGCGGAGCGCAACGAGGCGCGTCCAGGGCGCGCTCCAGCGGCCGTCCCCGGTCTCCGGCGCAACGAGGAGGACGCGCGTGCCCGGCGGCAACGAGTCGAGCAGCGGAGCCAGGGTCAGCTCCGGCTGCGTCGTCCGCAGGCGTGAGAGGGCATCGCGCCAGTCCATGACGGCGGGGTCGGCGACGGGTCCCAGCGGCGTGGCGAAGCGAAGGCCGTCCGGCAGGTAGTGCGCGAGAACGGGCACCTGCTCGGGCTGGGTGCTGACGACGAGGTCGCCGGGCTCCAGGCTCGTCGCGGCGACGCTCGAGATATCTGCGACGTTGCTCTTCTCGCCTGGATTCAAGTCGAGCGCCCACGCGCAGGAGATCGCCGCTGCCGCGACGACGCCCGGCGGCCCGATTCGGACGAGCGCCGCTCCCGCCAGGAGGAGGAGCGGGCCCACGAGGACGGCGAGATAGCGGAGCGCCCAGCCCGGCTCGAGGAGTGCGCTCGTCCAGGCTGACGTCAGGGTGACGACGGCCAGCACCCCGAGCGCCTGGAGCGCCCGGCGCTCGCCCACGTCGATCGCAACCCGGGAGGCGATCGCGGCCGCGACGGCGAGGGCGACCGCAGCGACGAGCCCGGCTGCGGGCGGCGGGCTCGACCACGGGGCGCCGGTGTGCTGCAGCTGGAAGGCGAAGGTCGGCGCCCAGAAGCCGAACGCGATCGCCACGAAGCCGAACGCGAGTGCGCCGTCCAGAACCAGCTCGCGCCTCTCCTCGTACGCCGCCGAGACGACGAGCGCGGCGAGCCCGGCAAGAGCGCCCAGCGCGAAGAAGAGCGCCCAGTAATGCGTGTACAGGAGGAGCGCGAGGAGCCCGGCGAACGCAGGGACGTAGCGCCTGCGCCGGAGCGCGAACGCATGGACGAACGACGCCGTCGCCAACACGGAGAGGAGCGCCACGAGGGCGTACATCCGTGCCTCCTGCGCGTGCATCGTCAGGAACGGCAGCACCGCCGCGGCGGCCGCGCAGATCCAGCCCGCTGTCCGGCCGAAGAGGCTCCAGCCGGCCCAGAGCGCGCCCGGGATGGCCAGCAGCGCGAAGACGAGCGACGGAAAGCGCAACGCCGCCTCGCTCGTGCCCGCGAGCTCCGTCCAGGCGTGGAGCAGGAGGTAGTACGCGGGCGGCGACCCGTCCTGGCGGAGGAGGCCCGGAATCTCGCCGGCGGGCTGCGAGGCGATCCCCGCCGAGATCCCTTCGTCGATCCAGAGGGACGCGTCCAGAGCGCGGGTACGGAGGAACGCAGAGAAGGCGAGCAGGGCCAGGAGCCCCATGAGCGCCCAGGCCGGGCGGGCTAGGCGGTGCACGCTGCGTGCACCTCCCATGCGCCCTCGTCGGCAAGGAGCTCGAACCCCGCCGGAACGGCCGGGCTCGTCGGCTCGTCGGGAGTCAGCTTCGAGCGGAAGACGACCCCGGGTGCGTGCGGCGCCAGGCTGAGGTCGGAGATGTGCGCCCTCAGATGCCAGGCGACGAGCGGGAAGCGGTAGCGCCCGGCGTACAACGGGCCGCACGAGCGCAGCCGCTCGGCCCCTCCGGCGCGCGCGACGACCGTCCCGAGGTCGGCCCGGAGGTCGGCCGCGTACGCAAGCTCGTCGCCGAGGCGGCGGGCCGAGGGCAGGGAGGCGGCGACGGCGACGGCCAGGATCGCCGCCCCGACAGGAGCGACGGCGCGAGGGGCCCGGAGCGCCGCGAGGTCGTACAACCTCCCCGCTCCGACCCCGCCGAGAACGGCGGCGAAGGCAGCCGCTGCGAGCAAGTACCGGTCCTCGCCCGAGAACCCGGCCTCCGCCATCAGGGCGACGAGCGTGACCCAGCCGGCGATGCCCCCGGCGAGGACGAGCGGCAGCCGTTCCCGCCTGAGCAGCGCGACCACGGTCGTGCCCAGCGCGAGGAGGAGCACGGGCAGGGGAACCATGGTGGCGAAGCCCTCGACCACCTCGAGCGCCGGTCGCTCGGCGAGCGCGGGCTGTCCCGGGTTCGGGACCTGCGCCCGCTCGGAGGAGCGGAGGAGGTTGCCGGAGCCCCACAGCTCGGGCGCGAGCCAGAGCGCCGGCACGAGCGCGATGCCGGCGGCGACCAGTCGTCTCGAGGCCGAGTCTCGGCGCCAGAGCCACAGGGCATAGACGAGCAGGAAGGGCCAGACCTCGGGCCGCAGGAGCGAGGCGCCGAGGCCGAGACCGAAGGCCTGGACGTGCCGCTCGGAGAGGTGGCGGTCGACCGCCAGGAGGAGCAGAGCGACGAGCAGCCCTTCCGAGCTCCCGCCGGCGACGCCGCGGAGGAAGCCCACGGTGGCGAGCAGGCCGAGCGCGGCGACTGCGCCGGCGAACCAGCGTCCGCGACCGGGGACCAGCCGCGCCGCGAGCGAGAACGCGAGCACCACCGCGAGGAAGCCGCCGGTCCGTGCGATCACGAGCCAGAGCGCCGGGGCGGCCTCGTCGAGCGGAGAGAGGATCGTCGTCGCAAGAACAGGCAGGGGCTTCCACGCGGGCCCGGCCGTCGTGTCCAGCTCGAGGCCGCTCACCTCGCGGCCCCAGATGAGCCATGCCCAGGGGTCGTACGTCGGCGTCCAGGGCGCGAGCAGCGAGAGCGCCGCAACTGCCGCGCACCCGAGAATCCAGAGCGAGCGCGCCGCGGTCATCGCCTCCTACGAGGTCAGGCCCACGCTGTCGATCATCTCGAGCGTGGCCTCCAGCTCCGGTCCGAGGGCCCCGAGCGCGACGTCGGGGCCGTGGAGGTCGGTCAGCGGCGGCAGCTCGGTTCGCGGGTCGACGCCCGCGACGAGCGGATACTCGTCGGTCTCGGTCGCAAAGTACTCCTGGCCCGGTCCGAGCAGGTAGTCGACGAGCTGCTGCGCCATCCCCGGGCGGTCGGTGGTCCGCAGAATGCCGACGCCCGCGACGTTCACGAGCGCACCCGCGTCCCCCGGCTCGAGGAAGTGGTTGGCCACAGCCGCATCGGGCTCCTCCTCCAACAGCTCATAGAGGTAGTAGTGGTTGACGAAGCCGGCATCAATCTCACCGGCGGCGATCGCCTCGAGGGTCTGGACGTTGTTCTCGAAGATCCGAGGCTCGTTCGCGGCGATCCCCTCGAGCCACTCGAGCGCGCGCTCGTCGCCCGCTTCGAGTCGCATGGCCGTGACCATCGCCTGGAACGACGCGTTGGTCGGCGCCAGGCCGAGCCGGCCGTTCCACGAGGGATCGGAGTAGTCCCAGATCGAGTCGGGAAGCTCCTCTTCGGAGAGCTCGTCGGTGTTGTAGGCGACGACGCGGACGCGGCCCGAGGTCCCTACCCAGCGCGCCTCGGGGTCCTGGAAGCGCTCGTCGACCTCCGCCAGCGTCGCGGGAGGGAGCTCGGCGAGGAGGCCCTCGGCTGCTACCGAGCCCAGCGAGCCGGCGTCCTGCGCGAAGAACACGTCGGCAGGGGTGTTCTCGCCCTCCTCCGCGATCGTCGCGGCGAGCTCGGCGCTGTCCCCGTAGCGGACGTCCACCGTGATCCCGGTCGCGTCCTCGAACTGCTCGAACAGGTCCTCGACGAGGTCCTCCTGCCGGCCCGAGTACACGGTGATGTCCCCGTCCTCGCCGCCGCAGCCTGCGAGCGCCAGGAGGAGGGGAAGGGCCAGCAGGAACGTCACCAGGCCGAGTCGTCGCACGAGTCTCTCCTTGATGTAAGGGATGCCTTACAAGTCTGTGGCGGCAGACCTTACTGCAATGGAGGCACGCTGGCGCCTGGAACCGTCTTCGCCCTACGAGCCGGCCTTCGGCTGCCACAAGGCGATCTCCGCACCCGCCGGCGCGACGACGATGCTTCGCCACCCCGCGGGGCCCTCGCGCGGATCGAGCAGCACCGCCGCCCCGAGCTGGCATGCCTGCTGTGTCGCCGCGACGACGTCGGCGACCTCGACGTAGGGCAGCCACAGGCAACGGTCGGAGTCGCGCTCGACGACGCCGCCGTCGACTCGGTCGCTCAGCTCGAGCGCGACGTACGAGCTCCGGCCAACGGCGATCCGCTCCGCGCGCCAGCCGAACAGCCGCGTGTAGAAGCCGCAGGCGCGCGACAGATTGGCCGTGTGGAGCTCGAGGTGAACGACCGGATTGGATGCGGCTCGAGTCATCCGTCGGTCCTTTCGACCGCGAGAGGCGGCCAGATTCATCGAGCCCGCGATGAGTTCGCCGGCGGTCACCGGTCTAAGCTGGTGAGATGGCAGCCACCTCGACGACCGCGCTTGAGGAGCGGGAGCTGCTCGAAGCCGCCCGCGGCGGCGACGAGGACGCGTTTCGCCGAGTCGTCGAGCGCCATCAGGCGGATCTTCACGCCCACTGTTACCGCATGCTGGGCTCGCTCCAGGACGCCGAGGACGCCCTCCAGGAGGCGCTCCTCCGCGCGTGGCGCGGCCTGGCCGCGTTCCGGGGCGGAAGCTCGGCCGGCACGTGGCTCTACCGGATCGCGACCAATGCCTGCCTGGACGCGATCGGACGGCGGGCCAGGCGCGTCCTCCCTGTCGACTACGGCCCTCCGGCCGCCCGCCAGGCGGACCCGGGCGAGCCGCTCGTCGAGTCCGTTTGGGTCGAGCCCTACCCGGACGAGGTGCTGGGGCTCAAGGACGGCTACGCGGGCCCCGAGGCTCGCTACGAGCGGCGAGAGGCCGTGGAGCTTGCCTTCGTCGCGGCCCTGCAGCACCTCCCGGCGCGACAGCGGGCCGTGCTCATCCTCCGGGAGGTGCTCGGATTCTCGGCCCGCGAGGTCGCGGAGACGCTGGAGACGTCGGTCGCCTCGGTCAACAGCGCCCTGCAGCGTGCCCGCAAGGCAATCGACGCACGGCTGCCGGAGCAAAGCCAGCAGGCGACGCTGCGGCTGCTCGGCGACGAGCAGGTTCGCGAGGCCGTCGATCGCTACGTCGACGCGTGGGCGCGGGGTGACGTCGAAGCGCTGCGCGCGCTCCTGGCGGAGGACGCCGCGTTCTCGATGCCTCCGTGGGCGGCGTGGTGGCAGGGCCGCGAGACGATCGCCGAGTTCGCGAAGGCCGCGGCGGAGTTCTGCGCGGAAGCGCGCGCGATTCCCACCCGGGCGAACGGGCAGACGGCGATCGCCTACTACCACCTGGATGCCGGCACGCGCCGCTTCGGCCCTGTCGCCATCGACGTCCTCAGCTTCGAGGGCCCACAGATCAAGGAGATCACCGCATTCGTGACGCCCTCGATCTTCCCCCGCTTCGGCCTGCCGCCGGAGCTCGTGTCCTAGGGCCACTCCGTGACCAGCGTCGACGTCGACACCGCGCAGGGCAGGGCGGCGGCCCATCTGTACCTCGCCGAGCGGCCGGAGGCCGCGCTGATCCTCGGGCACGGAGCCGGTGGAGGGGTGGCGGCCGGAGATCTGGTGGCGGCGAGGGACGCGGCGCTCGCGGAAGGGGTCAGCGTCGCGCTCGTGGAGCAGCCCTACCGCGTCGCCGGACGGCGGAGCCCACCTCCCGCACACCGGCTCGACGATGCCTGGACCACGGCCGTCGAGCACCTCCGCGCCGACGCGTTCGATGAGTTGCCGGTCGCTCGTGGGCGGGCGTTCGCTGGGTGCCCGCGTGGCATGCCGCACCGCCGAGGTCACGGGTGCCGTGGGCGTGCTCTGCCTCGCGTTTCCCCTGCTGCCGCCACGCCGCGGCTCGGCATCCTCGTCGCAGAGCAGGTTGCCCGAGCTCGACGCGGTGACAGTCCCGACGCTCGTTGTCCAGGGCGCCCGGGACCCGTTCGGCATCCCGCCGGCGACTCCGCTCCGCACGGTGGTCGAAGTGGCCGGGGACCACAGCCTGCGGACGGACCTGGGCGCCGTGGCGGCGGCTGTGTCCGCGTGGCTTCCCGCCGTCCTCGCTCGAGTCCGAACCTGAGCTCGCGGCGACTACTATCGCCTCGTGCTCGTGGCGGCCCGCTCGTCGGCGCGTTCTCTCAGAGCTCCCAACACAATGAGGGCGATGCCGCCTGGCCGCGCTGGGCGGCCCGAGGCGGTGTCCTCGGTCCGCGCCCATACCTCTGCAGGTATGAGCGCTTCCTGCGTCCTTGCCTCGAACCACCCATCGCACCCAGTCGGCGGGACATCATTCTGTTAGGAGCTCTTAGCGGCCCGGCCGTTCCGCGTCTCGCTACCGCCGCGATCCGTTGACGGGCGTTTTCTTCGCGTGCGTCTCCGGCGTCTTCTTCGGGGCTCTGAACATCACGATGCGGCGCGGGCTTGCACGCGTCGCGGACGTGGATGCGGGCTCGGCGGTGATCGCGGTGGTCGCGTTCCTGTTCGTCGCAGCTGCGGCCATCGTGTTCGGGAGCGGCTTCGACGCCGGCGAGCTCTGGCCGTTCCTCTTGCTCGGGGTCTTCGTGCCCGGGCTCTCGCAGCTCCTCGTCGTGCACGCAGTCCAGGCGGCGGGCGCCTCGCGCGCCGGGATCCTCTTCGGGATGGCGCCGCTCTTCTCGGCCCTGATCGCGATCGCCGCCTTCGGCGAGCCGCTCCACTGGCCGCTTGCCGCGGGCACGCTCCTCGTCGTCGCGGGCGGAGCCGCGCTCGCCCTGGAGGGCCAGCGCCCGGCCGAGTACCGCGCGTACGGCGCCGCGCTCGCGGTCGCGGTCGCGGCGGCGTTCGGCTTGCGCGACAACATCGCCCGAGCAGTGACCGAGGACGTCGCCGCCGAACCGCTCGCCCAGGCGGCGGCCCTCATGCTCGGGGCAGCGATCGTGCTCGTCGCGAATCTCGTCCGCCAGCCGTCGGCGCTCCCTCGCTTCCGTGAGGCGCTGGCGCCGTTCGCCGCCTCGGGGGTCGTGACGGCCCTCGCCCAGGCGACGCTCTTCGAGGCGCTCGACCGGGCGCGCGTCACGGTGGTTGCCCCTCTCGTGGGCACCGGGGTGCTCTGGACCGTCGTCTTCGCCGCGATCTTCCTCGGGCGCAGCGAGCCGGTCGGCCGGCGCCTGGTCGTGGTCGCGCTCCTGATCGTCGCCGGCAGCACGCTCGTGGGCGCGACGCGCTGACGCCCTGCTACTGTTCCAAACCATATATGTGTGTTTTACATGTGACTTGGGCATGAGAGGGCGGGGTCACCGGCGGGGCGCCCGGACACGTCGGCGGCTCGGTTCCGGCGCCTGGCGCGTGCGCGCTCGTGTGGAACGCTTCGGCGAGCCGGCGCTGCTACTCCTCCTGTCGGAGGGGCCGGCACACGGGTACGACCTGCTCGACCGTCTGCCGGAGCTCCTGCCGGAGGAGCGGATCGACATGGGAAACCTCTATCGGGTCCTGCGCGGCCTCGAGGAGGAGGGGATCGTCGATTCGGAATGGGACGCGGGCGCGCCAGGCCCGGCGAAGCGCGTCTACGAGCTCACCGACGACGGCCGGGTGCTTCTCGATGCCTGGGCCGAAGGCCTCGGCGGCGCCGCCGAGACGATCGGTGCCTTTCTCACCCGCTACGAGGCGAAGGGAGGTGACCATGTGCCACGGTAGTCACGGACGCCGGCGCGGCCGGCGTTTCGGCCGCCGCTTCGACCGCGAGGCGATGCTCCCCCGGCTCGAGGAGTACCAGAGGGACCTCGAGCAGGAGCTCGCCGACGTCGCCGACTTGATCAGGCGCCTCAAGGAGGAGCGCCCGAAGGAGACGGCGACGATCTAGGAGGGAATGGGAGGCCCAACGAGTCTCTTCGGCTAGAGCAGCTTCGTGTAGCGCCGGCACGGCACCGCGACGGTCCCGCCCTCGCCGGTGGCGGCGTAGTCGCACGGGCCCTCGTCCACCCAGCCTGCGCGCTCGTAGAACGCGCGGGCCCGCCCGTTGCCGGCGACGACCGCCAGCCACGCCTTCCGGTGGCCACCCTCCCTGACCTGACGCTCCGCCTCACCCATGAGCGCGCGTGCGACCCCGGTTCCGCGGTGGCCGGCCGCCACGTACACCTGCTCGACCTCGTCGTCGACCACCATCACGAAGCCGACGACGGCCGCGTCGACGATCGCCACCGTGGCGTCCGGGATTCGTTCCGATGCCCGCTTCCGGAAGGACGCTTCCGTTCTCACGTCCACGAGCTCCTGCGGAACGAAACCACGATGACCGTCTTGCCAACCGAGGTGCCAGATCTCGGCGATGGCCTCGGCGTCCGCCGCCTCCGCCGGGCGAAGCGTCACAACGGACCGTCCGTCTCCACCGATCGATTCTACGAGCAGTCCGGCGCGTCTTCCGAGCTCGCGGGCAGCTCGCGGCTCGACATACTCGGGGGATGACGCGAACCCCTTGGCGACCCGTGCGATGACGCTGCTTGCTGCCGTCGTGACCGCCTCGGGAGAGGTAGCGGGCACGAGCTCGCGCTCGCGGAAGGTGACGATCCTCGCCGAGCTTCTCAGGAAGCTTGACGCGGAAGAGATCCCGATCGCGGTCGGGATCCTCTCGGGCGTCCCGCGTCAGGGCCGCGTCGGCGTCGGCTACGCGACCGTTTACGCAGTCGAGCATGCGCCGGCGGCCGAGCCGACCCTCACCGTCGGCGATCTCGACCGCGCGATCGACGCGGTCTCCGAGGCGACCGGTGCCGGCTCCGCAGCGCGGCGAAGGCAGATCCTCGGTGACGTGCTCGGCCGGGCCACCGACGAGGAGGCGGCGTTCGTGAAGCGGCTCTTGACAGGCGAGCTGCGGCAGGGAGCGCTCGCCGGCCTCATGGTGGACGCCGTGGCGAAGGCGGCCGGGGTCTCGGGGGCGCTCGTGCGCCGGGCGCTGATGCTCTCCGGCGATCTCACGCGCACGGCCGAGGTCGCGCTGCTCGAGGGCGAGGAGGGGCTTCGCGACGTCGGCTTCGAGCTGTTTCGACCGATCTTTCCGATGCTCGCCTCCACGGCGGAGAGCGTGGGTGAGGCGGTTGCGAGCTTCGACCGCGCGTCCGTGGAGTGGAAGCTCGATGGGATTCGCATCCAGATCCACCGGCGGGGCGACGAGGTCAAGGTCTACACGCGCAACCTCAACGAAATCACGCACGCGCTACCGGGGATCGTCGAGGCCGTGCGTGGCCTCGCGGTGGAGCAGGCCGCTCTCGACGGCGAGGCGCTGTGGATGGGAGAGGGCGGGCCGGCGGCCTTCCAGGAGACGGTCGCCCAGATCGACAGCGACGCGCCGCCGGAGGGGGTCGTGACGTTCCTGTTCGATCTGCTGCACGTCGACGGCGACGACCTGCTCGACTCGCCGCTCGTGGAGCGGGCCGAAAGGCTGGCGCAGGTCGCGCCACAGCTCAAGATCCCAGGCGTCCTCACCTCCGAGCCGGACGAAGCCCAGCGCGTCCTCGACGAGTCGCTGCGCGCGGGCCACGAGGGCCTGGTCGTCAAGGACGCGGCCTCGCGCTACGACGCCGGTCGGCGCGGCAAGGCGTGGCTGAAGGTGAAGCCGGTGCAGACGTACGACCTGGTCGTGCTCGGTGCCGAGTGGGGCCACGGGCGTCGCGAGGGCTGGCTCTCGAATCTCCACCTCGGCGCCCGTGACCCTGGCACCGGCGATTTCGTGATGGTGGGGAAGTGCTTCAAGGGCCTGACCGACGATCTCCTCGCCTGGCAGACGGAGGAGCTGCTCGCGCGAGAGGTCGCCAGACAGGGGATCGCCGTGCTCGTGCGCCCCGAGCTCGTCGTCGAGATCGCGCTCGACGGCGTCCAGTCCTCGACCCGCTATGCGGGCGGCGTCGCGCTTCGCTTCGCGCGCGTGAGACGCTACCGGGAAGACAAGGACGCCAACGACGCGGACACGATCGACGACCTCCGCGCCTTGCTCGTTCGGTCGCGCTAGCCGAGGGAACGCGTCATGAACGCGTTGCTCGGGGTCTCGACGTACTCCCCGAAGGGCCCGCACGGCACGAACCCAGCCGACGCGTACAGCGCTCGCGCTGGCTCGAAGGCTTCCCCGGCTCCCGTCTCGAGGCTCACCCGGCGAGTCCCGCGGGCGGCCGCCACGGCGAGAAGGTGATCGAGCAACGCACGTGCGACCCCGCGCCTCCTGGCGGTGATCGCCGTGTGCATCGACTTTAGCTCGGCGTGATCCGTGTCGAGCTGCTTGATCGAGCCGATTCCGAGCAGCTCGCCGTCGATCCGCACGCTGAAGAGCGTGACGTTGCCGTCGACGGCGTCGTTCTCCGGGTCGAGCACGTGTACGCCGTCGAATGGCATGACGCCACTGGCGAACAAACGATGCTGCTCGAGGAGCTGGCGGACATCATCACGCCGCGGATCGTCGACCTCGATCACGAAATCGTCCACGCACGACTTCTACCAAGGCGAGCCGCGGTCTATGTTGGCCACGTCGAGCCATCAGGAGACGAGCATGCAGATCACCAGGAACAGCATCGAGACGGCACGAGGCCCGGGCGAGTGGTTCACGGGCGCCGTCTACCTCGACCAGGTCGCGACGCCGTCAGGGGCGTCGCGCCTGAGCGCGAGCAGCGTCCACTTCACGCCCGGCGCACGGACGGCCTGGCACACGCACCCGCGCGGCCAGACCATCTACGTCACCGAAGGAGTCGGCCTGGCCCAGCGGCGGGGCGGGCCGATCGAGGTGATCCGTCCCGGGGACCGCGTGGTCTTCGAGCCGGGCGAGGAGCACTGGCACGGCGCTGCGCCGACGCGCTTCATGACCCACCTCGCGTTGCTCGAGGTCGATGACGAAGGCAGCTCCGCGACCTGGGGTGACCACGTCAGCGACGAGGAATACGGGGCGGCGCCGCGCGTCGGCAACTGAGCTCCGCAGCGCTTACTTCGCCGGGATGGCGAGGTCTACACGGCAACACCGACACGGAGGTGCGAAGTGGGAGAGATTCACGTGCACGAGTTCATCAGCCTCGACGGCGTGATCGATGCGCCGACGTGGACGTTCGACTACGGCTTTCACCCCCAGATGGGAGACGCCATCGGGGCGGTGACGGAACGCTCCCGCGGCATCCTGCTCGGGCGAACGACGTACGAGATGTTCGAGCCGGCCTGGTCGACGCGGACGGTGGAGGACGATCCGGGCGCGCCGTTCTTCAACGACACGACCAAGTACGTCGTCTCCTCGACGCTCACGACTGCGACGTGGAGGAACTCGAAGATCCTCGGTCCGTACGATCCAGACGCGATCCGTAGCCTGAAGGACGAGGTCGACGGCGACCTCTACGTCAGCGGCAGCGGTACGCTTGTCCGGGCGATGCTCGCGGACGGCCTGGTCGACGAGCTGCATCTGTTCGTGTACCCGCTCACCCGCGGCCCCGGCCCGCGGCTCTTTCCCGAGGACGCGGAGCCGGCCAACCTGTCCCTGGCGGCCTGTGAGTCGTACGAGAACGGCGTCGTCTACCTGGCCTACCGACCGCAGCCGTGAGGCCGCCGTCTGCGCCTAGCCGAGGAACGCGGCCGCGTAGTCGGCGCTCTTGGCGCAGCAGTTCGTCAGCGTGGTGATGAAGCGACGCTCGCTCGGGCTGGGCGGGCGCCGGGCGAGGCGGGCGATGTGGAGGCGCCGTTCGATCCGGGGCTGGCCGGCGAGCCGGAAGCTCTCCAGCTCGCCGCGCTCCACTTCCTCGGCGACGGCGTAGCGCGAGAGGAAGGCGACGCCGAGCCCTTCGCGGGCCGCCCGCTTGATGGCCTCGGAGGAGTCGAGCTCCCAGACCCGCATGGGCTCGACTCCGGCCGCGCGGAGCGCGCGCTCGCCGACCTGGCGCGTGCTCGACCGCTGCTCGCGAACGAGCAGCGTCTGCGCGTTGAGCTCCTCCGTCTCCACCCGGCCGCGGCGAACGCTGAGCAGGCCGGGCTTTGCGATCCCCACGAGCTCGTCCGAGAGGAATGGCTCGAGCTCGATCCGGTCGTCGACCGCGGTATCGCCGACCAGCGCGAGCTGGATCCGCCCGCCGAGCAGGCGCTCGACGATCTCGCCGGTCGAAGCGATCTCGACCTCCACGGAGACGTTCGGATGATCGCGCTTGAAGCAGCCCAGCGTGTCCGGCAGGAGGTAGACACCGGGGGTCGTCGAGGCGCCGATGTGGATGGTCCCGGACTCGAGACCGGCGAGCGCGTGCAGCTCCTCTTCGCCGGCGGCCAGCGTCGCCAGGGCCTGGCTGGCATGGGAGGCCAGCACGCGCCCGGCTTCGGTCAGCCGGCTCCCGCGGCCGTTTCGCTCCACGAGCCGCTGGCCGGCCGCGGCCTCGAGCAGGCGCAGGTGCTCGCTGGCGCTCGGCTGGCCGATCCCGACCGCCCGCGCCGCGGCTGAAACGCTCCCCTGCCGCCCCAGCTCGACGAGCAGACGGAGACGAGTCGAGTCCCACAGGAGCGAGAGCGTGCTATCGGTAGGGGCGATACTCGCCATCGGCACATTCGGCTAGCTCGATAGAAGACTACACCGTAGCCTGAGCCCGGACGCATGATCCTGCGACCCTTCCTCTACGAGGAGACGGCTTGCGCCAGCTACCTCTTCGGTTGCCTCTCGCACTCGCGGCTTGCGGTCGTCGACCCGCACGTCGAGCTCGTCGAGGACTACCTCGCGACCGCGGAGCGTGCGGGATCCTCGATCACGGTCGTCTTCGAGACGCATGTCCAGGCGGACCACGTGTCGGGCCTGCCCGCGCTCGTCGAGGCGACCGGCGCGACCGCCTACCTCCCCGAGAGGGCAGGCGTCGAGTTCGCGCACGAGCCGCTCACGGACGGTTCGGTGGTCGAGCTCGGGAACACCGTCGTGACGGCGCTCGCGACTCCCGGTCACGCGCCCGCGCACCTCGCCTTCCTCGTGGCCGACCGGCGGCGCGGGACGGAAGAGCCCTGGCTCGTCTTCACCGGCGACTCGCTGCTCGTGGGCGACGTAGGGCGGCCCGATCTCCACGCCGCCGGCGATCCGGCGCCGCTCGCCCGCGAGCAATTCCGCTCGCTCGAGCGCCTGCTCGAGCTTCCCGACCACGTGCTCGTCTACCCCAGCCATTTCGGCGGCTCGGTCTGCGGGCGGGGCCTGTCGTCGAACCCCTTCTCCTCGATCGGCTTCGAGCGCCGCCACAACCGGGCGCTCTCCCACGCGGACGAGGAGAGCTTCGCGCGTGCCCTCCTCGAGGACGTGCCACCTCCGCCGGCCGATCAGGCCGCAATCGTCGCCGCCAATCGCAGCGGGCTCTCGCCGGCTCGTAGATGACGACCGGCGCCGTTCGCCTCGGGCTTCGGGCGAACGCGAGTCAGTTCGTCCTCCTCGTTGCGCTGAACGCCTTCGTCGGGGCGATGGTCGGGCTCGAGCGAAGCGTGCTTCCGCTCGTTGGCGAGGAGGACTTCGGGCTCACCTCGACGAGCGCCATCCTCGCCTTCGTCGTCGCCTTCGGAGTCACGAAGGCCCTTGCCAACCTCGCCGCCGGCGGGCTGGCCGAGGACGTGGGACGCAAGCGGCTCCTGGTGCTCGGGTGGCTGCTCGCGCTGCCCGTTCCGCTCCTGATCGCGCTCGCTCCCGGCTGGTGGATGATCGTCGTGGCCAACCTCTTCCTCGGCCTGAACCAGGGCTTCGCCTGGTCGATGACCGTGGTGATGAAGATCGACCTCGTCGGGCCGCGGCGCCGCGGGCTCGCGCTCGGGCTGAACGAGTCGGCCGGCTACCTCGGTGTCGCGCTCACGGCCCTCGCCACGGGAGTCCTCGCAGCGACCTACGCTCCGAGGACGGTCGTCTGGGTGGGAGCGGCGGTCATCGCCGTGCTCGGGACGCTCGTCTCCGTGCTCTTCGTGCGCGACACGGGTGCGCACGTGGGCGAGGAGCAGCGCGCGCACGGGGCGGCGAAGGCGCGGTCGTTCCGGAGCGCCTTCACGCGCGGCACGCTCCACGACCCGGTCCTCCGCGCGTGCTCGCAGGCCGGCCTCGTCAACAACCTGAACGACGCGCTCGCCTGGGGGCTCGCCCCGCTCTACCTCGCCGCGAACGGCGCCAGCGTGACCGAGGTCGGCATCGTCGCCGGCGTCTACCCGGCGGTCTGGGGGGCGGGGCAGCTCGCAACCGGCTGGCTCTCCGACCACACCGGTCGCAAGCCGCTGATCGTCCTCGGGATGCTCGTCCAGGCCGGCGCGCTCGCGCTCCTCGTCGCCGGGGGTGGCGCCTTCGCACCGGCGCTCGGAGCGGCGATCCTGCTCGGGGCGGGGACGGCTCTCGTCTACCCGACCCTGATCGCCGCCGTCTCCGACGTCGCCCAGCCCGTGGAGCGCGCCCAGCTCGTCGGCGTCTACCGCTTCTGGCGGGACTTCGGCTTCGTCGCCGGCGCCGTCATCGCCGGCGTCGTGGCCGACAACCTCGGAGCGGACTGGGCGATCGCCCTGGTCGCCGCGCTCACCGCCGCAAGCGGTCTTTGGGTCGCCCTGACCGCGTGGGCCTCGCGCCCTCCGCCGGTGCGGAGATCGGTGCACGACCTTCTCGCCGAGGCGCGGGAACGCATCGCGCCTCGTCTCGAGCCCGAGGAGGCCCAGGCTGCGCTTGCGACCGGGGCACTCCTCATCGACCTTCGCTCGCGCGACGAGCGGCGCGCGAATGGAGTCGTTCCGGGATCGCTGCACATTCCGCGTTCGGTGCTCGAGTGGCGCGTCGATCCCGACTCCGGTTACGCGAATCCCCACATCACGAGCCTCGACTGCCGGCTCGTCCTCTTCTGCGCGCAGGGCTTCTCCTCGAGCTTCGCCGCGGCGGGCCTCCGCGAGCTGGGCTGCGACCAAGCGACGGACATGATCGGCGGCTTCGACGCGTGGAAGGCGGCCGGCCTTCCCGTTCGTCCGCCGGTCGAGGAGCAGGATCCTGGCCCCGACGAGCTCCCGGGCATGGGACCCCCGGAGCCGGCCGGCTTCCCGCCGGCAGGACGAACGCAGGCCGGCGACATCACCTCGTTGTAGCGCTGCCGCGCGGCGCCGCTTGCGCTTCAACCGCCAACTCCTATCGTTCTGAAGGGAAGGCTCTGTGCAGCTTCGTGTCGGATCTGCGGTGGCGCTGTTCGTGGCCGTACTCGGCGCCACGGGCGTTTCTCACACTGCGGCGGCTGCCCCGTCGTGTGGGTACGACGCAGGCGCGAACCTGGTGACGGCAACGCTCGGCGCCGGGGAGACGGCTACCCTCGAGGTCACGGGATCCGGAGTCATCCAGTTCGGGCTAGCGCCGTCTCCGTGCGGGGCTGCGACCACCGTGAACACTGACGCGATCCGCGTCGTCGGCGCGGGCGGGTCAACTGAGCACCTGATCATCGACCAGTTCGACGGCCTGCTCGGTCCGGGCGCCGCCTCCGAGGCGACCGGGCGCTCGGAAATCGAAGTCTCGGTCGAGCTCGGCGATGCATCTGACGAGGTCGTCGTGCGCGGGAGTCCGGACGAGGAGCCGCTTGCGGTGGGGAGCAAGGGCGTCTCCTTCAACGCCGACTCGGATGTCGACATCACGTTCTCTCCCCTCCCTGCCTCGATCGAGCTCGTGGCCGCAGGGGGCATGCCCCACGTTCTCCGCGCGCGGGGAGGCTTCGGCTCGGGGCAGGTCTTTGCCGGCGCCGTGACCCTGCGCGCCGGCGACCTGGGGGACACGCTCACGGGGAGCGATTTTGCCGACCTGCTGGTCGGAGGCGACGGCGACGACTTCATCCACGGTTCCGCGGGGGACGACGTGATCAACGGCGGCGAGGGAAACGACAGGTTGAGGGGCGCAGGCGAGGACGATTTTCTCTCGGGTGGGCCGGGCGCGGACACGTTCTCCGGGAGCTACGGAGACGACGTGCTCGACGCCCATGACGGGGTTGTCGACCTGCAGCTGAACGGAGGCCCCGGCGTGGACACGGCGGCGTACGACCGTGATCTCGATCCCCGCCCGCTTGCCGTCGAGAACCGGCTCCCGCTCGATCCGCCGCCGCCGCCTCCCCCCGGGCCCGACCCGGTCACTGGGTGCGGCTTCGCCGGCGGCGTGGTCATGGCGACGATCGCGCCCGGCGAGGAGGCCACCCTGACGGTCGGAAGTGGCAGTATCCGCTTCGGCGCGCCGGTCGAAAACTGTGGCGGCGCCACCACGTCGAACACCGACCGGATCGTTGTCACCGGGGCGAGCCGTACCCGGGAGACGCTCGTCATCGACCTCCGTGGTGGACAGCTGGCGCCTGGCGCCTCGCCCGAGGGGACCGGACGGTCCGAGATCGAGGTCCGCGTGGAGCTGCACGACGTCGTGGACGTCATCCAGGTGATCGCCTCGCACTCTGGGTCGTTTCTGGCCGTCGGGACGCGGGGCATCTCGGTGAACCCGGACGGTGACGTCGACGTCACGGTCGCCCAGCATCCGGTCACGGTCTCGCTCGTCGGGGGTCGCGGGAGAGACCGGCTTTCGGCGGGCGGGGGCTTCGGCGCGGGAGGACGTTTCGCAGGCAGCGTGGAGCTGCGCGGCGCCGGGGCGGCAGACGTCCTGATCGGCGGAAACGGCATTGACACGATGTGGGGAGGCCCCGGCCCAGACCGGCTGGTAGGAGGACGTCGCTCGGACTTCTTCTCCGGTGGTGCGGGCAACGACGTCTTGCGTGCCGTCGATCGGCTGCGAGATCGCAAGCTGGACGGCGACGGAGGCCGGGACGAGGTCTACTTCGACCGCGGGCGCGACCGACCCGTCGAATGCGAGCTGCTCCGGCCACGCGGCTAGACACTCGACCCTGACGCCGGTCCCGGCGATCCTTCCAGTCCAGTCCTCAGGGAGGTCGCCGAGGCGATCGGCTGGAGTGGGGCGAGCAATCGAGTGCGTCCGCGCTCGCTAACTTTCCGGCGGCTCCCCCGGTCGTGCTGGCCGTACCAATCAGTAGTGCTGGCCGCACCGACCTTGCCCTAGCGACCCTGTACGTTCGGGTCGTGAGTACCGCCGAGCTTCCTGTACGGCGCGTGACCCGCGCCCCGAGCGACGGGCGACGCCGGCGCAACGCCCTCGCCGCAGCCGCCTGGATCCTGGTCGGGGCGCTGCCGCTCGTCGGCCTCGTCTCGCTCGTGCTGCGCGAGCAGCTCGATCCGAACTGGTCGAATCCACAGGTCCACTTCACCGTGTTCTTGACGGTCGGCATCGGCGTCTCGCTACTCGCCGTCGCCGCCGGGGAAGCGGCGAACCGCCGCGGCGATGCCCGCGTCCAGCTAATCTCGCTCGCCTTCCTCGCGACGGGCGGTTTCCTCGGCCTGCACGCGCTTGGGACCGCAGGAGTGCTGTTCGCGCACGAGTACGCGGGGTTCAAAGTCGCGAATCCCGTCGGCCTAGTCCTCGCTTCGCTCTTTACTTTCGCGTCGGGGTTCGTTGATGTGCGTCCTTCGTTTGCGCCGTTCGTCGTTCGGCACCGCGTGGCGCTGCGGCGGACGGTGCTGGGCGCCCTGGCCGTGTGGTTCGTCTGGACGGTCATCGAGATGCCGCCGCTAGACAACCTCTACAGCGAAGGCGGGTCTAATGGCCTGATCACGGCGATGGCGGCGCTCGGCGGGCTCGCCTACGCCGTCGCGGCGGCTCGCTACTGGTACGTGTATCGCGGGCGGATAGCGCTGCTCCAAGCGAGTGTGATCGCCTGCTTCGCCCTCCTGGCCCAGGCGATGATCGGCGTGGCGCTGACCGGCGAACGCGCCTGGCACGCGAGCTGGTGGTGGTGGCACGGCCTCATCGTGACGGCGTACGCCGCGGTCAGCTACGCCGCGCACCGCCAGTGGCGCGACGAGCGGTTCCGCACGCTCTACCTGGCCACCACGCGCGAGCGGGTGCAACCGGTGAGCGTCCTCTTCAGCGACCTCGCCGGCTTCACGGCGTTCGCCGAGCGCGCGAACCCCGCGGACGTCGCAAGGGTGCTCGACACGTACTACGCCGCCGCGGTACCGATGATCACGCTTAGGTTCGGGGGCGACGTCGAGAAGTTCATGGGCGACGGCATGATGGTCACCTTCAACACGCGAGACGACCAGCCCGATCACGCCTTGCGAGCCGCCCAGGCTGCGCTCGCGATCCAGCGGGAACTGACCGCGGTCGCGGAGGCCAACCCCGGATGGCCTCGGCTGCGCGTCGGCGTGAACAGCGGCCTCGCGTCTGTGCGCGAGATGGGCGGCGACGGGTTCGTCAGCTATGTGGTCGTGGGCGACACGGTCAACACGGCATCGCGGCTCGAGGGCGAGGCACCCGAGGGCGGCGTGCTGATCGGCGCCGAGACCCGTCGGGCGCTCCCCGAGGGCAGCATCGTCGAGGCCGTTCCGGGGTTGCGGGTGAAGGGCAGGGAGGAGGCGGTCAACGCGTACCTCCTTCACGGGCTGCCCGATTCGCGCTGACTCACGCGGGGAGGCTTCGGACGCGGGTTCGATTTCCCGCCGCCTCCACCGGCTTGGTTAGGCGCTCTGCGTCGCCCGTCAGCTACGCAGGACTCGCGGGAGCCTCTAGCGCCGCGTGGGCGGCCGCGACCTTCTCCCGGCGGGCTTTTGTCAGCTCCTGCACGAAGATCATGATGACCGCCGCCAGCGGAACGGCGGTGAGCGCGCCGAGGACCCCCAGCAGCGCGCCGAAGAGCGTGACGGCGACGATGATGAAGAACCCCGAGAGGTTGACGGCCTTGCCCTGGACCTTCGGCGTGACCAGGTTGTTCTCGACCTGCTGGTAGACCAGCAGCACGACGAGCATGATGATCGCGGCGGTGATCCCTTCCTCGGCCCAGAGCGCCGGCACGAGGATGAACCCGGCGAGGATGGCGCCGATGTTCGGGATCATGTCGAGCAGCCCTGCGATGACGGCCAACCCGAGGGCGTAGCTCGACCCGAGCAGCCAGGCCGTGACCCCCTGGACCGTTCCCGCGATCAGGGCGATCACGACGACGCCGATCGCCCAGCGCGAGATCGAGCTCGTCACGCGCTCCCAGACGGCCAGCCAGCGCTCGTCCTCGCCGGGCATCAGCACGCTCCCCAGCGCCCGCTTCAGGTTCGCGATGTCGCTGAGCAGGAACATGCAGATGAAGATGATCGTGAAGGTCACGAGGAAGCCGGAGAAGAAGTCGCCCGCGATGCCGATGACGCCGGCGATCGCGTCCGGCACGGACGCCGAGACCTTCTCCGCGCCCGCCTGCACGTTCTCGGCGGCTCCGCTGTCGCCCAGCCAGGAGAGCTCGTCGGAAGCGCGCAGCTTCTCGACCAGCGCCGGAAGATCCTGGAGAAAATCTCGAACACGCGCCGACGAGCGGGACCAGGAACAGCAGCCCGATCAGCAAGACCAGCGCGAACGCGCCGAGCACCAGCACTGCCGCCCCGGCCCCACGCGACATGTTCGTCTTCGACATCAGGTACCGCAGGGGGAACTCGAACACGAGCGCCAGGAAGATCCCGATGAACACGACCAGGAAGGTCTCACCGATCACTGCGAACGCCGCGAGCACACCGAGCGTCGCAGCGACCAACAGCACTGTTCGCATCGGCAGGATCAGCTCAACGCGCCGCGTACTCGTCAGCCTTCATCGTGTCAGGAACAGTGGACACGGACGCATCGCCCTTCCTCATACAGATCGTGTGAATTTCGCGCCGTCACGGGTCGAGCTTGCTCGAGCGCTTCCTCGACGTCGTAGCCGAGCGCGAGCGCGATCTTCGGGGCCGAGGCGACGACCCGCGAGGTGCCCGTCACCGGGGTCACGGCCTCGAGGGTGGCGACGATCTCGTCCCTCGTCGCTCCGGCTGCGAGGGCGTGCGCGACGGCGTGCTGGAAGGAGGCGGACGCCGCATCGAGGGCAATGGTCGCCGCGACGCGCACGAGCGCCACGGTCCTCTCGTCGAGGGCCGACGCCGTCGGCGTCTCCTCCGCCGTCAGCGAGCCGACGAGCGCGTTGTCGTGTACCGCGAGCCGACGGAGGTGCTCTTTGTACTCCATCCCCACCGGTTCACATGGGACACGGCTGCGGACTCCCTGCGCGTCACCCTTCCTGGGTGAGATTTGCCGGCGGCGGGTAGATCGAGCCGTCCAGGAGCCCGACTTCGACGGCGCGCTCGATCGCCTGGCTGCGCGACGAGGCATCGAGCTTGCGGTAGATCGAGACCGCCTCGGTCTTGACGGTGTTGCGCGAGATGAAGAGCCGGGTCGCGATCTCCGGAACCGTGAGATGGGTGGCGAGATAGGGAAGCAGCCGGAGCTCGGCGCCCGTCAGGCTCATCGCCCAGGCACCGGCCGACCCGGAGGTCGCCGCGAGGCGGTCGCGAAGCTCGCGCGCGTCCTCGACGAGCGAGCCCAGGTCGGGCCGGAGCTCGAGCACGTCCTCGGTCTCCCTGAGCGTCGTGCGGGCGGCGGCCGCCTCGCCGAGCGCGAGATGGACGCGCGTGAGCTCGAGCCCGACTCCGACGGTCTCCCAGGGAATGCCGTGGTCGAGCATGGGCCGCAGGCGGTGGGCGCGTACCAGCGCCGCGCGGGCATCCTGCGGCCTCGCCTCGTGGAGCGCGACCCGCGCCGTTGCGACGTGCACGATCGCGCTCGTCGAGTAGTCGCCGAGGCCCGACTCCTCGACGAGCGCTTCTGCCGCCCGTGCGCGTTGCCCTGCCTCGCCCCAGGCTCCTTCCTTGGCCGCGAGGAGCGCGAGCTGCGCGTGCGCCAGGAAGACCTCTTCGACGCTGCCGGTGGCCAGCCCCCGCTCGACGGCTGCGTCAAGCGCCACCACTGCACGATCGGTCGCACCGAGCAGGGCGTGCGCAACTCCTCGGCCGAGGAGTGCGGTAGGGATCCAGAAACTGTCCGGCGAGAGCTGATCCAGCGCCAGATCGGCGTCGGCGAGCGCCTGCTCGACCCCGTTCGGCATCATGTGCGCGCGCAGCGTGGCGACCCACGGCTCGATCGTGGCGCTGCCGTCCGAGAGCGGGATCTTCGAGGTCGCCCCGTCGGCGAGGGCGAGCCAGCGCTCGGCCTCCTCGGCTCGCCCCGTCAGCGCGCGCCACCAGGCTCCGAAGACGGCGAGCGCGGGGTAGTGCACAAGCTCGTCGTCGCCGAACCACCCGAGCCACTCCTCGAGAGTCTGCAAGCGGCCGTCGTAGTAGAGCGGCGGACTCAGGGCGTCGATCAGGCCGGCGACGGCCTCCGTCTCGCCCGCTGCCTGCCCGTAGCCGACCGCCTCCTCGGGCAGGTCGTTGGCGATGCACCAGGCCAGCGCACGAGCGTTGAGCGCAGGCACCATCTCGGGCTCGCTTCGCTCGAGCTCGTTCCTGAGGAGCTGGCGGAAGAGGTGGTGGTAGCGGTACCACTCGCCCGTCCGGTCGAGAGGCACCACGAAGCCGTTTGCGCGCTCGAGCGTCTCGAGCGCGTGCGCCGACCGCGTCGTCTCGAGCACGGCGTCGCAGAGACCGCCGCACATCCGTTCCAGGATCGAGGTGTGCTTGAGGAACTGCGCTTCGGCTTCCGGTAGCCGCGAGAGAAGCTCGAGGCGGAAATACTCGGATACGAACCGGTCGCCGCCGGTAAAGCCCTCGGCAGTCACCGAGCTTGCAGCCCCGGCCCGCATCGACAGCGCCGCCAGGTACAAGCCGGCAGGCCATCCTTCCGTTCGCTCGGTCAGCTCGGAGACCTCGCCGGCGTCGAGCTCGACGCCCGCGTCTGCAAGCAGCATCCCGGCTTCCTGCTCGTCCAGCCGGAGGTCTCCGACGCCGATCTCGTCCACGGAGCCCTGCGCCCGCCAGCGGCCGAGGGGCAGGGCCGGCTCTTCCCTGCTTGCGACCGCGATCTGCGAGCCGGCCGGGACGTACCGGGAAAGCTCGGCGAGCACGTCCAGACAGGCCGGATTGGCGACCGCGTGCAGATCGTCGAGCGCCAGCACCAGCGGGCGCTCGCGCGCGGCGAGCGCGCCGCCGACACGGGGGACCCGGGTCGACCAGGTGGATCCGCCCGGCCCGGACAACGCATCGAACACGTCGGACGAGACGGGCTCGACCCGGTGCATCGCGGCCGCGATGTACCGCAGGAACACGACCGCGTCGTCATCTCGCCCATCCAGCGCGACCCAGGCGAACGGACGAGGGTCGGCCTCGGCCCAGCGCGCGAGCAGAGTGGTCTTGCCGTAGCCGGCGGGCGCGACCACGGTCGCGAAAGGCGTACTCGCAGTGCACAGCCGGGCGATGACGTCCGCCTTCGCCACGGTGCCGGGCCGCGGCAACGGGGCAGCGAGCTTGGCCTCCGCGAGGTCGAAAGGAACGTCGGCCACAGCCACTGAAAGACCATGCTAGAGCAGGGCCTGGAGGGACGCCATGGCCACGGCTCCCGCTCGTTGACGCGCTTTTTCATGCGATTCGTATGAGGAAGCTGGGCCGGCTCGCTCACATACTGGGCGCGCAATCTCACGGAGTCTGATCCGTCTCGGCTCGACATCGCGCGCCGAGACACCAGGAGGTGACGGATGACCATTTCCAGCGAGACGCTTCGCTCCATCGCGGCGCCTGACCGCCTCGAGACGCGGCTCGGGACGCTCGAGTTCGTCGACGGCGTACCGGGCGACGAGACCGTGGAGCGCGTCTACGACCATCTCGACTTCGTGCACGCGCTCAACGTCTATCTCGACGGCTTCGCCGGAGCGTCGACGTACGCGGTCCGGAAGGGTTTCCACGAGATCGGCGTGGAGGACAACTCGATCCTCATCTTCTCCGAGCTGATGGGGTCGGAGTCCGTGTTCCTGACCGCCAACGCCGACACGGTCTACTTCCTCGGCATCGTCGATCTCACCTCGGGTCCGATGGTCGTGGAGACGCCGCCACAGGCACTGGCGGTGTTCGACGACATGTGGTGGCACTGGATCATCGACTTTGGCCTTTCCGGCCCGGATCGCGGCGAAGGCGGCCGCTTCCTGCTCGTCCCGCCCGGCTACGACGGCTCGCTGCCCGACGGCGGCTACCACGTCGGGCACTCGCGCACGTCGCGGGCGCTTCTGCTCGGGCGCTCGTTCCTGACGGACGACGACCCGGCCCCGACCGTCGAGACGATCAAGAGCACGCTGAAGATCTACCCCTACGCCCAAGGGGGCCACGGGACCAGCGTCGCGACGCTGCTCGAGGGCGGCGCGCCGCCCGCTCCACCGGCCAAGGTTCCCGAGACGGTCTTCGTCGAGGGCAGCGGGAAGGCGTTCAACACGGTGCCGCCGAGCGATTTCGGCTTCTTCGAGCTGATGAACGAGGTGGTGCAGGACGAGCCCGCCGGCAGCACGGACGCCGAGCTGATGGGGCACCTCGCCGCGATCGGGATCGTCAAGGGCGAGCCGTTCGAGCCGGACGAGCGGCTGCGGCGCACCCTCGAGGAGGCGGCCGCCGTCGGCAACGCGACTTCGCGAGCGCTGTACTTCCACCCGCGAGCAGCGGAAGGGTTCACGTACTACGACGGCTCGGGGTGGTTCAACCCGCTGTGGGTCGGCGGGTACACGTTCGAGACGCCGCCGCCGCTCGTCACCGCGGAGGGCATCAAACCGTTCCCCGCGACCGGTGTCCGGAAGCTGCACTCGCGGACAGCGTTCCTGTACGCGGCCACCGGGGTCACCCCCGCGATGTGCATGCGGCTCGCCGGAATCGGGTCGCAGTACCTCATGACCGTCAAGGACGCCGAGGGCAACCGCCTCGACGGCGGGCAGACCTACCGGGTGACGCTGCCGCCGGACATCCCGGCAGCGCGGTTCTGGTCGCTCACCCTCTACGACAACGAGACACGCTCGATGCTCCAGACGCCGCAGCGCTTCCCGCGCGCCGGGAGCCAGTCCTACCCGACACCGGCGGCTACCGCTGACGCAGACGGCTCGACGACCATCACCTTCGGCCCGGAACGCCCCTCGGACGTTCCAGAGGGCAACTGGATCCAGACAGTCGAGGGCAAGGGCTGGTTCCCGATCCTGCGTCTCTACAGCCCGCTCGAGCCGTTCTTCGACAAGAGCTGGCGTCCGAGCGAGATCGAGCTGGTACCTAGACAACCCCCGACCCGTGTCCAAGTAGAACGTCGAACGAAAGGAGAGCACCATGGCTGACCCGACCACCGACACCCCGGTCCTCGACCTGCTCGCGAGCATGACCGCGGACTCGGTCGAGGCGTCGAGTCTCGATCCGGAGGCACTGATGCTCGTCCGCATCGCTGCGCTCGTCGCGGTCGATGCCCCGCCTGCCTCGTACCTGCTCAACCTCGGAGCGGCACGCGAGATGGGCATCGACCCCGAGCGGATTCGCGGCGTCCTTGCCGCGGTCGCGCCGATCGTCGGCACTGCACGCGTCGCGTCCGCCACGGGCGCGATCGCCGCGGCGCTCGAGGTCGCGATCGAGGTCGCCGAGCTCGAGGACCAGGACGACCTGGACGCCCAGTAACCGAGCCGTGTCGCCGGGCGAGCCGCCCTCCTTCGGGCGGGCGGCTCGCCCGGCCGCTCGCGGCAGCAAAGGAGGCAGACAGTGAGATCGAACCGCATCATGACCCGCCGCTTCGCAGCAGCCCTCGTTGTTGCCGTCGTCGTCCTGGTCTCGGCCCTCGGCTGCGCCTCCGACGACGACGACAGCGAACGACCGAGGCCGCGACCGGCGCACGGGTACCGGACACGCGCACGCTCGGCGAGGGAATCGAGAATCTCCAGGACGCCCAGGCGCAGCTCTGTCCCGAGCTGTCGAACCTCTCGGCGGACCTGACGGAGATCTCCGCGAGCGGGACCGAGGCCGGCCAGGACGCCCTTGCCGGCATCGGATCCACCGCGGCGGCTCTCGCCGACAGCGCAACAGCGTTGACCGACGCCGGGGCCGACGAGGCGGCGTCCGCCGCCGAAGACCTCGCGTCCAGCCTGGAGTCACTCGCCAGCTCCGGCGGTGAGGACGTCCAGGCGCGCGCAGGCGAGGCGGCCGACGGGGTGCAGCAGCTGACGGATGCCCTCCAGTGCCCGTGATCACCATCGATTCCAAGGAGGCGTGAGATGTACTGGCTCTGGACCATCCTGTTCGTGGTCGTTTGGATCGCCATCGCGTTCTGGCCGGCCCGCGTCGCCGCCCGGAAGGGGCACAGCTTCTTCCTCTACTTCCTCTTCAGCCTGGTCTTCTTCCCGCTGGCGCTGCTCGTTGCGTACCTGGTCGAGGATCGAAGCTACGCCACGGCCTGAACGGGAGCCTGGAGGGCGAGACGATGAGCGACGTCGAGGATCGACGACCCGACCCGGCGGACGACGGCGAGGCGGCCGAGGCCGGCCGCAGCGAGGGAGCGCGCGCCAAGATCGGCGCCGCGGTGGAGAGCGCCAAGGGGGCGAGCGAACGACACGTGGCCCTCGCAGTTCCGATCCGGGCGGTGGAACGAAACCGGCGTGTCGCGGCGAGCGTCCTCGCCGGGGGGCTCGCGTACAGGCTCTTCCTGTGGCTGCTGCCGTTCGGCTTGATCGTCGGAGGCGCTCTCGGCCTCAGCAACGCGAACGACACCGAGGACGCGGTCGAGGGCGGCGGCGTCCCGGCGGCGATCTCCAACGCGATCGGCGATGCCTCGCGCGCCGCCGACTCCAACTCGTGGTGGCTCTTCGCGGTCGGCGTGCCCCTTCTCCTCTGGACGGGTTTCACGGGTGCCAAGGCGGTCGTGCTCGTTCATGCGCTCGTCTGGGACGAGCCTCCCCCGAAGCCCAAGCCGGTCGGGTCGCTCGTGTTCACGGGCATGCTGTGTGCGGCCATCATCACCGTCGCGCTCAGCTCGTGGTTCGCCGACGTCGCGTGGCACGGCCTCCTGGCGGCCGCGATCACCATCGCCCCGCTCACCGGGCTGTGGCTCTGGGTTTCACTTCACCTTCCGCACAGGGACGCTCCCTGGCGGGCGCTGCTGCCCGGCGCACTCCTCATCGGGATCGGCGTCCCAGTGCTCAGCGGACTGGTCGACGCCTTCCTCGTGGATGAGCTCGCGAAGTCGACGTCGCTGTACGGCGGTCTCGGCGCCGCGACGACGCTTATCTTCTTCGTCTACCTCCTCGGGATTCTCGTCGTCAGCTCACCGGTGCTGAACAGCTCGCTCTACGAGGAGCTCCTCAGGAAGGGCGAGCAGGCCGAGGGCGAGGCGACGGGCTCGCCGGGGGCTTCACCCGCATGAAACCGGAGGGCTGAGAACGATGAACGAGGACCCCGCCGACACGCCGAAGGAGACGAGGCTCGAACGGTGGCTCGAGCGTTGGGTTTCCCGCGCCGTGACGCCGCGGGGGGCCGCCACCGTGATCGCCTCCGCGACGATCGTCATCACCTTCGCGGCCGGCGCCCTCATGACCATCGTCGACCGCGACAACTACCCGACGATCGGATCCGGCCTCTGGTGGGCCGTCCAGACGACCACGACCGTCGGGTACGGCGACAACGTTCCGGTGAGCCTATGCCGGACGGCTCCTCGCCGCGTTCGTCATGCTGGTCGGGATCGGCTTCCTGACGATCATCACCGCCGCGATCACGAGCACGTTCGTGTCGCGCTCGCGCCTCGAGCCGGCCGACTCGGACCACGAGACCTCGCTTGCCGAGCAGCTCCGTCAGATCAACGCGCGGCTCGAGCGAATCGAGACGCGCCAGAGCGGTCCCTGACCGCGGGCCCGTGCACCGGCGGCAAGCGCTGCAACGGGAGTGACGCTCGAAATGAGCCGAGCGAGATGACTTGGGCAAGGCGGTTTCGTCTGCGCCAGAGCCTGCTCGAAAGCCTCTGGCTCATCCCGCTGGCGGAAGCCGTGCTGGGTGGGATTCTCGGCACGCGACCTCTCATGGGGGAGCGTCGGCGGCTTCGGAGATCGGCGTGGCCGACGACCTCGCCGATCCTCGCCCACGGGAGCCCCTGGGCGTGGAGGAGGGAGACGCGCCGGTGGCGGAGATCGTGCGGCGAGACCGAGGCGATGCCTGCGGCGGTGCAGGCCCGCGTGATCGCCGTTCGGAACCGGTCGGCTCCGAAGCATCGACTGCAGACGGGAGCTATGGCATGGCATCGGAAGACACGTGGAGTGGATGGATCGTCTTCGCCGGCATCGTGCTCGTGATCGTCGGCTCGATCGACGCGATCCAGGGGTTCGTCGGGATCGTCGAGGACGAATACGTCGTGGCGACGCCCGAAGGCCTCGCGATCTTCGACGTGACTGCGTGGGGTTGGATCAACCTCCTCTGGGGCACCCTGCTCATCCTCGCCGGGTTCGCCTTGTTCGCCGGGGCAGGCTGGGCGCGCTGGCTCGCCATCATCGGCGTGAGCGTGAACGCAGTCCAGCAGATCGCGTTCATGGCGAACTACCCAGATGCGTATCCCCTCTGGAACATCCTGATCGTCACGCTGAACCTCGTCGTGCTCTACGCGCTGACGGCACGCTGGCAGGGCTTCAAGGAGTCTGTGTCCTGAACAGCTACTTCGGACCGGATCGAGTGGCGCGGCTGTCCTAGGTGCCCTCGATCCGGGTCCGTGCAGGCGCGCGTCGCTGTGGTCGCCCACGCTGTGAGGCCCGCGACCGGCTCGACCAGGTTCAGGGTCTCGCGAGCCGGCGCAGTTCAGCCCTCAGCTCTCGTACCTGGGCGGCGAGCATGCGAACGAGCTCGCGCTGGTTCTGCAGGGAAGCTCCAAGCTTCTGGGCCCGCCCCCTCTGTCGTTCGATCTCGACCCAGAGCGCGGCGGTCTGGGCCTCGAGGTCGTCGGCATCGGGTTTCCTGCTGTCGAGTCCCGCGATCTGCGCCGCGATCGTGCGCGCGCGGCGTGAGCCCCTCCTGTTCGCGTCCCCGAGGTCGTCTCTGATTGCAGCGAGATCCCGGCTGATGCGGACGAGCTGTAGCCGTGCGAGCTGTCCGGCCAGCTCGGCGAGATCCTGCTGGAGAGACCGGAGGCGCTCGAGACGCTCGCCGAGCTCGGAGTCAGCTTCCTCGGAGAGCCGGTCGCCCAGGAGGGACCGCGCCTGCCCAACGCCCGTGTCGACGTCCGAGAGCCGCGATCCCAGGCCCGCGAGCTGGGCCTGCGCGTTCTCACTCAGCTGCGCGGCGTTCGCGATCGCGTTCGACATCAGGTCGTTCGTCGTTGCCAGGGAGGCATTCAGCGTCTCCAACTCTGCAACCAACGTCTCGACGTCCTCGACGGCTTCCGGCGTGCTCGGATCGGCGTTGCGTGCGACTGCGAGCGTGCCCAGGCCCATCGCCAGCAGGAGTGTCATGAGCGTGATCGCGACCCACGCCAGGCGGGCGTCCGTGCAACCAGACGCCTCTTGGCCAAACCCTGCTCGGACGTCGCGCTCTCGGCCACGTCGGAGGGGAAGTCCGGGTCTGGGCTCGTGGGAGGCTCCGACGTCGTCACGGGCTCTGCTCCTCCGAGGACGAGCCGCCGGACTGCTTCGACTGCGCCTTGGCCTGAGCCGAAGCGGAGGCGGCTGCGAACTGCTCGTTGAACTCGCTGAGCTCGTCGTTCGTCGTCTGCACGCCGGCAAGGAGCTCGTCCAGCAAGCTGGTTCGTCGACGTGGAGGTGGCCTTTGCGTTCTCCGAGGTTTCGCGAGCCTCGGCGAACAGGGCCAGCGTGACCGCCACTAGGGCCGCCGCCAGCACGGCTAGGACGAGCCAGACCCAGATGGGCACGCGAGCATCGGGCTCGGCTGGGCGTGTATTCAGACCTTGTTCGATCGTTTCGGTGTCGCTTGGCACCGCCGTCTACTCCGAACTCGATATGACCTCGCTGTCCCGACGCTCGTGCAGGCCGGGTGCCCATCGGTGCGGACGCTGTTCGGGAGCCGGCGCACTCTCGAACGCGGGCGCCGCGTCGCGCGGGTGGGCCGCGAACCACGCTGCGTAGCGAGCTGCTAGTGGGGCTGCGGTCAGGCCGTGCAGGAGGACCGAGAGGCCGATCGTGAGAAAGATGGTGTTCAGCAAGAGCGATTCGTTGGCGAGGCTGGCATCCTCGACGAGGATCACTGCGAACACGATCGACGCCAATCCCCGCGGCCCGAACCAGCCCAGGAAGGCGACCGTCGGCCGCCTGGCGCCGGACCCGAGCATCGCCAGCGCCACGGGAACCATGCGCACGAGGGTCAGGCTGAGAAGCGCATACAGGATGACCTGGGCGGTGAGGTCGTCGAGAACGGGCACGAGCATGACGGCGCCGAAGAGGACGAACGTGACTGCACCGAGCAAGCCGCCTGTCTCTTCGAGGAAGAAGGTCACCTCGCCCCCGGCCTCGCGGCGCAACCAGCCGAAGACGGCGCCGCCAACGAAGGCGGCGATGAAGCCGCTGCCGTGCATCCACACGGCGAGCCCGTAGGCGAGCGCGGCCCCGGCGACCGGGACGACCTGGAGCCAGATCGAATCGACGAGGTGACGCGGGACGCCCACCCTGATCACGAGTGCGGCTGCGAGGCCCGCAACGACGCCGCCGATGCACCCGTAGCCGATCTCCTCGAGCACGAGCTCCACCGCCGCACCGTTTCCGATCGCGCCCTCCTGCGCCTCGGCAATCGCGATCGCGATCAGGAGGAGCGGCACGCAGATGCCGTCGTTGAGCCCGCTCTCGACGTTCAGGCCCTGACGCACACGTGAAGGCACTCGCGGGTCGGTGACCACCGCCTGCCCCAGCGCGGCGTCGGTCGGGGCGAGCACGATCGCGAGCAAGACTGCCTCGATGAGCACGAGCTCTCCGAGCAGGCCGACGCCCGCGAGGGCGCCCGCCACGATGGTCAGCGGCAACCCGATTGCGAGCAGGCGAAGCGGCACCACGTACTCGCGCCGCAACACTCCGAGGTTGATCCGCGACGCGTCCGAGAAGAGGACGACCGTCAGCGTCGCCTCGGCGACCCAGCGGACGGATTCGCTCTCGATCGTCGGATCGAGCCAGCCGAGGACCTCGTCGCTCGCCAGGATGCCGCCGGCGACGAACACCATCGCGGCGGTGATCGCCGACCCCGAGAGCCGTCGCGAAACGGCTGCGTACGCGAGGACGAGGAGCGAGATCGTGACCAGGCCCGAGGCGCCCACCTCAGTCTCCTGCGTCAGGTTGCTCGGGCGCTATCCGCCGTCTGGCCACGACCCGCTGCATCGCTCTGGGACCTGAGTCGCCTTTACGCGTGCTCAACTGCTCCCAACCGCCGCCTCAGATGGCCGCATGAAGGCGCCGATCACCCAGAGGACGGGGAGGAAGATCCCGAAGAAGAACATCCACCCATGGCCGTTCCGAAGCGTGGTCAGGCCGAGCGTGAACACCAGGATCAGGTACACGATCCCGCCGATGCCGATTGCCCACCACATGATCGCTCCTTTCGCTCTCTCTGGAGCCGCCGCGTCGGGCGGCCGTGACGGGCTTACGGTCGCAGGCCCGCCGTGCTTGAGCATCGCCCAGTCCCGACGTTCACCCGGGTGAGCTCGCACTCCGGGTGATGCCTCCCGCGACTGCCGGCGGCACGATGACGGCATGGAAAGACCCAGCCCGCCACTGCTTCAGGCCTCTGGTCAGGTGCGACCGTGATCTGGGCGATTCTCTTGGCTCTGGGCGTGCCGCTCTGGCTCTGCGCGTGCGGCATCTTCATGCTGGTCTTTCGCAACCGGTCCCTGCGGAAGCGGCCGGGAAACGTCCCATGCAAGTTCCGCCCGACGGACAAGAAGAGGTGGACTTCGGGGCACGGCGTCTGGGTCTCGGACGTCTTCGCCTGGGGCGGAAGCACGGCCGCGTGGAAAAGCGACCTCGCCTGGACCGCCGCCGCATCGGCCCGTCCCGCCGACGAAGAGGAGCGCAAGAAGCTTCGTCGGCTCGGAGACGGTCCTCTCATTGCCTCGTTGGCACTCGCCGAGGGCGGGACAGTGGAGATAGCCGCTAGACGGGAGCACCGCGCCGGCCTTCTTGGGCCGTTCGCGGACAGCGTGGCGGATGTCGCCTAAGGCGGCGACACGCGGTAGGCGCGGCGGTCCGGCCCCCGTGAATCTCTCCCGGAGGCGATCTTCCCGAGCTCAGGACTCCGTGATTCCGCGTGACGAGCCGTCGAATGCGCGAGCGACTGCGCCTTCGAGCGTAGCTCCGCTAGCGGAGCCGCTGGGGGTCGGCGTCCTGGTCGTCGACGATCAGGCCCACTTCAGGCGCGTGGCGCTGGAAGTGGTCGGCGCGACCCCCGGTTTCGAGCCGCTGGGCGAAGCCGCGTCGGGCGAGGAAGCACTGGCACTCGTGGCCGACCTGAGGCCAGAGCTCATCCTCCTCGACGTCCGCATGCCGGTGATGGATGGGATCGAGACAGCCCGCCGGCTGAGCACGGAGCACCCGGGAGGGGTCGTCATTCTGATCTCCATCGACGATCCGTCCGAGTTGCCCGATGAGGTGGGATCCTGCGGTGCCAAGACGCTGATTCGGAAGCAAGACTTCGGATCCCTCGCGCTGCGCCGACTCTGGAGCACGCATGGCGACCCAGACCGTCCGGCTTCTCACGGCGCCAGGCCGGGCATATAACTGCAGCGACTCGGTGCTGTACCGCATCGGCATCTGGGTGGCCGAGGCGGCCGTGACTCGATTTGGCTAGTGGTTCGCCGCACGATTCCAGGCCGGCCGCCGACTCTATGATTGCCTCGTGCCGATCCGAGTTGCTCTTGCCGACGACAATCTGATCGTCCGCGAGGGTCTCGAGCAGATGCTCGCGGGCGAGACAGAGATCGAAGTCGTTGCGTCCTGCGTCGACCTTCCCTCACTCTTGGCGGCGGTCGAGGCTGAGGGCCCGGACGTGGTGCTGACGGACATCCGCATGCCGCCGTCGCAGGGTGACGAGGGCATCCGCGCGGCGAGTGCCCTTCGCGGAACGCATCCCGAGATCGGCGTGATCGTCCTCTCCCAGTACGACGATCCGGACCACGTGCTGGCCCTCCTCGAGCTCGGGTCTGACCGTCGCGGCTACATGCTCAAGGAGCGGATCCACCACCGAACGCAGCTCGTGGACGCGATCGAGACGGTCGCAGGGGGTGGCTCGGTCATCGACCCACGGGTCGTGGAGGTCCTCGTCGCAGCTCGCTCGCGCGGCGACACCTCGCGGCTCGCGACGCTTACACCGCGCGAGCTCGAGGTCCTCGCCGAGGTCGCCCAAGGCAAGAGCAACGGCGCCATCGCCGCGTCGCTGGTGCTCACGAAGGGGGCCGTCGAGAAGCACACCAATTCGATCTTCCTGAAGCTCGGGCTCTCGAACGCCGAGGACGTCAGCAAGCGAGTGAAGGCTGCCCTGCTCTTCCTCGCCGAAGAAAGCGACCAGGCCACGGCTACCCGCGGGGTCGAGTGATCCGCTAGGTCGATCCCGAGGATCACCCCCTCGCGGCGGAATGAGGGCCAGGGTTGACGCTGACCAGCTCGACACCTTGGTTCATGAGCTGATCGAGCACGGCCTGTAGATGGGATTGGTCGATGATCTCGCCTCTGAGGATCGTGACCTCTCCCCGATCCTCGACGCTCATGCCCTCGATCGGCGACGTCCACAGCTTTCCTCGAACCTCGATGAGATAGACGCGCCCAGGTCGCTCCGACGGCACTGCTTGCTCGACTCCCTCCAAGCCTTGTGACGGTTCGCAAACGCTCGCAGTCCCACCGCCGAGAGGCATCGCCTACCGGGCGGGTTCACCCGGGTGAACCCGCCTGGTGACGGTTGGCTCCTGAATAGCTCGTGCCCGGACGTAGGCGTACACCCCCGAGGATCCGCATGCGCTCGCCAAGAGCATTGATATGCGTCCGTCATTGCCGGAAACCGCGTCATCAGGGAGATTCGTGCTGTCCCTGGTGAGGAGCTCAGGACTCGGGGCTCGCCGAGCAGAGGAGGGCCGGGATGCACGGCCTGACCGAAGTGGATGTTGGAGACCGGACGTCGATGGGGATGTCGAACGGCGCCGGGCAGCGGCGGCAAGGGCTTGCCTCCAGCGTCAGGCTCACGCCGCCGAGTGCACATGCCGACCGGGTGCCGCGGGAGCGGCTGACGACGCGGCTCGTCGAGTCGCGGGAACGGCTCGTGCTGGTCGTCGCGCCGGCGGGGTACGGCAAGACGACGCTGGCCGTCCAGTGGCGCGAGCTGGATGACCGGCCCTTCGCCTGGGTCATGCTGGGGGTGGGCATGGACGACCCGGTGGTGCTGTGGAGCGCCATTGTCGAATCGGTTGGCCGCGCGGAGCCGACCTTTGGGCCGACAGCGGAGCTCCTGGAGTCCTGGCTGGCCGAGGCCGAGCCGAGCACGATGGCGCCCCAGGTCGCCGAAGCGCTCGAGGCAATCGACCGTGAGCTGGTCATCGTCCTCGACGACTACCACTTCGTGAAGGACTCCGCGTCCCAGGCGGCAATCGGCTCGTTCCTGGACCTAATGCCGCACGGTGTCCAGCTGGCGGTCGTGTCCCGACAGGATCCCTCGCTCACCGTCGGTCGGCTCCGTGCGAACGGGGACCTCCTCGAGCTGCGTGCGGACGAGCTCGCTCTCCGTCTGGACGAGGTTGACGCGCTCATGAACACGATCCTGCGACTCGACCTCTCGCCCGAAGCCCTCGCGCTGCTGCAGGCTCGAGCCGAGGGCTGGCCGGCCGTCGTCGCTCTCGCGGGCCGGTCGCTCCGCGACCGCGACGATCGTGAGGGCTTCCTCGAGCGTTTCGGCGGCTCGAATCGGTTCGTCGTCGACTACCTCACAGAGGTCGTGCTCGACGAGCTGGACTCCGATCGGCGTTCCTTCCTCCTGGATACTTCGATCCTCGAGCGCATGTCCGGCGACCTCTGCGACGCCGTACTGGAGCGCGAGGGGTCGAGCCAACTCCTTTCCGAGCTCGAGAAGGGAGATCTCTTCCTCAGCCCACTTGACGAACACTGCGAGTGGTATCGCTATCACTCCGTTTTTCGGGAATTTCTCTACCGTGAGCTGACGCTTCGCTCTCCTGAGCGGGTGCCCGAGCTCAGGCGCCGCGCCTTCGACTGGCTGGCGGGCGAGCGCCTCGTCGACGAGGCCTGCCACCAGGCCCTCGCCGTTTGCGAGTATGGAGGTGCCGCCACGCTCGTCTCGGCGAACTGGATGTCGCTCGCTGGTTCGGAGCCACCGGAGACGATCCTCGGCTGGATAGACGAGTTCCCGAGGGACGTACTTCGAGCGGACGCCGCGCTCTGCATCACCCGGGCCTGGCTGCTCCGGCTCGTGGGTGATCATCCTGGGGCGCTGCGCGCAATCCGGGATGCTCTCGCGGCCGAGTGGTCCGGCCCGCCTGCCGGACGGAGCGGCTTCGGTCGAGGCCGCGGCGAGCCTGGTCCGGGCCAGCTTCGTCGGGGGTGAGCGTTTCCGATCAGCTGCGAGCGGCGCGTCGTGGCCTCGAGCTCGAGGCCGACGGCGCCCCTGCCTGGCAGTCGATGGCACGGGTGTTCCTCGGCCGGGCGTGTTGCTACGCCGGTCGTCCGCTCGAGGCGAAGTCGCTCGTGGAGAAAGCAGTGGAGGACGCTGAGGAGCTCGAGCTCTGGGCGATTGCCTGTGACGCCCGCTCCGTGCTCGCGGACATCGCATTGGCCGAGGAGCAAGCCGGACTTAGCCGAGGAGTACGCGTGCGCTGCGCTCGCGCTGGCCAAGACGAAGCCGCCCGCCGGCCCCAACCGCCTCGGCTTTCCGCTGCTGACTCTGGGCCGCGTGCGTCGCCGGCCGAGGCGAGCTCCACGAGGCCGATCGGACGCTGACGGACGCTCTCGAGCGACTGCGGGCCTGGCAGGACGCGCTTCCCGTCGCCGAGTGCCTGCTTGCGCTCGCACCGGTTCGGCGGGCTCTCGGACGACACCGACGAGGCACGTGAGCTCTTCGCGGAAGCGGAACGCATCGTCGAGGGAAGCGACGATCCGGGAATCCTCCGCGGGCTGCTCGAGGAGACGAAGGTCATCCTCGGCCGGCCAATCCGCAGGACGAGCGAGGCGGACGAGCTGACCGACCGCGAGCTGGACGTCCTGCGGCTGCTGCACGAGAAGCGGACGAAGCGTGAGATCGGCCGCGCGCTCTTTCTCTCGTACAACACGATTCACTCCCATACGAAGTCGATCTACCGCAAGCTGAGCGCCTCCTCTCGCAACGAGGCTCTCGCGCGTGCACGGGAGCTCCAGCTGATCTGAGCGCTGCGTCAGGCCGATGCTGCGCGGTCTGGGGTGCCGCGGAGGCTCGCTTGTGGGCCGGTGTCGTTGCGGAGCGGGACGAAACCAGAGACGGTCGTGCCCTGACCGAGTGCTGTGGTGATCGCAAGGTGGCCGTCGAGGGCACCGAGGCGGTCGCGCATGTTCTTGAGTCCGGCTCCCTCCTGCATGGCGGACCGGTCGAAACCGGGCCCGTCGTCGGTGACGTCGAAGCTGAGCTCGTCTGTCTCTTCGCGTAGCGCGACCAAGACGTGCACCCCGGGCCCGCCGTGCTTGGTCGCGTTCTGGATCGCCTCCAGGCAGCAGTAGTAGACGGCGGACTCCAGCTCGGCGGGGTGGCGGCCGAGGCCGTCGGCTCGCACCTCGACCGATACGGCGGCGCGCCGGCGGGCGGCCTCGAGCGCGGCGAGGAGCCCCTGATCGGCGAGCACGGGCGGGTACAGCCCGTGTGCGACCTCGCGCACCTCATCGATCACCTCGTCGATGCCGTCGCCGATCCCGTCCAGCTCGCCGCGGGTCACGTCGCCCGCCCCTTCAGCCGCGAGACCGAGCTTGATGCGGACCCAGACCAGCCGCTGCTGGACGCCGTCGTGGAGGTTTCGCTCGAGCTTGCGTCGCTCGTCGTCCCCCGCGCGCACGATCCGCGAGCGCGAATGCCGCAGCTCGTCCAGCGCGTCGTTCCAGGCGGCGTCCAGCTCAGCGTTCTCGGCCGCCAGCAGCGCGACCGCGCCGGCGGCCTGCAGCAGCTCCGGGTCGTCGTTGAGCTGCACGTCGTGCACCAGCGCCACCGCCGTGGTCCCCTCGCCCTCGACCACGGTCAGACTCTCTCCCGGCCCGGGCTCCAGTGGTTCCTCCCAGGCTCCGGTCCTCGGATCCCGGAACACCAGCCGCAGCTTCGGATCGCCGAGCGGCCCACGCAGCATCGCCTCGAGCTCACTCTGCGACGGGCGCCGCAGCGACTGACGGATCATCCGGTGCAAGGCGCGGCCCGCGAACAGCTGCGCGGCGATCAGCGCGAACAGGAAGCCGTACCAGATCAACGAGCGAGCTACCGCGAACGTCCACTGGAGGAAGGTGTCCAGCGACGAGGGTTCGACTCCCAAGGCGTAGGGGAGCAGGTAGATGGCCTGGACGAGGAGGAACAGCAACGCGACCGGCGTGCCGATCGCCAGCGCGCGGCGCTGTGGGGGCGTGCCGGTGACGATCCGCCAGAGCAAGAGGGCGGCCGTGGCGAGCGCAACGGTAATCGCCCCGATCCGAACGATCTCGTTCAGATCGACCGCCAGCGGGACATTCGACGTGATCGCCGGGGCGTTCTCCGGGCACGCCGCACGACAGCCCGAGATCGAACCGCCGGGAGCGAGCTGCGGCAGCATCAAGACGAGGGCGACGACGAGCAGGCCCATCGCCACAAAGCTCAACAGGATCAGCTTCGCGATGAGACCGTCCAAGCGCCCGTTGGGGAACGTCAGGATCAGGGCGAGAGTGGCGACGGCGATCACGGGCTCCCAGAGGACGCCGAAACCGAACAGCCATGGGTTGGTTGACGAGTGCAGGATGTAAACCGCGCAGATGAACCCGAAGGCGATCAGCAGCGGCCCAAAGCGGCTCTGCGGGCGCACGCGCACCCAATACAGGCCGACGAACACGGGCCCGAGGATGATGTCGGCCTTCTGTGCCGCCAGCCACCCGGGATGGGCGAGGAAATCCGCGGTCAGCGTCGCCCACACGGCGACGGCCGCCAGAAGCACCGCCGCCACCGCCGCGACCGCTTGCCACCAAGGCACGCCGTGACGCTGCAACCAGCCCGCCGACCCGGCTTCGTGAGCACTGGACGGGAGCGCAGCGGGATCGTTCCGTCGCCCTCGATCTCGCGCTGTGCCACCGGTGTCCTCACTTCTCGCGGGATCGTTGCAGCGACCCCGCGGCCAGGTCAAGCGATCTCCAGGCGCATGCGCGAGGCTTCGAGGCTGGAAAATAGGAGGAAGCCACCCGCAGGTGGCCTCCTCCCAATTCCGATCAGCGTCCAGGTCCTGGGCGCCCTGGCCCGCCGGGGCCGGGGCGGCCCGGGCCGCCTGGGCCGGGACCTGGACGACCCGGACCCCCTGGGCCGGGGCCGGGGCCACCTGGACCGCCGGGGCCAGGGCCAGGGCGACCTGGGCCGCCGGGGCCGGGTCTCGGGCGAGCTTGCCTCACCATGCGAACACCTCCGTGGTGTCGACTGTGTGCTCGGCCTGCGTGTCGAGTGACCGGCCGGTCGGACAATGGCCGGTGACACCGGCCGACGGTGTCGACTCGGAGGATCGCGCCGCGACCATGCTGCGCGCATCGCCCGCCGGACGCGTTCACCCGGGTGATCTGGATAGACGGGTGATGTGCCGTGGGCCGCAGGCTGCGAGCGTTGTGATGTCAACCGAGTGAGGTAGTCGAGAAGAGGAGACTTCGAGATGGCGCGAGCCACCACGAGTCCGAGTCCGCGGCACGCGCGGCGTCGCCGATCGCGTTGACGACCGCCGCAGGTAGGCCGCCGCCCTCGACTGCTTCCTCGGTGCTGTCCGCATCCATGAGGCCGAGCGCGCCTCCGAGGATCAAGCCGAACGGCAGCAACCACAGGAAGAGCCGATAGGCGACCCCCCCGGCGAGGACGCTCGACGCAACACGCCGGTTCCGTTCCGCTGCCCGGAAAGGGACCGCGAGCGAGACGTGCCGTTGGCTGGCCGACTCCGCGCTCGCCCTCGCAGCCCTGAGTCTGAAACGCGCTCGATCGAACCGGCCGGTTTCCGGGGCCGCGTCTCCATCCTCCGCCGCGTCGGGTCGTCGATCCTCGGCGTCGCTCATCGCCTCTTCCTCGAACGGCTTGGTCGTTCTCATCGCCACCCGAGCCGGCTCGAGTGCGGCCGGCCCTCTCGGGTCCTCACTCGTCAGGTCCGGCGGTACCGGAGGGGACCGCCGGCTCCGTGCTGATATCGGCCGGCTCGGCACCCTCTGCCTTTCTCCTCCGCTTACGGTCGACGAAGTAGATCGCCGCCAGCGCGGCAGACGTGATGAGTGAGGAGATGACGAGCGACGCGAGCGGAAAGCCCGCGAGCGTGGTTACCACGTTGTAGGCCAGCGCGCACGTGTACACGGACCACAGGACCCCGCCGAGGACGGACCAGAGGAGGAAGCGGCGGTACGGCATGTCGGAGAGCCCCATGGCTGCGTTGACGGCGAAGCGCATCCCCGGGACGTAGCGGCCGGCGATGATCAAGAGGCCGGGAGAGCGGTCGAGGGCGGCCCAGGCGGCGCGAACCTTCGAGTTCTCGAGCGCCTTGTCGAGTTGGCCTTGCACCCTGTCGGCGCTCTTACGGGCGATCCAGAAGAGCGACGAGTCTCCGACGATCGCGCCGAGCGCGCCGGCCAGCATGACGAGCCCGAGCTCGAGGCTTCCCTCTGCGGCGAGCGTCGAAGCGGCACTCAGCGTCGTCTCGCCGGGGAAGATCGGGATGACCGCATCGAACCAGACGAGCAGGAAGCAGAGGACGTAGGCCCATTGCTCCGGCGCGTCCTCGAGCCACGCGGCAACGTCCCCCTGGTCCAAGACCTGGAGAAGGACGATCACGACCAGGAGGACCGCGAATCCAATCGCGATCAGGTGTCGCCTCCAGAACGGCTCCTGCTCTTCGAGATCGACCGCCGTCATCGTGCTCCCCTCTTCTCGCTGTCCGGTCGGCCGGGGCGCCGATGCCGGGCTGGGGACCGACCGGTCGCCATGGTAGGAGTGGCGGCGCGCTCGTTCATCGCCCGTCGTTCATGTTCACCCGGGTGAGTGCTCATCGCCGCTGGCATCGCGAGCTTGCGCGGCGATCTGCTCGCGGATCTTGTCCTCGGTGATCGGGAGTCGCCGGTGCGCGTCGACGTAGTGCTTTCCGAGGGCGTCGACTAGCCCGGCGTCGTCCTCGGCCGTCAGCACCGCAAGGCAGTCCATGCATTCGACCGCCCGCATCGGTTTCCGCGCGTTCATCTCCCTGTTCGCCGGATCCTGAGACAGCGCCGCCGCGGCCACATCGCCCGTGGACGCCGTTCACCCGGGTGAACTCGGGTTGTGGGCGATGATCCTCGACTTCTCGGGCGCTAGCGTCGCCCTGAGAAACGCGGTTCCCACTTTCGCAGAAGGGAGTTCCCATGGAGATCGGGCCGATTCAGCTGGTCGCCTTCGGATTCGACCAGCCCAAGTTCGAGGGCGCGATCCTCGCCGAGCTCGAGAGGCTCGCGGAGGCCGACGTCATCCGTGTCGTGGATGCGGTTGTCGTGCACAAGGACGCGAACGGCGAGGTGGAGACGCGCCAGTTCAGCGGCCTGACGCTCGAGGAGGCCGAGGAGCTCGGCGCCAAGGTCGGCGCGCTCGTCGGTCTCGGCGCCGACGGCGAGGAGGGAATCGAGAAGGGCGCGGCGTTCGGCGCCGAGGAGATGGATCGGCGCGGCGGGCACGCGCTCGGTGAGCCGGGTGACTGGGATGTGCTCGAGGACATCCCGAACGACTCTGCTGCGGCGATCCTCCTGGTCGAGCATCGCTGGGCGATCCCGCTCCGCAAGGCCATCGTCGCGGAGGGCGGCATGCCGCTCGGCGACGCGTGGATCACCATCCCCGACCTGATCGCCATCGGCGTCCTCGCTCGTGAGGAGGCGCAGAGTGCCAGCTGAGCTCGTCGACCTGCGGGAGACCGGCGTGGACGGCTCCGATGGGCCGCCCGCGCCCGTCCCGCTCACCGTCCTGACCGGCTTCCTGGGCGCCGGCAAGACCACGCTCCTGAACCGCATCCTGAACGGGGATCACGGGCTGCGCGTGGCCGTGCTCGTCAACGACTTCGGGTCGATCAACATCGACGCAGAGCTCGTCGTCGGCGTCGAGAGCGACGTGATCAGCCTCGCGAACGGCTGCGTGTGCTGCACGATCCGGGACGACCTGATCGAGTCGGTGGTCGCGGCGATCGAGCGGCCCGAGCAGCCCGAGTACATCCTGCTCGAGGCGAGCGGGGTCGCGGATCCTTCGGGGATCATGGTCACGTTCTCGATGGCCAGGTTCCGGGACCGGATCCGGCTTGACAGCATCACGTGCGTCGTCGACGCGGAGCAGGTCTTTGCCGCGCCGGAGGTCGAGCGGCTCAAGCTCTGGCAGATCGCGTGCGCGGACATGCTGATCCTGAACAAGGTCGACCTCGTCGACGGCGCCCAGCTCGAGCGGATCTACGCCTGGCTTGACGAGCACTTTCACCGCGTGCGGGTCGTCGAGGCGAGCCACTGCGACGTGCCACTCGAGATCCTCCTGTCGGCCGGCCGGTTCGATCCGGCCCGGCTCGAGAACGAGGCGCACGGCCACGCCCACGGCGCACCACCAGCACGACCATGCGTCCGCCTTCAGCACCTGGAGCTACGAGACCGACCGGCCGTTGTCGCTCGAGGCGCTCCGAGAAGCGGCCTCGCGACTACCCGTCGGCATCTACCGGGCGAAGGGCGTCGTGCAATTCGCTCGAGTCTCCCGAGCGGCGGGCCGTGCTGCAGGTTGTGGGAAAGCGCGCGGAAGTCGAGCTCTCCGACGAATGGGGCTCCCGGCCGCGATGCACACGGATCGTCGCGATCGGCTCGCGCGACGGTACCGATCCGCACCTACTGCACGAGCACTTCTCTTCGTGTGTGGCGGCGGTCTGAGACGAGATCCAGATACTCGAGACGGAGGAGGACGGGAACATGGCACGTGAGCGCGCAAAGCCCAAGCAAACGACGAGGAAGAAGCCGGCCGCAGCCAAGAAGACGGCGGCGAAGAAGACGCCGGCCGTGCCGGTGAAGTCCCCTCCGGCCGCGAGCCCGTACGGCGGCGGCGGCGGCCAGGGCGTCTCGCTACCGCCCTACTTCAAGCCGACGCCGTACCTGAACAGCAACAGCACCTACTTCCCGACCTCGGAGGAGATCGGGCCGGACGAGATGCGGATCACGTTCATGGGCTCGTGCCCGTTCCCCCCGAAGCGCGACCAGGCGGCGACGTGCATCTGCGTCGAGCTCGGGAACGGCGACCGCTTCTTCTTCGACTTCGGCCCGGGCTGCCTGCGCAACATCCTCGCGGCGCAGGTGCCGCTCCAGGCCATCAACGACATCTTCTTCACGCACCTCCACGTCGACCACTACGGCGAGCTGCCGTACCTCTTCTGCTTCGCCCCGTGGGCGGCCCGGTGGACTCCGCTCCGCGTGCACGGCCCCTCGGGCCGCACGAAGGACGAAGGCATCGGCCACATGGTCGAGGGCATGAAGAAGATGACGCACTGGCACACCAAGTCGTTCAGCGCGAGCCCGATCGGCGACGGCTACGAGGTCGAGGTCAACGAGTTCGACTACACCGACGACAACGGCATCTGCTACGACAAGAACGGTGTCACGGTCCGGCACTGGCGCCGCTCCCACAACATGGACGGCGCGTCCGCCTACCGCCTGGACTGGAACGGCCTCAGCTTCGTGTGGACGGGCGACGGCCGGCCGGACACGAACACGATCGAGTACGCGCAGGGCGTCGACGTCTTCGTCACCGAGCTGCAGCCGGACCTCGGGACGGTCATGGAGTTGAAGACCGGCATTCCCGCGGCGATCTACAACTCGACGATCGACATCGTGCACACCGACCACTACGCAACGGGCTACATGATCGACCAGGTCAATCCCCGCATCGGCATGGTCACGCACATGGCCTTCGATCGCGACCTCGTGAGCGAGTGCCTGGCGGGCATCCGGCAGCACTGGAAGGGGTTGTTCTGCTTCGGCGCCCCGGACGGTGTCGTCGTCAACGTGACGAAGGACGCGGTCTGGACGCGAGACTGGGCGGTCTCCGACTCGGCCAACATGAAGGGGCCCCGATCTTCTCCCCGTCGGAGCTTCGCGCCATGCTTGGCGGCGGCGGCGACATCCCGACCTCGTTGCGGGTTCCGACCCCGCGGTACGAGAAGGACGACCTACTGACCCCCGAGGTCCAGGCAATCGAGATCCCGGCGCCGGTGTTCACCCCGGTGGACGTGCAGCGGCATACGCTCGAGTCCTTCAAGGAGGCGTTCGGCGACCTGATGACGACGGACGTCCCCGTCTCGGCGCTCCTCGGCGCGCAGCAATTCGGCAAGGCGGCGGGCGACGTGACGCATGCGATCCGCACGCTCACGGACGGCGTCCAGCTTCTGGGTGCCGGGCTGATCGGCCAGGTTGTGCCCGACGCGGCCCAGGCAGAGCAGGCGAAGGCCGCCCTCACAACGATCACGTCGATGGTCCGTGACGCGGCGTGGCGCTCCGACGCCGTGCGGCGCGGGGCGGAGGCAGCCGTGCAGGGAGCCCTCCCGGCCCTGAAGGAGGCGAAGGAGAGTCACGACTTCCAGGCCGCGGCCGGTTCGCTCGTCGAGGTCGGCGGCATTCTGGGCACGGAGCTCCAGAAGCCGGACGTCCAGCAGATGGCGGCGGCGGCGACGGGTCTCTTCATCGACGCGGCGGCCACCAAGCTCGGAGAGAAGGCCGTCCAGGACGGGAAGGCCAGCCCGACCGAGGCTCTGCAAGGGGCCGCGGCGATGTCGCAGGTGTTCGCGGCCGGCGTCTTCGGAGACAAGTTGAAGGATCCGGCCGTGGTCGCCAACCTGCAGCAGGCGGCCGGCGCGCTGCAGGGCTTCGGAGCGCGGACTGCTCTCCTCGCCGCAGGTCCAGGCCGGGCTCGACCAGCTGCTTCGCATCGTCGGGCAGATGCTCCAGGACCAGGGCAAGCGCGACGCGCTCAAGGGCGCCGCAGCCACCCTCGTCCAGACGGCGGGCACGGTCGGCGGCTCCCTCCAGAACGGCAATGCGAAGGACGCGGTCAAGAGTGGCGCCGGCCTCCTCATCGGAGGAGTCGGAAGCAAGCTCCAGAGCGCCGGCACACGATGACGGCCCAGAGACTGGGAAGGAGGCGCGGATGGCGACGTTGACCGTCTGGAAGTTCGACGAGGCCACCGGGGCAGACGCGGCGCTGGCGAAGCTCGAGAAGCTCGATGCGCAAGAAGTGATCGAGGTCGAGGACGCCGCCGTCGTCAGCTGGCCCGAGGAGGCGTCCGCGGCCGAGACGGTGGAACACGCGACCGGCGGAAAGGTGCATGGATTCGCGAAGCGACTCAGGCACTCGGGAATCGAGGACAGCTTCGTCGAGAGCCTCGAGCAGAAGGTCAAGCCGGGGACCTCGGCGCTCTTCCTGCTCAGCGAGCACGCGGTGCTCGACCGGGTCGCGAATGCCTTCGCCGAGACGAAGATGGAGCTAATCGAGTCGAACCTCTCCGACGAGCAGGAACGAGACGTACGCGAGGCCTTGAGGCAGGAGACCGATCTCCACCTCGGGCCGCTGACCTGGAAGGTGTGAGAGGTCGTGAGCCGGAGCAGAAAACACACGACCGAGGAACCCCAACCGTAGGAGGTAGGCATGCCACCCGGAGGAAGACGACGTACGAGGCGCCGAGCCGTGGCCGGAGGAGCCATGATCGCGCACCACCGAGCGGAGAACGAGGCCGAGCAGCAGGCTCAGACGAGCAGCAGGCCCAGTACGAGGAGCCGGCCGCCGCGCCGCCGCCCGAGGCGGCGCCACCACCTCCGGCTGAGCCGTCGATGGAGCAGAAGATCCACGAGATCGACGAGCTCGCGAAGCTGCGGGACTCCGGTGCTCTCACCGAGGAGGAGTTCGCGCAGCAGAAGCAGCGGATCCTCGACAGCTAGAGCGCCGATCGTGAAGCGGCGGGTCCCGCTGAGGGCCCGCCGCTTTTCGCCGTCGCGTGTCTCGACCAGCCTGCTACTGCCTGGCCATCGCGACCCGGAGGAGCTCGTCGGGGTCGATCTGGTGGTCGGCGTCCTCCGCAGCCTGGCCCACGTCGATCTCGACCCAGTTGACCTCGCCCGTAAACGTGTTCGGCACGGGGTAGTCCTCCGCCACGAGCGCGCCGTTCTCCCGTCCCACGTCGCAGGTGTCGTCGGCGGAGAAGACCATCGCGGCGGTGGCCGCGACCTTCCCTTCGCCGGCCTTCTCACCGTCGATGTACAGGGTGACGTCGCCGCCCTTGCCGAGCCCGCCGCCTTCGTACTCGAACTCGACGCGAACCTGGTGGGTGCCCTCGGGAACCTCTCGGTCGGAATCGACGTAGAAGCGCTGGATACCGAGCAGGTTGTAGCAGTACCTCGGCTTGCCGTCCTTGAGGTAGAGGCTCCAGCCGCCGATCGAGCCGCCCTGGGCGACGATCACGCCCTGCGCGCCGCCGTCGGGCACCTCGATCTCGGCGGTGACTGCGTGGGACTTGTTCTTGATGCTCACGACCGAGTTCTCGGACAGGCGACCCATGCCGCCGTAGAGGAGCTGCCGGTCTCCCTGGATGAGCGTCGGCCGCCCCGCGACCTCGGGCAGCGCTCGATCGATGCTGCGATCGTCGAGCGGCAGGACGTTGTACTTCGTCGCCTCGATGAGAAAGAGGCGCTGGAGCTCGGCGAGCTTCTCCGGCTGTTCGGCGGCGAGGTCCCTTGCCTGCGTCCAGTCGCTGTTTGTGTCGTAGAGCTCCCAGACGTCGTCGTCCAACGGCGGCTTCTCATGGCCGACGAGCAGCCAGGGGATCCCGTGCCTGGTCACGGCGGTCCAGCCCTGGTGGTAGATGCCGCGGTTGCAGAACATCTCGAAGTACTGCGTTGTGTGGCACTCGTCGGCCTGGGCGTCGTCGAAGGCATACCTCATGCTCACGCCCTCGATCGGGCGCTGCTGGACGCCGTTGACAAAGGCCGGCTCCGGGAGCCCCGCCGCCTCGAGGACCGTCGGCGCGACGTCGATCACGTGCGCGAACTGGCTGCGGATCTCGCCCCGCGCCTTGAACCCGGCGGGCCAGTGGACGATGGTGCCGTTCCGCGTGCCACCCCAGTGCGAGGCGACCTGCTTCGTCCACTGGTACGGCGTGCACATGGCGTGCGCCCAGCCGACCGCGTAGTGGTTGTAGGAGTCGGGGCCGCCGAAGTCGTCGAGCCTCTCCAGCATGAACTCGGGCGTCTCGAGCGCGGCGGCGCCGTTGAAGTTGATCATCTCGTTGTAGGTGCCGTTCAGCGTGCCCTCGGCCGAGGCCCCGTTGTCGCCGAGGATGTAGTAGACGAGCGTGTCCTCGAGCACGCCCAGGTCCTCGAGGGCGTCGAGCAGCCGGCCGACGTGGTGGTCGGTGAACTCGAGGAAGCCGGCGTAGATCTCCATCTGGCGCCGCAGCACCGGCTTCAGGCCCTCCGGCATCTCGTCCCAGGAGGGGATCTCTTCGTGCCGAGGCGTCAGCTCGGCGTCCTCCGGGATCACCCCGAGCTCCTTCTGCCTGGCGAAGGTTCGCTCGCGAAGCGCGTCCCAGCCGTCGTCGAAGGCGCCCTTGTACTTGTCGGCCCACTCGGGTGTGACGTGATGGGGTGCGTGCGTCGCGCCCGGCGCGAAGTACGCGAAGAAGGGCTTGCCCGGCATGAGGGCCTTCTGCTGGCGCATCCAGGCAATCGCCTTGTCCGTCATGTCGGCCATGAAGTGATAGCCCTCTTCGGGCGTCTTCTCGGGCTCGACCGGCACCGTGCCCTCGTAGATGGCCGGGTAGTACTGGTGCGCTTCCCCGCCGATGAAGCCGTAGAAGTACTCGAAGCCGCTGCCCGTCGGCCAGTTATGGAACGGACCCATCGGGCTCGTCTCCCAGACCGGCACCTCATGGCACTTGCCAAACTGCGCGGTCGAGTAGCCGTTCAGCTTCAGGGTCTCCGCGAGCGGCGCGCAGGTGTTGGGGCGGATCGAGTTGTAGCCCGGCGCCGACGTGGCGATCTCCGTGATGCCGCCCATCCCGACGGTGTGATGGTTGCGGCCGCTCAAAAGCGCCGCGCGCGTCGGCGAGCAGAGGGCGGTCGTGTGGAAGCGGTTGTACTTCAGGCCGTTGGCTGCGAGACGCTCGGCGTTCGGCGTCGCGATCGGGCCGCCGAAGGCGCTCGAGGCGCCGAAGCCGACATCGTCGATGAGGATGACGAGGACGTTCGGCGCGCCCTCCGGCGGCCGCAGCGGCTCGATCGGCGGGAACGCCGTGTCCGGGTCCTTCGCGTCGAACGTCGTCAGACCAACCGGTGTGACGTCGGGAACCGGCAGAATATCGCGCTGCGGCTGCGGCCTCTCGGGCACGGATACCTCCTGGATTCGGCGTGTCGCGTAACTAGATCAGGGTGGTGAGCATCATCCCCGAATGGAAGGAGCGGAGGCGACCGCCTCGCTCATTGCTTCCTGTGACATGGACATGCGCGGAAGCGCTCGACGGGTCGTCCGCACGCGTCGCAGCGACTCGGACGCACGCGCGTCTCGAGGAGCTTCGCTTTCAGGGCGAGCCGTGCCAGGACGAGCCCGAGCCCACTGCCCAGCGTGAGCGTGCCGAGAACCGAAGGATCGATTGGCTCAGGCATCGCAACTCTTGTTGCTCGGGAGCAGGGAGGTGGTTTCAGCCCGAAACATTTCTCTCCTCTCGTATTCGACGGACGCTCGTGCTCACTGGGAGCAGCGAGCGTCCGCGGTACCGAGTATCAGCACATCAGCAGCCCTTGTCTTCACCCGGCGATTTCGTTCACCCGGGTGAACGAGGCGGGCGGGCGATGTGACGGCGCCAGCGGGCGGCGAAGCTGGAGTCTGCTGGATCGAACGAGGAAACATGGAGGCCGGCCGTGAGCCCGAATCGCACGTGATCCGTCGTTTCGCAGCTGTCCTCACGGTTGCTCTCATGGCTTTGGTTCCGGCTCTCGGCTGCGTGACCGAGCTCTGCAATGTCCGTGACCGACCTGGGAGGGGAGTCATGAGCCGGAAGAAGCGGATCCTCGTCTGGACGCTCCTCGTTCTCGGGACACTGATCGTCCTCGTGGGCTCGCTCACGGTCTGGGTGAAGCGGCAAGCTCTCGACACGGAGTCCTGGGTCGAGACGAGCACGAATCTTCTCGAGGACGACGACGTCCGCCAGGCGCTCTCCGTCTACATCGTCGATCAGCTCTATACGAACGTCGACGTCGAAGCTCGGCTCGAGGAGCGGCTGCCCGAGAACCTCGACGGTCTCGCCGCGCCTCTCTCGGGCGCGCTCCGCGAGCCCGCGCAACAGGGCGTCGACCAGTTCCTCCAGCGGCCGCGCGTCCAGGAGCTCTGGGAGGAGGTCAACCGCGCGGCACACGAGGCGCTCCTGCGCCTCCTCGAGGACGACACGCGGGAGGCGGTCTCGACGGCCGAAGGCACGGTCACGCTCGACCTGCGCACGTTCGTCGTGAACGTCGGCGAGGAGCTCGGCTTCGGCGAGGAGCTCGACGCCAGACTCCCTCCCGACGCGGGCCAGGTCACGATCCTCCAGTCCGACGAGCTCGAGGCGGCTCAAACCGGCGTGAAAGTGGTCAAGGCGTTGAGCTGGCTCATCGTCCTGGCGGCCTTCGCGTGCTTCGCGGCCGCGGTCTGGCTCGCCCGCGGCCGCCGCAGGGAGACGCTGCGGAACGTGGGCCTGGGTCTTCTCCTCGTCGGGGTTCTCCTCCTCGTCATCCGCAGGGGGGCAGGGAACTACATCGTCGACGCCCTCGCGCAAGGAGAATCGGTTCGCGACGCCGTCGGGTCGGCCTGGATCATCGGCACCAGCCTCCTGGCCGAGGTTGCGTGGGCCCTGCTCATCTACGCCCTTGTGATTCTCGTCGGCACGCTGCTTGCCGGTCCCTCGCGTCTCGCGCGCCGTGCCCGGGCGGGGATGGGGCCGACGCTGCGCGACCAGCCGTGGATCGGCTGGAGCTTGCTCGCGGTCGTCTATCTCCTGCTCGTCCTGTGGGGCCCGGTGCCGGCGCTTCGCAGCTGGGTCGGCGTTCTCCTACTCGGCGGCCTCGTCGCCCTCGGCTTCGAGGCCTTCCGCCGTCTGACTCTGCGCGAGCTCGAGCCCGTTCCGGCGGTCTCGAAGATCGACGCGCGCGACGAAAACGAAGGCGAGCGCGATGGCTAGTGGTCCCAAGTCGGCCTGGTCGAGTAATGCCGGAACCCCATCCGAATCGAGGTAGAGATCGTCCGCTCTCAGCATCCGGGCGCCATCGAGTCTCTGCAGGCGCTGATGAATCACTCGCGCATCGACACGACGCAGGTCTACCTGCGGCGCTCAATCGATCGAACGCGATGGAGGCCGTCAGGGACCTCTCCTGGGGCTCGGGTTACAGCCGCGAGCCCTAGAGGCGCATACGGGATTCGAACCCGTGCTACCGCCGTGAGAGGGCGGCGTCCTAGGCCACTAGACGAATGCGCCGTGACGGGACAGCGTAGCCGATCGTGGCTTGCATTGGCCGTCTACAAGGACAGAGGCCGGGCCGCCGACCTCTGCCTGCGCTCGCTGTCCGACGGACGATCGGAAAGCCTTCGTGCGCACGCCCGATTGTGATGATAGGCGCGAAAAAAAGCAAGCCGCCCGACCGGTGGGCAGGAAGGAGGCCCGGCGCTCTGCGGCCCGAGCGCCGAGCCTCCCTTCGTGCCCGAGTCCTCCGCCGTGCTCCCCTCACGCGACGAATCCCGAAGGCTCGGGGACGACGCGCTTATCTCACACGGGCGCCTCGCGTGGCAAGCTCCGGAGGTAGAGAACTACCTAGTCCAAAGTCGGGGGACTGCGGTTGACTGCGGGGCCTCCCAGGACGGAGACTGGAGCCAGACCCGCGGGGAGCGCCACTTTTCTGCGGCCCGCGAGAGGCCGCCATCGTGCTCCGGCGCGGGTCTCCTACTGGTCGGCGCGAGCTCCTAGTCGAGCGCCGAGACCGCGAACGCGACGCCGAAGCCGAGCGTCGTCACGAGGCCCACCGCCTTGCCGCCGCGGAGGTAGGCCTCCGGGATCATCGTCTCGGCGAGCATCGTCAGGATCGCGCCGCCGGCGAACGCGAGGACGAAAGCGATCGTGTTGGGCGAGGCGTCGCCGAAGAGCCCGTAGCCGGCGAGCGCGGCGAAGCCCGAGGCGAGGATGACGAGCGCCCACAACCCGAGGATGTGCGAGCGGCGCCAGCCCGCGACCGCGAGACCGCTCGTGGCGCCGATCGCCTCGGGGAGATTCGAGAGGAAGACGGCGACGAGCATGGCGACGCCGACGCTCCCACCCTCGAGCAGCGTCAGGCCGATGACCACCGACTCGGGGATCCCGTCGAGGACGATCCCGAGGACGATCGCGAGCGCCGTGCCTTCCTCCTGCTCGCCGCCCATGCTCTTGCGCTTCTCGCCTCCCCGTCGGTCGATCAGCTCGTCGCCCGCGAAGTAGACGAGCGCGCCCGCCGCGAGCCCGGCGGCCACCCAGGCTCCGCCCTCGGACGTGGAGAACGCGTCCTCGACGAGCTCGTAGGCGACCGCGCTGATGAGGACGCCGGCGCCGAACGCGAGGACGAGGCCGAGCACCCGCCCGCTTACCCGGAACCGGAGCGCGATCACGCCCCCGATGAGAAGGGAGGAGGCGGCGAGCGCGCCCCAGCCGAACGCCGCGCTCACCGGGGCGTGTCCGTGCGGAGCGTCCTGTACGCTGCCGCCGACCGGTCGGCTGTGAGAGGAGGCGCGCGATGGGCTACGGAGGCATCGGCTTCGGGATCTTCCTCGTCGCCGTGGGGGCGATCCTCCGCTACGCGGTGACGGCCGAGGTCTCGGGGGTCGACATCGGCGTCGTCGGGGTGATCCTGATGGTGGCCGGGATCGTCCTGTTCCTGCTCTCGCTGTTCTTCGTGATCTGGGCGCGGCAGTCCGCGACCGGGGGGCCGCCTTCGCCTCCGCCCCCGCCGCCCGGCTACTAGGCTCAGACTCACTCGAACGCGTCGCCGTAGACCGTCACGGCCCAGAGGACGAGACCGTTGGCGACGAGCGCCAGGATCGACCAGAGCGGGTAGGCGCCGATGGAGAGGAAGTTCACGAAGAGCCCCGCCAGCGCGATGACGGCGGCGAGCGCACGCCCGATGACCCTGCGGGTGAGCACGAGCCCACCCGCGGCGACCTGGACGGCGGCGGCGCCGACCGAAACCCAGCCCCAGGCCGTCAGGTTGGACCACGCGAGCGCGCGCTCGCGGAGCACCTCGCTGTCGCTGAGCGCGGCGAGGCCCCAGATCGCGTTCATCAGCCCGGCGACGATCAGGTAGACGCCCGCGAAGGCGATCCACCCTGAGCGGGCCCGCGGGCTCGAAAGCGGCCCCGCCTCCACGGGCTCAGCGCTCCCTGTCGTCCGGGACGATCAGCCCGTAGGCCACCGTGACCGAGAGGGTGATCGCGGCCAGGCTGAAGAGCGGAAACGTGGCTAGGAAGACGATGTGGAACACGCCGCTGAGCAGGGCGAGGACGATCCCGAGCATGCGAGCCCAGCCTCGGTCGCCGAGGATCCCGGCGCTCACGACAAGCTGGACGAGCCCGACGACCAGCAGGAGCCAGCCCCAGGCGGTGGCGTCGGCGATCAACACCTCGTTTCCGGCGACGAAGACCTCCTCGCGGAAGAGCGCGCCAAGACCTCCGACGACGTTGAAGGCGCCGACGAGCAGTAAGACGATCCCCGAGAACGAGCGCCAACCCGACAACTGCTTTCTCACCGTTCCTCCCCCGCCGGTCGTTCGAGGTCGCGAGTGTGCCAGCTCTAGGACGGCTGTGCCATTTCCATCCGCCGGCGTCCGACGAAGAGCACGGTGACGACGAAGCCGGCGAGCGCGACTATGGCGACGAACAGGAACGTCGCCTGGAAGCCGGACTCGAACGAGGCGCGCAGGACGCGCTCGACGCTCGAGGAGAGGCCGTCGCCTGCCTGGGCGGTGAAGACGGCGGTGGCGATTCCCAGCCCGACCGAGCCGCCGGCTACCTGGAACATGTAGACGATGCCGCCGGCGAGGCTGGCCCGCGACGGATCGAGCGCGGTCACCGCCTCCGTCGTTATCGAGCTGTAGAAGAGCCCGACGCCGGCGCCGAGCACCACCATTCCCGGGACGAGCTGCGCCCAGCTGTCCCCCGTCTCGACGAGGGAGATCAGCGCGGGCCCGGCGACCAGGCACGCCGCGCCCGCCGCGAGGACCGGCCGCGGCCCCAGTCGCTCGTAGAGCGGTCCGGCGGCGAACGAGACGAGCGCGAAGACGCCCATCATGGGGAGGAGGCCGAGCCCGGCCTCCACGGGCGAGTAGCCCAGGATCTTCTGCATGAACTGGGGCAGGTAGACCAGCGAGACGAAGAACGTCGGCGACATCAGCAGGGTCGCGACGCAGGCGGCCGCGAACCGGCGATTGGACATGACGTCGCGGGGCACGAGGGCCCGGTCGCCGACGTGGCGCTCGTTCAGCACGAACCCGACCATCAGCACGACGAAGACCGCCAGGAGCGCGACGATCCCCGGCGACGTCCAGCCGTAGGCGTCCGCCTCGTCGAGGGCCACGAGCAGGGCAATGAGGCCGAGCGAGAGCGCCGCCACGCCGACGTAGTCCAGGCGTCGTTCGACGTCGTCCCCGCGCGATTCGGGCACCGCGCGCCAGGTGACGAGGCACGCGAGAGCGGCGATCGGGAGGTTGAGGAAGAGGATCCAGCGCCAGCTGAGGGTCTCGGTGAGAAAGCCGCCGATCAACGGGCCCGTCGCGTTGCCGAAGCCCGCGGAGCCGATGATCAGCGCGCCGGCGAGCGCCGCGCGCTCCGCCGGGAGTATCGAGTAGGTCATGCCCAGGGTCGCCGGCCACATCAGGGCACCGCCGACCCCCATGAGCGCACGGCAGGTGATGAGCACCCACGCGTCCGGGGCGAGCCCGCCCAGGAGCGAGAAGACGGCGAAGATCGCAGCGCCTACGAAGAAGATCCGGCGCCTGCCGAACAGGTCGGCGAGCCGCCCGCCCGGGACGATGAGGACGCCGAAGATGAGCGCGTAGGCGCTGATCACCCACTGAGCCGTGCCCACGTCGGCGTCGAAGTCGCTCTCGATCGCCGGCAAGGCGACGCTCAGCGCGGTCACGTCGTTCGCGATGACGAAGACGGCGAGCGCCATCGCCACGAGGGCGACGATCGTGGAGCGAGGCAGGCGGGCGGACGCCGCGGCCATCCGGCGCGACCCTACTCGAATGAGGACGACGAGGACCGACGGCTACGAGACGTAGAAACCGTCGACATTGACGACAAAGCCACTGGAGAGTGGGGTCCTTGTCCGTAGAACCTCGATCCCGATCGTGTGCTGACCCGGAGTCAAGCCGGCGATCGAGTACTTGACCTTTTGGGTTGTGTAAGTCGACTCGTAGCTGTCCAGAGTGGTCTTCAAGACTCCGTCGATGTAGACCCTTGCTCTCCCGTGGTTGGGCCCCACGGAGCCGATCCATTGAACTCCGGTGCCTGTGAAGGCAAAGGTGGCGACATCGCCCCGAGTCGTTGACTTATGGCTTCTGCCCTCGAAGTCGGTGCGGTGGCCGATCACCGACCAACCGCCGCCGCCGTAGGTGGCCGCGCCGTCGTCGAGCTGGGGCGGATAGATGTCGGGGATTCGGACGTAGGTCATGCTCTTCGTGGGAAGCTCTAGCTCGAAGACGTCGTCGCTCTGTCCCACCCGCACGGACCCCGATTCCGTGACGAGGGCTCCCGATCCCGGGAGCCGCTTCCATCGTGTGAAGGTCGGCGCTGTCGACGGGGTGATCGTCTCGCCGGGAATCCTGATCGTCTTCCCGGTGAAGGTCGTGCGCGTGTCGTTGAGAATCCAGAGGACGACGTCGCGTCCTTGTTTGAAGGCGCGGGTGCTCAGCTTCGTGTCGTTGAGGAACCAGCCGTCCTGGTCGTCGACGGAGATGGGGTAGGCGTTGGTGGTCGACGTGACGAGCGCGGTCTGCAGCTCCGCCTGCGCCGTTCCGTCGCTCTCGGGGCGGTAGTTCCACCAGACCATCCCCTGGAACCCGTTGTCGAAGTGGTCGAAGGCGGACATCAGTCCGAAAAGAGCATCAGCGTAGTCGCCCCCAACGTCCTGCCAGTGAAACTCCGAATCCCAGAGAGGCATTCTTCCCGCCGCCGCTCTGAACCTGGCCAGGAGGCTGACGTACGCGCTGCCACGCGCCTTTCTCATGTGGGAGTAGTAGTGAGTCCCGGCAAGGTGGACCGAACTACCCCATCCACGCACGGCAAGGCGATCGAGCCAGTTGATCGACCTCCTGCCTGGGCGGTAGGGCTCAGGCGCAATGAACAACGGCTCCGGGATCTCCGCCGCCGCGTGGAGCGAAGCGAGGGTAGTGACGATCTTGTTGTGCTTCGCAGGCGTGATCGGCACCTGGCCGACGCGTTCGTTGTCCACTCCCAGAACGGAGATTCGTATGTGGTTGGCCTTCATGTAGCTGAGGAAATCGAACAAGAGCCTTGCGTACTCTCCAGGCTTGAGGCTTCCGCTGGGGTACTGCACCCACTCGGGGAAGTCTCGAATGTGGTTCTTGATGCTTGCGAAGACGGTCACGTCCGGGTTCGCTGCCTGGACGCGGTGCACGGCTTCGACAATCTCCCTGTACACAGGCTCGTTGATCTCGCCGGGGCGTGGATGACCGGAGGTCTGTCCCCAAGACTCGCCCGCCAGAACGGGGATGCGGAGGACAGTCATGCCGTCCTCGACGAAGACCTCCTCCGCGAGGGTCGCATCCAATGCGGCGGCCTTCCCACGCTGCTTGATGTCGTAACCCCAGTCGGTGATCTTCTGCAGGGGCGACTCGGAGGTGACGAGGATGGGTCCCCGGGTCGTGCCAAAGGCAGCCGACGAGAGGAGGCCGCCGAAAATAGCCGCAGCGAGGAGGACAAGTATCCGACTCATGACTCGGCCGCGAGTCAAGTTTGGATGGGCTCTTGAGCTCCCGTGCGGCCCGGAGCCCGGCCGACTCGTCAGTAAACGAGAGTGTCTCTCGTTCGATCTCCGCTTTCAAGCGGGCCCCGCCCGGCTCGGCCGAGGCCGGCACCGAAAAAACCCGCCTGAGCGGGGTCTTTCGAGGCTGCGGGGCTAGGATTCGAACCTAGACTACCCGGTCCAGAGCCTCGCAAGGCTCATGCTGGCCGGTGCCGCGTGGTTCGGTAATCTCGCTCTGCAGGCGGGTTTCCCGAGGCCGCGCCCAAGGCATCGTGACGGCCTGTGCCCGCCCGTGCTAACGCATGCGTTTGCAATCCGGTTTGCAGCGTCGGAGGGACCGAGGGCTACGCTGGCCTACGTGGCGCAATCTGTCGGACGCAACGACCTATGCCCCTGCGGAAGCGGGAAGAAGTACAAGCGCTGCTGCTTGGACCTCGATCGTCAGGGAGGATCGGGTCATCTGGTCGAGTACGACGACGGTTCTGGCGAGCTCATGCTCTTTGTGGAGACCTCGTCCGGTGTGATGGTGCGGCGCATTCCCAGCGCTGCCGCGCTCCGTCCGGACAGAGTGCAAGGACTCGCAGCCGAGGAGGCAATCAACGACGCGGCCGCGGTGTGGAGCATTCCCGACTTCGTCTATCAATCGAAGGTCCGGAAGGTCGGCTCGGGGTCACGGGAGTTGGGTGACCGATTCCTGATCGTCGGTGATCTGGGGGTCGTCGTTCAGGTGAAGAGTCGTGACGGGCTGACCCCTGATCCCGTGAAGGAGCGGCTGTGGATCGAGAAGCAAGTTAGAAGGGCGCTGAGGCAAGCGAACGGCGCCATCAGGTCGCTTCAACGCCAACCCGAACACCTCACGAACGCCCGCGGTCGCGAGCTTAAAGTCGACGCCAGGGAGCTGCGTTGGGTGGTTGCAGTCGTGATCGATCATCCAGAAGTCCCGGATGGCATCAACCTCGGCGCCTTCAAGTCCCCAACAGCGTTCGTCGTTCTTACGAGGCGAGATTGGGAGTTCCTCTTCAACCAACTCAAGTCGCTGCATGCGGTCGGGGAGTACCTTGAGCGAGTTTCGAGCGACCCCATTGAACTCGGAGATGAGCCCATCCGCTACTACCAACTCGCGTCTGCCGACGAGCAGACGCCTCCTGCCCAGGATGGATCCCAGCCTGAAGACCATCGGTGCTCGCCAAGTGTCGTTGCCGAAGCTACCAATGGCGCCGGCGGCGCTTGGAGACGCTGAGGCTCATGTCGTGGTCCGGATGATCTTTGAGGACATCGCGACAACCCGCGTCGGAAAGATCCCGGAGCCCCAGCGTCTCAAGATGCTGTCCGAACTCGACCGGCTCCCGGTCGGCCACCGTGAAAGCATCGGGCGCTTTCTGCTCACTCGGCTCGAGAGCGTTGAAGCGACGCCCGACGATGCCTTGGAGTGGCACCTCCGTCGCTTCGTCGGTGACCGCTCGCACCTCGGGTTTGGGGTCTGCTCGACGTACTCACCGGAGATCCACAACGCCTTCGCCGCCTGGGTGCAATTGCGGCACCACGAGCTCCAAGCCCGGGGCGACATGCCGAAAGAACTAACAACCGTTGGAGTCCTTCTCACGCCGCGTCGCGACGGCCAGCGACCGTGGGACACGACCATTGTCGCGGCCACCGGTGACCTTGAGTTGACGGATGAAGAGCTCGCGTCGTACCGCACCGTTTGGCAAAGCGAGGGTGAGGCGACCCTCAGAGATCTTGGGGAGTCCAAAGGGGCCGCGTAGCCTGATCCCCGCCGGGGCGTGGGCAGGGTAGTCCTAGGGTCACCTTGCGGCCCGCGCCCCGGCTCAGACCTACAAGAGTGCTATTGTCGTTCCGTCGGGTGCGCCCCCTTTGGCGCTTCTCCTCCTCCGCCGCGACGTTCTGGTCTAGCGGCGCTCGAGAGGTCTCCGCTCCCAAGTAGTCCTTCGGCAAAGGGAGCTCATGTCTGTGTCGCTCGAGCGCCTCGCGCGCAACCAGTCCCTCTTCAAAGAGGTGAACGAGCGTATCCAGTACCTCGGCGAAGTCAACGAGCGTATCGGGTACTTCGCCGAAGGCGCCACGAGCGAGTTCGTGTGCGAGTGCAGTAACACCGAGTGCATCTCCACAATCGAGCTGACGGTCGTGGAGTACGAGCGCGTCCGCTCCAACCCCACCTGGTTCGTGATGAAGCTGGATCACGACCTTACTCAAATCGAGAGGGTCGTCTCCCGAGACGACGGGTACGCGGTTGTCGAGAAGCTGATCCTCGAGGAGTACCTAGAGGCCGTCGATCCGCGTCCCGATGGCCCCGAACGGGAGCCCTAAAGCTGTTTGTCCTTCGACCGGGCCGAGTCTGCTTGGCCGCAGAGCAGGGCCCACCTCGAACGAAAGCAAGGAGCCCCTTCTCCCAAGCGGGCTCCTTGTTCTTCCAGGGCCGCAGCGTGTCCGCCAGGTGACTCTAATCCGCCCACCGAATCAGCACCTCGCTCGCCCGCTCGACTAACGACCGAAGGAAATCCATGAAGAAGAAGGTAGCGCTCGCCGCCATGATCCTGGCGGCACTGACCGCGGCGCCGATCGCGAGCGCCGACACGCCCATCTGCGTCACGAGGGGCGAGTTCAGCAGGATCCACAAGGGTGACTCGCTCAACCGGGTCGCCCGCATCTTCGACAGGCGAGGCAAGCAGGTCAGCATCTCCGTGTACGGAGGCTACAAATCGCAGATTCGCCAGTACCGGACCTGCCGGAAGAACTCGCTGGTGCAGGTCAGCTTCAGCAAGACGCCGGCGACGCGGTACGGGATGGACGACAAGTACGCCATCTGGGGCTAACGCCGCCTGACTAGAGGGGCCTGGCATTAGTCGAGCGCGTCAGGGACGCTGACGAAGTCGAGCTCGGTCGCTGTTGCGAACGCCACGGTCGCGTTCCGTGAGTCGAGCGCGCGGCGGAAGCGCGAGTAGGGCGAGCCCTGAGAGGTTACGACGAACAGATGTTCCCACAAAGCGGCGGGTGCCAACGACTACAGGCCGCCGGCTGCGGCAAACCAGCGGCCCTCTCCTCGCTCGGCACCCGCCAGCTCATCTCTCCAGGCGAGCGGGGATGATCCTTCGTCTGGCTAGCCAGCCCAGCGCTCGAGCGTCTCGCTCGCCCGCGCGAGCACGCGCCGACAGCTGCCCTCGCTGGACGGGCGATCAGATTGACTCTCGGAGCGCGGTCGCCGCAGCTTGCAGCCGCTCACTGACATTGGCCAGTTCTCGTGCCGCGAGGTCAATGCGCTCTGCTGGATGTTTGTCCGTTCTCGCTCGCTTTCAGCGCGCTCGCGAACGTCTTTGAGCTCGCCTGCCATCTCCTCAACGGTGTGGTTAGAGCGGCCAGCTGACCGGCGACGCTTGCTATGTCCTCTTCGGCTGTCATGCCCGCCGAATTCTATGCCTGCAAGTCGTCGGTTCGCCCGCCACCACAGGGCCGTCGTCGTCCACGGCTCCCTCGGACGTAGCGATGGAAGTCGGCCAGGTTGAAGGCGGAGTCATTGTCCATGCGGTGCTAGTCGCCCTTGAGGCTGCGCCGGGGCGGAGCCAGGCTCTTCGTCGGCTTCGACGATGCGCCAGAGTCCGTCGCCGTTCAGGCCGGCGAGCCAGAGCGCGTCGACGAAGACGCGGATCCCGATCGTCTGGGCGTTTGCGAGCGTGCCGGCTTCGACCTGGAACCGCGACGAAATGACGCCGCGCTCGTGGTCGAGGATGGCCGTCGAGCCGCTGACCTCCTCGCTCGCTCGCATCGCCTCGTCGAAGCGACCCATCACGTCCTCGTCGGTGGTCGTTCCCTCGGGAGTCTCGATCGCGATCGTGTACTCGCGGATCACGCGCCCGAGCCTACCGACTCGACGCGCGCTTGGACCAGATCGCGCGGGCGGTGACACCAAACCTCGCCGGCCCCAAGTGGCGTGGTGGCCGCCGCAGCCACGGAGACGAGCCCGCTAGAGACCCGGAAGGCGCAGGGACTCTTCTGTCCGTACAGACCGCCTCGAAAATCCTCGCACACGCGGAGGGGCTCCAGAACCAGCCTGAAGCCCCTCCGCTGTTGCGCGAGAAAACGCGTGGTGGCGAAACGCGCGAGCGTTAGCGCCTGACGATCTTGTGGATCTCGAGCACCTCGGGATCGCCGGAGAGCACGATCCCAACGTCGCTCAGCATCGGCGTGAGGCGCTTACCGAACGCGTCGAACTCCTCCCGCGAGTCCCAGATCTCGCTGACTCGGAACTTCCCGTCCGAAACGAAGGCGACGTGATAGTCGAGTCCCTTCGGTGGCCAGTCGCCGGCCTTCTCAAGACGGCGGCTGGTCTCGTCGTACTGCTCGTACGTGACACTAGGCGTGCCGGTGAAGCGAACAAGGATTTTCGTCTCGCGATCCTCCATGCTCCGGATCGCCGACTCAGGACTGGTGGTGGCCATGTGGCCTCCTAGGATGGATGCTCCCTGACCGAGCCGCCTACAAACCGAACACCCTACGGCGCGCGCCTGGCGGGCGAGGAATCTGAGTCAGGAAGACAAACGAAGTTTAGCAGCCATGCTGCGTCGCGGTTTCGCCATGCCCGTTTCGACCGTGGATTAGTCAGGCCGACGAGCGGGAGCTCGAGGAGACAGAAAACCCCCGCGCTTGCGGGGGTTTTTCTTAGGCTGCGGGGCTAGGATTCGAACCTAGACTACCCGGTCCAGAGCCGGGCGTCCTACCGTTAGACGACCCCGCAACGGCGGCGCCATTGTAGCCGGGCGGGAGCGGTCAGAGCTCCAGCGTGTAGAGCGGGATCAGGCTCTTCTCCGCCTCGGTGTCGATGTGCGCGACCACCTCCACGTACGGCTCCAGGCCCGACCCGCGGAGCTTCGCCTTCAGGAGCTCGTCCACCTGGTAGATGCCCGACGAGTTGTTCATCGTGATCTCGATCAGGACGGGCGCGGTCTCGCCGTCCTTGATCTCGACGCCCTCGATCGCGGCCGCCGAGAGGGAATGAATGGACACGCGTCCGTGCTGGAACGGGATGCGCGAGCGGCCCTCGGCCATGTCGAGCGCGTCGGCCACCCGGATGATCCCGGCCTCGAGCGTGAGCGGCTTGCCGTCCTGGCGGTGGCTCGTGATCGCCTGGAGGACCTCGGATGCGATCACCGTCATCTCGGGCTCGTCGTAGAGGCCGTCGAGGAGCTCTCGGATCTTCGGCTCGGCGAGGAAGAGGCTCCAGTCCTCGTGCCGGTCCCGATGGACGGCCATTCCCACGCAGTGGAGGAACGCGCCCAGGGCGACGACCACCTCGGCGTCGTCCTGGCTCATCCCGTAGTCGCGGACGACGCCCGGCTCGACGTCGTGCTTGGCGAGCTGGCGCAGGAGCTTGAGCCCGATGTTGGCGACGATCTGGATGTGCACCCAGGAGTGGTCGTTGATCTCCAGGCGCTTGACCGCGTTGATATTGGCGACGTGCCACCAGCCCTTGAGCTGGGCGTCGGCATTGACGCGCTCGACGAGGGCGCGCAGCTTCTTGTTGGCGCGCGGCGGCACCTTGATCCGCATGCGCTCGATCGCCTGTGCCGGCGTCAGGAGGGCCTCGCGCTCGGCCTCGTGCGGGACCGGCTCGTCGATACGTTCCTCGGTGGTCGGGTCGAGCTCCGTCATCCCGTCCGGAGCCTACACCCGCGGACGCCTCCCTCTAGGCGGCGGGCTCGGGCTCGGGAGCGCTCACGCCCGCCGCGTCTTCCCGGCCCTTGAGCCGGTAGTAGACGAGCGTCCAGATGGTGGCCACGAAGGGCGTCACGATCGTGACCGAGACGAGCTGCTGGATCAGGCTGGCGAGCCAGTCAGCGAGCGGCAGGAAGACGATGCCGATGGCGATGCTGACCCCGATGAGGATGAGGATCGTCAGCACGATCACGCCGAAGACGTTCCAGCCAGAGCCGCGCACGAGCTCGCGGCTTCGTCCGAACGACTCGCCGATGGCCCGGTCCTCGAGGACGATCGCTGGAATCACCGCGATCCAGATCGTCATCAGGATGAGGCCGGGCACGATCAGCAGCACGAGGCCGAGAGTGATCCCCAGCGCAAGGAGAATGCCGGCGATCAGGATCGTCCAGAGCTTCGGATACACGCTGCTGAACGTCTCGGAGACCGAGAGGTCAGCGCGGCCGTCGCGCACGTCGCTGACGGCCTTGATGAGCGCGCCCTGAAGCCAGTATGTCCCGACCAGGCCGATGAACGAGCCCAGGAGGGCAACAACCCAGCCCTCGAGCAACCAGGAGAGCAGAACGCCGACCGCGGCGAGGATCACGAACACGACGAGGGCGATCGAGAAGAAGTGTTTCCAGTGGGCCTTGTAGAGCTCCCAGGCCTCGCCGAACACGCCGCTCAGGGGATTCACGCGCGGGAGCTTACGGGACGGATCGGATCGATGCCTAAGAACCCCTTAATGAAGCGGTGCCGCCGGAACGCCCTGGACGGCGCGATGCGGCGTCCTCGGTCGCGCCATCCGAAATGAACGCCTGCGTCTTCGCACTCGCCAGGACGCCGGCGGCGACGGATCATTCCGAAATGAGCTCTAAGCGGCAGCCGCCCAGTCGCCGTAGAGCGAGCGATACCGGCCGTCGAGGGCGACGAGCTCGGCGTGGGTCCCCTGCTCGACGATCTCGCCGTGCTCGAGGACGACGATCAGGTCGGCGCCGCGGATGGTCGAGAGCCGGTGGGCGATGATGAACGCCGTCCGTCCCGCGAGGAGGCGGCGGAGCCCCAGCTCGATCCGGCGCTCCGTCCCGATGTCCACGCTCGAGGTGGCCTCGTCCAGGATGAGGATGCGCGGGTCGGCCAGGAGCGCCCGAGCGAATGCGACGAGCTGGCGCTGGCCGAGCGAAAGCCGGCCGCCGCGCTCGGCGACCTCGGTTTCGTATCCGTCCTCGAGCTCGAGGATGAAGTCCTCCGCACCGACCGCGCGCGCGGCGGCGGCGACATCCTCGTCGGAGGCATCCTGCCTGCCGAAGGCGATGTTCTCGCGCACGGTCCCGGCGAACAGGAAGCCCTCCTGCGGCACGATGCCGAGCTGGCGCCGGAGGCTCTCCTGCGTGACTTCGCGCAGGTCGGCCGCGTCGATCGTGATCGACCCCTCGCGCGGGTCGTAGAAGCGAGCCAGGAGCTTGGCGATCGTCGACTTGCCGGCCCCGGTGTGGCCGACCAGGGCCACGGTCGTCCCCGCGGGCACGTCGAGATCGAGCCCGTGCAGGATCTCGGGCCCGGCGCCGTAGCCGAAGCGCACGCCGTCGAAGCGGACGTGGCCCTCGATCGGGGGGAGGGGCCGGGCGGCGGGGTCGTCGACGATCTCGGGCTCCTCGTCCAGCACCTCCATGATCTTGTCGAGGGCCGCGACGGCCGACAGGAACGTGTTGTAGAGCTGCGACAGCTGCTGGACCGGGTCGAAGAAGTTCGAGAGGTACAGGAGGAACGCGAACAGGGTGCCGACCGTCACCTCGCCCTCGAGCGTCAACCAGCCGCCGAAGCCGAGCACCGTCGCCGTGGCGAGGGCGGAGAGGAAGTCGACGAACGGGAAGTACACGCCGTTGAGCACGACGGTCTCCTGGTTCGAGTCCCGGTAGCGGTTGTTGACTGCGCGGAACTGGCGCTGGTTCGTCTGCTCGCGCGTGAAGGACTGGACGACCCGCATGCCCGCGATGTCCTCGGCCAGGGTGGCGGTGACGAGCCCGAGTCGCTCGCGCACGGCGCGGTAGGCGCGGGAGGAGCGCCGCCGGAAGATGCTCGTCGCAATCGCCATCAGCGGAAAGACGGCGAGGGTCGCGAGCGCGAGGCGCCAGTCGAGCGCGAAGAGGATGACCGCCGTCCCGACGAGCAGGAGCGTGTTCTGGAAGAGGCTCGTGACGCCGTCGGTGACGAGCTGATCGAGCGCCTCGACGTCGTTGGTGAGCCGGCTGATCACGACACCGGCGCGGTTCCGCTCGTAGTAGCCGAGCGAGAGCCGCTGCAGGTGGCGGAAGAGCCTGTTGCGGAGGTCGGCGAGGATGCGCTCGCCCGTCCAGCCGGTGAAGTACGTCTGGGCCATGCTCGCGAGCAGGTTGGCGAGGCCGGCGACGACGAAGAGGACGACGATGACCGTGAGCGCCTCGAGGTCGCCCTCGCCGATCCCGTCGTCGATGGCGAGCTTCGCGAGGAAGGGCGGCACGAGGGCCGTCAGCGTCGCCGCGACGAGCGACGCCACCGCGAGGATAGTCCTCGCCCGGTAGGGCGCGGTCAGCCGGGCGAGCGTCGTGATCCGCCGCGCGGTCTGAGCCCAGGACCAGTCCTCGACCTCGGCCCCGCGCTGCATCGACAGGTGGGATCCGGCCTGCCAGACCTTCACGACGCCTGCCTCCCGTCGGTGAGCGCACGTCCTGTTTCACGCGCGCCCGTGAAGAGGGAGGCCCACCTCCCCAGCCCGATGGCCTCGAGCCTAACGCGTAAACGCGCACGCGTGGGAGACGGGACCGCGCCGAATGCGTGCCGCCTGCTCATGCCCCGGCGGCCTCCACGCGCTCGGCGAACTCCCGCTCGAGCAGCCCGTGCTCGTAGATCTCGCGAAACACGGCGCTCCCCTCCAGGAGCTCGGCCTGCGTCCCGCGGGCGACGACTCGGCCGTGGTCGAGGACGACGAGCTCGTCGGCGAGCGCGATCGTCGAGAGCCGGTGAGCCACGATCAGCGTCGTCCGGCCCTTCATCGCCTCGCGGAGCCCGAGGCGGATGCGAGCCTCGGTGGTGGCGTCGACGGACGCGGTTGCGTCGTCGAGGATGAGGATCCGCGGGTCGAGGATCAGCGCCCTGGCGATGGCGATCCGCTGGCGCTGGCCGCCGGAGAGGGTGATTCCGCGCTCGCCGATCGTCGTGTCGTACCCGTCCGCCAGCTCCTCGATGAATTCGTCCGCCTGCGCGAGCCGGGCTGCCCGAACCACGTCCTCGTCGGTCGCGTCAGGCGCGCCGAAGGCGATGTTCTCGCGGACCGTGGCCGAGAAGAGGAACGGGTCCTGCGCGACGATTCCGATCGCGCGACGCAGCGACGGCAGCCTGAGGTCGCGGACGTCGGCGCCGTCGATCATGAGACGGCCGGCCGTGACGTCGTAGAAGCGCGGAACGAGCGAAGCGAGCGTCGTCTTTCCCGAACCCGTCTGCCCGATGAGCGCGATCGTGCTTCCGGGCTCGATCTCGAGGTCGATCTCCTCGAGGATCGGCCGCCCGGGCGCATATCCGAAGGCGGCGCCCTGGAACGTGATCCGACCCTCCCCGGACGGAAGCTCGCGAGCTCCCCGAGCCTCGGCGACATCCTCGGTCTCGTCGATCACTTCGAAGATCCGCTCGCCCGAGGCGGTCGCGCGCTGTGCCTGTCCGATCCACATGCCGAGCATCCGCACCGGCAGCACGAGCATCAGCACGAGCACGTTGAAGGCGAAGAAAGAGTTGAGCGCGAGCTCGCCGCTCGCCACCATCCGGCCGCCGTACAGCAGCACGGTCGCCTGGGCGATCAGCGGCAGGAAGGAGAGGAGCGGAACGTACAGCGCACGCTGCCGGTTGGCGTCGATCGAGCGCCGGAACAGGCGCTCCGTCCTCTCGTCGAACTTGCCGGCCTCGCTCGTTTCCTGGGCGAATGCCTTGACGACGTGAACGCCGACGATGTTCTCCTCGGCCACGGTCGCCACGTCGGCCATCCGCTGCTGCACGTCGCGAAGGACCGGATGCGATACCTGCGAGTAGCGATAGGCAAGGAAGACGAGCACCGGCGTGAACGCGGTCGCGGCGAGTGCCAGCTTCCACTCGACGACGAAGAGGACGATCGTCACCCCGACGACCGTGAGCGCGTGCTGGAAGAAGAAGATCAGCCCGTAGCCGAGGAAGAAGCGGACCGACTGGAGGTCGACCGTGGCCCTCGACATGAGCTGGCCGGTCTGGTGCCGATCGTAGAAGCCGAAGGAGAGGCGCAGGAGCTTCGCGTAGACCTCGTCGCGCATGTCGTACTCGACGCCCAGCGCCTGGCGGCCCGAGATCAGCCGCCGCCCTGCCATGAAGAGCGCCCGGGCGGCGCCGACGAGGAGGATGGCAATCGCGATCGTCCAGAGTTCGCTCCGGCTCTCCGCGTCCACCGCGCCCTCGAGCGCGTCGCCGGTGAGGAAGGCGATCGCAACCGCCGCCGCCTGCGAGAGGACAGCGAGCACGATCGAGACTCCGAGCGACCAGCGATACGGCCGCAGAAAGCCGAGCAGCCGGACGAACGTGCGCAGATAGGGATGCGATTCCGCCACCAGAGACCTCAACGTCGAGTGTAGTTCCGGCCATTCCGCCTTCCCGCCACGCTTTCGTAAGCTCCAGCGATGCCGCTCCCGCTCGAGTCAGTTCCGAACATCTCCGAAGGACGCGACGAGGCAACGTTGGCGGCGCTCCGGGACGCTCTTTCGACGCCGGCCCGCCTGCTGGACGTCCACACCGACTGGGATCATCATCGCTCGGTCTTTACGCTGGTGGGAAGCGGGGAAGAGCTCGTCGAGACGCTCCTGGCCGGCATCGGCGCCGCGGCCGAGCGGATCGACCTCCGGGAGCACGAGGGGGCGCACCCGCGCATCGGGGCGGCAGACGTCGTCCCGCTCGTACCTCTCGAGCCCGAGGCCGAGGCGGCAGCTCGGAAGGCGGCGCTCGCGCTGGCCGAGCGCGTGGGCTCCGAGCTCGGCCTCCCGGTGTTCTTCTACGGCCGACTCACCGACGACGGGCGCGAGCCGGCGTTCTTCCGGCGCGGCGGCCCCGAGGAGCTCCAGCGGCGGATCGACGCCGGGGAGCTCTCTCCCGACCGCGGGCCCGCCCGGCTCCATCCGACAGCCGGCGGCGTGCTGGTGGGCGTCCGGCAGCCGCTGGTCGCCTTCAACGTCAACCTCCGCTCCGACGACGTCGAGGCCGCGCGCGAGATCGCCGCCCTGGTGCGGGAACGGGACGGTGGCTTCCCCGGCGTCCGCGCGCTCGGGCTCGACCTGCCGCGGGCAGGCCTCGTGCAGGTGAGCATGAACATCACCGACTGGCAGGCCGCGCGACTGCACGAGATCGTGGGCCGCATCGCGGCCGAGGCGGAGGAGCGCGGCATCGAGGTCGCCGGCTCCGAGCTCGTGGGGCTCATGCCCGCCGGGCCGGCAGTCGAGGCCGCCGGCGAGCTTCTCCGGATCGACGGCTTCGAGGCCTCGCGGGTGCTGGAGCTCCGTCTGCTCGAGGATAGAGTGGGGAAGGAATGAGCGTCGCGACCCTCCGGCTCGCTCCCGCGGGGGAAACCATGTTCCCCCCGCGTGCCCCCTTCTTTGACGCAGTGAGGGAACCTCCCGGTTCCCTCACACACCCTCCACGCGCTCATAGGCCAGAGGCTGGCCAATGAGCGTCCTTCCGGAGAGCGCGCGGACCGTGCTCGAATCCGACGGGCTTGCACACCTCGTCACGCTCAACCCGGACGGGAGCGCGCAGGTATCCATCGTCTGGGTAGGCCTCGAAGGCGACGACATCGTCTCGGCGCACCTCCGCGAGCAGCAGAAGCTTCGGAACATTCGCAGGGATCCGCGCGTGGCCCTCTCCGTCGAGACCGCCGAGTTGAACACCTTCGGGCTCCGGGAGTACCTCGTCGTCCATGGTCGCGCCACGATCGAGGAAGGCGGTGCCCCCGAGCTCCTCCAGCGCCTGGCGCACACCTACCTCGGGCCCGAGGTCGTCTTCCCGCCGATGCCCGACCCGCCGCCCGGCTTCCGGATTCGAATCGCAGTCGAGCGCGTCGGCGGCGTTGGCCCCTGGGCGGAGTCGAGCTAGGTTCTGAGGCGCTCCGGTGGGGGAGCTCGGGACGACGACGGGGAGGGACGGATGAGCTGGCTGCGCTCACGCTGGACGGTCGTCGCCCTCGTCCCTGCCTTCTTCCTGGCCGGCTTCGTCATCGTCTCCGCGCTTGCGGGCGGCTCGGATGACCCCGACGCGACCGCCGTCGAGGGCTCGACGACCTCCTCGGCCGGCCCTGCGACCGTCACCGTCGGCGAGGTGACGGCTCCAACCGCGCCGTCGGGCGGCGCCGGCTCCACGACCACCCCCGGCGACGGGACGGCGCCGCGGAACGGCGGCGGCGAGGCTCCGGGAGGGCCCGCGCCGGGCGCGATCGAGGTCGACTACGGCCAGTGGGATGGCATCTTCGAGCTAGGAAACGCCTCGATCGTCCCCGACTTCGGCATCGCCTCCGTCGTCGGCGAGCTCCGGTACCTGGGCGGCGTCGACTGCCCGGTCGGCCTGGTGCGCGTGCGCGCGTGGTTTTACGACGACGTCGGTAGCCTCGTCGGTGAGACGGTCTGGGAGAGCGTGCAGTCGACGGGCGAGGGCGGCGAGGTCACCGGGCGCGAGCCGCTTCCGTTCGAGGCGGTCGGGCAGATCTCGGAGCTCCCCGCCTCGGCCGCGCTACGCTTCACCGCCGTCGAGTGCCTCTAGCGGCGTCGCCGTCGACCCTCGGGCGCCTGTGCCGGACCGGCGGCGCTCACTAGACTTGCTGCGATGGCGCTCAGGACCGTAGTGCCGCTGACGGGTGACGACCTCACCCTGGCGGATGTCTGGGCGGTCGCCGTCGACGGGGTCGAAGCAGAGCTAGCCGAGCAGGGCCGGGAGAAGCTTCGGGCCGCCCGCGCGCTGGTCGAGCGGATCACGGGCTCCGGCACCGGCGAGCACACGTACGGGATCAACACCGGCTTCGGCCGCTTCGTCTCCAAGACCATCCCCAGCGAGCTGGCCGACGAGCTCCAGCTCCGGCTGCTCAGGAGTCATGCCTGCGGCGTCGGCGAGCCGTATCCGCGGGAGATCGTCAGGGCGGCGATGCTGCTGCGTGCGAACACCCTCGCCAAGGGGTACTCGGGCGCCCGTCCCGAAACCGTCGAGCTGCTCCTCGCGTGCCTCAACAAGGGACTGACGCCCGTCGTGCCGAGCCGCGGATCGGTCGGTGCATCCGGTGACCTGGCCCCGCTGGCCCACCTCGCGCTTCCTCTCGTCGGGGAGGGTTGCGCGACGATCGACGGCGAGGTGGTTCCTGGTGCCGAGGCGCTCGCCCGCGCGGGGCTCGAGCCGGTCGAGCTCCGGGCGAAGGAGGGCCTCTCCCTCATCAACGGAACCCAGTTCATGGCCGCCGCGGGGGCGCTCGCATTGGTGCGCGGCCGGCGCCTCGCCAAGGTGGCGGACGTGGCCTGCGCGCTCTCGCTCGAGGCGCTGCAGGGCTCGCGCACGAGCTTCCTTCCGCAGATCCACGCGCTCCGGCCGCTGGAGGGCCAGCGTGCTTCGGCGGCCAACGTCCTGCGCTTGCTCGAGGGCTCGGCGATCCTCGAAGCCCACCGCTGGTGCGACAAGGTTCAGGACGCCTACTCCCTGCGGTGCGCGCCGCAGGTCCACGGGGCGAGCCGCGACCTTCTCGCGTACGCGGAGGCGACCGTAGCGGTCGAGCTGAACGCGGCCACCGACAATCCGCTCGTCTTCGTCGAGCTCGGCGAGCTCGTCTCGAACGGAAACTTCCACGGCCAGCCGCTCGCCTTCGCGCTCGACTCAGCGGCGATGGCGCTCGCCGAGCTGGCGTCCATCTCCGAGCGACGGGTCGAGCGCCTGACCAACCCGTCGCTCTCGGACGGCCTACCCGCGTTCCTCACCCACGACGGCGGGCTCAACTCGGGCTTCATGATCCCCCAGTACGTGGCCGCTTCGCTCGTGAGCGAGAACAAGGTCCTCTGCCATCCGGCCGGCATCGACTCGATCCCGACGAGCGCAGGACAGGAGGATCACGTCTCGATGGGGAATGCCTCCGGGCTCAAGTGCCTGCAGGTGCTCGCGAACGCCGAGGCGGCCATGGCGATCGAGCTCCTCGCGGGCGCGCAGGGGATCGAGTTCCTCGCCCCGCTCGAGCCGGGAGCGGGCGTGAGGGCCGCTCACGACTTCGTGCGCGCTCTCTCGCCGACCGTCGTCGAGGATCGGCCGCTCTCCGCCGACATCGAGGAGGTCGCCGGCGCAATCCGGAGCGGAGAGCTCGTCGCGGCCGTCGAGCAGGTCATCGGGGAGCTCGAGTGAGCGGGGCCGTCGTGAGCGACGCTCGCGTCGAGGAGCTCTGCGGCGACCTCACCGCGATTCGCGCGCCTCGCGGGACGACGCTGAACGCGCGCTCGTGGCAGACCGAAGCGCCGCTCCGGATGCTCCTCAACAACCTCGATCCCGAGGTGGCCGAGCACCCCGAGCGCCTGGTCGTCTACGGCGGCTCCGGCAAGGCAGCGCGGGATCACGCCGCGCTGCGGGCGATCGTCCGCTCGCTGCTCGAGCTGGACGGCGACGAGACCCTCCTCGTGCAGAGCGGGAAGCCGGTCGGCGTCTTCACCACCCATCCGGGCGCGCCGAGGGTCCTGATCGCGAACTCGCTGCTCGTGCCGCGCTGGGCGACCTGGGACGAGTTCCGACGGCTCGAGGCGGAAGGCCTGACGATGTTCGGGCAGATGACGGCCGGCAGCTGGATCTACATCGGCACGCAGGGGATCCTTCAGGGGACATACCAGACGTTCGCGGCCGCGGGCGAGACCCACTTCGGCTCGTCCGACCTGAGCGGGAAGACGATCCTCACCGCCGGGCTCGGCGGGATGGGCGGTGCTCAGCCCCTCGGGGCGACGATGGTCGGCGCCGCGGCTCTCTGCGTCGAGGTGGATCCGACCCGGATCGAGCGGCGGCTCGCGAGCCGCTACCTCGACGAGGCGACGGCCTCCCTGGACGACGCAGTCGTCCGAGTGCAGACGGCGGCCGGCGAGGGGCGGGCGCTCTCCGTGGGCCTGCTCGGCAACGCCGCCGAGGTTGTCCCGGAGCTGGCGCGGCGCGGCGTTCACTTCGACCTCGTCACCGATCAGACCGCCGCGCACGATCCCCTGAACGGCTACGTGCCGACCGGCCTCTCGGTCGAGGCCGCCGCGGAGCTGCGCGGGAGCGACCCGGACGAGTACCTTCGACGCGCCTCCGAGTCGATTGCGGATCACGTTCGCGGACTGCTCGAGTTCGTCCGGGCCGGGAGCTATGTTTTCGACTACGGCAACAACCTACGGGGGGAGGCGCAACAGGCCGGAGTCGAGGACGCTTTCACATACCCGGGCTTCGTCCCGGCCTATATCCGGCCGCTCTTCTGTCGCGGCATCGGCCCCTTCCGCTGGGCCGTGCTGTCCGGAGATCCCGGGGACATCGCGGCGATCGACGGGGCGCTGCGCGAGCTCTTCCCGGAGGATGCTCTCCTACAGCGTTGGCTTCAGCTTGCGCCCGAGCGGGTTGCCTTCCAGGGGCTTCCGGCTCGCATCTGCTGGCTCGGCTACGGGGACCGGGCGAAGGCAGGGCTTGCCATCAACGAGCTCGTGCGCACCGGCAGCGTCTCGGCACCCGTCGTCATCGGGCGGGACCATCTCGATTCGGGGTCGGTCGCCTCGCCGTACCGCGAGACAGAGGCAATGCGCGACGGCTCCGACGCGATCGCGGACTGGCCGATCCTGAACGCGCTGCTCAACACGGCGGCGGGCGCGACGTGGGTGAGCGTCCATCACGGCGGCGGGGTCGGCATTGGCAACTCCATCCACGCCGGGATGGTCGTCGTCGCCGACGGGACCGACAGTGCAGCCGAGCGCCTGCAGCGCGTCCTCACGACGGACCCCGGCACCGGCGTGATGCGCCATGCGGACGCCGGCTACGACGACGCGCTCGAGGCGGCTCGCGAGCAGGGGGTTCGCCTGCCCAGCCGAGACGGCTGACGCCAGCGTGCCAGGGCTCCTCGTTCGCGACCTCGCGCAAGTCGTCTCGCCCGCCGCAGCATCGCCCCTCCGTGGATCGGCGCTCGGCGAGCTGCGGATCGTCGAGGACGCCTACGTCCTCTGCGAGGAGGGGGACATCCGTGCCGTCGGGCGCATGGCGGAGCTGAGCACGACAGACCTTCCTCCCGATGTCGTGGAGCTTGACGGGAAGGGGCGGGCAGCGGTGCCTGGGCTCATCGACTGCCATACGCACGCGTGCTTCGCGGGCGACCGCGTCGCCGAGTTCGAGCTGCGGTCCCGGGGCGCCTCCTACGAGGAGCTCCACGCCGCCGGCGGGGGCATCCTGGCGACCGTGCGCGCGACCCGGGCGGCTGGGGAGGACCGACTCGCGGCCGCGGTCGAGCGCCACTGCGGCTGGATGCTTGCGCACGGGACGACGAGGTTCGAGGCGAAGTCCGGCTACGGCCTCGATCGGGACACGGAGTGCGCCCAGCTCCGCGCGATCGCACGCGCAGGCGGCGCGCCGACCTGGCTCGGGGCCCATGCAGTCCCACCTGAGTTCCCGGACGCCGACGCCTACCTCGACTTCGCGCTCGAGGAGGTGTTGCCGGAGGCGGCGCGCCTCGCGGTCGCCGCAGACGCGTTCGTCGAGCGGGGCGCCTTCGACGCCGCTCAGGCGCGTCGCTACCTGCTGGCCTGCCGCGAGGCAGGGCTCGTGCTTCGCCTGCATGCCGATCAGTTCACCGAGGCAGGTGGAGTCCCGCTGGCGATCGAGGTCGGGGCGAGGAGCGTCGACCACCTGGAGGCGACGGGGCGCGACGGAGCCCGCGCGCTCGCGGCGAGCGATGTCGCCGCGGTGCTCCTACCGGTCGCCGCCCTCTACCTCGGCCGGCCGATGCCGCCCGCGAGGGAGCTGGTCGACGACGGCGCGATCGTCGCGCTCGCCACCGACTTCAACCCGGGGAGCTCGTTCTGCGAGAGCCTCCCGGTCGTCATGAGCCTCGCGTGCACCCAGCTCGGCCTGTCGCCGGCCGAGGCGCTCGGAGCCTGCACTGTCAACGCGGCCCACGTGCTCGACTGCGCCCACTGGGCCGGGCGCCTCGAGCCCGGCTATGCGGCCGATCTCGTGCTGCTGGACGCCTCGGACTGGCGCTACCTCGCCTACCATCTGGGAGGAGAGCACGTCGCTCTCGTGGTCAAGGAGGGAGAGGTCGCATGGGAGCGCTGAACCTGTGAGCTGGTGGATGCCGCTCGCCTTCGTCGCAGCCGGGCTGGCCGGCGTTGCGATCGCGTTGAGCCTGACTGCCGGCCGGCCGCGGTCGGGCCCCGCCGCGGAAGCCGCCGACGTGCACGGCCACGGCAGCGCGCGGAAGTCGCGCTACCGGCAGGACAACGACCTGGTCTGGAACCCGGGCGCGTTCCTGGCGGCCGCGGCCCTCATCGGCGCAGTCGTCCTCATCGGTGTGCTTATCGAGGTTGCATAGCGTGGCGAGCAAGAAGCAGCGGCGCCGGCGTGAGAAGCTTCAGCGGCACGAGTACGAGTACGTGCTCGAGACCGACGAGGGCGAGGAGGTCATCGAGAGCCCGCGAGCGGCCGAAGCCGGCGCGCCGAAGAACGGGCAGCCGGCGAAGGCGCCGGTCGGGCCGCTCGACCGTCACGGGAGGCCGATCCAGAGGGCGTCGCTGCAGCGCGTGCTGCGCAGGACGGCGATCTTCGCGCCGCTGATCGCGTTGTTCATCTACTTCACCACCGAGGACATCACCGTCAGCGGGCTGGTCTTCAACGTCGCGGTCCTGCTCGCCTTCTTCATGCCCTTCAGCTACCTGGTCGACGCGATCGTCTACCGCATGCTCTGGCGCCGGTACGAGAGGGAGCGCGCCGCGAAACGGGCGCGCTAAGGGAGCCTCACCTGGCGGCCTGGGCCTTCTCCTCGCCCCGGTAGTGGCCCGGCCCCGGCCAGGGGGCGAGCAGGAGGAGGAGCTTGGCGCCGGATTCGGTTCCGACGGAGTGCCGCTCGTCCGGCTCGAAGCGGGCGAGCGTCCCGGCGGGTGCCTGGACGGTCTCGGTCCCTGCGCGGAAGGTGGCGGTGCCCTCGACGACGACGATCCAGGCATGTTCCTTCACCTGGTGGTCGCCGAGCTCCTGGCCGGGGTCGAGACCCACGAGGACCGCCCGCGCCTCGTCCTGGCTCCGAAGGACGACGGGCGACCGGCTCCCGCCCGGCGTCTCGATCTCTGGGAGCCTCCAGGTCTCCATGCGACGCGCAGTCTAGTGCTCGCGGCAGCAGCGTGACAGGCTCCGGACGGCCCGCGGAACGACAGTAGACTCACCTCCCGATGCCCCTCGAGGTCGAGCAGCTCCCGCTGGGCGCGTACCAGTCGAATTGCTACGTCGCCCGCGTGCCGGGCGGCGCGGAGGCGGTCGTCGTCGACCCCGGCTGGCCGGGAGAGTCGGACAAGATCGTGGGTGCGCTCGGGGGCGCTCGCTGCGCGGCGATCCTCGTCACCCACGGAGACCTCGACCACATCGCGGGCGTCGCGGAGCTCGCCGAGGCCACCGCTGCCCCGGTCTACATGCCGGCAGCCGAACGGGAGTCCCTGGAGCGTCCCGGCGACTCGCTGCCGCCGGGAATCGACGTCACGATCCGCGCGCACATCCCGGAGGTCGCGCTGCGCGGCGACGAACGCCTGGACCTCGCCGGCATCGAGCTCCAGACCCTGCAGGTCCCCGGCCACACGGCCGGTCACCTCGCGTTCGCGGCGAACGGCTGTCTCTTCTCCGGCGACGTTCTCTTCGCCGGCTCGGTCGGCCGCTATGACCGGCCCGGCGCGAGCTGGGAGGCTCTCCTCGCGTCCATCCGCATGCTGATGGAGCGCCTGCCTCCGGAGACGATCGTCTACCCGGGCCACGGTCCAGCGACCACGCTCGGGCGCGAGTTGGCCACGAACGCGTTCCTGGCCGACCTCCGGGCCGCGGCGTCGTGACGATCCAGGCGCCGCGCGGCACGCTGGACGTTCTGCCCGCCGACCAGCCGAGGCGGCTGGCCGTTCTCGACGCGGCCAGGACGACGGCCGAGGACTACGGCTATGGGCTCGTGGTCACGCCGACCTTCGAGGACACCGAACTCTTCGCGAGGACCGCGGGCGAAGGGTCGGACGTCGTCCAGAAGGAGATGTACACGTTCGAGGACCGGAGCGGCCGCTCGCTCACCCTGCGGCCCGAGGGCACGGCGGCGGTCGCGCGCGCGTACGTCCAGCACGGCCTTCACCGGGAGCCACAGCCGGTGAAGACGTACTACGTCGGGCCGATGTTTCGCTACGCGGCGCCGCAGAAGGGGCGCTATCGCGAGTTCTGGCAGATCGGTTTCGAAGCAATGGGCTCCGACGATCCGGCGGTGGACGCCGAGCTGATCCAGGCCTTCATCGAGATCGAGCGGCGCGCGGGAGTTGGGCACACTCGCCTCGAGCTCAACTCGATCGGCGACCGCGAGTGCCGGCCCGCCTACGTCGAGCGCCTGACTGCGTTCCTTGCCCAGCACCGGAACGACCTCGACGAGGACACGCTTCGGCGCGCGGAGGCGAGCCCTCTGCGGGCGTTCGACACGAGGGACGAGGCGGTGCGGCGCGTTCTCGCTGCCGCGCCGACGATCGGCGATTCGCTCTGCGCCGCCTGCCGCAGCCACTTCGCCGACGTGCAGGCCCTCCTGGACGCCTATGGCATCCAGTACGAGCTCGTGCCGACGCTCGTGCGCGGGCTCGACTACTACACGCGGACGGTGTTCGAGTTCGTGAACGAGGGGCTGGACGCGGCGCAGTCGTCCATCTGTGCGGGGGGCAGATACGACTACCTGGTCGAGGAGATCGGCGGCGCGCCCACGCCCGGAGTCGGCTGGGCCGCTGGCGTCGAACGGATGGGCATGTCCCTGGGTGGCGAGGGAGAGCGAACCGCGCTGGACGTCTTCGTCGTCTGCGACGAGCCGGCAGACCGGCCCACGGTGCTCGCGCAGCTCGCCGAGCTTCGGCGCGCCGGATTGCGAGCGGACACCGACTATGCCGGGCGCTCCGTCAAGGGCCAGATGACCCAGGCCGGCCGCACGAGGGCCCGCGTCGTGGTCGTCGTGAGCGGCGATTCGGCGATTCTCCGCTCGGAGGGCAAGGACGTCGGAGAGCCGTTTCCGGTGAGCGAGATCGCCTCCGCCGTCTTGGGGCACCCCAGCCCACCACCCGCTTCCGAGCCTAACGGGAAAGAGCGCGCGCGTGGCGCGCAGGATGTGCCGGAAGCGTGACGATCGGATGACCTGGCGCGATCTGATGTGCGGCGAGGTCGTGCCCGACCACGTCGGGCGGCGGTTGACGCTCGCCGGCTGGGTCGACACGCGGCGCGACCACGGGGGCCTGGTCTTCGTCGATCTCCGGGACGCGAGCGGCCTCTGCCAGCTCGTGATCAACCCGGAACGGGCGGCCGAGGCGGCCGAGGTTGCCCATCAGGTCCGCAACGAGTTCGTCCTGCGTGCGGAGGGGGAGGTCGTCCGGCGCGCGCCCGAGAACGTCAACCCGGACCTGTCCACGGGCGAGGTGGAGCTCCAGGTAGACACGCTCGAGATCGTGTCACCCTCAACGCCGCTGCCGTTCCAGCTGGACGAGGAGGGCGTGGACGAGACGCTTCGCCTGCGCTACCGGTGGCTCGACCTGCGGCGGGCGCGGATGCAGCGCAACCTCCGGCTGCGGGCGACCCTGGTCTCCACCATCCGCCGGGAGATGGAGGCGGACGGCTTCCTGGACATCCAGACGCCGATCCTCTTCAAGCCCACGCCGGAGGGCGCGCGCGACTTCATCGTTCCGAGCCGCCTCCAGCCGGGCCGCTTCTTCGCGCTGCCGCAGTCGCCGCAGATCCTGAAGCAGCTGCTCGTCATCGGCGGCTTCGACCGTTACTACCAGATCGCCATCTGCTTCCGGGACGAGGACCTGAGAGCCGACCGCGTCCAGGAGATCACCCAGCTCGACGTCGAGATGGCCTTTCCGGACCGCGAGTACCTGTTCGCGCTCATGGAGCGGATGTGCGCGGCGGTGTGGCGCGAGGGCATCGGCGAGGAGATTCAGACGCCCTTTCCTCGCCTGACCCACGAGGAAGCATTCGCGCGCTACGGGAGCGACAAGCCCGACCTCCGCTTCGGGCTCGAGATCGAGGACGCGACCGAGGCCACGCGCGGCTCGCAGTTCGGGGTCTTCGCCAACGCCACGGCGGTGCGGTTCATTCGCGTCCCCCAGGCGTTCTCGCGCGCGGAGCTGGAGCGGCTCGAGGCCTTCGCCAAGGAGTGGGGGGCGAAGGGCCTTGCGTACCTCGTCTATGCGGAAGACGGCGAGGTCCGCTCGCCGATCGCGAAGTTCCTCTCCGAAGAGGAGCTCTCCCTCTTCGCGTCCGATCCGGGCTCGACGGTGCTCTTCGCGGCGGACGAGCCGGCCGTCGCGGCGCGAGCTCTCGGCGCGCTCCGGCTTCGCCTGGGGCGCGCGCTCGAGCTCAGAGACGAGGACGCGTGGCGCTTCGTGTGGATCACCGACTTCCCGATGTTCGAGTGGGATGACGAGCTCGAGCGCTGGAAAGCCGTGCACCATCCGTTCACGCGTCCGGCGCCCGGCTCGGAGGAGCTCGTTGCGGCCGACCCGGGAGCGGCCACCGCGCTCGCGTACGACCTCGTCGTCAACGGCATCGAGATCGGCGGCGGCTCGTTCCGGATCCACGAGCAGGAGCTTCAGGCCCAGGTCTTCGCGGCTCTGCAGCTGAGCGAGGACGAGCAGCGCCGGAAGTTCGGCTTCCTGCTCGACGCGCTCGCCATGGGTGCGCCGCCGCACGGCGGAATCGCCTTCGGCATCGAGCGGATGCTGATGGCCCTCGGGCGCGAGCCAAACCTGCGCGACATGATCGCGTTCCCCAAGAACCAGGCCGGCGTCGACCCGATGAGCGGGGCGCCGTCGGAGGTGGAGGAGGAACTGCTCGCGGAGCTTGGAATTGAGCTGCGTGCGCAGCCTGAATGAGCGCTTCCTAAAGGAATCGTTGCGATCCAGCCGATGAGGAAGGGCATACTTGTGTCGAGTCCGCGGTCGGAACGCGGAGGGGAGGCGTAGCGAACATGTCCACGCAAGAACCGGGGAGGGCCCAGCCGGGCCTCACGCCGCTGCCGAGGCTCGAGGATCTTCCGAGCGCGGTCGACGGGTACGACCGCGCCAAGGTGCAGGAGGCCTTCGACTCCTTCCGGCGGCACCTCACGTCCATGCAGGCGAACCTGCGCGTGCTCCAGGCGGCACCGAAGAGCGCGATCACCGAGCCCTCCGGTCACGCGGTTCGCATGGACGCTCTCCACATCGTCAGGGCCGCGGCCGAGTTTGCCGACACGATCGAGCGCGATGCCCAGGACGCGGCCGTGAAGCAGGTGGGCCGCGCCGAGCGGGAGATCCGCGAGAAGCAGATGGAGCTCCAGCAGCAGGAGGCCGAGATCGCCCGCATCCGGCAGGAGACCGAGCGCCAGCGCACGGAGATCCTGAGCGCGGCTCGCAAGGAGTCGCGCGAGATCCTCACGAAGTCGAACCGCGACGCCACCGCCGAGCTGCGCGAGGCCGAGGCGCGCGGCAGCCGGCTCACGGAGCAGTCCCGCCACCAGGCCACCGAGCTGACGAACTCGGCCCGCGCCGAGGTCGAGCAGACCCTCGACTGGGCGCGGGCGCAGGCCGAGCTGGTCGTCCAGCGCGCACGTATGGGCGCCGAGCAGCTCCTCTCTGCGGCCGGCCATGGCGACGCCGCCATTCACGAGGCCGTGGACGCGATCGTCAAGGCCGCGGAAGTCATGGTGGAAGCCCAGCGGGGTCGGCAGGTCTCGGAGCCGTCCGCGCGCGTGGCCGAGGTCGAGGAGGCCGAGCCCGAGGCCGAAGGTGCCGTGGAGCCCGCCGAGGACGGGGGACCGAGCGAGGACGACCGCCCGGCTCCGTCGTAGACGGAGCGCCGGCGCCGGAGCGTGCCTGACAGGCGCTCGATCTTCCGCCTCCTCGCGCTCGCGGGCTTCCTCCTGACGGTCGCGCTCGCCCTCTGGTTGGCCGAGCTTCGTCCGCTCGTCGTCGTCGTTGTGATGGCGATCGCCCTCCTCGTGGCGTGGACCGTCGAGTGGCTTTCCTGGCGCCAGGACGTCGCCCGCCTCGCGGTCGAGGCGGTGGACGTTCGAGACGGCGAGGTCGCCCTGCCGCTCATGCCTCCGCCGCTTGCAGCTCCCGATCCGGAGCCGGCGCCGGCGGAGCCCGAAGCTGCGCCGGAGGTCGTCGCGGAGCATCCGCCCGAGCCCGCTGAGGAGCCGGAGGTAGCTCCGCTGGAGCCTGCGGCCGAGCCGGAGCCCGAGCCGGAGTCCCAGCCCGAGCCCGGGCCCGCGCCGCCACAACCGGCGCTTCGACCCGTGCCCGCTCCGCCTGTCCCACCGGCGCAACCGGCGAGGCCGCCGCAGCCGGCGCGCCCGGCGGTCGTCTCGCGCGACGTCATCGACCTGCGAACGCGGGTGACGGCCCAGCCGCGCCGCTGGAACTTGTGGGATCTCGAACGCCGTGCGCGCGACGAGGCGCAGCGCGACCCGCTCCGCTACGAGGAGTGGTCGTTCCTCTTCGTCCACCTGCGGCAGTTCGCCTCGCCCGACGGGTCGCTCCCGACCGAGTTCGACGGCCTCGTCAGGGAGTCGTTCGGCGAGCTGCTCGAGCACGCGAGCTGATGAACTCGGCGCTGGCGCGACGGCAGGCGGCCCTCGCCGGCGTGGCCCTGGTGGGCGCGCTCGGCGCGATCGCCTTGAGCCGTCTCGACGACGACTCCGAGGCTGCGCCGCCCCCTCCGACGGCGGGCGTCGAGTGGATGACGGCCAGGGTCGCCGTGTTCGAGCCGGCCGCGGACCCCACGGCCTGCGGGGTCGTCGTGACCGGGCAGACCGTGGGCATCGCCCATCCAGTTCTGCCGTGCGGCGCGAAGCTGGTGCTTGAGCTCCAGGGCCGCCAGGCGCAGGCCGACGTCGTGGAGCAGGGCCCGGTCGCGGAGGGTCAGGCGTTCGCGCTCTCGCCGGCGCTCGCGGAGCAGCTCGGCGTTGCGGGCGAGGCCACGGTCCGCTGGCGCTTCGCGGAGTAGCCGCACCCACTCAGGTCGAAGGCCGAAGGGAACCACCCAGCTGCGGTAGAGTGGGCGTAGTGCTCGACTCCGTGCGTGGCGACGTGCGCACATGTAGAACCAACACCTACTGAGAGGGAGCCCGGGTCCGGCCTCCGGGTCGGCAGGGCACCCACCTGGCAGCGCCAGGTTCCTCACGCACGAGGCTTCATCGGCGGGGTGGAGCACTCTTACTTTCATGCCTGCCGCAGAGCTGATCGGAAACGCCGCGCGAGGCGACGATGTCGCCTGGGTCGCCCTCACGGTGGACCGCGGACGGATCGTCTCCGCCCGTGGCGAAGGCACGGGCGCGGCCAGGCTCTGCCGTGCGGTTCGCGGGCTGACGCTGCTCGAGGCCGGGGCGGTTCGCGCCCCGGCGCTGGTCCTCGACGCGCTCCACGACGCCCTCGGCCCCGCCGTCCGCGCGCGGCCCGAGCCCGCGCGCGTCGCCGTGGCCATGAGCGGGGGCGTCGACAGTGCAGTCGCGCTGGTCGAGGCGCAGGCCGCCGGCCTCGAGGCGGTAGGGGTGACTCTCCGGCTCTGGACCGACCCGGCCGGGCCCGACGACCAGCGCGCGTGCTGCTCGCCCGCCGCCGTCGTCGCCGCGCGGGAGACGTGCCACGCTCTCGGCGTCTCCCATTTCACCCTCGACGTGCGGGAGCCGTTCCGCCACGCCGTCGTCGCGCCGTTCGTCTCCGGCTACGGAAGGGGCGAGACGCCGAACCCGTGCATCCGCTGCAACGGCAGCTTCCGCTTCCAGGCGCTCCTCGCGTTCGCGCGCCGCGTCGGGGCGGCACGCCTGGCCACGGGCCACTACGCGCGCCTGCGCGAGCATCGCGGCCGCCTTCTGCTCGCCCGCGGCGCCGATCCGGCGAAGGACCAGTCCTACATGCTCGCCCGCCTCGACCCTTCCCGACTCGAACGGCTCTGGTTCCCGCTCGGAGACCGGACGAAGGAGGAGACGCGCGCACGCGCGCGCGAAGTCGGTCTCGCGGCCGCGAGGCGCCCGGAGAGCCAGGAGGCCTGCTTTCTCGCGGGCGGCGACTACCGGGGCTTCCTGGAGCGCCACGGCCTCGCCGCCGAGCAGGGGCCGATCGTGGACGAGTCGGGGCGCGTGCTCGGGCGGCACGGCGGGTTCTGGCGCTTCACGCCGGGGCAGCGCCGCGGTCTCGGGGTCGCGACCGGTGAGCCGCTGTACGCGGTCGAGACCCGACCGCGCACGAACACGGTCGTCGTCGGCCCGCGCGAGTCGCTCGCCCGTGCGACGGTCGACGTCGCTCCCGGACGCCTCTTCGTTCCCGCAGCGAAGGTGGAGGCGAAGCTCCGCCATCGCTCGCCCGCGACACCGGCGCGGGTCGAGCCGGCCGGCCGCGGGTTCCGAATCTCGCTCGACCGGCCCGCCTTCGGGGTCGCGGTCGGCCAGGCGGCGGTCCTCTACGAGGACGACGTGGTGGTCGGCGCGGGCCTGATCGCAGCCGCGACCTGAGTACACTGCTGCCGACCGATGCCGCTGGCGTTCGAAGTCATCGACGCGCTCTGGATCTCGCTCAGCGTCTTCCTCGTCCTGGTGGCGCTCGGCCTGACGTACGTCCTCGTCCGCCTCGGCGGCACGGTCGGCCAGCTCACCTCGTTCCTCAAGGGCCTCGAGCGCGAGACGCTTCCGGTGATCAACGAGTCGGCGGGGACGCTGCAGCGCGTCAACGCGCAGCTCGACAAGGCCGATCTCGTGACCGACAGCGCCGTCGACATCGCCGACAGCGTGGACACGGCCGTGAGGGCCGTGACCTTCGCGATCACGCGCCCGGTGCAGAAGATCGCCGGCTTCGCGGAGGGGATCACCCACGGGGTCGCGTCTCTGCGAGCTCGGAAGAGCCCGCGCCGCGCCTACGAGACCGGACGGGAAGCCGCCGAGCGGCGGGAGCAGGAGATCGCCGACGAGCTGAGCAGGAGTGGCACGGGCGCTGAGCGCTGACTCGATCACGCTGTCCATTCCCCATGCAAAGGCCTACCACGGCGTAGCGCGACTCGTCGTCGGCGGCCTGGCGGCACGGCTCGCGCTCTCCTACGAGCACCTGGAGGACCTCCAGCTCGCGCTCGAGAGCGTGCTCGAGTCGGAGCGCTACGTGGACGGAGACGAGGTCACCGTCCTGCTCGTCGTCGGCTCCGACTCCGTGGTGATGGAGATCGGCCCGCTCGATCCCGTCGCTCTCCGCGAGAGCCTCGACGACGCCGCGGACGACGCGATCTCGCTTGCCAGGCTCCTCTCGACGCTCGTCGAGGAGGTCTCCCTCGAGGAGCGCGGCGGTCGTCACCGGCTGCGGCTGGAGAAGCGCGTTCCCTTGACGAGGCCCGAGCCCCGAGAGCCGGTGTGACCGCGGCGGAAGCCGGGAGCGACCGCGAGCTCCTGCGCCGGTATCACGAGGGCGGCGACCTCGAAGCCCGTGAGCAGCTGATCGAACGGCACCTTCCGCTCGTGCGCTCGCTGGCCCGCCGCTACGCCAATCGCGGGGAGCAGCTCGAGGACCTCGTGCAGGTCGGCTCCATCGGGCTCATCAAGGCCATCGACCGCTTCGACGTCGAGCGCGGGGTCGAGCTGACGACCTACGCGACGCCCAACATCATCGGGGAGATCAAGCGCCACTTCCGGGACAAGGGCTGGTCGATCCGCGTCCCCCGTGGGCTGCAGGAGCTCAACGTCCGGCTCTCGCAGCTCCTGGAGGGGCTGACCCTGGAGCTCGGTCGCTCCCCGACCATTCCCGAGCTCGCCGAGGCGGCAGGCGTGGAGGAGGAAGAGGTGCTCGAGGCGCTCGAGTCCGGCCAGGCGTACGCGACCGTCTCGCTCTCGGCGCCGGCCGGTCACGGAGAGGACGGCGAGCTCGACCCGCTCGAGTCCCTGGGCGAGGTCGAGCACGAGTACGAGGTGAGCGAGCACCGCGCCGTGCTCGCGCCGGGGCTCGACGTCCTCGACGAGCGCGAGCGGGTGATCATCCACCTTCGCTTCTGGGAGGGGCTGACGCAGTCGCAGATCGCCGCGCGGGTGGGTATCTCGCAGATGCACGTCTCGCGCCTGATCCGCCGAGCGCTCGAGAAGGTCCGCGAGGAGATCGGGTCCGGCGGGGCTCCCCCGAGCCACGCACCTAGAATCGACCCCATGCGCACGTCCGCCGAGCTCCGGGAGGGCTTCCTCTCCTTCTTCGAGTCGAAGGGCCACCTCCGGCGCCCCTCCGCCTCGCTCGTGCCGGCGACGTACGATCCGTCCGTCCTCCTCACGACGGCCGGCATGCAGCCGCTGAAGCCGTACTTCCTCGGGCTCGATGAGCCTCCGGCGGCGCGGCTCACGACCGTGCAGAAGTGCTTTCGAACGACCGACATCGACGAGGTCGGGCTGACGGCGCGGCACCTGACTTTCTTCGAGATGCTCGGGAACTTCTCCATCGGCGACTACTTCAAGGACGGCGCCGCCGAGCTCGCCTGGGAGTTCGTCACGGAGCACATGCGGCTCGACCGGGAGCGACTCTGGGCGAGCGTGTTCGCCGGCGATCCGGAGCTGGGCCTCGGGGAGGACGCAGTCGCCGTCGCGGCGTGGGAGCGGATCGGGATCCCACCGGAGCGCATCACGCGCCTGCCGCGCTCGGAGAACTTCTGGCAGGCGGGGCCGACCGGCCCGTGCGGCCCCTGCTCGGAGCTCTACTTCGACCGCGGCCGGGAGCACGGCTGCGACAGGCCGGATTGCGCGCCGGGCTGCGAGTGCGACCGCTTCCTCGAGTTCTGGAACCTCGTCTTCATGGAGTTCGACCTCGGCGAGGACGGGACGCTGACGCCGCTCCCCAGCCAGAACATTGACACGGGCCTCGGCGTCGAGCGCGGCGCCAGCCTGCTGCAGGACGTCCATTCCGTCTACGAGACCGACGGCTTCCAGCACATCATGGACTGGGTCGCCGCCGAGACCGGGACGCGCTACGGGGAGTCCGACGTGGCGACGAAGGCGCACCGCGTTCTCGCCGACCACGGCCGGGCGATGACGTTTCTCGTCGCCGACGGAGTGACCCCGTCCAACGAGGGTCGCGGCTACGTGCTTCGCCGGGTGATCCGGCGCGCCGTCGTGCACGGGAGGAATCTCGAGCTGGAGTCGTTCCTGCCGCGCCTCGCCGAGGTCGTCGTCGAGCAGATGGGCGGCGTCTACCCGGAGCTGGTCGAGCAGCGGGAGGCGATCGCGCGAGCGCTCGCGGCCGAGGAGGCGAAGTTCGGCGAGACGCTCGCGCGCGGCCTCACGCTCTTCGAGGAGATGGAGCACCAGTCCTCGATCACCGGCGACGACGCGTTCGTCCTCCAGGCGACGTATGGCTTCCCCATCGAGATGACTGTCGAGCTGGCGCGCGAGCGGGGTCAGGCGGTCGACCTGGACGGGTTCCAGCGGGCCATGGCCGAGCATCGTGAGATCTCGCGTGGCACCAAGAGCGAGGCTCTTGCGGTCCTTCTGCCGGAAGCTGACTTCAGGACTGAGTTCGTTGGCTACGAGAAGCTCGACGTCCTCACGCAGATCGGCGCACTCTTGGAGATAGAGGACGGTGAGTTCATTGCCAAGCTGCGCGAGTCGCCGTTCTACCCGGAAGGCGGCGGCCAGGTCAGCGACCAGGGGTGGATCGAGAAGGACGGGCACCGCGCCGAGCTCGTTGAAGCGCAGCGGTCCGGAGATGATCAAGTGCTCCGGTTCAGGGGCGAGGGCTTCGCCGCCGGCGACAGGGTGCGCGCGGTCGTCCCGTGGAAGGTGCGCTTCCCGACGATGACGAACCACACCGCTACCCACCTCCTCCACAAGGCGCTCCAGGACGTGCTCGGCGACCACGTGCGGCAGGCCGGCTCGGCGGTTCGCCCCGACAAGCTGCGCTTCGACTTCACCCACCCGCAGGCGCTCACCGAGGACGAGCGTGAGCGCATCGAGGAGATCGTCAACGAGCGCGTCTTCGAGAACCGGCCGGTGCGCGCGTTCCTGACGCCCATCGACGAGGCCCGAGCGCTCGGCGCGATGATGCTCTTCGGCGAGAAGTACGGGGACGTCGTGCGGGTCGTCGAGGTCGACGGCTTCTCGCGCGAGCTGTGCGGCGGCACCCACGTGCGGACGACCGCGGAGATCGGCCCGTTCGCCCTTCTCTCCGAGGGCTCCGTCGGCGCCGGGGTGCGGCGCATCGAGGCCGTGACGTCAGGGGAGGCGTTCGCCCTTCTCCGCGGCGGGGCCCGGGAGGCGCAGGAGCTCCGCGCCGAGCTCGAGCGGGTGCGCAAGGACTCGAAACGGAAGCCGGCAGCCGCCGCCGGCCCCGACGTGGTGGACGAGCGGCGGAGCAAGGCGGGCGACGTCGAGGTCATCGTCATGGAGCTCGCCGACTCGACGCCCGACGCGCTGCTCGAGCTCTCCGACAGCCTCCGGCAGAAACACGCCCCTGCAGCTGTCGTACTGGGAACGCGGGAGAACGGCCGGGTGCACCTCGTGGTCAGTCTCGACCGCACCCTGGAGGAGCGCGGGCTCGACGCAGTCCAGGTCGTCCGCCAGGCGGCGGCGCTCGTGGGCGGCGGCGGCGGCGGCCGGCCGACCATGGCCCGCGCCGGAGGCAAGGAGCCGGAGAAGCTCGCCGAGGCGCTCGCGGAGGCCGAGCGGGCGCTGCTGGAAGCGCTGGGCTGAGAGCCCGGGGCCGTAGAATCGCTCCCCGGTGAAGGTCCTCGCTCTCGACTACGGCTCCGCGCGCACGGGCGTCGCGGTGTCCGACCCCACCGGCACGGTCGCCCGGCCGCTCGAAGTCGTCCCGCGGGCGGCATCTGACGAGGGTCTCAGCCGGGTTCTCGAGCTGGCGGCCGAGGAGGACGTCGAGCGGATCGTCGTCGGCCTGCCCGTCACCCTGCGCGGCGAGCACGGCGCACAGGCGGAGGAGACGGAGCGGTTCGTCGAGCGGCTGCGCGGAGCCACCGACCTTCCGGTCGAGAGCTTCGACGAGCGCTTCACCACGGCGCTGGCCCGCCGGGCCGGCGAGACGCGGGCGGCGGAGGACGCCGTGGCGGCCGCGCACTTGCTCACGAGCTACCTGCAGTGGAAGGCGAGCGCCCGCCCCGCGTGAGGTCCGACTACCGGAGGAAGCGCGGCAGCAGGATCGCAGCCTTCCTCGGCGTGCTCGTCGGCTTCGCGCTCGTCGCGGCCATCGCCTGGGGCGTGGTCGGCCTGGGCGGAGGAGATGCCGCCGAGGCCGAGCCCGACTCCTCGACCGGCCTGGTGGACACGGCGCCGCCGAAGCCGATCCTTCGCATCGTCTTCCCCGAAGGCTTCACGCGGAAGGAGATGGCCCGCCGCATCGCGGCCGTCAACGAGATCGCCGAGGACGAGCGCGAGATCTCGCCGTCACTCCGCCCGAACGCATACCTCGCGGCAACGGAGGACGTGCGCGACCTGCCGGCCGGGTTCAAGAACGACGACCCGCCAAACCTCGAGGGCTTTCTCTTCCCGGCGACGTACGACTTCACCGAGGACACGACCTCGCAGGAGCTCATCGACGATCAACTCGAGACGTTCGAGGGCCAGTGGTCGGAGGTGGATCTCGAGTACGCGCGCTCGAAGAACCTCACCCCGTACGACGTCCTCATCATCGCCTCGATGATCGAGGAGGAGGTGCAGGTCCCGCGCGAGCGCGCCCTCGTCGCAGGCGTCATCTACAACCGGCTGCGCGAGGGCATGCCGCTCGGGATCGACGCGACGATCCGCTACGGCTACGACATTCCGCCGACGCAGGCGATCCTGCAGAGCCAGCTCGACGCCGACCATCCCTACAACACCCGCAAGCGAGTGGGGCTGCCGCCGACCCCGATCTCGAACCCGGGGCTCGCGTCGCTCCAGGCCGCCGCGCACCCGGCCGAGGTCGACTTCCTCTACTTCGTGCGAAAGCCGGACTGCAAGAGCCATTTCTTCACGGCCAGCGAGGAGGAGTTCTTCGACTACAGCCGAGCGGGCACCCGGTGCTGAGCGGGACGACGACGCTCGTCGGGCTCCTCCGTCATCCGCTCCGCGACTCCCTCTCGCCCCGTATGCAGAACGCCGCGTTCGAGGCGGCCGGGCTCGACTGGGCGTACGTCGCCCTGGGCGTCGAGCCCGAGCGCCTCGAGGAGGCCGTCGCCGGGCTCGTGGCGCTGGGGTTTCGGGGTGCCAACGTGACCATCCCCCACAAGGTCGCCGTCGTCGCCTACTGCGACGAGCTCGACGCAGTCGCAGAACGCGCCGGCTCCGTGAACACGCTCGTCGTGCGCGATGGCCGGGTAGACGGCTCGAGCACCGACGGCCAGGCGGTCACCGACGCTGTGGATGCGGACGGCGCGCGGGTGCTCGTGCTCGGCGCCGGGGGAGCAGCCCAGGCCGTGGCGGCCGCGCTCATGGCCGCAGGGTGTGCCTCGCTTCGCGTCGCGGTGCGCACGCCCGAGCGTGGGCACGCGCTCGCGCTCCGGCTCCTCAACCTGTTCCCCGGGCGAGCCGTCACGGCGGCCGACGACTGGCCGGCGCCGACAGGGGACGCCGACCTGGTCGTCAACGCGACGCCGCTCCGTGACGACGTCCTGATCGAGCTCGACGGGGTCAGGCAAGTCGTCGACCTCGCCTACCGGCCGGAAGGAGGAGACACGGCGCTGATCGCAGCGGCGCGGGAGGCGGGGTGCGACCGTGTCGTGGACGGCCTCGACGTCCTCGTCGGCCAGGGCGCGCTCTCGTTCGAGCGCTGGACGGGAGAACCGGCGCCCGTTGACGTGATGCGCGCCTCAGTTCGTAGTCTTCGTCCATGACGCTGACCCTCACCACCGCCGGCGAGTCGCACGGGCCGGCGCTCGTCGCGATCGTGACCGGGCTGCCCGCGGGGCTCCTGCTCGAGCGGGAGAGGATCGAGGAGGACCTGCGCCGGCGCCAGCAGGGGTACGGGCGCTCGCCGCGGCAGCAGATCGAGACCGACCAGGTCGAGGTGCTCGCCGGCCTTCGGCACGGGCGGACGCTGGGGACGCCGCTCGCGCTCGTCGTCAGGAACCGTGACCACAAGAACTGGGAGTGGGGGATGAGCCCCTGGCCGCCGGAGGGCGAGCCCTCGGGCAAGGGCAAGGAGCCGGTGACCCTGCCGCGACCCGGCCACGCCGACCTCGCCGGGGTCATGAAGTACGGGCACGACGACGTCCGCAATGCCCTCGAGCGCGCCAGCGCGCGCCACACGGCGGCGATCGTCGCGGCGGGAGGGGCCGCCAAGGCGCTCCTGCGGGAGATCGAGATCGAGGTCAAAAGCAGCGTCGTCACCCCCGACCTCGAGGCGCGGATCGACGAAGCGCGGGCCGAGCGGGACACCGTCGGCGGCGTCGTCGAGGTGCGCGCGCGGGGCCTCCCGCCCGGGCTCGGCTCCTACGCGACGAAGGAGGAGCGGCTCGACGCCCGGCTCGCCTGGACGCTGATGGGTACCCAGGCGGTGAAGGGCGTCGAGATCGGGGAGGGCTTCGGGCTCGCCGGCCTGCGGGGGTCCGATGCGCACGACGAGATCCTTCGTGACGAGCGTGGCTACCACCGAGAGACGAACCGTGCCGGGGGCATCGAGGCGGGCGCCTCGAACGGCGAGGAGATCGTCGTGCGCGCGGCCATGAAGCCGCTGCCGACGTTGATGAAGCCGCTGCGCTCTGCCGACCTCGAGACCGGCGAGCCGGCGAACGCCCTCGTCGAGCGCTCCGACGTCGCGGCGGTCGAGGCGCTCGCGGTCGTGGCCGAGGCCTGCGTCGCCTTCGAGCTCGCGCGCGCCGCGAGGGAGAAGTTCGGGGGCGACGCGCTCGCGGACTTCGTCGGAGCCTGGCGCGGGTACGTGGAGCGCATCCCGTGGTCTCCCAGGTAGGGGCCCTCGGGAAGCACCTCGCGCTCATCGGCTTCATGGGCGCAGGGAAGACCACCATCGGCCACGAGGTCGCTCGGGCAACGCATCGTCCGTTCGTCGACACCGACGAAGAGATCGAGAAGCGCCACGGCCCGATTCCGCAGATCTTCGAGGAGCGCGGCGAGACGGAATTCCGTCGGCTCGAAGAGCAGGTGGTCGCGGAGGCGCTCGCCGGCTCTCCGGCGGTGCTCGCCCTAGGAGGAGGGGCTGTCGTTTCGGAGGCCACTCGCAACCGGCTCGAGCGGCACGCGTTCCTGGTCTGGTCCCGCGTCGACTTGGACACCGCCTGGAAGCGCGTCCAGGATTCCGGTCGTCCGCTTGCCCGGGATCGCAGTCGAGTTCGAGCGCCTCTACGAAGAGCGGCTCGAGATCTACGACGTGCTGGCTCAAGGGTCGGGTGACGAAGCCACGGCGGTCCTCCTGGAGGCCCTTCACATCGTCTTTTCGAGCAAGCTTCCCTACGACGCAGCAATCGTCGTTGACGAGCGAGTCGCAGGCCTCCACGAACTCCAGCTTCTTCGCCCACCGCTTTCCACGCACCCTGTGCCCAGTGGTGAAGCTGCGAAGACGCTGGCGGTCGTTCGGCGTCTCTGGGAAGACCTCCGGATCGGACGCGATGGCTGGATCGTCGCCTTCGGCGGTGGCTCCACGACCGACGTGGCGGGCTTCGTCGCCGCGACCTACCTCCGCGGCGTCCGCTGGGTTGCGGTGCCGACCACGCTCGTCGGCATGGTCGACGCCGCCATCGGTGGCAAGACGGGAATCAACACTGCCGAGGGAAAGAACCTCGCCGGGGCATTTCACTTTCCCTGGCAGGTCTTCCTCGACCCGACCCTCCTCGCGACGCTCCCGGAGCGCGAGCGGCGGGCCGGCATGGCCGAGGTGGTCAAGACCGGGCTCCTCGCAGGCCGTCCTGTCTGGGAGCTCCCCGAGGAGGAGATGATCCGCGCCTGCGGCGCCTACAAGGCGGGTGTCGTCCTCTCCGACCCGTACGAGACCGAGGGGCGCCGCGCCTGGCTCAACCTCGGCCACACCTTCGCGCACGCGCTCGAGGCCGGGTCGGGCTACCGCGTCCCGCACGGCGAGGCCGTGGCGCTCGGGCTCCTCGCCGCCCTGCGGCTGTCCGGGCAGCCGACCGACGCCGTCGAGGAGATCTTGAACCCGGAGCCGGTCGAGGCCGACCTCGACGCCGCCTGGGCTGCGCTGAAGCGCGACAAGAAGGGCGAGGGCGTCTTCGTCCTCCTCGAGGCCCCGGGGCGGCCGGTCGTCACGACGGTGGCGGACGCCGAGGCTCGCGCGGCTCTGGCCTCGCTCGTCCGGCAGTAGACTCGCCGCGTGCAGGTGGCGGTCCTCAACGGCGTCAACCTCGACGTCCTCGGCGACCGCGACCCCGAGCTGTACGGCGGGCTCGGCCTCGGCGAGCTCGAGACGCGCATCTACGCATGGGCCCGAGAGCTCGGCTGCACCGCGCGCTGCTTCCAGACGAACTACGAGGGACAGTTCGTCGAGTGGTGCCACGACGCGAGCAAGTGGGCGTCAGGCCTGATCGTGAATCCCGGGGCCTGGTCGCACTACAGCTACGCGATCCGCGACGCACTCGAGCTCTGCTCGGCGCCTGTCGTCGAGGTGCACCTTTCGGACATCGAGAAGCGCGAGGAGTGGCGCCGGCACTCGGTCATCTCCGATGTCGTCACCCACCGGATCGTCGGCAAGGGGCCCGACGGGTACCGCGAGGCCCTGGGCTACCTGAAGGAGCAGGCCTGACCGAGCGCGTCGAGCGGCTGCGAGCCGAGCTGGACGATCTCGCAGCGGCGAGCTTCCTCGTCACGAGGCCGGTCAACGTCCGCTACCTGACGGGCTTCGAGAGCTCGAACGCGGCGCTCGTCGTCGGACGCGACCGCCTCGTTCTCGCCACGGACGGGCGCTACCTCGAGGCCGCCGGCGCGATCGAAGGCGTCGAGGTCGTCCATGCGGAGCGCAATCTGTTCGGGTACCTGGGTGGACGCCTCGGCGAGCTCGCCGAGGCGCCGGTCGCCTTCGAAGCCGACCACGTCACGGTCGCCGGCTACGACTCCCTTTCACCCGAAGGGGCCGGGCTCGTGCCCACGACCGGCGTGCTCGCGGGACTGCGGGCGGTCAAGGACGAGAGCGAGCTCGCCGCCATCCGGCGGGCGGCCAGGATCACCGATGCCGCGTACGAGCGGCTCGCGCGGGAGGCGCTCGTCGGCCGCGCGGAGGCCGAGGTCGCCTGGTGGCTGGAGCAGGCCTTGCGCGAGGAGGGCGCGGAGGCGCTCGCCTTCCCCGTGATCGTGGCCTCCGGGGCGAACGCGGCGCTGCCGCACCACCACCCCGGCGGCCGGAGGATCGGCGTGGGGGAGACGGTGATCATCGACGCGGGCGCGCAGGTGGGCGGGTACTGCTCGGATTGCACCCGGACCTTCGCCACGGGGCCGCTCTCCGAGAGCCTCCGGCGGGCGTATGCCCTGTGCCACTCCGCCCAGGAGAGCGCCCTGGTCGCCGTCCGAGTCGGCACGAAGGCCTCAGACGTCGACGCGATCGCGCGCGCCCGCATCGAGGAGTCGGGCGTGCCCGTCCTCCACGGCGTCGGGCACGGGGTCGGGCTCGACGTGCACGAGCAACCGGTCCTCAACCCGGAGTCCGCGGACTCGCTCGTCGCCCGGAACGTCGTCACCGTGGAGCCGGGCGTCTACCTCGTGGGCGAGGGCGGCGTGCGGATCGAAGACCTCGTCGTCGTCGGCGAGCGCGGCCCCGAGGTGCTCTCGAGCTTCACGAAGGATCTGCTCACGCTTCACTAGAATCCTGCCGTGGCCGAGACGGTGTCCACGAACCAGTTCAAGAACGGCATGCACGTCGAGCTCGACGGGCAAGTCTGGCGCATCGTCGAGTTCCAGCACGTGAAGCCGGGCAAGGGCGGCGCGTTCGTGCGCACGAAGCTCAAGAGCATCGGCACCGGCGCGGTCGTCGACAAGACCTTCCGCGCCGGCGAGAAGATGCCGCGCATCCGCACCGAGACGAAGAGCGTCCAGTACCTCTACGACTCGGGCGACGACGTCGTCTTCATGGACGAGGAGACCTACGAGCAGCTGACGCTCCCGCGCGGAGAGGTCGAAGACGAGCTCGACTTCCTGCAGCCGTCGGCGACCGTCCAGCTCCTCACAGTCGACGGCCGCCCCGCGGGAGTGCAGCTGCCGGCGTCGGTCGAGCTGGCGGTGAGTAACACGGAGCCCGGCGTCCGCGGCGACACCGTCTCCAACGTGACGAAGCCTGCGACGCTCGAGACCGGCGCCGTCGTGCAGGTTCCGCTCTTCGTCAACGTCGGCGATCGCATCAAGGTCGACACGCGCGAGCGCCGCTACATCTCCCGGGCGTAGGCTCCCGCCTATGCCGCAGCTCGTCGACACGACGATCCGGCTCCTCTCCCAGGAGCCGCTGGCGGACCGCGTCTCTGCCGCGGGCCTGTACGAGCTCGCCGCCGAGCTGGACGGTGCCGGGTTCGCGTGCCTCGAGGTTTCCGGCGGCGGCTGCTTCGACAGCGCAGTGCGCCGCGGCGTCGAGAGCCCCTGGGAACGCATCCGCTCGATCCGCGCGCGCTGCTCGACGCCGCTCGGCATGGCCCTGCGCGGCCGCTTTCTCGTCGGCGCCAGGCCCGTCTCGGAGGACATCGTCCGTCGCTTCGTCGCGAGCGCGGCGGCGAGCGGGATCGACGTCTTCCGCCTGCACGACCCGCTCAACGACCTCACGAACCTGCAGGAAGCGGCGGATGCGATCCGGGCCGCCGGCAAGGAGCTCTCCGTCGGGCTCGTCCACAGTCCCGGCCCGACCGGCGAGACCGAGGTGCTCCTGGAGCGGGCGCAGCGCCTGCCCGAGCTCGGCGCCGCTCGGGTGCTGATCCACGATCCGGCCAGCTCGCTCGACCTGGCGAAGGCGCGGGAACTCGTGGAGCGTGTGGGGGAGGCCAGCGGGCTCCCCGTCGGCCTCCACTGCCAGGGCGCCGGCGGAGTCGGACTGGCGGCGGCCATCGAGGCCGCGCGCGCGGGTGCCGAGCGAATCGCGGTCGCCCTGTACCCGATCGCGCTCTCGCTCCACCGCGTCTCGGCCGAGGCTCTCACGCAGTCGCTGGCCGGAGTCGGGCTCGACACGGGCGTCGCGCTCGACCGGCTCTGGCGCGGATCGGAGCTCGTGGACGAGGCGCTCGGTGACGAGCCCGTGCCGCCTCTCTCACCGCGAGTCGCCGTGCGAGCGGCCGAGTACACGCTGCCCGCCGGGCTCGTTGCCGAGCTCGAGGCGCGCCTGCGTGAGCACGACTCCGCCGACCGCCTCGACGAGGTGCTGGAGGAGCTGACGAGGATCCGGCGCGAATGCGGCTGGCCGCCGCTGGCGTCGCCGATCGGGCAGGTGCTCGGCTCGCAGGCGCTTCTTCACGTCCTCGCGGCCCAGCGCTGGCGCTTCGTGGTCGACGAGCTTCGTGATCTGGTCGAGGGCCGCTACGGCACGCCGCCCGCGGAGGTCGACGCGACGGTCGCGCGCACCGTCCAGCTGCTCGGGGACGGTCTCGAGCCCGCCGAGGAGCCGCCGGAGGCTCTCGAGGAGTTCCGCGAGGACGCGAGGGGCCTGGCGGCGAGCGAGGAGGAGCTGCTCCTCCTCGCCCTCTACGGCGAGGACGCCGAGCCGCTCCTCCGCTCCGTGCGCGGGCGCGGGCGGCGGGACGAGTCCGAGACCGCCGGCCTGGCACCGGGCGAGGCGGAGCGGCTCCGCGAGATCATCAGGGTCGTTCAGGAGTCCGGCATCGGCGAGGTGACGATCGAGGAGGGCGAGATGCGCGTCACCGTGCGGCGCACGGACGAGCGCGCCGACGCCTCCGTCGTGGCCGCGCCGGTGCCCACCGCTCCGGTGCACGAGGAGCCCGACGGCGCGACCGAGCCGCTCGGCGACGACCTCATCAGGGTCGAGTCGCCGATGGTCGGGACGTTCTACCGTGCGCCTCAGCCCGGCGCTGCGCCCTTCGTCCAGGAGGGCGACACGGTGGAGACGGGGCAGACGCTCTGCATCCTCGAGGCGATGAAGCTCATGAACGAGGTCAAGGCCGAGTCCGAGGGCGTCGTCAGGCGCGTCTGCGTGGAGAACGCGGCCCCGGTGCAGTACGGCGACCTGCTGTTCGAGCTCGAGCCGCTCAACGGCCGGCCGCTCGACGCGCTCTAGTGCCTCCCCGACGGCCCCTATCTTCTTGGGGCACCCCTCTCCCACCACCCGCTTTCCAGCGTAACGCCGAAATCCGCGCGCGTGGCGCGCGGGAGGTGCCGAGAGCCGCTCGGACCGTCACGACTTCCGCCCGGAGCCGGTGTTCCGCCGCGTCCTGATCGCGAACCGCGGCGAGGTCGCCGTGCGCCTCGTCCGGGCGTGTCACGAGCTGGGGATCGAGGCGGTCGCCGTCTACTCGACGGCCGACCGGGACTCGCTCCATGTCCGGCTCGCCGACGGCGCCGTCCAGATCGGGCCGCCGCCCGCCGCCGAGAGCTACCTCAACATCCCGTCCCTCGTTGCCGCGGCGACCACGACCGGCTGCGAGGCCGTCCACCCGGGCTGGGGCTTCCTCGCCGAGCGGGCGGAGTTCGCGTCGGCGTGCGAGGACAACGACCTCGTCTTCGTCGGGCCCAGGCCGGAGTCGATCGACGTCATGGGGGACAAGGTCCGGGCGAAGCAAGCGGCCGCGGAGGCCGGGCTTCCGGTCGTTCCGGGATCGAACGGGGCCGCCACCCTCGAGCAGGCCCGAGCCCTCGCGGGCGAGGTCGGCTTTCCGCTCCTCCTGAAGGCGTCCGCGGGCGGCGGGGGCAGGGGCATGCGGCTGGTGGCCGACCCTGACGACCTCGAGCCGGCCTTCCTGACCGCGACGGCCGAGGCCGAAGCGGCGTTCGCCGACGGGGCTCTCTACGTCGAGCGTGCGATCGTGGGCGCTCGCCATGTCGAGATCCAGGTGCTCGGAGACGGCGAGGGCGGCAGGCTCACGCTCGGCGAGCGTGACTGCTCGATCCAGCGCCGGCATCAGAAGCTCGTGGAGGAGGGGCCGTCACCCGCGGTCTCGCCCGAGCTTCGCGCCAAGATGGAAGAGGCTGCGGGCCGGGCGACCGAGGCGCTGCGCTACCGCGGCGCGGGCACGATGGAGTTCCTGCTGGACGCGGACGGGAGCTTCTACTTCATCGAGATGAACACCCGGCTCCAGGTCGAGCATCCGGTCACCGAGCTCATCACCGGGATCGACCTGGCGCAGGCCCAGCTTCGCATCGCAGCGGGCGAGGGTCTCTCGCAGACCGGCCGGGCCGAGCTGCGCGGCCATGCGATCGAGCTGCGGATCAACGCCGAGGACCCGGCGCGCGAGTTCCTGCCCGCCCCGGGAACCGTGACCCGCTTCCGGCCGCCGCTGGGCCCGGGCGTCCGCATCGACACGCACGTGGTCGACGGCTACACGATCCCGCCGTTCTACGACTCCCTCGTCGCCAAGGTGCTCGTCTGGGCGGAGGACCGCCCCGCCGCGGTCCGCCGCGCGCGCCGGGCGCTGACAGAATTCGAGCTCGAAGGAGTGCCGACGACCCGAGAGCTGGCGATCGACATCCTGCAGAGCGAGGCCTTCACCAGCGGCCGGTACACGACCGCCTTCATCGCCGAGGCCGGGCCATCGCTTCCGTCGCTCGCCCCGGAGGCGGCGTGACGAGCCGCCGCGCGGCACGGCGGACGGCGCTCGAGCTCCTCTACCAGTGGGACCTCACCGGACAGCCGCTCGCGAGCCTCCACGACGGCGACGTCGACCCGTTCGCCCTGGAGCTGGCCGAAGGCGTCGCCGCTCGGGCGGAGCAGCTCGACGCCCGCATCAACGCCGCCTCGGACGAGTGGCCGGCCGACCGCCTCGGTGTCGTCGAACGGAACGTCGTCCGCATGGGCCTCTACGAGCTCGAGCGCGGGGACGTGCCCGTCGAGGTCGCTATCGACCAGGCGGTCTCGCTCGCCAAGCGCTACGCGAGCGAGGACGCCGGCCGGCTCGTGAACGGAATTCTGGGCCGGCTGGCCAGAGAGGCGCAGCAGACGTGAGCGGGCCGGCCGGCGAGCCCGACGCCGTCGCGCGCCTCCAGGAGCTCCTCGACAAGGTCGAGTCCGCCCGCGCGCAGCTCGAGACGGCCGAAGACCCGGAACGGGCCGTGGAGATCCTCCAGGAGCTCGCCGAGCTGGCCAAGGAGGTGCAGGCAGAGGTGGAGCGCGCGCGCAGGGAGGCCGATGCATCGACCTGAGGCGCTGCGCGAGCTGGTCGAAGCCTTCCTCGCGGAGCTGCCCTTTGCGGACGAGCTCGGGAGGCTGGAGGAGGCGCTTCGTTACTCCCTCCTCGGCGGCGGGAAGCGGATCCGGCCGGTCCTGTGCCTGGCCACGGGAGAAGCGCTCGGGCGGGCCCCCGCGGAGCTCCTCCCGGCCGGGTGCTCGCTCGAGCTGGTGCACACGTTCAGCCTCGTGCACGACGACCTGCCCGCTCTCGACGACGACGCCCTCCGGCGGGGACAGCCGAGCTCGCACGTGCGCTTCGGCGAGGACGTCGCCATCCTCGCCGGCGACGCGCTGCTCGCGGAAGCCTTCCGGCTCGCGCTGCGCTACCCGTCGCCGGCGGTCGCGCGCGAGGTCGCCGACGCGACGCTCGGCATGATCGGCGGCCAGTACCTGGACGTCACGAGCGACGGGGGCCTGGACGCCGACGGGCTTCGGCGGCTCCACGCCCTCAAGACCGGGCGGCTCCTCCGTGCCGGGGTGACGACCGCGACCGCGGTGGCAGGCCTCTCCGAGCGTGAGCAGGAGCCGTGGCGCGCGTTCGGGGACGAACTCGGCGTCCTCTTCCAGATCGTCGACGACATCCTCGACGCCACCGGGACGGCCGAGGAGCTCGGGAAGACTCCGGGGAAGGACGAGGCCTCGGGCAAGGTCACCTACGTCTCGCTGCACGGCCTCGACCGCGCCCGGGAGCTGGCGGACGAGGCGAGAGCGCGGGTCGACGAGCGCCTGGCGAGCCTCCCTGCCGACACGTCCGTCCTGGCCGAGCTCGTCGACACCATCCGCGACCGCCGCTCCTGAGTGGATGCTGATGCTGCACCGGCCGAGCCCCGAAGGCACGATCGTCATCGCGCAGCCCGCGCACGCCTGGGTGTCGGGCCAGATCGCCCGTGCCTGGGCCGAGCCCTTCGAGCCCTGGGAGGAGGTGTGCCTGGGCGCCGAGCAGCACGACATCGCCTGGATCGGTTGGGAGCGCTCGCCCGAACGCGATCCGGAGACGGGGCTCCCGTACACCTTCGCGGCGCTGCCGCGCCTTCGCCGCCTGGAGCTCTGGTCGGGCGCTGCGGCGCTCCTGCTGCCGCAGTCCCGCTATGCGGCTCTACTCGTCTCGCTGCACGGCACGCTTCTCGTCGAGCGCTTCCCGCCGGAGGGCGACGAGGACATGCAGCGCGCGCTGGCCGACTACTTGGAACGGGAGCGCGCCTTTCAGGCCCGCATCCTGGAATCGCTTCGCGGCGACCCGCGCTACGCGGATCACGCGACCCCAGGGGCGGTCGAGCGGAACCGCGAGCTGATCTTCGCCTGGGACGGCCTCTCGCTCGCGATCCTGCACGGCGTCACCACGGAGCGGAAGGCCGCGGGACACAGGCTCGCGCCGGCGGACGGCGATCCAGCGCGGGTGGCGGTCTCTCCCTGGCCGTTTCGTGACGACGAGGTGACGCTCGCCTGCGAGGGTCGCGTCCTCACGGGACCGTACGAAAGCGAGGGCGAGCTGCGGCGAGGCCTGGCGAAAGCGCCGTGGCGAGGCATCGAGACCACGCTCGAGCCAGCATGACTCGCGCCGCGCTCGTACGTGCGCGGTTTCGTGACAGTTCGCCGGCTGAGTGACGGGGTACGCTCTCGGCCATGACCGCCAAGAAGCGCCTCGACATGCTGCTCGTCGAACGCGGGCTGGCCGAGAGCCGCTCGCAGGCGCAGGCCCTGGTCTTGGCAGGGCGGGTCAAGGGCCACACGAAGGCCGGCGAGCAGCTCGAGGAGACGGCCGAGCTCGAGCTCGAGGGAGGCCCGCGCTTCGTCTCGCGCGGCGGCGACAAGCTCGCCGGGGCGCTCGAGGCATTCGGCATCGACGTGGCCGGCGAGGACTGCCTCGACGTCGGCGCGTCGACCGGCGGCTTCACCGACTGCCTCCTGCAGGCGGGCGCCGCCCGGGTGATCGCGCTCGACGTCGGCTACGGGCAGCTCCATCCCAAGCTCCGGGAGGATCCGCGAGTGACCGTGCTCGAGCGGACGAACGTCCGCGAGCTTCGCTGCGAGGACCTGCCGTTTCGACCGGCGTTCGTCGTGTGCGACGTCTCCTTCATCGGCCTCGGGAAGGCGCTTCCGCCGGCGCTTGCCTGCGCTGCGGCGGGCTGGCGCGGCCTTGCCCTCGTCAAGCCGCAGTTCGAGGCCGGCCGAGCCGACGTGGGCAAGGGGGGAGTCGTCCGCGACCCCGAAGTCCATCGCCGCGTCCTCGACGAAGTGGTCACCGACGCGGCCGGTTGGGGGGCGCGGGTGCTCGGGGTCGAGCCGTCCTCGCTCCTCGGCCCCAAGGGGAACCGCGAGTTCTTCGTCCATCTCGCCGACGCGTTGGGGCGCTCGTGACGGAGCCGCCCCGCCGGATCGCCGTGATGGCCACGCCCGGCCGGCCCGACGTGATCGCCGAAGCTCGGCGGCGGGTCGAGGAGCAGGCGGCCGCGGCGGGAGTCGAGCTCGCAGCTTTCGAGGACGAGGGCCTCGACCTCCTCGTCGTGCTGGGCGGGGACGGCACCATGCTGCGAGCGCTCCGGGCCACCCTGGGGACCGGGACGCCCGTGTTCGGGATCAACTTCGGCCGGGTCGGCTTCCTCACCACCGTGGACGGCGACTCGCTGGACTCCGCGCTGGCGCGCGCCCTCGAGGGCAACATTCGCGTCGTCGACCTCTGCACCCTCGAGGCGCGCCTCGGCGGCAAGACGCACCCCGCGGTGAACGACGTGGTGGTCACGAGCTCGCGGCCGGGCCGGATGGTCGACCTGGGGTGGGAGGTCGACGGCGAGGATCTCGGCGAGCAGCCATGCGACGGAATGATCTGCTGCACGCCCTCCGGCTCGACCGCGTACAACCTCTCGAACGGCGGGCCGGTGCTCATGTGGGGCCTCGAGGCGATGGCGATCACGTTCGTGGCGCCGCACTCGCTGCGGGCGCGGGCGCTCGTCGTCCCGCGCGGCCTCGACCTCCGCATCACGAACCGCTCGAAGGAGCTGCTCGTCACGGTGCTCGTCGACGGGCACGCGGTGGGCGAGCTCGAGCGCGGCGGAGAGATCACGGCCGCGGTCGGCCCGGACCACTGCCGGCTCGCCGTCCTGCCCGAGGTGACGTTCTTCACGCGGTACCACGAGGTCTTCCCCTAGGAACCACCGCTGCTTCGCCGTCTCCGCATCGAGAGCTTCGTCCTCATCCGCGAGGCCGACCTCGCATTCGCGCCGGGCCTGAACGCAGTCACCGGGGAGACGGGCGCTGGGAAGACGATCCTCGCGCAGGCGGTGGGGCTCCTCCTGGGCGCGCCCGGCGACGCCGCGTACCTGGGACCCGGCGCGGAGGAGGCTTACGTCGAGGCCGAGCTCGACCTCCCCGAGGGGATTCTCGACGACCCCGGGCTCGAGGCGATAGCCGAGCTGCGCCCCGCGGGCGAGGAGGGGCTCGTCGCCGCGCGTCGCGTGTTCGCCGACGGCCGCACGCGCGCGTACGCCTGGGGGCGCGCGGTCCCGCGTGAGGATCTGGCGGCGCTCGTCGAGCGGCTGCTCGCCATGTCCGGCCAGTTCGAGCAGCGCCGCCTCGCCCGGCCCTTGCACCAGCTCGAAGTCCTCGATGCGTTCGTCGGAGAGGAGCAGCTGCGCCGGAGGGCGGAGCTGCAGCGGGCATGGCGGGAGCTCCTGTCCGCCCGGCGCCTCCGCGAGGAGATCGCCGGCGCCGCCGCCGACCGCGCGCACGACCTCGCGGAGCTGGGCGAGCTGGTCGCCCGCACAGAAGGCATGGCGCCGGGCGACGAGGAGCGGCTGCTCGCCGAGCGGGCCCGGCTCCGCCACGTGACCGAGCTCGCCGAAGCAGCCGCGGCGGGGGTCGAGGCGCTCGACCCGACTCAGGGGAGGACCCGGGCGCGGTGGCGCGGCTCGCCGAGGCCGTGCGGGCCCTCGAGGGCGCCGTCGCGCTGGCGCCGGAGCTGGGCGAGGTCGCGGCGGAGCTGGGGGAGGCAGAAGTCCGCGCACGCGAAGGTGTCTCCACGCTCCACGGTTTCCTTGCTTCCCTCGAAGCCGAGCCGGGCCGGCTGGACGCGGTCGAGGAAGAGCTCGAGCGGGTCGCCGAGGCGCGACGGCGCTTCGGGGCGGCGAGCACCGAGGAGCTGCTCGCCCGTGCCGCAGCGGCGGGGGCCGAGCTGGCACAGGTCGAGGCCGGCGCCGACCCGCTGGAGGACGCCGAACGGGCGGTCTCGGCGGCCGAGACGCGGGTGGAGGAGCTCGCCGCTGCCGTCTCGCATGCGCGGTCCGAGGCGGTGGAGCCCTTCGCCGAGGCCGTCGCCGGCGAGCTCCAGGGCCTCGGCATGGGGGACGGCGAGTTCCGCGTCGAGCTCTCCGAGCGCCAGCCCGGGCCTACCGGGAGGGACGGCGTCTCGTTCCTCGTTCGCCCGAACCCGGGCCTGCCGTTCGCGCCGGCCGCGGAGACCGCCTCGGGCGGGGAGCTCTCGCGCATCGCGCTCGCCCTCCGCGCGGTCGCCCACGCGTCGGCCGGCGAGCCGACGGTCGTGTTCGACGAGATCGACGCGGGCATCGGCGGCGAGACCGCACATGCCGTGGCGGACGCGCTCGCTCGGCTCGCCGCGAGGGCGCAGCTACTCACCATCACGCACCTCCCGCAGATCGCCAGCGTGGCCGAAGCGCACTTCCGGGTCGAGAAAGTTCCCGGCGACCCGACGCACACGCGGATCGAGCGGTTGTCCGAGGCCGAGCGGAAGGGTGAGCTGGAACGTATGCTGGGCGGTGCCGAGTTCCTCTCCACGGTGCGCCCCAGTTGACCTTCGTCGAGTTCATCGGGACCGCGAGGCTGGACAAGCGGACGAAGCGCCTCGTCGGGCGCCTCGGGCCCGACGACATCGCGATCATCGACCACCCCAACCTCGACCTGATCTCGGCCGAGGAGCTGCTCGAGAGCGGCGTGCGGGTGGTCGTGAACGTCTCGCCCTCGTCGACCGGCGAGTACCCGAACGCCGGCCCGCTCACGCTCGTCGAGGGAGGCGTCTGCCTGATCGACGCGCCTGGCGCCGAGCTCTTCGACGAGGTGAAGGACGGCGAGCCGATCGTCGTCCGCGGCTCGAGCGTCTTTCGGAACGGCTCGCGGCTTGCCGCCGGCCGCGAGCGCGGCGCCGAGGAGCTCGCGCGCGACCTCGCCGATCAGCGCGGCCGGGTCAGCGAGGCGCTCGAGGCCTTCGCCGAGAACACGCTGCTCCATCTGCGGGAGGAGACCGCGCTCCTGTCCGAGGGCGTGCAGATGCCGCAGCTCCGCACGCGCTTCCGCGACCGTCACGCGCTCGTCGTCGCGCGAAGCGCGGAGACGAAGCGCGACCTCTCGATCGTCGGCCCGTACATCGGGGACTTCAAACCCGTCCTGATCGGCGTCGACGGCGGCGCGGACGCGCTCGTCGCCGCCGGCTACAAGCCCGACGTGATCGTCGGCGACATGGACTCGGTCTCGGACAAGACCCTCACCTCCGGCGCCGAGCTCGTCGTCCACGCCTACTCGGACGGCCGCGCGCCAGGACGCGACCGACTCGACCGGCTCGGGCTCTCGTCGACGGTCCTCCCGACGCCGGGGCTCTCCGAGGACGCCGCCATGCTGCTCGCCTACGAGAAGGGCGCCGAGCTGATCGTCGCCGTGGGCACGCGCTTCAACCTCATCGAGTTCCTGGAACGCAACCGCGCCGGCATGTCGTCCACCTTCCTCACGCGCCTGAAGGTCGGCGAGAAGCTCGTGGACGCCCGCGGCGTGTCGAGACTCTTCCGGCCCCGCGTCGGCATCGGGATGGTGATCGCCTTCGTCCTCGCGTCGCTCGCCGCGATCACCGCCGTTCTGATCGCCTCCCCGGAGCTGCGCGACCTGGTGACGACGCTCGTCGAGCGCCTGCGATCGCTCGTCGGGATCGAATAGTTGAGCCTGATCGAGGCGACCGGCGAGCTCCAGTCCGATCGACCCGACGTCTGGTCGCTCGTCGCCGAGCCGTACCACCTGCCTGACTGGTGGCCTGCCTACACCGGCGTCAAGCCGGACCGCCGGGGGCTCGCGGAAGGGGCACGCTGGCAGGTCGTCCGGAACATCGCCCCCGGCTTCCTCCGTCGGCCGGAGGGCGAGGGGCTCATCGTGATCACCCGGGTGCTCGAAGGCTGGGAGCTCCGGTGGGAGGACGTGAAGCAGGGAATCGAGGCCGGGGTCCGCCTCGACAACGCCGGCACCGGGCGAACGCGCGCGACGACCTTCGTCTCCGGCCCCTGGTGGCGGCTCGTCTCCGAGGGCGCCCGGGGCCTCCCGGAAACGGCGCTGGCGCGGCTGCAGGACCTCTGCCAGACCGCCGCGACGCTCTAGGCGAAAGATACCCTCCCGAGGATGTTCGGCCTCCGTTACCACGTGGCCTCGCTGGCGGCCGTCTTCGTCGCGCTCGCCCTCGGAATCCTCCTCGGCGTCGCCGTCTCCGGGAAGGTCACCGATGTCGGCGAAGACGCGGAGCTTCAGAACCTGCGCGACGACAACGAGCAGCTCGAGCAGGAGCTCGACGCGGCGCAGGCCCAGGCGGAGGCGGCGACCGCTCAGGGCGAGGGCGCGGAGGAGCTCTTCGCCCGCGCCTATCCGACCCTCATGGACGGACGGCTCGAGGGCGAGAACGTGGCGGTCGTGTTCCTGGGGCCCGTGGACGGAAGCGTGCGCGCCGAGGTGGAGAGCGCGCTCGCCGATGCGGACGGGGGCGCCCCGGCCAGCGTCACCGCGCTCGAGCTCCCCGTGGACGGCGCCGATCTTCGGACCGCGCTGGAGGAGGACGAGCTCCTCGCGGACTACGTCTCCGACGAGAGCGACTTCTCGGATCTCGGGCGCGAGCTCGGGCAGGAGCTCGTCGAGGCCGAAGAGACCCCGCTCTGGGACGCCCTCGCGACCAGGCTCGTCGAGGAGCGCTCCGGGACGATCTCGGACCCGATGGACTCGGTCGTCGTCGTCCTCAACTGGACGCCGCCCGAGGAAGTCGCCGACGACGAGACCGGCGCCGAGACGGAGGCGACCGTCTCGTTCATGGACGGCCTCGTGGGCGGCCTCGACGGCACCAGCGTCCCGGTCGTGGGCGTCGCAACCACCGACGACCTCGAGGACGTGATCGACTTCTACCGCGATCGAGGGCTCTCGAGTGTCGATAGCATCGACACGCTGCAGGGCCGCCTCGCTCTCGCGCTCCTGCTCGCCGGCGCCGAGCCCGGCCAGTACGGGATCCGTGAGACCGCGACCGACGGGTCCGTCCCGACGATCGAGCCGGTCACGACCGAGGGTGAGTAGCTCCCCTCGGCCCAAAGGCCTCACGATCCTCGTGCCCGCCAGGGACGAGGAGGAGCGGATCGCCGACACGGTCGCCGCCCTCACGCACGACTTCCCGGACGCCGACGTGCTCGTCCTCGACGGGCGCTCCCGGGATCGCACCGCAGAGCTCGCCGAGGCCGCCGGCGCCCGGGTGCTCCGGGTCGAGCGGCTCGGGAAGGGCGAAGCGCTCTCGGTCGGCGAGAGGGCGGCTCCGGCCGGCCCCCTGCTCCTCGTCGACGCCGACCTGCGCGGGTCGCTTCGCCCGCTCGCGGAGAGCACCGCGGATCTCGGAGTTGCGGCCTTCAGAACGCGCGTTGGAGGCGGCTTCGGGGTCGCAAAGCGGGTTGCCCGAGGGCTCGTACGGCTCCGAACCGGGGTCTCGATGCGCGAGCCGCTCTCGGGGCAGCGGCTCGTGAGCCCACGTGCCCGAAAAGCCTGCTTCCCGCTCGCCCCGGGGTTCGGCTGCGAGGTCCGCATGACGATCGACGCGCTCCGTGCCGGCCTCACGCTCGAGGAGGTCGAGCTCGACCTCGAGCACCGCGCCACCGCGCGCGACGCCGCCGGGTTTCTGCACCGCGGGCACCAGCTGCTCGACGCGGTCGTCGCCGCGGGCCCGCTCGGCGTCAACTACCGCGGGCGGCGCCTGCCGCTGCTCGGCTGGACGACCGTCAACGAGAGTGATCCCGGGATCACGGTGGTCGCCCTGCTCGGCTTTCTCGACGACGCCTACGGCGGGCACGAGCGGGGTTTCCGGGAGCACGTGCGCGCCGGGCGGACGACCGGGGTCCTCAAGGCGGTCGGCATCCCGCTCGTGGGCCTCTGGCGGACCCGCAGCGTCAGCGGCGCGCTGCTCTTCGCCCTCTCCGCGAACCTCCTCAACCAGCTCGACACCCGCCCGGGGCGGTGCCTGAAGGCGTACCTCCTCGCCGGCGCGGCGCTCGGCGCCCCGCTCGGCCGGGCCGTCCTTCTCATTCCCTACGATCTCCGGGAGAGGGCGATGCTGGGGGATGCGGGATCGAATGCGTTCGGGGCCGTGCTAGGCTTGAAGTCCGTGGACCGCTTCCACGGACGGACACGCTGGGCCGCGATCGGGGTGCTCGCGGGCCTCAACCTCCTCGGAGAGCGCACGTCGATCGGACGCCTGATCGAGCGGACCCCCGGGCTGCGCGAGCTCGACCGGCTGGGACGGCGTCCGTGAGGGAGCGCCCGACGAAGTACGTCTTCGTGACGGGCGGCGTCGTGTCGTCGCTCGGCAAGGGCATCAGCGCTGCGTCGCTCGGTCGCCTCTTGAAGGCGCGCGGCCTCCGCGTGCAGGTGCAGAAGTTCGATCCGTACATCAACGTCGACCCGGGGACGATGAGCCCCTTCCAGCACGGCGAGGTCTACGTCACGGAGGACGGCGCCGAGACCGATCTCGACATCGGGCACTACGAGCGCTTCGTCGACGAGAACCTCTCGCGGAACGCGAACCACACCTCGGGCTCCATCTGGTACGCCGTCATCCGCAAGGAGCGGAAGGGCGAGTACCTCGGCTCGACCGTGCAGGTGATCCCGCACATCACCAACGAGATCAAGGCGCGGATCCGGCGGGTGGCGGAGGTCAGCGACACCGACGTCGTCATCTCCGAGATCGGCGGGACCGTGGGCGACATCGAGTCGCTGCCCTTCCTCGAGGCGATCCGCCAGTTCCGCCGCGAGGTCGGCCCCGAGAACGTCGTCTACCTCCACGTCACCTTCGTGCCCTTCATCGAGACCGCCGGCGAGCTGAAGACGAAGCCGACGCAGCACTCGGTCAACGAGCTCCGGCGCATCGGTATCCATCCCGACGTGGTCATCTGTCGCTCGAAGGACCGGCTCTCGCACGACATCCGCGAGAAAATCGCGCTCTTCGCGGACGTCGACGCCGAGGCCGTGGTCGCCAACGAGGACGTGAGCGACGTCTACCTCGTCCCGCAGGCGCTTCAGGCCGAGGGGCTCGACTCGCTCGTCGTCCGCAAGCTCGGGCTGCCGGACGTCGAGCCGGAGCTGGGCGAGTGGGACGAGCTGGCCGCGCAGATTGGGAGGCGCAGCGGGGAGATCGAGATCGCGCTCGTCGGCAAGTACGTGAAGCTCCACGACGCGTACCTCTCCGTGCACGAGGCGCTCAAGCACGCCGGCATCCACCACGGCGTCGGCGTGAACGTGCGCTGGTTCGACGCCGAGGGCATGAGCCTCGAGGAGGCTGCCGACGAGCTGGAGGCGGTCGACGGCGTGCTCGTCCCGGGCGGCTTCGGGTCGCGCGGCTGGGAAGGGAAGATCACGGCCTGCCGGGTGGCGCGGGAGCAGGGAATCCCGTACCTGGGGATCTGCCTCGGGATGCAGGTGGCCGTCTCGGAGTTCGCGCGCCACGTCTGCGGCCTCGACGGGGCCAACTCGACGGAGATGGACCCGGAGACGCCGTACCCGGTGATCGACCTCCTGCCGGAGCAGAAGGAGATCGAGGACCTCGGCGGCACCATGCGCCTCGGCGCCGACGCCGTCGACCTCGTCGAAGGCACGAAGGCCCACGCAGCCTACGGCGACCCTGTGATCCACGAACGGCACCGACACCGTTACGAGGTGAACAACCACTTCCGCCCCGCGCTCGTCGAGCGCGGCCTGATCGTCTCGGGCACGTTCCAGGCCGGCCGGCTGGTCGAGGTGATCGAGCTCGCCGATCACCCGTGGTTCGTGGCGAGCCAGTTCCACCCGGAGTTCAAGTCGCGGCCCACGCGCCCCGCGCCCCTCTTCCGGAACTTCGTGGGCGCCGCGTTGACGCGCGCCCGCGACCGGGGCAGCGTCGCGGAGGCTGCGAGCCGCTAGCGCCCGCTGGGGCACCCCGGCCCACCACCCACTTCCGAGTCTAGTCCCGAACTTCGCACCCGTGGGATACGGAGTGTGTCGAATGTGCGCCGCCTCGTCCCCATGTCGCCAGCCTACAATCGCGCACGTGACGACCACCTGGGCCTCTGACGTCCTCCCGCTCTTCCTCGAGCTGGCGGCGATTCCGAGTCCGTCCGGGGAAGAGGCCGAGGTCGCCGGACGCGTGCGCGCCTACCTGCGCGACCTGGGGGTCGAGGCGGAGGAGGACGAGGCCGGCAATCTCCTCGCGCGTCTGCCCACGACCGCGGACGACTCCGGAGAGGCGATCTTCCTCTGCGCCCACCTCGACACAGTGCCCGTCTCGGGACCGATCGAGCCCGTCGTCACGGACGGGATCGTCACGAACGGCGCCGACACCATTCTGGGGGCCGACAACAAGGCGGCGGTCGCCGTGCTGCTCGAGGCGGCGCGGTTCGTCCTCGCCGAGGGACGTCCGCACGCCGGCATCGAGCTCCTCTTCACCACGAGGGAGGAGACCGGGCTCGAGGGCGCCTTCGCGTTCGACGAGACCCGGCTGCACGCTCGGCTCGGCTTCGTCTACGACTACTCGGGAGCGGTCGGCGAGGTAGTCGTTGCGGCGCCGACCGGGCGGGCGCTCGACGTCGTCTTCACGGGGCGGCCGGCGCACGCCGGGATCAACCCCGAGGACGGCCGCTCCGCGATCGTCGCGGCGGCACGCGCGCTCTCGGATCTCCGCCTCGGGCGCATCGACGAGGAGACGACGGCCAACGCCGGGCTCATCGAAGGGGGAAGCGCGCTCAACGTCGTGCCGGCGCGCTGCCGCCTCGCCGTCGAAGCCCGCTCGCGGAACGAGCGCAAGCTCGCGGACCTCGTGCAGGAGATGCTCGACTCGTTCGCCTTCGCGGCAGCCGTCTCGGAGTGCGAGGTCGAGACGACGGTCCAGGAGAAGTACCGCGGCTATCGCCTGGCCTCCGACGACCCCGCCCTCGCTCTCGCGCGGAGTGCCCTCGAGCGCGCCGGGTTCGCTCCGACGGAGGTCGAGGTGGGCGGCGGCGCCGACGCCAACGTCTTCAACGAGCGTGGTCTCCACTGTGTGAACGTCGCCAACGGGATGGCGAATGTGCACACGGCCGACGAGGCGATCGCGGTGGCCGACCTGGAGGCGATGGTCCGCGTGACGCTCGAGCTCGTCGCCGCCGCCCGCGAGGCGTAGAGGCCTGCCGTGCCGGTCACGTTGCGGCTCGGAACGGTGACCGCCGTCGCGGAGCGGCACGAGGGCCTGGTGCGGCTCGAGGTGGACGGGCGGCCGTGCGTGGCCTATCCGGCGCTGACCGGGCCGGTGGCTCTCGGGGACGACGTCCTCGTCAACGTCCAGGCGGTCGAGCTCGGGCTCGGGACCGGGGGCTACGACGTCCTCCACGCGAACCTCACCCGCGGCCTCGGTCTCTCGGGCGAGGAGGGCGCCCACGTCATGAAGCTCCCCTACACGTCTCTCCAGCACGCGGTCAGGCATGCGGAGGAGTCGTGGGCGGGGGAGGCGGAGGTCGATCTCGGCGGGCTCGCAATCGTCTGCTGCTCGCTGCACAGCCAGGTCGCGCCGGCATGCGCAGGGCTCGGACGGGATCTTCGCGTCGCCTACGTGCAGCTCGGCGGGGGCGCGCTACCGGTGCCTCTGTCCGACACCGTGCGGGCGTTGCGCGGCGAGGGATACCTGCGGACGACCGTGGCGGTGGGGCCTTGTGTCGGCGGGGAGCACGCGTGCGTCTCGGTCCCATCCGCTCTCGTCGCGTGCGCCGCCGAGGCCGTGGACGCCGTGGTGTGCTCGATCGGTCCCGGCGTCGTCGGCACCGGGTCCCGCTTCGGGCACGGGGCGGTCGCCGCGGCCGAGGCGGTGAATGCCGCCGGTGCCCTCGGCGGCGCTCCGGTGCTCGCCCCGCGCGTCTCGGCCGCCGACGAACGCGAGCGGCACCGGGGGCTCTCGCACCACACGCTCGCCGTGCTGGAGCTCGTCCGCGCGCCGGTGAGGGTCGCCTGGCCCGCCGGGCTCGACGTGCCACCGGAGCTCGGTCCAGTCGAGATCGTCGACGCGTCCTCGTGGCGCGCCGAGTGCGACGGCCTGCCCCTCTCGCACATGGGACGGGGCCCCGACGAGGAGCCGTGGTTCTTCGCGGCAGCCTTCGCCGCCGGTCGGCTCGCGCGATCGCCCGCGGGCTGACCTTCGCAGTCACGGCGAAGAACCCCGTGCAAATGCAGCCGTCCGGGCACTCTCGTTCGGCTATCGTTGGCGCGCGTCATGCGGATCGGCGTCGCCAAGGAGATCAAGCAGGACGAGTACCGGGTCGCGCTCACGCCTGCGGGAGCCGGCGAGCTCCGGCAGCGTGGGCACGAGGTTCTCGTGGAGACAGGCGCAGGCGCCGGGAGCGCTTTCGCGGACGCTGACTACGAGGCCGTCGGCGCGCGGGTGACGACCGTCGACGAGGTCTGGGAGAGCGCCGAGATGGTGCTGAAGGTGAAGGAGCCGCTGCCCGAGGAGTACGGGCGGCTCCGGGAGGGGCAGATCCTCTTCACGTACCTGCACCTCGCCGCGGACGAGGAGCTGACCCGCGCGCTCGTCGCCAGCGGTGCGACCTGCATCGCCTACGAGACTGTCGAGACCGACGACGGCAAGCTGCCGCTGCTCGCGCCGATGAGCGAGGTCGCGGGTCGCCTGGCCACGCAGATGGGCGCCTGGGCCCTGGAGAAGGCCCAGGGAGGCCGCGGCCTCCTGCTCGGCGGCGTTCCCGGCGTGCCGCCGGCGAAGGTCGTCGTCCTCGGCGGCGGCATCGTCGGCTACAACGCGGCGCTCATCGCGGTCGGCATGCAGGCCGACGTGTGGGTGCTCGACAAGTCCGTCGAGCGCATGCGCGACCTGGAGATGATGCTCGACGGACGGATCACGCTCGCGATGTCGAACCGGCTCGAGATCGAGCTTGCCAGCGCCGACGCCGACCTGATCATCGGCGCCGTGCTCATCCCCGGAGCGCGGGCGCCGAAGCTCATCACGAGGGAGATGCTGGGCGGCCTGAAGCCCGGCGCCGTGCTCGTCGACGTGGCGATCGACCAGGGCGGCTGCTTCGAGACGTCACGGCCGACGACGCACTCGGACCCGATCTACGAGGTCGACGGGATCGTCCACTACTGCGTGGCGAACATGCCCGGCGCGGTCCCCGTCACCTCGACCTTCGCGCTCACCAACGTGACCCTGCCCTACATCGAGGCGATCGCCGACCACGGGTTCCGCGAGGCCGTGGCCCGGGATCGCGCGCTCGCGCGCGGCGTCAACGTCGTCGACGGGAAGCTCACGTACGAGGCCGTCGCGGACGCCTGTGGCCTCGACTTTACGCCGCTCGAGCAGGTCCTTCCGCTCGAGCCGGTCCTCTAGCGGGCTTCGGGCTGCGACTTCGGCTTGAGATCTTCGCTTCCCGGGGAGATCTTGACGACCACCCAGGTGATCCCGGCGGCGATGCCGATGGTGCCGGCGATCCAGAGCGCCAGCCCGATGAAGCCGAGGATCGTGTCCATGACAACCGTAGAATAGCCCCATGCCACGCGCCTGCGTGATCGTGCTGGACGCGGTTGGTGCGGGCGAGCTGCCGGACGCGGCCGAGTACGGCGACGAAGGCTCGAATACCCTTGCCAACGTCGCCGAGGCCGTCGGCGGGCTCGACCTTCCCAACCTCGAGCACCTCGGCTTCGGAAACATCGAGGATCTGCTCGGCTGTCCGCCGATGGACGGCGCGCCCGCCGTCGCCGGTCGCCTGTTCGAGCGGTCGAAGGGCAAGGACACCACGACGGGACATTGGGAGCTGATGGGCATCGTCACCCCGGTGGCCATGCCCACGTACCCGCACGGCTTCCCGTTCGAGGTGATCGAGGGGTTCGCCCACCGGACCGGCCGCGGCGTCATCGGGAACAAGGCGGCTTCCGGCACGGAGATCATCGAGGAGCTCGGGGAGGAGCATCAGCGGACCGGTAAGTGGATCGTCTACACGTCCGCGGACTCCGTCTTCCAGATTGCCGCGCACGAGGAGACGATCCCGCTGGAGGAGCTGTACGAGGCGAGCGGGATCGCCCGGGAGATCCTCACCGGAAAGCATGCGGTGGGCAGGGTCATCGCCCGGCCTTTCGTCGGTGAGCCCGGGAGCTACACGCGCACGCCGAACCGACACGACTGGTCGCTCCGGCCCAGGCAGCCCAACTACCTGACGCTCGTGCGCGAGGCGGGCAACGAGGTCCACGGCGTGGGCAAGATCCACGACATCTTCGCGGGGGTCGACATCGACCACTCGCACCCCACGAAGTCGAACGCCGACGGCATCCGGCAGACCGAGACGCTGCTTCGTGAGCTCGAGTCGGGGCTCGTCTTCGTCAACCTCGTCGAGACGGACATGCTCTGGGGCCACCGGAACGATCCGGTCAACTTCCATCGCTGCCTGCAGGACTTCGACCGCCGGTTGCCGGACCTGCTGGACGCGCTGCGGCCGGGCGACCTCTTCGTCCTCACGTCCGACCACGGCTGCGACCCGACGACGCCCTCCACCGACCACTCGCGCGAGCACGCGCTCTTTCTCGCGTACGTCGACGGGCGGAACGCTGGCGGCGACCGTCACGAGGGCGAGTTCGCAGACGTGGGCGCGACCGTGAACGCCTGGCTCGGCGGGAAGTCGCCGAGCCGCGGGATTCCGGGGACTCCGGTCCTGACCCCGTGATCCATGCCGCCGAGCTGATCCGCCGCAAGCGGGACGGCGAGGAGCTCTCCGCCGAGGAGCTCGCAGCGCTGACGCTCGCGTATGCGCGGGACGAGGTCCCGGACTACCAGATGGCCGCGTTCTGCATGGCCGCGTACTTTCGGGGTCTGACCGCGGCGGAGACCCATGCGCTCACCGACGCCATGGTCCAGAGCGGGGAGGTGATCGACCTCTCGGCGCTCGGACGCAAGGTCGTCGACAAGCACTCGACCGGCGGAGTCGGCGACAAGGCGTCGATCGTGATCGGCCCGATCGTCGCCGCCTGCGGCGTCCCGTTCGCCAAGATGAGCGGACGCGGCCTCGGCCACACGGGCGGAACGCTTGACAAGCTCGAGTCGATCCCCGGCTTCCGCATCGAGCTCGGCAGTGGCGAATTCATCCGCCAGGTGCAGGAGATCGGGCTCGCGATCATCGGCCAGACCGCCGACCTCGTGCCTGCGGACAGGAAGCTCTACGCCCTCCGGGACGTGACCGCGACGGTCGACATCATCCCGCTGATCGCCTCGTCGATCATGTCGAAGAAGATCGCCGGCGGCGCCGACGCGATCGTGCTCGACGTCAAGGTCGGCGACGGGGCGTTCATGAAGACGCTGGACGAAGCGCGGGACCTTGCCCGGACCATGGTCGAGCTCGGCCGTCTGGACGGCCGCGAGGTCGTGTGCGAGCTGACCGACATGGATCAGCCTCTGGGCCGTGCCGTCGGCAACGCGCTCGAAATCCAGGAGGCACTCGACATGCTCGAGGGCGCCGGCCCACCGGACCTCACCGAGCTCGTGCTCGGTGCCTCCTCGTACCTGCTGGCGCTGTCGGACCTCGGCGTCGACCACGCCGAAGGTCGCCGGCTCGCAGAGGAGGCGGTCTCGAGCGGGGCCGCGCGGGGGCTGTACGACCGCTGGGTCCGGGCGCAGGGGGGTGACCCCTCGCGCGAGGCGCTTCCGCGGGCGGCGGTCGTTCGCACCGTGGCGGCGCCGACAGGCGGCTTCGTCGAAGGCATTGCGACGACCGGCATCGGCCTGGCTGCGCTCCGCCTGGGAGCGGGACGCCTCCACAAGGAGCAGGCGATTGACCACGCCGTCGGCGTCGTGTGCCTGGCGAAGCGTGGCGACCGAGTCGAGGCCGGTCAGGCGCTGGCGGAGATTCACGCGCGCGACGCCGGCTCGGCCGACCGCGCAGCCAATGAGGTCGAGGCCTGCTATCGGCTCGGAGACCGGAAGCCCGAGCCGAAGCCGATCGTCCTCGACGTCGTGTCGTGAGCCGCCGGGGTGCCTGAACCTCCATGCCCGAGCTCCCCGAAGTCGAGACGATTCGCTCCCTGCTCGCGCCTGGGCTGACGGGACGCGCGCTCGAGCGGGTCGAGATCCGCGATCCCAGGCTGACGAGGCCCGAACCGCCCGAGGCGGTGGCGACTGCCCTCGAGGGGGAGCGGGTAGCCGACGTGCGCCGGCGAGGCAAGTATCTGGTTGTCGTCTTCGAAAGCGGGCGGCACCTCCTCGTTCACCTGCGGATGACCGGGAACGTCCTTCACCCGGCGCCGGAAGGGCGCGGGGACGATCCGCACGTGCGGGCTGTCGTCAGATTGGACGACGGCTCGGACGTCGCCTACCGAGACGTCCGGCGGTTCGGGACCTGGGAGCTGCTCGAACAGGGCGAGCTCGAGGGCTACTTCGCCGCGCGCCGGCTCGGCGTGGAGCCGCTCAGCCGCTCCTTCACGGCCGCCGCGCTCGGCCGCTCGCTCGCGGGCCGTCGGGCGCCGGTCAAGGCAGCGCTGCTCGATCAGCGGGCCGCCGCCGGGGTCGGAAACATCTACGCCGACGAGGCCCTCTGGCACGCGCGTGTTCATCCGCTCGCTCCTGCCGGCGAGCTGGATGCGGTGCAGGTGGCCTCGCTGAGAGGCGGCATCCGCAAGGCGCTGAGGCTCGGAATCCGGCGACAGGGTGCGACGCTCCGCGACTACCGCGGCGCCGACGGGGGCGCGGGCGAATGCAGGAGGAGTTCCGCGTCTACGGGCGCGAAGGAGAGCCGTGCGAGCGCTGCGGGGCGCCGATCGCGAAGACGCGAGTCGCCGGCCGCGGCACCTGGTATTGCCCGGCGTGCCAGCTGGGCGGCCCTTGAGCAGGGACGCTACGCGGCCAGCTCGCGGAGTTTCCCGCGGCGGTCGAGCTCACGGAGCTCTGCGAAGCCGCCGATCGGCCGGCCGTCCACGAGAATCTGCGGGACAGTCCAGCGGCCGGTGAGGTCGAGGAGCCGGGCGCGAAAGGCCGGATCGTCGTCCAGCGGGATCTCCTCGAACGGCAGGTCGCGCTCGCGGAGGAGCGCCCTGGCGCGGTCGCAGTAGCCGCACCACGCGGTCGAGTACATCTGGATCCTGGCCATTACCAGGGCAAACGTCCGTGCCGTGACTCCGATTCCCCCGAGTGAGCGACTAGAGTGGCCCGGATGTCGTCGCGCACGCTCACGACCGAGGCGGTCGTGCTCCGGTCGATCCGCTTCTCCGAGGCGGACTGCGTCCTCCACCTCTACACGCTGGCCCGGGGAAGGGTCGGCGCGATCGCCAAGGGAGTGCGCAAGACGCGCTCGCGCTTCGGCGCCCGGCTCGAGCCGTTCTCGCACGTCGAGCTCCTCCTCCACGAGGGACGCGGTGACCTGCACACCGTGCGCGGCGCGGAGCTCGTCGCCTCACACGACCGTTCCCGGACCGACCCGTACCGGCTCGCGGTCGGACACATCGGGCTGGAGGCCGTTCTCAGGCTCTTCGTGGAGGAGGAGGCCCAGCCGCCGGCGTTCCACGCGCTGACGCGCTTCCTCGACCTCCTCGACGACGTGGACACGAGCCTGCCCGCGCAGCCGGCGCTCGAGCCGCTCGTCCTCTCGTTCCAGCTGAAGCTCCTGTGGCTCGCCGGCTATCTCCCGCACCTGGCGAGCTGCGCTTCGTGCGGGGAGGCGAGGCCGCTCGTCGCCTTCTCCGCCCGGGCGGGAGGAGCCGTATGCCGCGAATGCTCCGCCGCCGCGCTGCCGGTGTCGGAAGCGGGCTTCCTCGGAATCCGAGGGCTCCTCGAGCAGCCTCTTGCCGGCGCCCGCGAGCTCGGCCTCGAGAAGGACGTTCTCCGCCAGTGCCTGCGGGTCATCGAGGCCTCCTACGAGGAGCACGGAGGCTTCCGCCTGAGAACGCTGTCGGCCTGATCCCCGGCGAGCCTCGCTGTTTGGGGCACCCCGGCCCACCACCCGCTTACGAGCCTAACGACGAAAAGCGCACCGGTGGCGCGCAGATCGTGTCGAGTGTGTGACAACGTCGAGAGCGGGCATCTGACCGGTGAGAGATGACCGGCCGGGCTCCCGTAGCATGTCCGCTTCGATGAGCGCGCCCAACTTCCAGGAGATGATCGCCCGGTTGGAGCGCTACTGGGCGGACGAGGGATGCGTGCTCGTGCAGCCGTACCACACGGAGGTGGGCGCGGGCACCTTCAACCCGGCGACGTTCCTGCGCTGCCTCGGGCCGGAGCCGTGGAAAGCCGCGTACGTCGAGCCGTCGATCAGGCCGACCGACGGCCGCTACGGCGAGAACCCCTTCCGGTTCCAGCACTACTACCAGTACCAGGTGATCCTCAAGCCGGCCCCCGCCGACGTCCTCGACCGCTACTTCGCGTCGCTCGAGGCCGTCGGCATCGACCTCTCGAGTCACGACGTCCGGCTGGTCGAGGACGACTGGGAGGGGCCGACGCTCGGCGCCTGGGGGCTGGGCTGGGAGGTCTGGGTCGACGGGATGGAGGTGACCCAGTTCACCTACTTCCAGCAGCTCGGCGGCCTCGAGCTCGACCTGATCCCGGCGGAGATCACCTACGGTCTCGAGCGGCTCGCCATGTTCCTGCAGGACAAGGGCACCGCGTTCGAGCTCGAGTGGGCGCCGGGCATCACCTGGGGAGAGATCTACCGGGAGAACGAGCGCCAGTGGTCTGTCTACAACTTCGAAGCGGCGCCGGTGGACGTGCTCATGCGGCGGTTCCAAGAGCACGAGGAGGAGTGCCGCCGGCTGATCGAGCTCGGACTGCCGCTTCCCGCGTACGACCAGGTGCTCAAGTGCTCGCACGCCTTCAACCTCCTCGACGCGCGGGGCGCGATCTCGGCGACCGAGCGCGCCGCCTACATCGGCCGGGTCCGCAACCTCGCCCGCAGCGTCGCGGAGCTCTACGTGGAGTCAATTGCCCAGCCTGCTGTTTGAGATCGGCTGCGAGGAGCTGCCCGCCTCGGCGTGCCGGGAGGCCGAGGGGCAGCTTCGCGAGCGCTGGCTGCCGGAGCTGGGGGAGGGGGCGGTCTACGTCGGGCCGCGGCGGATCGCTCTGCTCGTGAACGAGGTCGCCGAGCGCGAGCCCGACCGCTGGGTGCAGGGGCCGCCGGAGCACCTGCGGGAGCAGGCCGCAGCAGGCTTCGCCCGCAAGCAGGGCGTCTCCGAGGACGAGCTGGAGGTGCGCGACGGCTTCCTCGGCGTCGTCGTGCCGGGCCGGCCCATCTCGGAGGCTCTTCCCGAGACGCTGGCCGCGATCGTCGCAGGCCTGGGCTTCGGCAAGTCGATGATCTGGGAGAAGGACGGCCTGCGCTTCTCGCGGCCGGTGCGCTGGCTCTGCGCGAAGCTCGACCGTCACACGATCCACGTCGAGGTCGCCGGGCTCCAGTCGGGGCACCTGACCTACGGACACCGCTTCACCGGCGGCGAGGTCGAGCTTCCGCGCGCCGACGAGTACGCAGAGGTGCTGCGGGCCGCTGGCGTCGAGCCGGACCAGGACGAGCGGCGGCGCCAGATCCTCGTCGGCCTGGACGCGATCGGCGGCTGGCGCGACCCCGCCGGGGTTCTCGAGGAGGTTGTCTTCCTCGTCGAGAGCCCGGTCGTCCTTCAGGGGAGCTTCGACGAGCGCTTCCTGGATCTGCCGCCGCTGGTCGTCGAGACGGCGATGCAGTCGCACCAGCGTTACTTCCCGCTGGAGGGCGCGCGCTTCGCCTTCGTCGCGAACGGGGGCGACCCCGAGGTGGTCGTCGCCGGCAACGAGCGCGTTCTGGAGGGAAGGCTCGAGGACGCCCACTTCAGCTTCGAGCGCGACGTCCGGAAGGGGATCGAAGCATTGGCCGAGGAGCTCGGGTCGATCACGTTCGTCGCAGGCGCTGGCAGCTTCGCCGACAAGGCCGCGCGGCTGCAGGAGCTCGTCGGCGAGCTCGGCGGAGGCGAGGCCTCTCGCGAGGCCGCGCGACTCGCCAAGGCCGACCAGGCGGCCGAGCTCGTGCGCGAGTTCCCCGACCTCGAGGGTCACATCGGCGCCGAGTACGCGCGCCTCGCCGGCTTTCCCGAGGCGGTGTGCGGCGCGATCGACGAGCAGTACCTCCCGGATTCCGCCGACGGGCCGCTGCCGCATACCGAGCCGGGGCGCGTGCTGGCCGCTGCCGAGAAGGTCGACAACCTCACCGTCGCGTTCGCGCTCGGGCAGCGGCCGACCGGGTCGCGCGACCCGCACGGCCTGCGTCGCGCGGCGATCGGCCTCTGTCGGATCGCCATCGAAGGCAGGCTCGAGATCGACCTATCCGCCGTTGTTGCCGCGCGAGCTCCGGCTACTGGCGAGCAGAGGCTCGAGGTCGACGACGTTCAGCGAGACGTCGCCAATTTCGTCCTCGATCGACTGGACCACGTGCTGGGTCAGCCTGTCGAGTTCATTCGTGCTGCGCGGGAGACGGAGCTTCCGGGGATCCATCAGATTGCCGAGTTGGCTCAGACGCTGCGCTTCCCTGGACCAGGTCGTCCTGGCGCAGCTGCAGACTATGTCTTCAACCGCGCGGATCGCATTCTGCGCAAAGCCGAGGAGCTGGCAGACCTGGGAGCAGTCGACGAGCAGCGTCGGTCGAGCGCGGCGGAGCGTGCGCTGCATCCGCGCTCTGTCGAGTCATTCGCCTTGCCGGGCGGCCACCCGAGCACGATTCAGCGCGGCTGTCGACGCCGCCTCCAGCCTCGGGGAGCCGCTCGACCGCATTCTTCGACGACGTGCTGGTGATGGCGGACGACATACAGCTGCGGAGAAACAGGTTGGCCTGCTTCGGGACGTCCGGAATCATGTCGCGCAGTGGCTCGGCGACCTCTCTCAGCTCCAAGGCTGACGTGCCGGAGCCTGTCGAGCTGCATGTGATCTCGGACTCGACGGGAGAGACCGCCGCGCGGGTCGTCGACGCCGTCGAGGCGCAGTTCCCCGGACAGGAGTTCGAGGTTGTCCGCCACCCCCGCATCGCCGTCGTCGAGGACGTCCACCTCGCCGCCCAGCGTGCGCGCGGGCGCCGGGCGGTCGTCATCTTCACGCTCGTCGAGCCCGAGATGCGCGAGGTCATGCGCACGCTCTGCAAGCGCTACCGGCTCCACTACTGCGACCTGCTCGGACATCCGATCGAGGCGGTCGCGCGCGTCTCGGGCGCCCCGGCAACCCGCCGGGCGGGAGCCCGCACCGTGCTCGACTCGAGCTACTTCAAGCGCATTGCCGCGATCGAGTTCGCCGTCCGCTACGACGACGGCGCGGCGGCGCACGAGCTGCCCCAGGCGGACATCGTCCTCGTCGGGGTTTCGCGGAGCTCGAAGACGCCGCTGTCGATGTATCTGGCCTATCTCGGGTACAAGACGGCCAACGTGCCGATCGTGAAGGGCATCGAGCCGCCGCGCGAGCTCTGGAATGTCGACCCCGCCAGGGTCGTCGGCCTCACCATCGACGCGGACGCGCTGGCCGAGATCCGCGGCGAGCGCGTCCGGGGCATGGGCGGCGGGGGACGCTACGCGGACCTGGCGGAGATCTACGAGGAGCTCGAGTACGCGGAGTCCGTCCACAAGCGGCTCGGCTGCCCGGTGATCGAGGTTTCGAACCTCGCCATCGAGGAGACGGCGCGCCGGATCGTCCGCCTCGTCGAGGAGCGCCGCTTGAGCACGGAGGCGGCGACATAACCTTCGAGAACCCCTTTCGAAATGAAGCCGGGTGCCGCCGGGCCGCCCTGGACGGCACGATGCGGCGTCCTCGGTCGCGCCCGTACTCTCGAGTACGAACGCTCCCTGCGTCCTTGCCTCGCACTCGCCCAGGACACCCCGACGACGACGCATCATTCCGAAATGGGTTCTAAGCCGCCGATCCCCTGGTACTGGTGGCCGTTGTGGATGCTCCTGCTCGCCGCCGGCCTGTTCGTGTTCTACGTCCTCTTCACGCCGGTCTGGGTCGGAATCAGGCTGATCGAGTGGTTCGCCCACCGCCGCGAGCTGGCGGCAGGATCGGGCTCGCACGACTAGGGACTGCGAAGCTTGAACACGTTGTGCCTGAACGTGTCGCAGCTGCCCCGCGCGAAGAAGAGATCGACGGACCCGCCCGGGTTTGGCCGGGCGTAGGTGCCCGTGGTGAAGCGTCCCGGCGGGAGCTGAGCGATGACAGTTCCGTCGGCCGGGTCGGTGGCGGCGAAGCGAACGAGCTCGACGGTGGAGGTGCAGGCGCCTCCTGTATTGCGTACGAGGTAGACCGTTCCGTCAGGGGTGACCGAGGGCTCGTACTGGCTCGCTCCAGGCTCCCCCGCTGGCCTGGGCAGGATCGAGGTCGTGCCCGCGGCTATGTCTCGCCTGTAGACGTCGCAGGCTGCGGCGCAGTCCGTCCAGACCGCCCAGTTCCCGCTCACCTGACCGGCGAACGCATCCTGGTCGGCCGACCGGGCCAGCCGCGTCTCCGTCCCGTCTCTGAGGTCGTGGAGGACGACCCGGTTCGCCGTGCCGTTGTCGCGGTTGAACAAGAGGTACGGGCCGGAGCGGGTCGCCAGCCACTCGCTCTTGCGTGTGTTGACCGACGTGGGAGCCGACCGCCGGCCGGTGGTGATGTCATAGACCCGGAGGTCGTAATCGCTCCCCCTCTCCTCGGAGTACAGAACCCGACGGCTGTGGAAGAACCCGCCCGCGTCGCCGTCACCACGCGTGTTGAGCCTCACCGATCGAAATGATCCATCTCTTCGGATCAAACGGAGGATCGCGCTCCGTCGATCGGTGTGAGGGTCGCGCCGGGTGAAAGCGACGTACTCGACCGTGCCGGCGCGATTCCAGGCGGCGGTTGCGTGGTTCTCGTCCGCGGGCCCGCGGACCACCGCTGTCGGCGCCGACCTTGCGGTGGCGGGTAGCGCGGAGATGAGCGCCGCGGCTACTCCGAGGACCAACGCCCGCATCGGTTCGGAGCGTAGTCCAGGCACCTGAAAAAGGAAGAGGCGGCCCGTGGTGCCACGACCGCCTCTCTCTCGGGCCGAGACGTAGGCTGCGGCGCCCCGCGTCTGCCTAGCCCGCCTTCTGACCATGGTGGAGACTCGCGAACGGCGCTATTCCCCTGCCGGGGGATCTCCCGGATGCACGGAAATCCGTCGAATGGGAGAATTCGCGGCCAGGGCATGGGCACGCAGTTCGTCTACGACTTCTCGGAGGGGGGCGGGCTCGGCCGCGAGCTGCTCGGCGGCAAGGGCGTCGGGCTCGCGGAGATGACCGCGATCGGGCTGCCGGTGCCGGCGGGCTTCACCGTGACGACCGAGGCCTGCCGGGAGTACATGCGGCTCGGAAGTCGGCTCCCGGAAGGGCTCGAGGTCGAGGTCGACCAGGCAGTCACGCGCCTCGAGGGGACAACCGGCAAGCGCTTCGGCGACCCGGCCGACCCGCTGCTCGTCTCCGTGCGCTCGGGCGCGGCGATCTCGATGCCGGGGATGATGGACACGATCCTCAACCTCGGCCTGAACGACGAGGCGGTCGACGGGCTCGCGCGCGCCACCGGGAACGAGCGGTTCGCGTTCGACGCCTACCGGCGGCTCGTCCAGATGTTCGGAGAGGTGGTCGGCGGCGTCGACGCGCAGTTCTTCGAGCAGGAGCTCGCCTCCCTCAAGGCCGAGCGCGGCGTCACGCAGGACGTCGAGCTCGGCAGCGAGGACCTGAGCGAGCTCGTGACGCGCTTCAAGGGTCTCTACCCGGACTTTCCGCAGGACGCCGGCGACCAGCTCGAGCGCTCCGTCAGGGCGGTCTTCGACTCGTGGGACACGCCGCGCGCTCAGGTCTACCGCCGCGCGAACGGCATCCCCGACGACCTCGGCACGGCGGTGAACGTCGTCCAGATGGTCTTCGGCAACAAGGGAGACGACTCCGGTACCGGGGTTGCCTTCACGCGCGACCCGTCCACGGGCGAGCCCGGGCTCTGGGGCGAGTTCCTCGTCAACGCGCAGGGGGAGGACGTCGTCGCCGGCATCCGCACGCCGGAGCCGATCGCAGCCATGCGCGAGCGCTTTCCGGAGCCCTTCGAGCAGCTCGCGGCGACGATGGCCCGCCTCGAGGAGCATTACCGCGAGATGCAGGACATCGAGTTCACCGTCGAGGAGGGCACGCTCTACCTGCTCCAGACCCGCACAGGGAAGCGCACGGCTGCGGCGGCGCTCCGGATCGCGGTGGAGATGGTCGCGGAGCGGCTGCTGACGCAGGAGGAAGCGGTCGCGCGCGTCGACCCGGGGCAGCTCGATCAGCTCCTCCACCCGATGATCGACCCGGACGCCGAGTACGAGGTGGTCGCCAGGGGGCTGAACGCCTCACCTGGGGCCGCGACCGGGAAGGTCGTCCTCGACGCGGATCGCGCCCAGGAGCAGGGAAGCGTCGGACGAGGCGGTGATCCTCGTCCGCACCGAGACGACGCCCGACGACATCCACGGGATCATCGAGGCGCGCGGCGTCCTGACCGCGCACGGCGGCATGACCTCGCACGCGGCAGTCGTCGCGCGGGGGATGGGGAAGCCGTGCATCTCCGGGTGCGAAGAGCTCTCGATCGACCTCGACGCCCGGCGCATCCGCCTCGGCGAGCACGAGCTCGCGGAGGGAGACGTGGTCACGATCGACGGCGGCACCGGCGACGTCATCGTCGGCGAGGTTCCCCTCGTCCCACCGCGCATCGACGAGAACTTCGAGACGCTGCTCGGCTGGGCGGACGGGATCCGTCGCCTGGGCGTTCGGGCGAACGCAGACACGCCCGAGGACGCGGCGAAGGCGCGGGAGTTCGGCGCCGAGGGCATCGGCCTCTGCCGGACCGAGCACATGTTCATGGCCGAGGAGCGCCTGCCGCACGTGCGGGCGATGATCATGGCCTCCTCGGAGGAGGAGCGCCGGGCCGAGCTCGAGCGGCTGCTCCCCTTCCAGCAGGCCGACTTCGAGGGCATCTTCGAGGCGATGGCCGGGCTGCCGGTCACGATCCGGCTGCTCGACCCGCCGTTGCACGAGTTCCTCCCGCCGCTCGAGGAGGCCGAGTCGGCCGAGATGGCGCGCCGCATCCGCGCCCTCCGCGAGGCGAACCCGATGCTGGGGACGCGCGGGTGCCGGCTCGGGCTCCTCTTCCCGGAGATCTACGAGATGCAGGTGCGCGCGATCGTCAGGGCTGCGCTCGCCGTGGCCGAGCGCAGCGGCGAGGCGCCGCTCGTCGAGATCATGCACCCGCTCGTCGGCTTCGCGGAGGAGCTGCGGCGGCTCCGGCGGCTCACCCTCGACACCGCCTCCGCCGAGCTCGAGCAGGCCTCGCGGCAACTCGACTACCACGTCGGGACGATGATCGAGCTCCCGCGCGCGTGCGTCCGCGCGGACGAGATCGCCGCCGAGGCCGACTTCTTCAGCTTCGGGACGAACGACCTCACGCAGACGACGCTCGGCTTCTCGCGCGACGACGCCGAGGGCAAGTTCCTCGCCCGCTACCTCGAGGACCGCATCCTCGAGGCGAACCCGTTCGAGACACTGGACGTGAGCGGCGTGGGAGACCTCATGCGCATCGCCGTCGAGCGGGCGCGCGGCGTCGATCCCGAGATCAAGCTCGGCATCTGCGGCGAGCACGGCGGCGACGCCCGCTCGGTCGCGTTCTGCCACGAGCTCGGGCCTCGCCTACGTCTCCTGCTCGCCGTACCGCGTGCCGCTCGCGCGGTTGGCCGCGGCGCAGGCCGTGCTCGCCGAGAAGGGGGTCACGGCCGTCCAGGTGGGCGGCTAGCCGGACGGGGCCCGTCGCGCGAGTCGGGGCCCTCAGCCTTCGAGCTCGCCGCAGCCGGTCACGGTGTCCTGCAGCCAGCCGCCTGCGCCGTCGTCCCACAGGCTGACGGTCGCCAGCACGTCCCCGGTCCGAACGAGACGATAGATCCGCACGTCGGTATCCGGGTATCCGGCCGGCTCGACGACGTCCTCCGGCTGCGTGTAGGGCTCGAGGGCTTTCCGCGCCGCCTCGAGCGGGTCGGCCTCGCCCCGTGCGCCCTGCATGTAGTCGACCGTCTGCGAGAAGGCGGTATCGGAAGAGCAGGTCAGCCTGGTGGAGATCCAAACCCCGTCCTGGTCGACGATCTCGAGTGACGAGCGGGGGACCTCGCTCCCGTCCTCAGTGGAGTCGTAGCAGGCGATCGTGACCGTGCCGGGGTGGAGATCGACGATCTGCGTGGACGTTCCGGGCGGCGCGCCGGCACCCATGCCGCCCTCGCTCGGATCCTCGATCGAGAAGCCGAGATCCTTGCCGGTCTCGTTGACGAAGTCGATGTGGACGCCGTCGCGCTGCGGCTTCACCGCCGGCGTCTCGACCGTTGGCGCGCGACCCGATTCGCAGACGACGCGGGCGGCGTTGGGGAGGGCAGCCTCGGGCTCGGGGCTCGCCGTCGATCCGGCGGGCGCGGTCTCCTGGCCGGCGCCGCACGCCGGCAGTGCGAGCGCCGCGGCGAGCCCGAGGGCGAGTGGAAGCCTCATGCTCGGTAAGACGACTGAATGTGAGCGAAAGTTCCCGGCTCAGGAGTAGCCGCGAACGCGCAGGTACGCGAGCACGACGCTGCCGGCCGCGATTGCCAGGAGCGCAAGGAGCGAGACGACGTCGAGCCGCCCGTGGATGGGATGCCTGCCGGCGACCGAGAGCGCCAGCATCGCGAGGATTCCGCCGGCGAGCCCGCCGAGGTGCCCCCCGATGGAGATGTTCGAGACGGCGAAGGTGAACACGATGTTGAGGACGACGACGACGAGCGCACCGCCCCCGAAGACGTAGATCTGGCGTCGCTCGAGCACGAGCCCCGCACCCAGGATTCCGAAGACGGCTCCCGATGCTCCCACCGTGAGGACGAACGCGCCGCTCAGCAGGAGGGCGCCGGCAGCGCCGGCGAGCGCCGACACGAGGTAGACGCCGAGGAACCGGGCCCGGCCGAGCGCTGCCTCGAGCGCCTGCCCGAACCACCAGAGCATGAGCATGTTGAAGGCGAGGTGGATGAGGCTCGCGTGCAGGAAGGCGCTCGTGATCAGCCGGTACCACTCGCCTTCGGAGACCGCGAAGCCCTGCAGGGCCCAACGGTCGACGAAGGACTGGGCCGGCTGGAGCCCGCCCGCTCCCTGCGCGATCGAGATCAGGTAGACGACGACGTTCAGGCCGATGAGCGTCTTCGTGACGAGCGCGCCGGTCCCCGTCCTCGCGGCGCGGCCGACGCGCTGAGTGGTCGCGCGGGCGCCCGTCGGCTGGCCCGCGCACTCGGGGCACTTGATCCCGACCGCCGCGTACACCATGCAGTCGGTGCAGATCGGCCGGCCGCAGCTCGAGCAGCTCACGGCGGTCTCCCGTCCCGGGTGCCGGTAGCACGTCCGGGTCTGCGTCTGCTCGGGAACGGCCATCGAGCCATCGTATCCACGCCGTCTCGGTGTAACGTCGCGACCCCATGCGCGTGCACGTCGCCTTCACCCCGGCGGAAGCCGGGCGCGCGCCCACGGCGATCGTCGTCGACGTCCTCCGCGCCACCTCGACCATCGCCCAGGCGCTCGCCTCCGGCTACCGCAGGGTGCTCTGCTGCGCCGAGGTCCAGGAGGCCCGCGATCTGCGCGCGAGCCTGGGCGAGGGAGTGCTCGCCGGAGAGCGGAACGCCGTGGCCATCCCCGGCTTCGACCTGGGGAACTCGCCGCGCGAGTTCACGGAGCCGCTCGGGGAGACGCTGATCCTGACGACGACGAACGGGACGAGAGCCGTCCTCGCGGCCGCGGCCAGCGCGGAGACCGTCCTCGTCGGCAGCCTGCTCAACCTCGAGGCGGTGGCCGAGGTCGCGCGCGGAGGAGAGGACGTCGAGGTCGTCTGCGCAGGGCTCCAGGGCCGGTTCACGATCGACGACGCCTACTGCGCCGGGCGGATCGCGGCGCTCCTCGGCGGCCGTCGCTCCGACGCCGCGGAGGCCGCCGTGCGCATCGCGCGGTCGTTCGCCGGCCCGGAGCAGGGGCTGAGCGCGTCCGAGAATCCCGAGCACGCCCTGCTCGGCGAGGACATCGCCTGGTGCGCGCGCGAAAGCGTCCTCGACGTCGTCCCGCGGCTTTCGCGCCTGGAAGGCGCGGCTGCGGAGATCGTCAGCTCGACGGCTTGACAGGTTTCGCGGCGCGCTTCTGCTCCGCGCAGTGAGCGCACATGCAGCCGCCCTCCGGAAGAGGCTCCCAACCCCGGGGCAGCTCGCCCGCGTGGCGCCCGACCTCGGAGATCGCCGCGCCGCAGCGGCAGCGGTAGACGGCCGTGATGCGCGTCAGCGCGGAGTCCGGGGAGCTGTAGGCGACTCCCATGGCGAAAGTGTACGCCTCCGTTGACACGGTCCGGGAGGCGGCTTACGGTCTTCTGCCTATGCAGCGAGCCCTGCGGTTGCTCCTCGTCGGAGTCGTCTTCGCCGGCGGGAGCGCGGAAGCTGCGCCCGCCGAGGCGGACGCGGGCGCCGTCCGGCTGCGCGTGATGACCTTCAACATCTTCTACGGCGGCGACGAGCTCGATCTGCGGACGGGCGACTGGTGCACCAGGCGGCGCGGGTGCTCGGCGGCGTTCGCCAAGGTGCTGGAGGCGGTCCGGGCCTCGGGTGCCGACGTCGTCGGCCTCGAGGAGGCGGAGCACTCCACCCGCCGGATCGCCCGCGCCCTCGGCTGGTTCGCCAGCGAGCGCACCCAGGTGATCTCTCGCTACCGACTGATCGATCCGCCCGGCGGAGACGGTGTGTATGTCTACGTCGAGCTGGGGCCCGGCCACGTCGTCGCGATTGCGAACGCGCACCTCCCCGCGACTCCCTACGGCCCTTACCGGGTGCGGAACGGCGCCACGCCCGAGGAGCTCGACCAGCTCGAGCGCTCCGTGCGGCTGCCGGCGATCCAGGACCACCTCGACGTCCTGCCCGACCTCGTGGCGGACGGGATCCCGGTCTTCCTGACCGGCGACTTCAACTCGCCTTCCCATCTCGACTGGACGCCGGCCGTCGCCGCCGTCCGGCCCGAGGTGCCGTACGCCTTCGACTGGCCCGTGAGCCGGGCGTACGCGGAGGCGGGCTTCCGGGACTCGTATCGCGACGTGCATCCGGATCCGGTCGCCCTGCCCGGCTTCACGTGGACGCCGGGCGGCCCGGAGTCCGTTCGGCGCGAGGTGCACGACCGCATCGACTGGGTCTTGCACTCGGGCCGCGCGCGGGCGGTCGAGAGCCACGTCGTCGGCGAGCGCGGCGGGCCGGACGTGGACATCGCGATTCGTCCGTATCCCACCGACCATCGAGGCGTGGCCTCGACCTTCGTCGTCGGGCCGGGCGAGCCGTCCGCTTTCGCCTCGCCGGAGAAGCGCCGGCTCACGATCGGAGACATGCTCTCGGTGGTCTTCCACGGCGGCGATCAGGTGGCGCTCGCCCGGGCCGGCACCGAGGATCCGCTGGCCGCGCAGGCGACGCTCGCCCAGGACGGGACTCTGACCTTCTCCACGGCGGGGCTCCGACGGCGTGCGTACGACGTGCTCCTCCTGGACGAGGGCGGCGAGGTGCTCTCCCGCTCCCGGATCTGGCTCTACCCGCGGGGCGAGCGAACCAGGGTGTGGACCTCGAAGCGCGTCTACGCGCGCGGCGAGCCGATCCGTGTCTCCTGGTCGAACGCGCCCGGCATGCGCTGGGACTGGGTCGCGGCGTACCGCGTCAGGCCGGGCAGGGAGACCCCGTACGCGACGCCCGGGTGCAACGCGGGCGGCTGCGGCAACGGCGCCTACCTCGTCTACGAGTACACGAAGACCGCGATCGAGGGCTCGACGACGATTGGCAGCGGGCCGCTTCGTCCCGGCAGATACGAGGTGCGGTACCTCCTGGACGACGGCTACAGCTCGCGGGCGAAGTCGGCCAGCTTCAGGATCGTGAGACCATCGGACTGACTGTCGACGAAGGGAGAGACGTGAGCGCGCTGGGCACGACGCACTACCGCTGGGAGGACATGCCGAAGGAGGAGCTGAAGCCCGACCTGCACCGGCGACTCGTCTCGACGGAGCGCATGATGGTGGCGCACGTCTACCTGGACGAGGGGTGCATCGTCCCGATGCACTCGCACGAGAACGAGCAGCTGACCTACATCCTCGAAGGCACCCTGCGCTTCTGGCTCGGCGAGGACGAGGCCGAGGTGGTCGACGTCCGCGCCGGCGAGGTGCTGCACCTTCCTTCCTGGCTTCCGCACAAGGCCGAGGCGCTCGAGGACACGCTCGACGTCGACATCTTCTGCCCGCCGCGGCAGGACTGGCTCGACGGGTCGGACGCCTACCTTCGCGACGAGTGAACCTCGGCCTCGAGGGCAAGGCTGCGCTCGTCTGCGGCGCGAGCCGCGGGCTCGGCCGGGCGATCGCGGACGAGCTGGCGGCGGAGGGAGCGTCGCTGGCCGTTTGCGCACGCGATGCCGAACGGCTGGAGGCGGCGGCCGCCGAGCTCGGTGCGTTCGCAGTCCCGGGCGATCTCGCCGTGCCGGGCGAGCCGACCCGGGTCGTCTCGGCGACCCTCGAGCGCTTCGGCAGGCTCGACGTCCTCGTGACGAACACCGGTGGCCCGCCAGCGGGGACGCACGACACGCTCTCGCTCGAGGACTGGGACCGGGCGACGGCGCTGCTCCTGAGGAGCACGGTCGAGCTCGCGACGGCCGCGCTGCCCGGCATGAAGGAGCGCGGCTGGGGCCGCATCCTCGCGGTCACGTCGGTCGCCGTGAAGCAGCCGGTCGACAACCTGATCCTCTCGAACAGCCTGCGGGCGGCGGTGACCGGCTTCGCAAAGACACTCTCCCGCGAGGTGGCCGCCGACGGGATCACGGTCAACACGATCCTCCCCGGGTACACGGCCACCGAGCGCGTGACGGAGCTGAACCGTGCGAACGCCGAGCGGGAGGGCGTCGAGCCGGAGGAGATCCAGGCGCGGCTGGAGGCGTCGATCCCCCTCGGTCGCCTGGCGGAGCCGAAGGAGTTCGCGGCGCTGGCGGCATTCCTCGCCTCGGAGCGCGCGAGCTACATCACCGGCGGCGCCTTCGCCGTCGACGGCGGCTGGCTGCGCGGGCTCCTATGAGCTGAGCCCGGCGAGGAGCGGGTCCTGCCTCGCCCGCTCGGCGGCGGTCGGGTCGAAGTCTTCGGCCCGGCGGAGGTGCTCGCGCGCCGACTCGGCGTCGCCTTCCGCCGCCGCGAGGCGCGCCGTCTGGAAGTGGTACGGGATGTCCGGGTAGCGCTCCCTGCCCTCGGCGAGCGCCCGTCGCGCGTCGTCGAGTCGTCCGAGGTCGATGAGGCCCGCGGCCCGGAAGCTGTACTCCCAGGCGGACGGCTCGAAGCGCTCTGCCTCCGCGCCGACGGCCAGCACGGTCGTCCCCGGCTCGGCCGCGTGGGCGACCCGGTGCTCGCCCGGCGAGAGCAGCACGAGCGTCCCGGCGGGAGCGTCGAACTCCTCGCCCTCGACGTTGAACCTCGCCGAGCCCGAGACGACGACATAGAGCTCCTGGTGAGGGTCCTCGTGGTCCTCGACGACGAGGTCGCCGGCGCTCTCCGCACGGTATGCGTTGACCCCGAAGGCGTCGACGCCGAGCGTGTAGCGCACCGGCTTCCACCGGAGCTCGCCGCCCAGCGCCGGAAGCGACTCGATCTCGTCGAGGTGGACGCGCTTCACGAGCGGCAAGTCTATGCGTCGTGATCGAATACGAACCCATGGCAGTCCACGAGCGGGCCGAGCGTCTGCTCGAGCACGAGCTCGAGCGCTTCGAGCGGGAGCATCCCCGCTCGGGAGAGCTCGCCCGCCGCGCCTCCTCATCGCTTCTCGCGGGCGTTCCCATGCACTGGATGGTCAGGTGGCCGGGCGCGTACCCGGTCTTCGCCGAGGAGGCCTGGGGCGCGCGCTTCCGCGACGTCGACGGGATCGAGTACATCGATTTCTGCCTCGGCGACACCGGCGCCATGACCGGGCACTCGCCCGGGCCCGTCGTCCGGGCCGTCGCCGAGCAGGCCGCGCACGGCATTACCCTGATGCTTCCGAGCGAGGAGGCGCTCTGGGTCGGGGAGGAGCTGGCGCGCCGCTTCGGGCTGCCTCGCTGGCAGTTCGCGCTCACCGCCACCGACGCCAACCGCTTTGCGATCCGGCTCGCGCGCCACGTCACGCGCAGGCCCAAAGTGCTCGTCTTCAACTGGTGCTACCACGGCACCGTCGACGAGAGCTTCGTCGCCCTGGACGGGGACAGGGTCGTCGAGCGGGAGGGGAACCTGGGCCCGCCGGTGCCGCTGGACGAGACGACGCGCGTCGTCGAGTGGAACGACGCCGAGGCGCTCCGGCGGGAGCTCGGCCACGGCGACGTGGCCTGCGTGCTGGCCGAGCCGGCGCTGACGAACATCGGCATCGTGACCCCGCAGCCCGGGTTCCACGACGCGTTGCGCGAGCTGACGCGGGAGACCGAGACGCTCCTGATCATCGACGAGACGCACACGCTCTGCTCCGGCCCGGGCGGCTACACCCGGGCGCACGGGCTCGAGCCCGACCTGCTCACGGTCGGCAAGGCGATCGGGAGCGGCATCCCCTCGGCGGCATACGGCTTCTCGGCAGAGGTGGCCGACCGCGTCGAGGCGGCGATCGGCCGCGAGGAGTCCGACGTCGGCGGCGTGGGGGGCACGCTGGCCGCGAACGTGCTCTCCCTCGCGGCCGTCCGGGCCACGCTCGAGCATGTCCTGACCGAGGACGCCTTCGCCCACATGATCGCGCTCGGCGAGCGCTTCGAGGAGGGCGTGCAGAGCGTGATCGACGGCTATTCGCTGCCGTGGCACGTCACGCGCCTGGGCTGCCGCGTCGAGTACCTCTTCCGTTCGGAGCGCCCTGTGACCGGGACGCGACGCCGCCGCCGGCGGCGACCACCTCCTCGACCGGCTCATCCACCTGTACGCGCTCAACCGCGGCGTGCTCCTGACGCCGTTCCACAACATGGCGCTCATGTCGCCGGCGACGACGGAGGCCGACGTCGATCGCCACACCGAGGTCTTCGGCGAGCTCGCGGCCGAGCTGACCGGCCGCTAGTCGCCCGGCCAGGTACCCGTGAGCTTCTCGTAGGCCCGGGCGCCGCTTCGGTCGACCGCTGCCTTGATGAGCCCGAACACCGCTCCCTGGAGCGCCGCGGCGGCGAGGATCTCGCGCCAGCCGTACTCGCTCTCCTTCGCCTTCGGCGCATCCTCCCGCCCGCCGACCCGTTTCCAGGTCTGCTTGAAGAGTGCTCCAGCGAGGATGCCCCCGAGAACGCTGAACAGCATGGCGAACGGTTTGTAGGCGAGCTTGGTCATGGACGCACGCAGCGTACCCGGAAACTCGCCTCGAAACTGCGTCGATGGGAACTACGCAGCAGCGGACTTCGCGCGCTCGAACTCGTAGCCGATCGCGCTCCGCGCCTCGGGATCGGCGAGGCAGCGCTCGAGCGCGTCGCGGAACTCGTCCTCGGAAGCGACGAGGTCGTCCACGGGCAGGACCACGTCTGGCTCTTTGCGACGGTGCCAGAAGCGCCGCTGCGACGACGAGTCGGGCTTCTTCAGAACGAGACCGAACATCTCGCCGTGTTGGCCACGGACGACCGCAGTGCGCTCGATCACGTCCCACCGGACGAGACGGGGGCCTTTCCACGTCGGCGCAACAAGGGCCGAGACCTTGACAGGAGAACGTGTGTTCGTGTAGAACATCTGTTCCCATGGTCGCCTGTCTCTCGATTCCGGGCTTCTCCCTCAGGGCTCCGCTGCTCCGGCGGCCCGAGCTCAGGGGGAAGCCGGTCGCGCTCGCGCCGGTGCCGGGGACGCGGCCGCTCCTCGGGTCGTGCACCCGCGCTGCCCACGAGGCCGGAGTGCGGCCGGGGATGCTGCTCTCCGAGGCGCTCGCCACCTGTCCTCGGCTCGAGCTCGTCGAGCAGGATCCGGCCGGGGTGGAGGAGGCCTGGGAGGCCGTGCTGCGGCGGCTCGAGGAGGCGGGCTTCGCGGTCGAGCCGGCCGAGCCGGGCTGCGTCTACTTCGAGACGAGCGGCATTGAGCGGCTGGCCGGAGGGCTCGAGCAGGCGCTTCGGCGCGCGCTCGACGCGGTCGGGGAAGAGTGGGGGGCCCGCGTGGGGGCGGCCTCCCGGCGCTTCGCAGCTTTGGCGGCGGCGACCGTCGCGCCTGCCCGCCGGGCGCTCGTCATCGACGACGGCGAGGCGCACCTCTTCCTCGAGCCGCTTCCGCTCGATCTCCTTCCGCTCTCGCCGGAGCGGCGGGAGGAGCTCTCGGAGCTCGGAGTCAAGCGGCTCGGCGAGCTGGCGCGGCTGCCCGGGGCGGCGGTCGCGGACCGGCTCGGCGCGGACGGCGCGGAGGCATGGCAGCTCGCCCGGGGTGAAGGGGGCACCGGGGTCGAGCCGCGCCGGCCGCCCGCCGAGATCGCCGAGACGCTCTCCTTCCCGGAGCCGGTGGCGAACGAGCTCACGCTCGCGCGGGCACTGGCGGCGCTCCTCGAGCGCCTGCTCGCCCGCCCGGAGCGGGCCGGTCGGGCCCCGCGGCAGCTCGCCCTCTCGGCGAAGCTCGTCGGCGGAGGCTCCTGGCGGCGCTCGCTGACGCTGCGCGAGCCGACGGCGGAGCCCGACCGCCTTCGGCTCGCGCTGGCGTCCAAGCTCGCGGAGCTGCCGGCGCCGACGGCGGAGCTGCGGCTCGAGCTGGGGGAGCTGACTGAGTCGGTGGGGACGCAGGCCGAGCTCGTGCGCCCGCGCGGCAGCCGTCTGCGGGAGCGCCTGCGCGTGGGGCTCCGGCAGGTGCGCGCGGCGGTGGGAAGCGCAGATGCGGTCTGCACCGTCGTGGAGGTCGCGCCGTGGTCGCGCATCCCGGAGACCCGGGCCATTCTCGTTCCGCGCGACGACTGAACGAGCCGCGCCCGGCGCTCGTGGCCTGCGAGGACGGAGTGCCGGCGGCGGTCGACCGGGTGCGCGTGGCCGCCGTACGCGAGGAGTGGCGGGTGGACGACCGCTGGTGGACGGAGGAGCCCGTGGAGCGGTGTTACTTCGAGGCGTTGCTCGAGAGCGGGCGGAACGTCGTGGTCTTCCGGGACGATGCGAGCGGCGAGTGGTTCCGCCAGACGGCCTAGTCGCCCGCGATGACGACGTCGTGACGCGCGAGCACCTCGCCCAGCTCTTCCGGGTCGGGCGGCCCCTCTGCGGGCGTCGCGGCGGCGAGGTCGCGGATGTAGTTCTCCCAGCCGCCGGGCACGTTGAGGTTCAGGGCGCGAACCGGCTCGTCGGTCCGGTTGGCGAACGTGTGGACGACGCCCGGCGGGAAGCACGCGTACGTTCCCGGGGACGCTTCCTGCTCCTCGTCGCCGACCCGGACGGTGAGCATTCCCTCGAGGACGTAGAACGAGTCGAGCAGCTTGCGATGGAAGTGGGGCGGAGGCGGCGTCGCTCCGGGCTGGACCGTCAGCTCGGCGAGCGAGAAGAAGCCCGCGGTCACCTCCCAGGTCGCCTTGAAGAGCGAGCTCGCCTGTCCGACCGCGTACGTCGTGCCCTCTCCCGGCCCCGGACGGTCCCCCCGCCCGGCTCGTACGGCTCGTCGACGTCGACGCTGTCGAAGGTGGCGCGCTCGCGGCGGACGACGGCGCGAATGTAGTCGGCGAAGCCCGCGTCCGGTGCATGGATGTTGAGGAAGCGGGCCCGGCCGCCGCTCGCCTTCGTGAAGGCGTGGACGACGCCTGGCGGGGCGACGACCGCCGTTCCCGCCGGGGCGAGGACGGCTCGCGCCCGAGCGTGAACTCGAGATCGCCCTCGAGGACGTAGAAGGCGTCGGTGTGACGCTCGTGGTAGTGCGGCTTCGCGCCGGCGTGGCGCAGGCCGATGTCGTACTCGATCAGGCTGAGCTCGGGCAGGTCCACCTTGATCAGGAAGGTGCGGTCTCTGCCCCGCAGCAGCTCACCTTCTCCGGGCCCGTTCACGATCGCCTCGTCCATCGAAGTGGTCCCCACCGGCCCGTTAACTCTAGGGGCACCCCTCTCCCACCACCCGCTTTCGAGCGTACAGGCGAGAAGCGCACCGTGTGGCGCGCGGACCGTGCCGGAAGCGTGACGGGGGTGTGACGAGAGCGTGGCGGGGTACGTCGAGCTCCACTGCCACTCCGCCTACTCGTTCCTCGACGGCGCCTCCCAGCCCGAGGAGCTGGCGGCCCGTGCGGTCGAGCTCGGCTACGAGGCGCTCGCGCTCACCGACCACGACGGCGTCTACGGCTCGCTCGAGTTCGCCTACGCGGCGAAGGCGCTCGGCCTGCGCCCGATCACCGGCGCCGAGGTGACGCTCGCCGACGGCTCGCACGTCACGCTCCTCGTCGAGACGCCGCGCGGGTACGCGAACCTCTGCCGCCTTCTCACCGCCGCGCACGCCCACGAGCGGCTGAACCCGCGCCTCGACCCGGCGCTCCTCGCCGAGCCAGAACGAGGGCCTCGTCTGCCTCTCGGGCTGCGCGCGGCACGGCCTGGCCGTCCGCGACCCGAACGCCGCTGCCCGCCTCGCCGCGCGCCTTCGGCCGCGACCGCTTCTACGTCGAGCTCCAGCGGCCGTACGAGCGGGGCGACGCACGCCGGAACGCCGCGCTCCGCACCCTCGCGGAGACCCTCGGCGTCCGCACCGTCGCCACCGGCGACGTCGCACGCGCACCATCTGCGCCGGACGCGCCTCCAGGACGTCCTCGTCGGCGATCAAGAACCGCACGTCCCTCGAGGGCTGCGAGGCCGAGCGGCGCGGGAACCGGGAAAGCGTCCTCCTCGCCCCGCACGAGGTCGCCGCCCGCTTCCCCGACGACCGCGACGCCGTCCGCGCGACCGTCGAGCTGGCCGAGCGGCTCGACCTTCGACCTCACGCACGAGCTCGGCTACCGCTATCCCGACTTCTCGGATCGGGACGACTCCGGCGGACGTCCAGCTGGCGCGAGGTCTGCGGCCGAGCCTTCGAGGAGCGCTACCGCCACGCTCCGCACCCGCTTCGCACCCGGGCGGACGCGCGCCTGCGAGAGGAGCTCGCGCTGATCGCCGAGCTCGGGCTCTCCGGCTTCTTCCTCCTCCACTGGGAGGTGCTGGAGCTCGCGCGCGACGTCGCCGCCGAGGTCAGGGGCCCCGGCTCGCCGCGCCACCTGCTGCCGCCGGGGCGCGGGCGAGGCAGCTCGGTCGGCTCGATCGTCTGCTACCTCACCGGGCTCTCGCACGTCGATCCCGTGGACGCCGGGCTCGCGCTCGGGCGCTTCCTCAACCGGGAGCTCGAAGTCCGTCCCCGACATCGACCTCGACTTCCCGCGCGACATCCGCGAGAAGCTGATCGTCGCCGTCACCGAGCGCTACGGCCGCGAGCACTCGGCGCTCGTGGCGAGCTTCGCCACCTACCGCGCGCGCGGCGCGATCCGCGACGTCGGCAAGGCGCTCGGGCTCCCGCAGGCCGAGCTCGAGCGGCTCGCGCGCGTCTCCGACGGCTGGAACGCCCGCAAGGTGGGGGAGGAGATGGAGCACGTTCCCGGCGCGGACGCGCGCCTCGCCTCGCCGCGCTGGCGCGCCTTCCGGGAGCTCTGCGGCGAGATCGCCGGCCTGCCCCGCCACCTGTCGCAGCATCCCGGCGGCATGGTCATCTCGTCGCGGCCGCTGGTCGAGCTCGTCCCGGTCGAGCCGGCGGCGATGGAGGGGCGCCAGAACTGCCAGTGGGACAAGGACTCCTGCGCCGACGCCGGCTTCCTCAAGATCGACCTGCTCGGGCTGGGGATGCTCTCCGCGGTCGAGGAGTGCGTCGAGCAGATCGCGCTCCTGCGCGGGAAGCCGATCGACCTCTCCCGCATCCCGCTCGACGACCCGGGCGTCTACCGGGAGATCCAGGACGCGGACACGGTCGGCCTCTTCCAGATCGAGAGCCGCGCGCAGATGCAGAGCCTCCTGCGCACGCGCCCGGAGAACCTCGACGACCTGACGATCCAGGTCGCGCTCGTCCGCCCGGGGCCGATCCAGGGCAAGGCCGTGCACCCGTACATCGAGCGCCGCCAGCGCCTGCGCGAGGACCCCGCCTACGAGCCGCCCTACGACCACCCGTCGCTCGCCGAGCCGCTGCGCGAGACGCTCGGCGCGATCATCTTCCAGGAGCAGGTGCTCGACGTCGCCATGGCGCTCGCCGGCTTCACGGTGGGGGAGGCCGAGGGGCTGCGGCGGGCGATGAGCCGCAAGCGGAGCCTGGACGCGATGGAGGCCTACCGGCGCCGCTTCCTCGACGGCGCGCTCGCGAACGGCGCCGACCTCGAGACCGCCGAGCTCGTCTTCTCGAAGCTCTCCGGCTTCGCCTCCTTCGGCTTCCCCAAGTCGCACGCGGCCGCCTTCGCGCTCCTCGCCTACCAGTCGGCGTGGCTTCGCCACCACTACCCGGAGGAGTTCCTCTGCGCGCTCCTGAACGCCCAGCCGATGGGCTTCTACCCGCCCGCGAGCCTCGTGCGGGACGCGCAGCGGCGCGGCGTCGAGGTGCTGCCGCCCGACGTGAACCGAAGCGAGGCGAAGTGCCGGCTCCAGGGCGGCGCCGTGCGCGTCGGGCTCGGCTACGTCAAGGGCCTGGGGGAGGCGCCCGCTGTCGCGCTCGTCGAGGAGCGCGAGGCCGGCGGCGCAGTTCGGAAGCGTCGCCGACCTCGCCCGGCGGGCGCCGCTCGACCGGCCCGGCGCTGGAGGCGCTCGTGGCGAGCGGCGCCTGCGACTCGTTCGGCTGGCCGCGCCGCCAGCTCCTCTGGCGGCTGGGCCTCGCGCCGCGCTCGGTCAGCGCCGGCGCCGGCGGGACGGAGAGGCAGCTCGCGCTCCCGCTCGAGCCGACGAGCGAGATCCCCGAGCTTGCCGAGCAGACGCCCTGGGAGCGGATGCTCGCCGACTACCGGCTCACGAGCCTCTCGGTCGGGCTCCACCCGCTCGAGCTGCTGCGTCCGCACCTGCCGGGCGAGGTGCTGTCGAGCGCGGAGCTCGAGGAGGCCCCGCACGGCGCCCGGGTCGCGGTCGCCGGCCTCGCCGTCGCCCGGCAGCGCCCCGCGACCGCGAGCGGCGTCGTCTTCATGCTGATCGAGGACGAGCACGGGCAGGTGAACCTGATCGTTCCGCCGCCCGTCTACGACCGCTACCGCGCGCTCGTGCGCGGCGAGCCGCTCCTCCTCGCGCGCGGCCGCTACGAGCGGGTCGACCGGAACCGCAACATCCTCGTCTCGGAGCTCGTCTCGCTCGCGCCGCTCGCGCGCCGGGTCGCGGACGACGCCGAGGTGCGCGAGCGCCATGCCCGCCGCTCACCACTTCGGCGGCCGCTAGCGCTCGCGGCCGCGTGCCGCCCCGGTCGCTCTGGCTCCAGGAAGCGCTCGCCGCCGAGGACGGCGTCGCCTCGGAGCAGCTCGCCGGGCCCGTCCGCGCAGACGTGTGCATCGTCGGCGGCGGCTACACGGGCCTCTGGACCGCGCTCCGCGTCGCCGAGCTCGAGCCGGGCGCGTCGATCGTGCTCCTCGAGGCCGACATCTGCGGCGGCGGCCCCTCGGGCCGAAACGGCGGCTTTGCGCTCTCCTGGTGGCCGAAGGTGGAGACGTTCGTCAAGCGGATCGGGCGAGGAGGAGGCCTTCAGGCTCGTCCGCGCGTCCGTTGCCGCCGTCGACGAGCTCGGCGCGTTCTGCGAGCGCGAGGGGATCGACGCCCACTACCGCCGCGGCGGCTGGCTCTGGACGGCGACCTCCCCGCGCAGCTCGGCTCGTGGGAGGGAGCCGTCGCGGCAGCCGCGCGAGCGGGCGAGCACCCGTTCGAGCTCCTCGACGCGGAGGAGGTGCAGCGGCGGACCGGGTCTCCCGTCCACCTCGGCGCGGCCTTCGAGGCGGGCGCGGCGACCGTGCAGCCGGCGTTGCTCGCCCGCGGCCTCCGCCGCGTCGCCGTCGAGCGGGGCGTGCGCATCTGCGAACGCTCGCCGATGGCCGAGCTCGACCGGGAGCGCGGGATCGTCGCGCACCCCCTCGGGGTCGGTCGAGGCGGGGGCGGTCGTGCTCGCCACGGGCGCCTGGCTGACGGCCGTCCCGGAGCTGCGGCGCGCGGTGGTCGCGGTCTCCAGCGACATGATCGCCACGGCCCCGATGCAAGAGCGGCTCGAGGAGGCGGGCTGGACCGGCGGCGAGTCGATCTCGAATTGCCGCCTGATGGTGCACTACTACCGGACGACGAGGGACGGCCGGATCGCCTTCGGCCAGGGCGGGCACCGGCACGCGTTCGGCGGCCGCGTCGACGACGGGTTCTTCGCTCACGGCGAGTCCGCGGAGCGGCAGCTGCGGCAAGATCTCGTCCGCCTCGTGCCGTACGCGAGCGGCGTCGAGGTCACCCACGCGTGGGGCGGCCCCATCGACCGCACGCTCGACGGCGCTCCGATCTTCGGCCGGCTTCCCGGCACCGTCCCGATCGTCTACGGCGTCGGCTACTCGGGGAACGGGGTCGCGCCCAGCCTGACCGCGGGCAGGATCCTCGCGTCGAGCGCGCTGGGCCGCGACGACGAGTGGTCGGGCTGCGGCCTCAACCGCGGCGTGGTCGGACGCTTCCCGCCGGAGCCGATTCGGTACGGCGGCGGGTTCGTCGTGCGCGCGGCGGTCAAGCGCAAGGAGAAGCGCGAGGACGTCGGACTGTCCGTCGACCCGCTCACCCGCAAAGTCGCCGGCCTCGCGCCCCAGGGCTTCTTCCGGGTCGCGAGGTAGCGGCCCGGGCTCGCCGACCGTCGACGCCGAGCCCTAGCTCAGCTCGAGGCCGAGCCTCGGCAGTCGCTTCCGGGCCACGCGGTTGAAGACCTCCTCGTACTCCGCGGCAGCCTCGTCGTCCAGCGTGCGCGCGTACGTGTAGCGGTACGCAAGCAGTGCGTCCCGCGCCGCGTCGACCTGGTCGACGTAGTCGCCGTAGAGCTCCTCGGCCTCCTCCCTCGAGGCGGCGTTGTAGGCGTCGAGCGAGGCCCGGCAGTCTTCGAGCAGGTCCGCGTGCTCGGTCTCGAACAGCTCCAGCTGACGCTCGACGAGGTCGACGAAGCGCCCTCGCACGCTCCTAGACTAGTGCGCCGTGCAGCTTCTCGTTCGGACCTGGAACCTCTACCACGGGAGGACGCACCCGCAGTCGTCGACGCTTCACCTCGAGGAGATGGTGCGCCTCGTCACCGCCGACGCCCCCGACGTCGTCGCCTTGCAGGAGGTGCCGCTCTGGGCGGTGAAGCGCCTCGACGACTGGAGCGGCATGAGCGCTTCCTGGGCGATGACGATGCCGGCGATCCTCGGTCCGCTGGCCCGCCGGGTGACCGCGGCGGATCCCGTGCGCTTTCGCTCGAGCCTGACCGGGCAGGCCAATGCGCTGCTCGTGAATCCGCACTTCGAGATCGGCCGCCACCGCCGAGTCGTCCTCAATCCCGGCCTCTCGCGCAAGGACTGGCTCCTGCGCGGCGGCGAGCGCCGCGTATGCCACTCCCTCGAGGTCTATGCGGGCGGGGAGACCATGGTGCTGGCGAACCTGCACGCCTCGAACCATCCCGAACGGCCGCTCGTCGAGGAGGAGATCGAGCGGGCGGCGGCCTTCGTCGCCTCGGCCGAGCGGTGCATCCTCTGCGGGGACTTCAACCTGCCGCGCTACCCGGTGGGCGGGTATTCGGCGCCGATCGAGGGGATCGACCAGATCCTCGTACGCGGTCTCGACGTCGAGCGGGGCCCCGAGGCGTGGGACGGGAAGCGCCGCCGCAGCCGCGACGTCGTCCTCTCCGACCACGCTCCCGTCGAGGCGGTGGTCGCATCGACCTCGTAGCGGTCCGTCGCGGCCTTCCCGTGCTCGAGCGGTATGCGTACCTGAACACGGGCACCTTCGGTCCGCTCCCGCGCGTCACCGTCGAGGCCATGCAGGCGGTGGAGCGCCGGGAGCTGGAGGAGGGCCGGTCGAGCCGCGCCTATTTCGAGGTCGCGCTGGACGCAGCGTGAGCGGCTCCGCGGCGAGCTCGCGCGGCTCCTGGCGACCGAGCCGGAGCAGGTGGCGCTCACGAGCTCGACGACGGAGGGGTGCAACATCGCCCTCCGCGGGCTCGGCATCGGGCCGGACGACGAGGTGGTGACGACGGACTCGGAGCACCCCGGGCTCTTCGGCGGCCTGGTTGCCTCGGGAGCGAGCCTGCGGGTCGCGGCGATCCGCGGGCTTCCGGTCGCCGAGATCCTGCCGGCGATCCAGGCCCAGATCACGCCGCGAACGCGCCTCATCGGCGTCTCCCACGTGTCGTGGCTGACCGGCGCCGTCCTGCCGGTCCGCGAGCTGGCCGGGCACGGAGTACCCGTGCTCGTCGACGGCGCGCAGGGCGCCGGCGCCATCCCCGTCGCCGTCGAGGAGCTCGGCGCCGACTTCTACACGGTGTCGGCGCAGAAATGGCTGCTGGGGCCGGCCGCCACGGGCGCGCTCTACGTCGCCCGCGAGCGGCTCGAGGACTGCCGCGTCGCGTTCCCCTCGTACTTCTCCTGGAAGCTTCCCGACTACGAGCTCAAGGAGGGCGCCGTTCGCTTCGAGGGCTCCTGGACGCCGCCGGCATCGGTCAGCGGCTTGCTCGCGTCGTTCGCGTTCGCCGCCGAGGCGGGGGAGGAGCGCTTCGCCCGCGCCCTCGAGGCGGCCGAGCGATGCCGGACGCTGCTCGCGGAGCACGGTGCCGACGTGGCTACCGAGCCCGGCCAGGCAACGCTCGTCTCGTGGCGTGCCGACGAGCCCGAGGCGGTCGTCCACCGCCTGGCCGAGCAGGGCGTCGTCGTGCGCGACCTGCCCGGTACCGGTCTCGTGCGCGCCTCGTGCGGCTTCTGGACGAGCGAGGAGGATCTCGAACGCCTCGTTCGGGGGCTTTAGCTCCCCTCTGAGCAGGCCGAATCGATTCGCATGCCGCGATCTCTGCGGGGCCTCGTCCTCGCCGGCGCCCTCGTGCTGGCGGGGTGCGGCGTGGGCGGGCAGAAGGCCGACGACTCGGCCGAGCCGAAGCCGCTCACGAAGGCGCAGCTCGCGGCGATGGTGCTGCCGCGGGACGAGCTCGGGACGGTCGCGGAGGGACTGACGTTCGACAAGCGGTCGGGCCCGGTCGCCAACGCCGCGGCCGCCGAGGGAAGCATCGACCCGAACGACACTGCCACGTCCCTCCGGAGCGACGGCCGGCTCAACGGCCACAAGGCGTGGTACGGCGACGCCAGCCTCGCCAGCCTGAAGAAGGGCGCGGCGTCTTCTTCGTCGGGAACCGAGGTCGAGCTCATGGAGGACACGGTCTACGCGGCGCAGTACCTCCACACGCAGCTCGGCGACTTTCAGCGGTTCCAGGGCAAGGAGGCCGGCACGACGCTCAGCGGCGTCAAGCCCTTCGCGGTCAACGACGTCGGCGACGAGGCCGAAGGCTTTGTCGCCAACGCGAGCGCCGGGCGGGACACGGCCTACGTCACCACCGTGGCCTTCCGGAGGAACAGGATCATCGGCGCTGCGATCGTCGTTCGGGGCGACAAGGAGGATGCCCAGGGTGAGGCGCGTGCCCTCGCCGTGAAGCTCGACAGCCGTATTCAGGCCGTGCTCGCCGGTGAGATTCCCGTCGGTCCGGCTCCGGAGGAGGACGCCCCGACGGACGCTCCCGCGGCAGCCGCCGAGCGGCTGCCGCAGGTGACCCTGCAGCCCCAGGACGTCGGCGCAGGCGTGACGGCGGTGGACGAAGGCGAGCTCGCGGAGGCCGGCTATGTCGGGTACCAGCGCACGTTCGAGGACGTCGTGGTCGGGGGCTCTCATCTGATCCGGCTCCAGGCTCGCACCGCCGCCTACGACAAGCCGGCTCAGGCGGCCGTCGCTCACAGGCTCGTGACGCAGGCTGTCGGCCGCCGGGCCTTCGCGGACGGAATCGCGAGGGCCTTCGGGAAGGAGACGGCGGTCACCCCCACGGACATCCGGGTTCGCTCGTTCGCGACCGGGGTGCGCGGGATGACGGGAGTCGTCGCCACCTTCGAGCTCGTCGGCGCGAGGTTCCGGACGGTCTCGGTCTTCGTCCGCTCGGGCCGCTTCGTGCAGTCCGTGACCGGCATCTGCAGGCCCGACGACGTGCAACCGGACGACCTGAAGGCGCTCGCGCGCCGGGCGCAAGCCCGCCTGACGGCGTAGCTACGCCGCCGCCGTGCGGAGCCCGAGCTCGGGCGCGATCGGCCGCATCGCCGTCACGACGTTGCGGATGTGGTCGTCGAGCTCGAGGCCGAGGAGCTCGGCGCCCGCGTAGACCTCGTCGCGGTGGACGCCGGCGGCGAACGACGGCTGCTTCAGCTTCTTCTTCACCGACTTCGGCTCGAGGGTCTCGATTCCGTCGGGTCGCACGAGCCCGCACGCGTGGACGAAGCCGGCGAGCTCGTCGCAGGCGAAGAGCGTCTTCTTGAGCGGCGTGTCCCTCGGCATCTCCAGGTGCTCGGCGTGCGAGAGGACGGCTTCGACGACCTCCTCAGGCCAGCCCTCCTCGCGGAGGATCGGCGCGCCGTTCTGAGGATGCCGGTCGAGCGTCGGGTGAATCTCGTAGTCGAAGTCGTGCAGAAGCGCGACCGTGCGCCAGAGCTCCTCGTCCTCGCCGTTCTCGCGGGCGTAGAAGCCGACGCAGGCCTCGACAGCGAGCGCGTGGCGGCGGAGCGCCTCGCTCTTGGTGTAGCGGGTCAGCGTCTCCCAGGCTCGGTCGCGGGTCACGTCCATCGGGGCCGTTTAGGATAGCCTCGTGGGTCGCTTCGGCCTGCGAGCCCGAAGAGACCTGTGCCCGAGACCCTCGTCACCGACACTCTGATGGAGTCCTTCGTCATCGAAGGCGGCCGTCCGCTTCACGGCTCGATCCGCGCGACGGGCAACAAGAACGCCGCCTTGCCGATCATCGCGGCCTCGCTCCTCACCGACGAGCCCGTGACGCTCACCAACGTCCCTGCGATCCGGGACGTCGAGACGATGCTCGAGCTCGTCGCCGACCTCGGGATCGAGGTCGAGCACCCGGGAGACGGCGTCGTCAGGATCGTCGCGGAGGACGTCAGGAAGACCGAGCTCGACGCCGAGCTCTGCACCCGGATCCGCGCCTCGATCCTCCTGGCGGGGCCGCTCGTCGCCCGCTGGGGCGAGGCCGTGGTGCCTCCGCCCGGGGGCGACGTGATCGGCCGCCGGCGCCTCGACACGCACATCCACGCGCTGGCGCGGCTGGGCGCGGAGATCACGGCCGAGCGGCGGCTGCACATGAAGGCCAAGGGCCTGGTGGGGACGCAGGTCTTCCTGGACGAGGCGTCGGTGACCGGCACGGAGAACGCCGTCATGGCGGCGTCCCTCGCCGCCGGCGAGACGACGATCGTCAACGCCGCGTGCGAGCCGCACGTGCAGGATCTCTGCCGCTTCCTCGTCTCCCTCGGCGCCCACATCGAGGGCATCGGCTCCAACGTCCTCGTCGTGCGCGGCGTCGACCGGCTGAGCGGCGGCGAGTGGCGCGTCTGCCCCGACCACATCGAGGTGGCGAGCTTCGTCGGCCTCGGCGCGGTGACGGAGGGGGAGATCGTGATCGAGGACGTCGTGCCCGAGCACATGGTCGGCGTGTGGCACGGGTTCGAGCGCCTCGGCGTCGAGTGGCACGCCGACGGGAGCTCGGTTCGGGTTCCCGGCGGGCAGGAGCTCGTCATCCAGGACGACCTCGGCGCCCAGATCCCGAAGATCGAGGACGGGCCGTGGCCGGCGTTCCCGGCCGACCTGACCTCGATCGCGCTCGCGGTGGCGACGCAGGCCCGGGGCACCGTGCTCGTCTTCGAGAAGATGTTCGAGAACCGGCTCTTCTTCGTGGACAAGCTCGTCACGATGGGCGCCCGGATCATCCTCTGCGACCCGCACCGTGCCGTCGTGAACGGGCCGACGCAGGCTCTATGGCGAGCGGATGGAGAGCCCGGACATCCGCGCCGGGATGGCAATGCTGATCGCGAGCCTCTGCGCGGAGGGGCGCTCCACGATCGGGAACATCGGACAGATCGACCGCGGCTACGAACGAATCGACGAGCGCCTCCGCGCGCTCGGCGCGAGCATCGAAAGGGTGGACGGATGACACACCACAAGCAGGCCGTGAGGACGGAGAACGCCCCGGCGCCGTTCGAGGGAGCGCCCTACTCGCAGGGGATCGTCGCCGGAGAGATGGTGTACGTCTCGGGGCAACTGGGGATCGACCCGGTGCAGGGGCACGTGGTCGAGGGCGGGATCGTCGAGCAGACCGAGCAGGTGATGAAGAACCTCGCGGCCATCCTCGCCGAGGCCGGCTGCAGCCTCGACGACGTCGTCATGACCTCGATCTTCCTCATCGACCTGCAGGATTTCCAGGCGATGAACCAGGTCTACGCCCGCCACCTGGCGGAGCCGTACCCCGCTCGGGCGACCGTGCAGATCGCGTCGCTCCCGTCAGGAGCGAGGATCGAGATCGCGGTCGTCGCCCGCAAGCCCGAGTAGCCGGCCGACGACGGGCCGTCCCTAGGCGGGACGGACCGTCTTCTTGTGGTACTCGGTCTCGAAGCCGGTCTTCGTGATCTTGAAAGTCACCGTGCCGGGGTAGCGCTTCGCGCGAACGCGGAAGGTGACGGCGCCCGAGGCGTTCGACTGCTTCGTCACGGCGTTGACGCCGGCGCCGGAGACGCGCACGTTCGCGCCCTCCACCGGCTGGAAGCTGGCGTTGCGCACGGTGACGGTGATCGTCTTCCGCTTTCCCTTCACCGGGTAGCCGGTCGACAGCACCTTGAACTCCTGCAGCGTCGGCGTGCCGCCGCCCCCGGGTCGGTGACTGGCGGCAGCGTGAACGAGCGGACGCCGGTGAAGTCGCCCATGTTCGAGTCGGTGTCGACCACGGCGACGCGCCAGTAGAAGGTGCCGCCGGCGGTGTACGTGGTGCTGTTCAGGAGCGGCGCGTACGACGTCGTCTCGGTATTGAGGTTCTCGACCGTGGTCAGGAAGTCGGCCCGGGTGGAGACCTGGACTCGGTAGTGGTCGGCCCGGGGGCGCGGATCCCAGCTGAAGAGGAGCCTCCGGTCGCCCGTCTCCTCGCCTGGATTGGCGGGCTCGGGGATCGTGTGCGTGAACGTCCCAGGCAGCGAGTAGGGGCCGTGGACGACGGCGCTCGAGTCGGTCGGGAAGTTGGCCCGCACCTGCCACGTGGCGACGCCGACCCCGGTCAGCTTGGTGAAGGTTCCCGCCGGCGCCGGGATGTTGGTGAACGTCGACGTGTCGCCGTCGGGCTCGACCAGGTGGACGTCGTAGGAGATCGCTCCCGGCACGGTGCTCCAGCGAATGGTCGGCAGGAGCGAGCCGCTCGTCGGGTTCCCCGGGTCGAGGACGGGCTTCGGCAGCTGCTTCGTGAAGGTCTCGGTCTGCGACCACGTGAGGCCGACCATGGTGGTCGTGCCGTTCTCGGCGTCGGCCCGCACGCGCCAGTACAACGTCGTGTCGGACGGGTAGGTGGTGTTGCTCGTGTACGCCGTCGAGTCCGTGACGATGTCGTCGATCGGGCTGGAGAAGGTCGGGTTCTGGGCCACCTGGACGCGGTAGCGGCGCGCGCCGAAAACCGGCGACCACTGGAACTCGGTGGCGGGAGTGTTCACGGCCTCGTCGTCGACGGGGCTTTCGAGCGTTGGCGGCGTCGACTGCTTGGTGAAGCTTTGCGGGTTGCTCGACAGCGGGTCCGTGGCCACCCCGCTGCCGTCGGCGTTGTTGGCCGGCAGAACCGCCCAGTAGTAGAGGGTCGTCTCGTCCGCGTAGCCGATCGACTGCGACGGGCTGCGCCTGGGCGCGTAGGCGGGAATGCGGGTGTACGCGTAGTCGACGATGGTCGTGAAGTTGGCGTCGCGGGAGACGAGCACGTAGTAGCTCTCGGCCCCGGGCACCTCGTCCCAGGTGAAGAGCGGCATCTCTCCGACCGAGGCGCCGGTGAGTGGAGCGTTGTAGGCGGAGCCCGGCATCTGGCAGGGGCTGCACGACGTGGAAGCCGGCGGCCCGGTCCAGAGGAAGCCCGGCTGGTTGATCGCGGGGAGGTAGCTCCAGTCGCCGAACACGAACGACGCGCCCGAGGACGGCGACGCGCGGTCGACTGCCCGCACGCGCGCGCAGTAGGACTGGCCCGTCGTCAGCGAATTGTTGAGGTCGTCCGAGATGGGGATCGACGGGTAGGGGTCGCCTGCCGGCCCGCTCCAGCCAAGGGGTGTCCAGGCGGTCAGGGTCGTTGGAGTGTTCTCCCAGATGGCCTGCGTCCAGTCGCAGGCGCCGTCGGCGAACTCCGTGATGTTGACCTGGTAGCTCGACGCTCCCGCCACGGGGTCCCAGGTGATGATCGGCACCCCGGTGTCGACGACGGCGGTACCCGTATCGGCGTCGGTCGCCGGGTCGCCGTGGTTGTCGCGCATGCGCAGGTTCTTGATGCTCGGGGCGGTGACCGGCGGGACGTTGTCAAACGTCTTTATAAAGGTCGGTCCCTCGTTCCAGACGCCGGCGTTGTTGCTCGGGTCGATGGCCCGCACGCGCCAGTAGTACGTGTTGTTGGCGAGGATCTCCGCGGGCGTGAGCGAGGTTCCGAGCGTCGAGATGCGCCCCTTGATCGGGTCGCAGCAGACCTTCGAGCTCTCTGCCCAGTCGGAGGAGAAGTTCACCTCTACCTCGTAGCCCGCCGCGCCCTCGACGAGATCCCAGGAAAAGCGTGGGTCGAAGACCTCGGGCGCGGCGACCTGATCGGTCACGGCGGGCGTGGTCGCGGTGGGCCACGACCAGGTGAAGGACGCAACCGTGGACGGGCCGCCCTGGTGGTCCTCGGCGTCGAGCGGCGTGACGTTCCAGTAGTAGGTGCCCGGCGCCAGTGGGTCATTCAGCGTGAAGGACGTCGCAGCCGTCTCGAACGGCTCGCCCCAGACGAGCGAGCCGAGGGCCGGGTCGGTGGCGACTTTCACGAGATACTTCGCCGCGCCCGGGACGACGCTCCAGTTGAGCTCGAGGGCCTCGCTCGGGTACGTGATCGTGGCGCCGTTCGTCGGGTTGAGAAGCGTCGGCTGGGCCGTCCACGCGAGCTCGAACGAGCGCACGTCCGACCAGGCTCCCAGCGCGCCGGCGCCGGTCACGCCTCGTACCCGCCAGTAGTAGGTCCCGTTGGCGACGACATCCTTCGCCGTCGCGCGGGTGTTCTTCGTGGTCAGGTTGAGGATCGGCGAGTTGAACGCCGGGTCGCCAGCAAGCTCGAACTCGTACGTGGCCGCGTCTGCAACGGCATCCCACTTGAACGACGGCAGCGCGCTCGTCGTCACGCCGTCGTTCGGCGTGGTGAGAACCGGCGCCACTGGCGCAGTCGCGGCGGGCGCGACGAGCACGAGCCCGGCGACGAGCGCAGAGAGGACGAGGCGCGATGTTCGAGACACTGTGGCGGCAGACCCCCACCGCACCGTAGGCGGAGAGGTCGCGGATGCATCCCCTCAAGGGGGGATACCACCGCCCAGGTCTAACCTTCTCCCGGTGGACGTCATCGTCTCGCACACGAACACGGACTTCGACGCGCTCGGCGCTATGCTCGCCGCGCGGCGGCTGTACTCGGGCGCCGCGATCGCGCTCTCGGGCTCCCTCAACCGGAACGTGAGGGAGTTCTACCGCCTGCACGCGGACGAGCTCGAGATTCTCGACTCGGGTCGGGTCGAGCCGGAGGCAATCCGGAGGCTGATCGTCGTCGAGACCGTGCATCCGGAGCGCCTCGGGGAGTACGAGCAGGTCGCGCGCGATCCCTCGGTGGAGGTCGTCGTGTTCGACCACCACGCCGGCGAGGCGCCGGACTGGGTGAAGCCCGAGAATCTCGTGCTCTCGGAGGACGGCGCGCTCACGACGACGATGGTCGGGATCCTCGCCGAGCGGGAGATCGCGGTCACGCCGCTCGAGGCGACGGTCTTCGCGCTCGGGATCCACGAGGACACCGGCTCGCTCGGCTATCCCGGCGTCGGGGTGCGGGACGCCGAGGCGCTCGCCTGGTGCCTGCGCCACGGCGCCCGGCAGGAGGTCGTCGCGCAGTACCTCCGTTCGCCCCTCTCCGAGGAGGAGCGCGCCCTGCTCGACGCGCTCGTCTCGTCGCTCGAGGCGCACTCCGTCGCGGGCCTCGAGGTGCTCCTCGCGTCCGTCTCGTGGCCGGTCTACGTCGACGGCATCTCCAACCTCGCGCACAAGATCGTCGACCTGACCGACGCGCTGGCGCTCGCCTGCCTCGTCGAGATGGACGGCAGGGTCTTCTGCGTCGTGCGCACGCGCCTGCCCGAGCTCGACGCCGCTGCAATCGCGGCCAAGCTGGGCGGCGGCGGGCACCAGCAGGCGGCGTCCGCCGTGCACCGCGGGCCCCTCGCGGAGGCGCGCGAGCTCGTGCTCGCGGCGCTCCCGCAGGCGGCCCGTCCGCTCCCCACCGCGGCGGAGATCATGTCCCGCCCGGCGCGCTTCGTCGGGCCCGAGAGCTCCGTCGCCGAGGCGATGGTGATGTGCCAGCGCCACCGCCAGAGCGGGATCCTCGTAGGGAACGAGCGGGAGCTTGCGGGCCACGTCACGCGCGAGCACCTCGACCAGGCGATCGCGCACGGGCTCGCGCACGCGCCCGTGAAGAGCGTGATGAGCAGCGAAGTGGTGGCGTGCGACGAGGAGACGCCGCTCCCCGAGCTCACGCGGCTGCTCCGGACCTCCGACGCGGGGCGGGTCGCCGTCCTCCGCGGTGAGCAGGTCCTCGGCGTCGTCGCCCGGAGCGATCTTCTCCGCGCGCTCGGCGAGCCGCCCGCGAAGGAGGAGCCGCCGCCGGGGCCGGACCTCCGCGAGCGGCTGCTCGCCCTTCCCGGCCTCGAGCCGGTCTTCGAGGCGGTGCAGGCGGTGGGCGGGGGCTTCGAGGGCGTCTACCTCGTCGGCGGCGCCGTCCGCGACCTGCTCATGGACGAGCCGAGCTTCGACGTCGACATCGCGGTCGAAGGCGAGGGGATCGCGTTCGGCCGCGCCCTGGCCAAGGCGCTCGGGGGTCGCGTCGTCCCGCACGACAAGTTCGGCACGGCCGTCGTCCTCCACGACGCCGGCCGCGTCGACGTTGCCACCGCCCGCACCGAGTTCTACGACTACCCGGGGGCGCTGCCGGCGGTCGAGCAGGCGTCGATCCGCGAGGACCTCTACCGCCGCGACTTCACCATCAACGCGCTGGCGGTCTCGCTCAAGGGCGAGGACTTCGGGCGCCTCGTCGACTTCTTCGGCGGCCTGCGCGATCTCGAGGCAGGCGTCATCCGCGTGCTGCACAACCTCTCTTTCATCGACGACCCCACGCGGCTGTTTCGGGCGCTGCGCTACGAGAACCGGTACGGCTTCCGCATGGAGGCGCACACGCTGGGCCTGGCGCGGGCGTGCGTCGAGATGGAGCTCGTCGGCGAGCTCTCGTCGGCGCGGCTCCGCGACGAGCTCGAGGCACTGCTCTCGGAGGAGGAGGTCGCCGGGACCCTGCGCAGGCTCGGGGAGCTGCGCCTCGACCAGGCGATCCACCCGCACCTGGCGGCCGGCGAGGACGCGGTCGCGCTCGTCGCCGAGCTCGACGAGCTGCGGGAGCGCTTCGCTCCGGAGACGCCGCTCTGGCGGCCGCGCCTGGCGGCGCTCGCGCGCCGGCTGCCCCCGGACGAGCTCTACAGCTGGTTCGAGCGGCTGCGGCTGCGCCGTCGCGACGCGGACCGGATCGCCGATGCGGTCACGGTGGCCCCGCGGCTGCGCGAGGTCGTCGCCGCCACCGAGGAGCCCGCCGCCCTGCGCGCTCTCGCCGAGCCGCACGATCCCGACGGCCTGCTCATGGCCATGGCGGGCGCGGACGACGACGTGCGGGCGCGCCTGGACCGCTACTTCGAGGAGCTCCGAGACGTCCGGCTGGAGATCTCCGGCGCCGACCTCGCGGACCTCGGCCTGGGCGAGTCCCCGCAGGTGGGCGCCGTCCTCGACGAGGTGCTGCGGCGCAAGCTGAACGGCGAGCTCCACGGCCGCGAGGACGAGCTCGCTGCCGCACGCGAGCTCATCACGTCGGCCACCACACATTCGTGACCGTCGAGATCTTCGTCTGGCTGTTGCCGTTCCTGCTCGTGAGCCTCGTGCTCCACGAGCTCGCGCACGCCTACGTGGCGACGTGGCTCGGTGACCCGTCGCCGCGCGCGGACGGCAGGCTCAGCCTCAACCCGATCGTCCATCTCGACCCGCTCGGAACCGCCGTGTTCCTGATCACGGCGCTCGTCTCGGACTTCATCTTCGGCTGGGCCAAGCCGGTCATGGTGAGCCCGCGCTACTTTCGCAGGCCTCAGATCGACATGGCCATCGTGGCGGCGGCGGGGCCGGCCACCAACCTCCTCCTCGCGCTCGGCTGCGTCGCGTGGATCATCCACGGGAACCTCGAGGGCACGCTGGAGGAGGTGGTGATCCGGGCGTTCGAGGTCAACGTCGTGCTCGGGGTCTTCAACCTCATCCCGATTCCCCCGCTGGACGGCTCCCGCATCGTCGCCGCCGTGATGCCGCGAGCGCTCCACGTGCGCTGGGCCCAGCTCGACCAGGTGGGCATGATCGCGCTCTTCGCCGTGATCTTCATCTTCAACGACCAGTTCTGGAACGTGTTCTCGGACGTGCTCGACGAGACCACCCGGGTGATGGTCAATATCGTGACGGTATGACGCTGTTCAAATGGGACGCCCCGGGGCCGTACCGCGTCGCGTTCTCGACGCGGCTCGGCGGGGTCAGCGAGGGCGCCTTCGAGTCGCTGAACCTCGGCGTCTACACGGACGACGAGCCCGGAAACGTGCACGAGAACCGCAGGCGCCTCTGCGCCCGTGTCGGGGTCGATCCGGAGACGGCGACGATGGCCTGGCAGTACCACAGCGCCGAGGTGACGAAGGCGGACGGCCGCGGCATCGTGACACCGGGGCTCGAGTTCGAGCGCTGCGACGGCCTCTGGACCGACGAGCCCGGGCGCGCGGTCATGCTGCTCACGGCCGACTGTCTCCCGATCGCCATCGCGCGCCCGAACGGGAAGCCCGCGATCACGGTGCTGCACGCCGGGTGGCGCGGGCTCCTCGACGGGATCGCCGAGGCCGGCGCGTCTGCCCTCGGCGGCGGGCCCCTTGCCGCCGCGATCGGTCCGGGGATCGGACCGTGCTGCTACGAGGTCGGCGACGAGGTGGCGACGCCGTTTCGCGAGCGCTTCGGGGACGACGTGGTCCAAGGGCGGAACCTCGACCTGGCCGAAGCGGCCGAGCGCGCCCTCCGCGCCGCCGGTTGCGAGACCGTCGAGCGCGTCGGCCTCTGCACGTCATGCGAGGAGGAGCTCTTCTTCTCGCACCGCCGCGACCGAGGCCGCACCGGCCGGCAGGGGATCGTTGCCGCTCTCCGCTGACGCGGTCCGGGCCAACTACGAGCGCCTCTGCGCGCAGGTCGGGCCGGACGTCACCGTCGTCGCGGCGACGAAGTACGTCCCGCTCGACGAGCTCGGCGCGCTCGCGGAAGCGGGCGTCGACGTGGTCGGGGAGAACCGCCTCCAGGACCTCGCCGCCAAGCACGGGCGCTTCGGCGACACGTTTCGGTGGCAGTTCATCGGCCATCTGCAATCCCGCAAGGCGCGCGACGTCTCGGAGCTCTGCGAGCTCTGCCACTCGCTCTCGAGCCTCTCGGCGGCGAAGCGCCTTGCCTGCCCGACGCTCGTCGAGGTGAACCTCTCGGGCGAGGATTCGAAGTCGGGCGTCCCGCCGGAGGGGCTGGCGGACTTCCTGGCCGAGGTGCGCGAGCTGGGGGTGGACGTCCGCGGCCTGATGACCATGCCGCCGCTGGCCGACGACCCGGAGTCTTCACGTCCCTACTTCCGCCGGCTGCGGGAGCTGGCCGCCGAGCACGGCCTCGAGCAGCTCTCCATGGGAACGTCCCAGGACTACCGCGTCGCCGTGGAGGAGGGCGCAACCCTCGTGCGGGTGGGTTCCGTTCTCTATGGCCGGTAGAATCGTCTCCCGTCTATGGGACTCGGAGACGTCTGGAGCCGGGCGCTCGTCTACTTCGGCATCGTCGAGGAGGACGAGTACTGGGACGAGGAGGCCTACGCGGCGGAGGAGGAGCTCGAGCGTACCTACGACCGCGACCGGCAGAACGTCCGCCGCCTGAACCCGCGCGCGGCGCGCCGGCGCGAGGAGTTCGACGACTGGTCGGAGCCCGAGGCCGGCGGCGCGCAGACGGCCGTCGCAGAGGCTTCCGGCGGCCGGCGGCTGGAGGCGGTCTCGGGCGCGGCCGTCAAGGTGCACCTCGTCGTCCCGCGGAGCTTCAACGACGCGCAGTCGATCGCCGACAAGTTCAAGGACTCGACCCCGGTGATCGTCAACCTGCAGAGCGCCGATCCCGAGCTCTCCAAACGCCTGATCGACTTCTCGAGCGGCCTCACGTATGCGCTCAGCGGGAGCATGCAGCGAGTCGCCGACAGGGTCTTCCTCCTGACGCCGCGCAACGTCGAGGTCTCCGCCGAGGAACGCGCCCGGCTCATCGACCGCGGCTTCTTCAACCAGGCCTAGCCGAGGCCGGGCTGGGTTCGGTCCACCTGGGGCGATAGGTTTCCCCGCGATGCCTCTCGCGGACGCGATCTCGACGGCGAAGGACTTCGTCTACTACCTGTACCTCGTCTACCTGATCTGCATCCTCGCCTACATCATCACGTCCTGGATCCCCCTCCCGTACAACACGACGCTGAACCGCATCCAGCGGTTCCTCTACGACGTCGTCAACCCGTACCTCCGGCTCTTCCGGCGCTTCATCCCCCAGCTGAACCTCGGCGGCCTCGGCCTCGACCTCTCGCCGATCATCGCGATCATCGTCCTGACGATCGTCCACTCACTCGTGCAGCGCGGCCTGAGCGCCCTGTAGGAAACGGGCCTCGGGCGGCGAAAAGACCGCCGGGATGTCGCTCACCCCTGTCGAGATTCGCCATGTCAAGATCGGCCGGCGCCCACTCGGCTACCAGCGCCCGGGGGTCGACCGGCTCCTCGACGACATCGCCGCGAGCTACGAGGACGTCTGGCGGGACCGGGCCGACCTCCGCGACGAGCTCGAGCGGCTCGGGAGCGAGCTCCAGCGCCAGCGGGAGATCGAGGATGCGCTCCGGAACACGCTGCTCTCGGCCGAGCGCATGGCCGACGAGCTCCGGGCCCGGGCGCACCACGAGGCCGACCTGATCGTCGAGGAGGCGCGGGCCAAGGCCCGCGAGATCGCCGCCTCGGCGGAGGCGGAGGAGCAGCGTGTCCGCGACGAGATCCGCCGCCTCCGCTCGCTCGAGACGGACGTCAGGGCCGAGTTTCGGGCGTTCCTCGCCTCCGCTCTCGAGCGCCTCGAAGGAGAGGCCGTCGGCCTTCCGGACGGGGCCGCTCGGAGCCCTCGCGACCCCGACTGATCCTCGCAGGAGGCCGCCGGACCGGCGGATATACTCGGCGAGTGGATACCGAGCGCTTCCGCAAGATCCTCCTCGACGAGCGTGACCGGGTCGCGCTGACGGTCGACAACCTGCACGAGGCGAACTCCGGGTCGCTCGAGGACGAGACCGAGGAGGAGACGTACGACAACCACCTCGCGGACTCCGCCACGGCGACGCTCAACCGCGAGATCGACTACACGCTCGAGGAGAACGCCGAGCACGTCTTGGGCGGGATCGACGAGGCGCTCGCCAGGATCGCGAGCGGGACGTTCGGGAGCTGCGCGCGCTGCGGAAAGCAGATCGGCGAGGAGCGGCTCGAGGCGCTCCCGTACGCAACGAGGTGTATCGACTGCCAGCGTCTCGCCGAGAGGGCCTAGTCAACCCGTCGGCGAGGCTGATCGACGTTCGCGTCGGGTCGGCCACCGATGGGCGCGTGCCGATCTCCATGGTCGAGCGGTCGCTTTCGGCGACGCCGTTCCACTGGCTCGGGCTGCTGGCCGTGGCCTTTGCCGCCGTCGTCGCCGACCAGGTGACGAAGCAGATCGTGGTGAGCCAGCTCGCGCTCGGCGAGTCGGTGCACGTCGTCGGGCCGCTCGAGATCCGGCACGTGACCAACCCGGGCATCGCGTTCGGGCTCTTCTCGAGCTGGGCAACGGCGGTGACCATCCTCACCGTTGTCGCGGTGGGCTGGATGCTGTTCTACTTCGCGCGCGCCGGCGCGCGCCATCCCGTGCTCCCGGTCGCCCTCGGCCTGCTCGTCGGAGGCAGCCTCGCCAACCTGATCGACCGGCTGCGCCTGGGGCACGTGACCGACTTCCTCGACCTGCGCTTCTGGCCAGCGTTCAACCTCGCCGACTCCTTCATCGTCGTCGGCGTCGCCATTCTCCTGGTGGCGCTGGTGTCCGCCGAGCGCCAGCCCCGCCTGCGCCGCACGGCGCCCAAGACGACGGGATGAAGCTCGAGCCAGGATGACGCTTCGTCGATGCGGCGTCCTGGGTGAGTGCGGTGCGAGGACGCAGGGCGCGCTCGTAGCCGGAGGCTACGGGCGCAACCGAGGACGCCGCAGCGCGCCGCCCGGGGCGTCGCGGCGACTCAAGGCTTCATCTTGGTTCGAGCTCTAAAGCTCGTCGTGCCGCCGGAGGCGGCCGGCGAGCGACTCGACCGTTTCCTCGCGGCGCGCGGGGAGGTCGGCTCGCGCTCGGCCGCCGAGCGGCTCCTGGCCGACGGCGCCGTTCTCGTGGACGGGGCGCGGCGTTCGAAGAGCCACCGGCTGGCGGGTGGCGAGGAGTTGGAGCTCGAGCTTCCGGAGCGGCGTGAGGCCACGCTCGCGCCCGAGCCTGTGGCCGGCCTGCGGATCGCCTACGAGGACGAGCACCTGCTCGTCGTCGACAAGCCCGCGGGCGTGGTCGTCCATCCCTCGGCGGGCCATGCGCGCGGGACCCTTGTCCACGGCCTGCTGTCGGAGGCGATCGCCGGCGGCCAGGAGCCCGAGCGCCCGGGCATCGTCCACAGGCTCGACCGGGACACCTCGGGCCTTCTCGTGGTCGCCCGCTCGGACGAGGCCCATCGCCGGCTCCAGCGGCTTCTGCGCAGGCGCGAGCTCGTGCGCGAGTACCTCGTCCTCGTGCGCGGCCGTCCCCGCTCGCGTGCCGGGAGGATCGAGGCGGCGATCGGGCGCGACCGCCGTGACCCGACGCGCCACTCGCTGGACACCGCCAATCCCCGTGAGGCGGCGACGGAGTTCGAGCTGCTCGAGCTGCTTCCGCGGCACGCGCTCCTGCGGGTGCGGCTCGAGACCGGGAGGACGCACCAGATCCGCGTCCACCTGGAGGCGATCGAGCTACCTGTCGCCGGCGACCCGACATACGGGGTGCCCGGCGACCTGGGCCTCGAGCGCCAGTTTCTGCACGCCGCGCGCATCGCTTTCCCGCATCCGTTCACAGGCGAGGAGGTCGAGGTTTCCTCGCCGCTTCCCCCGGACCTCGCGCGGGCGCTGGACATAGCTCGAACGGGGGACGCCCGGGGGGTTGACCGTGATTAGCGTCAGTCAGGGGCTTACCACCCGTGACCTCTCGCCTGGCTCGTCGTCTTCGTGTGCCCGCAGCGACTCTGGCGTCGCTGGCCGGCGCCTGCGTGCTCGCCGCGGGCGCAGCCGGGACGACGGCGTCGGAGCCCGCCGAGTCGCTTCGCTCCTCGCTCGGCCTCCAGGGCGTCGTCGACCTCGACCCGCTGACCGGGACGCCCCGCGTCGTCACCCGTCTCGACGGCTTTCTCACCGGTCCGGCGGACGAGGACGCCGTCGACGTCGTCCTCGACTACGTCCGGGCCAACGAGGACGTCTTCGGCCTCGACGAGGACGACCTCGGCGGCCTGCGGCTCGTCCGCGACGAGACGGACGCTTTCGGCGTCCGTCATCTGCTCTGGGCGCAGGAAGCGGGGGGAATCCCTGCGTTCGAGAACGACCTGCGCGCGAGCGTCACGAAGGACGGCCGCATCGTGAACGTGCTCGGCTCGCCGCTGCCGGACCTGGAGCTTCCCCCAGGCGTCGGCTCGGTGACCGGCGGCGAGGCTGTCGTCGCCGCTCTCCGCGCGGCCGGTCACCCGCAGGCTCGGGAGCCGCGGCGGCTCGCTGCGCCGCGTGGTACCGCGCGGGCGACGCGGTTCGCCGGCGGGCACAGCGCGAGCCTGGTTCTCGTCAACACCGGCAGAGGCGTGCGGCTCGCCTGGCGCGTGACCGCGGACGCCGACTCGGACGAGGTCTACGTCTCGCTCGTCGACGCCGCGAGCGGCGACGTGCTCCGGAGCGACAACAAGGTCGACGACGTCACCGGCCTGGCCTGGGACTACTACCCGGGCGCGCCGTCGGGCGGGACGCAGGTCTCGCGCGACTTCACCGCGGTCGGCTGGCTGTTGGCGAGCGCACAGACGCTCAACGGGCCGAACGCCCACGTCTTCTCCGATTGGGACGACGACAATCTTGCCGACCTCTCCTCGCCCTGGCAGAGCGAGCAGACGAACCCCGACACGACCTTTGCCTTCAACGACGTCACGCATGCGACCGGCCTGTGCGCGCCGACCTACACGAGCGTCTGCTCGTGGGACAGCACCGACAACGGCCCCTTCCCGCAGCCGCCTGGCTGGTACCAGAACCGCCGCCAGAACGCCGTCCAGGTCTTCTACTTCGTCAACCGTTTCCACGACCACCTCGAGGGCGATCTCGACATCGCGTGGACGACACGGAACTTCGGAGGGACCGACAAGGTCGTCGCGCACGCCGGCGACGGTGCGGACACCGGCGTCTCCGGCCAGTTCCTGGACGTGCACATGCCGGACGTCTTCCACGTCAACAACGCGAACATGTTCACGCCCCCGGACGGGCAGTCCCCGCGCATGCAGATGTACCTTTTCACGTCGTTCACGGGGAACATCAACACCGACCCGACCCCGGACGTGAACGGCGGCGACGACGCCGCGGTCGTCTATCACGAGTACACGCACGGCCTCTCGAGCCGACTGATCACGTACGCGGACGGCTGGGCCGCGCTCGACTCCTTCCAGTCGGGCGCCATGGGCGAGGGGTGGAGCGACTGGTATGCGATGGACTTCCTCGTCGACGAAGGCTTTGCCCCGAACACCGGCGCGGTCGGAGACGTGAGGCTCGACCGCTATCTCGGGAACAACCGACGCACGCTGCGAACGGAGGGCCTCGACTGTCCCGTCGCGCCCGCGACGTCGGCCTGCCCCGGCGGCGACGACACCGGGAGCCAGGGCGGCTACACGCTCGGCGACATGGGCCGGATCTGGTCCGGCGGTCCGGAGGTTCACGCCGACGGCGAGATCTGGGCACAGACCCTCTGGGACCTGCGCCAGGCGGTCGGGGTCGGGGACTCGCGCTTCCTCGTCACCGAGGCGATGCGCCTCTCGCCGCGCAACCCGTCCTTCCTCGACATGCGCAACGCGATCCTGCAGGCGAACCAGGTGGGCATCCTCGACGGGCGCGCCGACCGCGAAGCGACGATCTGGCAGGTGTTCGCAGGCCGCGGGATGGGCTTCTTCGCGGCGACCGCGGACGCCGACGACACGACGCCGATCGAGAGCTTCGCGCTTCCTCCGGACCCCGGCGACGGCGCCGGCTCGCTGGCCGGAGTCGTGACGGACGCGGACACGGGTGAGCCTGCGGCGGGTGTCGAGGTGGCCTTCGCCGGCCTCGACTTCTCCGACACGACGGATGCGCTCGGTCAGTATTCGATCGCCGGCGTTCCCGAAGGGACCTATCCGCTCATCGTCGCCTCGAAGTCGGGGTACGAACGCGGGCTCGCCTCGGACGTGGGCATCGTCGCCGACACCGAGAGCGAGGTCGACTTCGCCGTCAGGCGCGACTGGGCCGCGTACGGTGGCGGTGCCCGCATCCATGCGTTCACGGGGCCGAACTTCACGCCGTACGGCTGCGGGCCCGTGCACGCCATCGACCAGTCGCTGGGCACCGGCTGGTCGACGATCCGGCCGAACCTCGCACCCACGGGAGCGCGCTCGATCACGGTGAAGCTCCCCGCCTACGTCGACGTCAGCGAGTTCGGGGTCGATCCCGGCGCGGTCTGCGGGGATCCCGACAGCGCCTCGGCCCACGGGTACAAGATCGAGACCTCCAAGACGGGGTCGAGCGGCTCGTGGACGGACGTGACGACTGGGTCGTTCTCCCTCGGCGACGCGCACCAGCTGAACTCGGTGCCGATCTCGCCGCGCAAGGCCGTGCGCTACGTCCGCTTCACGATCACGTCGAACCACGGCGACCCGCAGTTCATGGACATCGCCGAGCTCGTGGTCTACGGGGCCGCGACGCCCACGTGCCTGGGCAAGCCGGCGACGAAGGTGGGCACCGGCGCCGCCAACACGATCAACGGCGGCTCGGGGGCAGACGTGATCGTCGGACTCGGTGGGAACGACAAGATCGACGGCAGGGGCGGGAAGGACGTCATCTGCGGCGGAGCCGGGAACGACAGGCTCACCGGCGGGTCGGCTCTCGACAAGCTCGACGGCGGTGACGGCAGCGACACGCTCTTCGCCCGCGACGGCGTCAGGGAGACGGCCGTCAAGGGCGGCGCCGGCAGCGACCGCGCCCGCAAGGACAAGTCGGACAAGACGAACAGCGTCGAGAAGGTCTTCTAGCCGCCGCGGCCCGGCCTACGCGGCCCTGGCCGCCTTGTCCGAGTAGAGGCGCCGGTCGGCGGTCTCGAGGAGCTGCTCGGGGACGGTGGACTCCGCGGGGAGATGCGCGGCGCCGGCACTGACCGACAGGCCCTCCGGCAGCCGCTGCCGGAGCCGGTCGACGAACGCGTCCACGTCCGGCGGGCCCGCTGCTGGTAGGAGCGCCGCGAACTCGTCGCCGCCGATCCGCCCGGCCACGTCCGTCTCCCGGAGGGTGCCCGCCAGCGCGGAGGCGAAGGCCCGCAGCAGCCGGTCGCCCTCCTGGTGGCCCTCGCGGTCGTTGGTCTGCTTGAAGCCGTCCAGGTCGAAGAGGACGAGGGCCAGGCTGCCTCGGTAGCGGCGCACCCGGGCGGCCTCGAGCGAGAGCTGCGCGTGGAAAGCGCGATGGTTGAGGAGGCCGGTGAGCGGATCGCGGCGGGCGCTGTCGGCGAGCTCAGTGGTCACGCGCTCGACGTACGCGACGAGGCAGCGGTCGACGGCCGCACGCGCCTCGACCTCGCCGTGCCGCTCCAGCACCCGCCCGAGCACGAGGAGCTCCGTGGTGACCTCGGCGGGCGCGAGCCCGAGGCTCTCGCGCTCGCGCGCGAGGTCGGCGGCCGGCACCAGGGGATCGTCGTCTTCCTCCTCGAGCGCGGCGATGAACGACGGCAGAGAGCCCAGCTGACCGAGGCGTCCGAGGCGCTCGAGCGAGGGCACGGCGCCGCTCGCCAGCGCCTCGTCGACGCACTCGACGGCAAGATCCCATGCGGGCAACCTCACGACCCCGTGCATGTATCCCAGAGTAGGGAGGGCGTCGGCTAGAATGCTTCGAGCTTCTGCACCCGACCCGGCGGAACAACGCGGGTGGCGGTGCCGGGCGCCGTGCCCGGTTCCATCCGTTCTCCGCCGGCCCCAGACCAGAGAACCGAGGAGGAAAGACCAGTGTCCGTCGTCTCCATGCGAGAGCTCCTGGAGGCCGGAGTTCACTTCGGCCACCAGACCCGCCGCTGGAACCCCAAGATGCGCCGCTTCATCTTCACGGAGCGGGGCGGCATCTACATCATCGACCTGCAGCAGACGCTCGACCTGACGGAGCAGGCGTACGCCTTCGCCCGCAACGTCTCCGAGCGCGGCGGCTCGATCCTGTTCGTCGGAACGAAGAAACAGTGCCAGGACTCGATCGCCGAGGAGGCGGCTCGGGTCGGCATGCCCTTCGTCCACCACCGCTGGCTCGGCGGCCTGCTGACGAACTGGCGCACGATCTCGGAGCGCATAGCGCGCCTTCACGAGCTCCGGCGCCTCCGCGAGGAGGGCCAGCTCGAGCTCCTGCCGTCGAAGGAGCGCATCTCGATGATGGCGGAGCTCGAGAAGCTCGAGACGAACCTCGGCGGCGTCGCCGACATGAAGTCCGTGCCCGACGCCGTCTTCGTCATCGACCTGCGCAAGGAGCAGCTCGCGGTGCGCGAGGCCCGGCGGCTCGGACTGCCGGTGATCGCGCTCGTGGACACGAACTGCGATCCCGACGACGCGGACTACGTCATCCCGGGGAACGACGACGCCATCCGCTCGTGCAGCCTCATCGTCCGCGTGATCGCCAACGCCATCGAGGCCGGGAAGACGAAGGTCACCGAGACCGAGATGGCGGCCCCGGAGACTCCTGCAGAGGACGCACAGCCGGCGGAGCCGGCGCCCGAGGCCGAGCCCGAGCCGGCGGCGGTCGCGGTCGGGCAGGCTCCCGAGGCGGCGCCCGAGCCCGAGGCGCCTGCCGAGAGCGGGGAGGAGGGGCGGTGAGCACGACCGAGATCCCCGCCGCTCTCGTCAAGGAGCTTCGCGACCTCACCGGCGCAGGCATGATGGACTGCAAGCGCGCGCTCGTCGAAACGGGCGGCGACCTCGAGGCCGCGCGCACGCTCCTGCGCGAGCAGGGGCTGGCCGAAGCAGGCAAGCGCGCCGGCCGGGAGACGTCCGAGGGAAGGGTCGTCTCGCACGTCGACGGCGCCTCGGGCGCGATCGTCGCCATTGGGTGCGAGACCGAGCCGGTCTCCGGCAACGAGGAGTTCCAGGCGTTCGCGCAGCACCTCCTCGACCTCGTTCGGCTCGAGGGCCCGGAGGCGGCCGCCGCGCTCGAGGAGGAGCGTACCGAGCTCGTCGCCAAGCTGGGCGAGAACATCGTCGTGGTCGGCGCGGAGCGCTACGAGGGACGCGACGGCGAAGTGGTCGCCGACTACGTCCATCCGCCCGCGCAGAAGATCGGCGTCCTCGTGCATGCGAAGGCGACGCCTGAGCTCGCGCGCATGGTCGGCATGCACGTCGCGGCGGCCAGGCCGACCTACCTGAGCCGGGACGAGGTGCCCGAGGCCGACGTCGCCGCCGAGCGGAGCGTCTTCGCGAAGCTCCCCGATGTCGAGTCCAAGCCGGAGGAGATCCGGGAGAAGATCATCGACGGCCTGCTCGCCAAGCGGTTCTTCGCGCAGAGCGTCCTGCTCGACCAGGCCTGGGTGCACGATCCGAGCCTCACGGTCGGCCAGGCGCTCGCCGAGCACGGCGCCGAGGTGAAGGCCTTCGTGCGCTACAACGTCGGTCGCGAGTGAGCACGCAGGCAGAGAGCGACGTCGCCGCACCCAACGCGCCGGGCGGCCCCGCCTTCAGGCGTGTCCTCCTGAAGCTCTCCGGCGAGGCGCTCATGGGCGACCAGCCGTACGGCATGAGCCCGGAGAAGGTCGAGTCCCTGGCCGCCGAGATCAAGCGGGTCCACGACAGGGGCGTCGAGACGGCGGTCGTGATCGGCGCCGGGAACATCTACAGGGGCATGGCGGCGACGGCCGAAGGGATGGACCGCGCGACCGCCGACTACGCCGGCATGCTCGCCACGGTCCTCAACTGCCTGACGGTCCAGGACGCGCTCGAGCACCTCGGCGCCCACACGCGCGTCATGTCGGCGATCACCGTCAGCGAGGTGGCCGAGCCGTACATCCGCAGGCGGGCGATCCGGCACCTCGAGAAGGGGCGCGTGGTCATCTTCGCCGCGGGGACGGGGAACCCGTTCTTCACCACGGACACGGCGGCGGCCCTCCGAGCCCTCGAGGTCGGGGCCGACGCGATCCTCATGGGGAAGAACGGCGTGGACGGGGTCTACGACGGCGACCCGGCGGTCGATCCCGACGCGAGCTTCCTGCCCGAGCTGACCCATCTCGAGGCGATCGAGCGCGGCCTCAAGGTGATGGACACGACGGCGCTCACGCTCTGCATGGACAACGAGCTGCCGATCTACGTCTTCGGCCTCGACGACCCCGGGACGATCGAGCGGGTGGTCGCGGGTGAGAGAATCGGCACCATCATCTCGACCCCCCGGAGGAACGCATGATCGAAGAGCTGCTGGAAGACGCGAAGCGTCGCATGGACAAGTCGGTCGAGGCGACCGCGCACGAGTTCAACGGCATCCGCACGGGACGCGCCTCCGCGGCGCTCCTCGACCGCATCCGGGTCGACTACTACGGTCAGGAGACGCCGCTGAACCAGCTCTCGACGATCAACGTGCCGGAGCCGCGGCTGCTGACGATCCAGCCCTACGACCCGAGCTCGATCAAGGCGATCGAGCGCGCGCTCCAGGAGTCGGACCTGGGGCTGACGCCCTCCAACGACGGCAAGGTCATCCGCCTGCCGATCCCGCAGCTCACGGAGGAGCGGCGAGAAGAGCTCGTCAAGGTCGTCCGCCACCGTGCCGAGGAGGGACGGATCGCGGTCCGGAACGTCAGGCGCGACTGCATCCACCACCTGAAGGAGCTCGTCCGCGACGGCGACGTGGGCGACGACGAGGAGCGCCGGGCGGAGGAGCAGGCCCAGAAGCTCACCGACGATCACGTCGCGAAGATCGACGAGGTCCTCAAGCGCAAGGAAGCGGAGATCCTGGAGGTCTGAGGCCGGCCTCGGACTCGGAACCGTGAACCTCCTGACGAGACTGCGGACGCTCAGGGGCCTCAAGGCTCCCGGAGAGCGCGAGCTTCCTGACGCCGCCCGCTCGGTGGCGATCATCATGGACGGCAACGGCCGCTGGGCAAGCCGGCGCAGGCTTCCCGTCGCCGCGGGCCACCGCGCAGGCACCCGCGCTCTCAGGCGCACGGTCGAGGCCGCGATCGACCTCGGCCTCGAGTCGCTCTGCGTGTACGCGTTCTCCACCGAGAACTGGTCGCGCCCGTCCGACGAGGTGGACGCGCTCATGGAGATCTTCGTCGAGACGATCGAGCGGGAGCTGCCCGACCTTGCCCGTGAAGGCGTGCGCACCCGCTTCATCGGGCGGCGTGACCGCGCGACCGAGACGCTCCTCGCCAAGATCGAGCGGCTCGAGGAGACGACGGCCACCAACGAGCGCCTGCAGCTCTGGATCGCCTTCGACTACGGCGGGCGGGCCGAGATCGTGGAAGCCGCGCGGCGCCTGATGGAGGAGGGCGTCGATCCCCGCGACATCGACGAGAACGCGATCGCGTCCCGCCTGTACGCGCCCGAGATGCCCGAGCCGGACCTCCTCATCCGCACGTCCGGCGAGCTCCGCATCTCCAATTTCCTCCTCTGGCAGCTCGCCTACACCGAGCTCGTCTTCGTCGACACCCTCTGGCCCGACTTCGGGGAGCGCCAGCTCCGGGAGGCGCTCGCCCAGTACGCGAACCGCCGCCGGCGCTTCGGCGGTCGATGAACCCCCTCCTCAGCCGCGTCGCCGTCATCGCGGCGGGTTTGCCGCTCGTGCTCTTCGCTGCCTACTACGGCGGCTGGGCGCTCCTGGCGCTGCTGGCGCCGGCGACCGTGCTCGCGCTGCACGAGCTCTACCGGATGGCCCGCTCGCTCCGTCCGCTCGTCCTTGCCGGGTACGGAGGAGCGCTGGCCGCGGTGCTCGGCGCCTCGAGTGGGCGGGCCCGAGTGGATGCTCGGAGGGTTCCTGCTCACCCTGCTCCTGGCCTTCGTCTTCGCTGCGATCTCCGAGACGCGCCAGTCGACGACGGTCGCCGTGGCCATGACCGTGCTCGGGGCCGCCTGGATCGGCCTCGGCCTCGGCTCGCTGATTCTCGTGCGCGACCTGGAGCCCGACGGAAGGCTCGTCCTCATCACGATCCTCCTGACCGTCTTCGTCGCCGACACGTTCGCCTACGTCGGAGGGCGCATCGCCGGGCGTCATCGGATGGCGCCCGGGATCTCGCCCGGGAAGACCTGGGAGGGGTTCGTGGCCGGCGCCGTCGGCGGGGTCCTCACGACCTGGCTCGCCCTCTACAGGGAGCCCATCGGCGTCGACGGCTGGCAGGCGTTCACCCTCGGGGCGGTGATCGTTTTGACGGCGGTAGCGGGGGATCTCTTCGAGTCGATGGTGAAGCGCGACCTCGGCGTCAAGGACTCGGGCCGCGTCCTCCTGGGCCACGGCGGGGTGCTCGACCGGGTGGACTCGCTCGTCTTCGCCGGGCCGGCCGCGTACTTCACCGTGCTCGCGCTTACCCAGACATGAAAGAGATCCTCCTAGACTGGCCCGCATGAAGCGCGTTGCCCTCCTCGGCGCCACCGGCTCGATCGGGCGGCAGGCGCTCGAGATCGTCGCCGCGCATCCCGAGCTCGAGCTCGCCGCCGCGTCCTCGGGCTCGACGCCGATCGACGGGCTCGCCGCGTTGACGCAGGTGGGGGGAGACCTGACCGAGCTGTTGGAGCGATCCGACCCCGACGTCGTCCTCAACGCGGTCGTCGGCTTCGCCGGCGTGCCGGCGACGTTCTGGGCGCTCGAGCGGGGCGTCGACCTCGCGCTCGCCAACAAGGAGAGCCTCGTGGCGGGGGGAGACCTGGCGGTCTCCGCCTGGAGAAGGGGAGGTGGGCGGCTGCTCCCCGTCGACTCGGAGCACTCGGCGGCGTTTCAGCTCGTCGACGGACAGCCCGCGGACGCCGTCGACTCTCTCGTCCTCACCGCCTCCGGCGGGCCGTTCCGCGGGAGAAGCCGTGCCGAGCTGGAGGGCGTCACCCCGGCCGAGGCGCTCGCCCACCCGACGTGGAGCATGGGACCGAAGATCACGGTCGACTCGGCGACGCTCATGAACAAGGGGCTGGAGCTGATCGAGGCCCACTTCCTCTTCGGGCTTCCCTACGAGCGCATCGAGGTGGTCGTACACCCGACCTCGGTCGTGCACGCGCTCGTCCGCCTGCGCGACGGGGCATCGTTCGCGCACCTCGGCTACCCGGACATGCGGGTGCCGATCTCCTACGCGCTGACCTACCCGGAGCGCGCCGCGACGCCCATCGAGCCGCTCGACCTCGCGGGTGGGCTGACCCTGGAGTTCCACGCGCCTGACGTGGAGGCGTTTCCCTGCCTCGCGCTCGCGCGCGCGGCAGGCGAGGCAGGCGGAACCGCTCCGTCTGTCCTCAACGCCGCGAACGAGGTCGCCGTCGCGGCCTTCCTCGCCGGCGAGCTCCCCTTCCTCGGCATCGCCGACGTCGTCGAGCGCACGCTCGCGCAGGTCGGCGCCGCCCCCGCAGGTGACCTCGGCGAGCTGGAGTCGACGGACGCCGAGGCCCGGAGAACCGCCGCGGAGCTGACGCGTCAACTGGTTCACTAGGGAAGAACCCTTGTGAACATCGCTGTCGCCATCGGGGGCCTCGCCTTCCTCATCCTCATCCACGAGGCGGGGCACTTCATGACCGCGCTCGCGGTCAGGATGAGGCCGCGGAAGTTCTACATCTTCTTCCCGCCCGCCCTCGTCAAGTGGAACCGGAAGGGCATCGAGTACGGCATCGGTGCGATCCCGCTGGGCGGCTACGTGAAGATTCCCGGTATGCACAAGCCGGCGGCCGGCGACCTCGAGGCGCACCTCGAGCCGGCGCGGAGGGAGGCACCTTCGCTGGCGGCGGCGGAAGCTCCGGTGGAGCAGGCTCTCGCCGAGGAGCGCTTCGACGACGCGCGCGCCGAGCTGGACGCACTGCGTGCCAGGCTCGCGAAAATCGACCTCTCGGAGGGGGCGCGCCGGGCCGCCGAGCGCGGCCTCACCGAGGTCGACGACGCCCTCTCGCCCGAGGCCTACTGGCGCGCGTCCACGTCCAAGCGCGTAGCGGTCATCTTCGCGGGCCCGGCGACCAACTACCTGTTCGCCGTCTTCGCGCTCGCCCTCGTCTTCATGCTCGGCGTGCCGACGGGCGCGACCCGCGTCGTGGAAGAGGTGAGCCCCGGCTCGCAGGCGGCCGCGATGGGGCTCCAGCCCGGAGACGAGGTGGTCGCGGTCGACGGGACGCGCGGCGAGTCGGCCGACCTCGCCGAGGCGATCCGCGGGAGCGGCGGCGAGCCGGTCACGGTCACGGTCGAGCGCGACGGGGCGCAGCTGGAGCTCGAGGGAACTCCGCAGCTCGACCCGACCGACGACGTCTACCGGCTCGGCTTTGCGTTCGGGCTCGACTACGAGAGCTACGGCCCGCTGGAGGCGGTAGGGCTCGCCTTCGAGACCACCTGGGAGGTGACGAAGGCGATCGGCTCCTCGCTCGGGCGCCTCGTGACCGGAGAGGGGCGGGACGAGGTGGCAAGCGTCGTCGGCATCACTGCCGTCTCGAGCGAGTCGCTCGAGGCGGGCTTCCGCTACTACCTCCAGGTGCTGGCGTTCATCAGCCTCTCGCTGGCTCTCCTGAACCTGCTTCCGCTCCTGCCGCTCGACGGCGGCCACATCGCGTTCTCGATCGCCGAGCGGATCCGCGGACGGGCGATCCCGCGCGTGGCGTACGAGCGGGCGTCGATGGTCGGAATCGTGCTCGTCCTCTTCCTCTTCTTCATCGGCCTCACGAACGACATCGATCGCCTCAGCGGGGGATAGCCGCTCAGAGGGCGCGGTTAGACTTCCCGCGGATGGCGAGCGAGCGGCAGATAACGGTCGGAAACGTCCCGATCGGCGGCGGGGCGCCGGTCGTCGTGCAGTCGATGACCCTCACGAAGACACACGACGTCGACGCGACCATGGCCCAGATCGGCGAGCTCGTCTCCGCCGGCTGCGAGGTGGTGAGGGTCGCCGTGCCCAAGAACGAGGACGCCGAGGCGCTGCCGAAGCTCGTCTACCTCTCGCCGATCCCCGTGATCGCGGACATCCACTTCAACGCCTCGCTCGCGCTCAAGGCGGTGGACGCCGGCGTGGCCGCGGTTCGCATCAACCCCGGCAACATCGGCGGTCCGGACAGGGTTGCCGAGGTCGTGCGGGCGGCCAAGGCCCGCGGGATCCCGATGCGGATCGGCGCCAACTCGGGCTCGCTCCCGAAGCACCTGCTCGAGCTCGCCCAGGAGGACACGGCCGAGGCGCTCGTCGAGGAGGCCCTCGAACAGGTTCGCCTGCTCGAGAGCCTGGACTACGACGACTTCAAGATCTCGGTGAAGTCGAGCTCCGTGCCGACGATGATCCGCGCCTACCGGACGCTCGCCGAGCGCGTCCCCTACCCGCTCCATCTTGGCGTCACGGAGGCCGGAACTCCGGGGACGGGGACGATCAAGAGCGCCATCGGCGTGGGCAGCCTGCTGATGGACGGCATCGGCGACACGATCCGCATCTCGCTGACCGCGGATCCCGTGGAGGAGGTCAAGGTCGCCTGGGAGATCCTCAAGGCGCTGGGCCTGCGCGAGCGCGGCCCGATCATGATCGCTTGCCCTTCCTGCGGGCGCGACAACGTCGGCGTTTGGAACCTCGCCGAGGCGGTCGAGGAACGGCTGCGCTCGTACCCGCAGGCGTTCGAGGTCGCCGTCATGGGCTGCGCCGTGAACGGGCCGGGCGAGGCCGGCGACGCCGACTTCGGGGTGGCGGGGGGGCGCGAGACGGGCTTCATCTACGCGCACGGGCGTGTGCTCAGGAAGGTCGACTCGGCCGTGCTGGTCGACGAGCTCTTCCGTGAGATCGACACGTGGATCGAAGGTGGCATGGTCCGGCCGACGCGCCTGAAGCTGGCCAAGCCGGCCGCCCAGATGATGGCCGAAGCGGCCCAGCGCCCGTCATAACGCCGTGCCTCTCCGGGCAATTCAAGCCGGCCTCTGCCCCGCGATCACGCGGCGCCAGAGCCCACCCTCGCCCTCACCAAGGCATCCAGCCTTGGCTTCGGACGAGTGCGAACCCTGGCTTGGTGCTCGCGACGCAGAGACTCGGCGGAATCACCCGAAGAGGCACTGATGCCCAGAGCCTCCCAGCTCTTCATCCCGACGCTCCGGGAAGACCCGGGCGATGCCGAGGCGGCGAGCCACCGCCTGCTCGTCCGCGGCGGCTTCATCCGCCAGGTGAGCGCCGGCCTCTGGTCGTACCTGCCGCTCGGCTGGCGCGTCCACGAGAAGGCGGTGCAGATCGTCAGGGAGGAGATAAACGCGATCGGCGGCCAGGAGATGTTCATGCCGGTGGTGACGCCCGCCGAGCTCTGGCAGGCGAGCGGCCGCTATTCCATCCCCGAGCTCTGGAAGACCGAGGATCGCATGGGCCGTCCGTTCGTCCTGGCGATGACTCACGAGGAGACGGTGACGTTCCACGCGCGCGAGATCGCCTCGTACCGCCAGCTTCCCCAGATCCTCTACCACTTCCAGACGAAGGTGCGGGACGAGCCGCGGCCGCGCGCAGGCCTCATCCGCGTGCGCGAGTTCATCATGAAGGACTCGTACTCGTTCGACCGCGACGAGGAGGGGCTCGAGCGGAGCTTTCGCCTGCACGAGGGCGCCTACCACCGGATCTTCGAGCGCTGCGGGCTCGAGTACTACGCCGTCCAGGCCGAGTCGGGGATGATGGGCGGGAGCGAGTCCGTGGACTTCCTCGCCCCGTCGGGCTCGGGGGAGAACACACTCGTCACCTGCGAGAACGGGGACTACGCCGCCGACCTCGAGGTCGCACGGGGAATCCCGCGCGCGCCGGAGTTCTCCGAGCGCCTCGACGCGCCGGTGGAGGTCGAGACTCCGGGGGCGACCACCATCGACGGGCTCGCGGACCTCCTCGGGATCGACGCCGCCGCCACCTCGAAGGCCATGCCGGTCGTGGTTCAGGACGGCACGCTGGTGCTCGCGCTCGTCCGAGGGGACGACAGGCTCGAGGAGGCGAAGACGGTCGCGGCCCTCGGAGGGACCTTCCGGCCCGCCGCGGAGGACGAGATCCGTGACGCTTTCGGCGCCGACCCGGGGTCGATCGGCCCCGTCGGCTTCTCCGGCCCGGTCCTCGCCGACGACGCGCTGCGCGAAGGGCAGTTCGTCGTCGGCGCGAACCGCACCGGCTGGCACCTGCGCGGCGCGGAGCACGGCCGCGACTTCGAGGCGCGCTTCGCCGACATCCGCGAGCCGCGGGAAGGGGACACCTGTCCGAAGTGCGGCGGGCGGCTGCATTTCCAGACCGCGCTCGAGGTCGGGCACATCTTCAAGCTCGGGACGCACTACTCCGAGCCGCTCGGCGCGACCTACCTCGACGAGGGCGGGAGCGAGCGCCCGATCGTCATGGGCAGCTACGGGATCGGGCCGGGGCGGATCATGGCGGCCGCGGTCGAGCAGCGGCACGACGAGCACGGCATCGCCTGGCCGCGCTCCCTGGCGCCGTACGAGGTCGAGGTCGTGTCCATCGGCGCTGCCGGGCCCGAGGCGGTGGAGATCGCCGAGCGCGTCTCCAGGGACCTCGAGGCCGCCGGCGTGGAGGTCATCCTGGACGACCGCGACCTTCGTCCGGGAGAGAAGTTCGCCGACGCGGACCTGCTCGGCTGTCCCGTCCGCGTCACGATCGGCAAGAAGACCCTCGAGGACGGGAGCGCGGACGTGCTCCGTCGGTCCGACCGGGAGGAGCAGCGCGTCGCCGTCGCGTCCCTCGCCGACCACGTGAAGGAGGCCCTCTGATGGCGAGGAAGCGTCGCTTCTCGACCCAGCCGTTCGGGGAGACCGTCCAGTCGCTCATGGCCGAGCGGAAGGTCACGTACCGCGGCCTGGCAGCGAAGACGGATCTGTCCGCCGGCTATCTCAACCACCTCGTGCACGGGAACCGGCCGGTACCCTCGAACGAGGTCATCGAGACCCTGGCGAAGGCGCTGAAGGTGGAGCCCGCGCACTTCCAGGAGTACCGGATCCGAACGATCACGGCGCGGCTCGAGCAGATGCCCGAGCTTGTCGAGCGCCTCTACCGGCGGCTCGAGAGCTAGACGAAGTCAGGTCCGAGGGCGCTCGGACGAGACCCACTCGACGACCGCCACCAGCGTCCAGGCGAGCGCCATCGCGACCGCGATCGCCGCGATGGCCAGGTCGGCCAGCCAGACGATCAGGGCAACGGCGACGATGAAGGCGGCTTCGAGCGCGAATCGCGCCGTCCGGGAGAGCCGGAGCGTCCGCCGAGGCACCGGTTGAGGCACGGGCTGCGGCGGTGCCGCCGGCCTGGGCTGGGCGGGAGGCATCGGCACGGCGGCGTGCGGTGTCGGGGTCGGGGCCTGGGCCGCCTGGGGCGGCAGCCAGATCTCTCGGTTGGAGAGCTCCTCGACCTGCTTGGTCAGCTCGCTGACCCGGCGGCCGAGGTCGGTCGCCGCCGCGTGCTGCGCCGCCTGCTGTGCGGTTTGCTGCGACGCGGGCTCGGGCTGCTGGGGCTGCCGTTCCAGCTCGGCGAGGCGGACGCGGAGCTCGGCGAGCTCGTTCGTGAGGCGGAGGCTCTCTGCCTGCACGGTGAGCGCGCGGTACTGCGCGATCTCCTGCGACTGACGCTCGAAGCGGTCGAGAACCTCGCGAAAGAGCGACGCCAGCATGTCCTCGCTCGACCCGGTCTCGGCAAGCGCCCCACCGGGGGAGGGGCGGGGCATGACCGGGGAATCGGGGTCGCTGACCCGGGGCTGTTCGCCGTCTTCCCCGAGGAGCCCCGCGCGCACGAGCTCCGAGCGGGGTACGCGCCGGCGGCCGTTGCGAACGACGGAGCGGAGCGATCCGCGCTCGACCCGCCGGGCGATCGCCTTCCGGCTCAGGCCCGTCAGGTCAGCAGCCTCTGTGATCGTGTACGTCCGCACCGGCACCCTTCTCGAACCCGATTGTGCCGAACCCCGCGGGGCGAGGCAACCGGGGCCGTTCCCCCGGGGGTGCCACACCGGGGTCGCCGCGAAGGGGAACGGGGTCACGAACGGGGTCACCTGTCGCCCGCTGTGCCCCGCACGGGCAGCGGGCGTTCGCCGGCGCTACGATGGAGCGGTCGCGGGGCGTGGCGCAGCCTGGTTAGCGCGCTAGTCTGGGGGACTACAGGTCCCCGGTTCGAATCCGGGCGCCCCGACTGGAATTAGCAGGCGGAGCGTCGCTACGGCGACGGATTTCGTAGCGACGGCAGAACTTAGGCCGGCCCCGGCATCGCGCCCTCGGCAAGCTTGATCCGAGTCCAGACGTTCATGTTGACGACGACGGCGACGATCTCGAGGATCTCCTCCGGCCTGAAGTGCTCGGCGAGCTCATCGTGGAAGCCCTGGAACGCCGCGTCCCGGTCGGTGTCGGCGGTACGGGTGAGCGCCTCGGCATAGCGGAGCGCCGCCTGCTCGGCCTCGGAGTGAAGCTCGGTCTCCCACCACGCGGTCAGGGTGTCGAGCTTCGCCCGCGGGATGCCCGCCTCGCGCGCCGCCTCGTAGTGCAGGTTGAGGCAGTAGCTGCAGTTGTTGAGCTGCGAAACGCGCAGGCGCAGGAGCTGGGCGAGGTGGCGGTCGATCCGCAGGTCCGCCTTGTACCCGAACGCATCCGCGCCCATCCGGGCCATGCCGATCAGCGCCTCGTTCTCGCTCGCGTCGAGCCGGCGGTTCGCCACCTGGACATCGTCAGCCATCTTGCTTCCCTTCGGTGCTCATAGGACAACTTCCCTTCGTGCAGGTGCGGTGACGGGGCGACTCGGTATCGAGCGCCGGCCGAACGGTAGCGGCGACGCGGCCACCCCAACGCGAAGCGCCTGAACCAGGGCCCGGGACAAGACCTCGGACGCCGCCGCGGCGTAGATGGCCGCAGCGGAAGGAGTCGCAGCGGCGCCCGGCCTGCCAGGCCCTTTCATGGACACAGATGCCCGACGGGCGGCGATCTCGCGCCAGCGTCCACCAGCCTGACGCTCGGTTTGGGCCTGTTCCCTCTCGGGTAACTCAGCAATGCCGTTTCACGATCGGGACGGAACGGCTTGGGGGAGGGCGGAGACCTGTGCGGCAGGTCTTCGCCTGCCTGAGATCTCAGCCTCGGTGACAGGAACCTGCAGCCCTTGCAGCAGACTCCACGACCCCGCCTTCGCTCGCCTCCCGGGGGAGGCTACGATCCAACCGGCTTCAGGCGCGCGGGGCCGCTCAGGCTCATAAGCACTCCGTCGGCCGACACAACGGCGTTGTAGAAGTAGCCGTCTTTGTCGTAGCAGTTGTAACCGACGTAATAGTCGGGATGGAGATCCGTGTTGACGGCGCCGTTGTCGCGGCACTTCACCCCCTTGCCGACCTCGGCCTTGACGAGCCTCGTGGCCCTGACCTCGCGATGCGACAGGGGCGTTCCGTCGCGCCGCGCGGACTTGTCCGAATGCGAGGGCGCCGACGGCGTGCTGACCGGCGCCGTCTCGACCCAGGCTTCCTCACTACTGTCCCCGCAGGCAGCGGCGGCGACGACGAAAAGGCTGGCGAATATGGCAAGAGCGCGCGCTGCCATGGTCCTCTATCGGTCGGAGCACCGCGGTTCAAGAGTCCGCCAGTCGCCCACGGCTTGGGTTCGTAGTAGGGGCGCCCGGATTCGAACCGGGGACCTCTGAAAACGCCACAGGCTCTCGTCACCGTCGAACGCGGTGACACCTTCGACTGTGTCAAGGGTCTGGCTTCAGGCAGGGCCGTACGAAGACTCTCAGCTTCCGCGGCTCGCGGAGATGGACTCGCTGGTGCGAGCAACCAGGTCGGTTCCACCGCCTCACTAGCTTGGCCGATGTTGGACTGCAAGCGCTTGCGGCAGTAGGATCGGTCTCGGCCGACTTCGGAGCAGGGGGTCAGCGGTAGATGCGGCTTTGGGCTTTGCTTCCCTTCCTCGCAATCGCCCTCGCGCTGGCCTGCCCTACCGCCTTCGCCCAAGCGCCCGCCGATCCCCCGGGACAGGAGAGGGCCGAAGAGGCCAAGAAGAACAAGGAAGCGAAGAAGGCGGCTCAGGAGGCCAAGAAGGAGGCGAAGAAGGACGAGTCAGACGATCCTGGGGACGAAGGACCCGATGACGGCCAAGGGGACGAAGACGGTGGGGGAGAAGGCGGCGACGGCGAGGGTGAAGGCAGTGAAGGCGGCGAAGCCCCAGCGGGGAGACGAGCAGGGTGGGGCCGACGGAGAACCGGACGGCGGCGGATCTGCCGGCAACAGCGGGTCGGGAGGCCAGGGCTCGGGAGGCGGGGAGCGATCGACCGACGGCTCCGGGTTCGGCGGACGAAGACCGCCGAAGTCCCTTGGTTGAGGACGTTGCCTGTGTAGACGAGTGCACGTCGGCTCAGGACGGCGCCGCGAGCAGAGAGCGGGAGGCGATCCTCGTCGCGACCGACGGGTTGAGCGCGGCGGAGGAAGCCGTAACGCCGGCGGCGGCCGTGGTCAGGCCGTCGACAGTCGTGAACGGGAACCCAACCGTCCTCGCTCTGCTCACCGTCTCGACGTTCCTCCTGCTCGTCGGACTCGTCGGAGGGTTGAGAGCGCTTCACGGCCTCGGGGAGGGCTGACGCCCGGTCGGCGAGGTCGGGAATCTTTACAGCTCGCTTACAGAAAGCCGGGCGCACGTGGGGTTCGTCGGTCGGTATCCTCCCCAGGGCGGCGCGCGATTCGGGCCGCAGGTCGTGTGTCGCCGGGATGCAGCTTTCTTGCCGCGTCCCTCCGGGTGAGCGGGCCTCCCTAGGCCAAGGGGGTATGGCCCGCTTACCTCTTCCTGGGCACGGACAACTGGCGGCAGGAAAACGCGGCGGCGGAGCCAAGGACCCCGCCATGCGAACCGGAAGGTACGTCGCGTTCGCATCCGTCCTGGCCGCCCTCGTCGCAGCCGCGCCCGCCCAGGGGGTGCCCGCGCCCCACGTCGCAGGGGCTCAGGTCGCGCTGCGCTCCCACGGTGTCTACCCCGGCCCCATCGACGGCATCCGCGGCCCTCTGACCAAGCGAGCCGTGCGCACGTTCCAGCGTCGGCACGGGCTCCGCGTCGACGGGGTCGTCGGACGGCGCACCCGCGTCGAGCTCGGCAGGCTCGGGAGGCCACCCTTCGGACGCCGCGTGATCAGGCGCGGCATGGTGGGCTGGGACGTCTCGGTGCTCCAGTTCATGCTCTCGCGCCGCGGCGCCGGGATTCGCGGGATCGACGGGGTCTTCGGGCCGAACACGAACGGGGCGGTCCGGCGCTTTCAGAACCGCCGAGGCCTCTCCGCCGACGGGCTCGTCGGCCCGGCGACCCGGAAGGCGCTCACCGGCAGGGGGCAGAGCGGGAAGAAGCCCAAGGCGCCGAGCGCGCGCGGCGCGACCCGGGCCGAGGTCCGGCGGATGCTGGGCCGCTGGGCGCATCGCTACGGCGTCAGCCCCAGGCTCGTGCGCGCGGTCGCCTGGATGGAGTCGGGGTTCCGGTGGAACGTCAGGTCGTCCGCCGGAGCGTGGGGGGTGATGCAGATCATCCCGGCGACCTGGCGCTTCGTCGAGGACGTGCTCCTCGGCCGCGACGTTCGCCGCACGGCCAGGGGCAACATCCGGGTCGGCATCCTCTACCTCCGCCACCTCCTGCGAGAGTTCGACGGACGCCGGCGCATGGCGCTCGCCGCCTACTACCAGGGCCCCCGGGCGGTCAGGCGACACGGTCTCTACCCGGAGACCCGCGTGTACGTTCGCACGGTCCTCGCGCTCCGACATCGCTTCTGAGACCGCGCCGGTGGTCGCTCGCGCGAGGGATCGTGGCGATCGGCGCGACGGTCGATACCGGGAGCCCATGCGCGTTCGCGTCCTGGTTCTCGGCCTCGCCTTCTTCGGCCTCGCCGTCCTGCTCGCCGTGCAGCCGTACATCGCCTCGGGACACAACCCGAACCTGAAGAAGCCGTGCACGATCGTGGGGACCTCAGGGCCCGACCTTCTGCAGGGAACCCCGGACAACGACGTCATCTGCGGCCGCGGCGGGGCCGACACGATCGGCGGCAACTCGGGGAACGACATCATTCGCGGCGGCGGCGGGAACGACCGGATTCAAGGCGACAGCGGTGCCGACGTCCTTCAGGGGGACGCCGGCGACGACTGGCTGTGGGCCCGGGACGGGCGGCACGACCACGTCAAGGGCGGGCGCGGCTACGACCGCTACCGCTACGACCAGTCGATCGACCGTCTGCGCGGCGTCGAAGCCCTGATGTAGCGCGCCGCCGGCCGCTAGGGTTCGCGCATGGCAGAGGCTGGACGCACGCTGGCCGTTCTCGGCGCCGGCAAGGCGGGCGAGGCGCTGATCACCGGCGTGATCTCCGCCGGCTGGCGGGAGCCAAGTGAGATCGTCGCCACCGCGCGGCATCAGGAGCGGGTCGACGAGCTCGCCGCCCGTCACGGGATCAGGACGACAGTCGACAACGCCGAGGCGGTCAAGGGCGCCGGCATCGTCGTCATCGGCGTCAAGCCGCAGGACATCGAAGCCCTGCTCGGGGAGATCGCAGGAACCGTGACCGCGGAGCAGACCGTCGTCTCGATTGCGGCCGCGATCCCGACCGCGCTCATCGAGGCCCACCTGAGCGACGGCGTTCCCGTCGTCAGGGCGATGCCGAACACGCCCATGACCGTGCACGAGGGCATGGCCGGGATCGCGCCGGGCGCTCACGCCGGCGAGGAGCATCTCGTCCGCGCGGAGGAGGTGCTCTCGAGCGTCGGCCGCGCCGTCCGGGTCGACGAGCAGCACATGGACGCGGTCACCGCCGTCTCCGGCTCCGGCCCCGCCTACTTCGCGCTGCTGGCCGAGTCCATGATCGAGGCCGGGATCCTGCTGGGGCTCTCGCGCGAGGTGTCGACCGACCTCGTCGTCCAGACGATGCTCGGCACGGCGAAGATGCTCCGGGACGAAGGGATCCATCCGGTGGAGCTCCGGGAAGCCGTGACCTCGCCGGGCGGGACGACGATTGCGGCCATCCGCGAGCTCGAGCAGGCCGGAGTTCGCGCCGCGTTCCTCAACGCCATCCAGGCGGCCATGGAGCGCTCGAAGGAGCTCGCGAAGGGCTAGCGAACGCGGGTCAAAGGCCGGGCTGCGCTTCGATCCGGCCTGCCTCGACCGCGTCGACGAGGGCTCCGTAGTCGGCCTCGTTCTGGTCCGCGTAGGCCTCGGCGAAGGCCGCCATGGCCCGGTCGAAGGCAGCACCCGAGCCGAGGTAGCTCGCGATCGCGATCCGGTCGCCGGAGCGAGCATGCGCACGCGCGAGGGTGCGGCCGCACCAGCCGGCGTAGTTCGCGAGTGACGCCGGCACGAACTCGGCGACCTCGAACGAGCCCTTCCAGTCCCAGAGCTGACGCACGTAGTAGTCGCGCTCGACCCCGTCGAAGCCCTCGCTGCGGAGCCAGCCGAGGAAGCCGTCGCCGACCGCCTGCATCAGCCTCTGACCGTGGACGACCCGCTCGCCCTGCTGGCCGTGCTCGGCTGGGCCGGCGAACGGCGCCAGGACGGATGTCTGGGCTTCCTTGATCTGGAGGAAGAGCGGATCGCGATCGTCGCGCCCGAGCAGGAGCGCGATCCAGGCGCGTGTTCCGACGCTGCCGACGCCGACGACCTTCCGAGCGACATGAACGTAGCGATACTCGGTCAGCAGGTGGCGGCGCTCGCTCGTCAGCGTGTGGCCGAACTGCTCGAGGTACGCCGCCATGCGGTCGTGCATCGCCTGGCTCGTCGCCGGTGGGAAGAGTTCCTCGACGGGGACGATCAGCGGTGGGTCGTTCATGATCCGGGGCTCGCCGTCGACGACGTGCGTCAGCTTGGCGAACGCACGCATGCTGTCGCGCGTGCGCGCCTTGGCGACGGTTCTCTCGACACGCTTCAAGCGGCGTCGGCCGACGCTGCCTCGATAGCTCTCGATCACCCTCTCGGCGTTCACCGACGACGACCAGACATCGAGATTCCCGAGCCCGGCGTAGCGCAGCATCGCCTCCCGATAGCCGCCGGCCCCGGCGTGCACCACCGACTCGCGTTCCGACGCCGAGTAGCCGTTGGAGCGACCGGCCACCGAGAGGCTGGCGGCCAACCGCTTCACGTCCCACTCCCACGGCCCGGGCAACGTCTCGTCGAAGTCGTTGATGTCGAACAGCAATTGACGCTCCGGCGAGCCGAACACGCCGAAGTTCGACAGATGGGCGTCACCGCAGAGCTGGACCCTGATTCCCGACTGTGGCGTTCCGGCCAGGTCCGCGGCCATGACCGCCGCCGCGCCGCGGAAGAAGGCAAAGGACGATTCGAGCATGCGCCCGTAGCGGATCGGCAGGAGCTCCGGAACGCGCGTCCGCCCCTGCTCCTCGAGCACGGCGATCGGATCGGGCCTGCCGGGCGCCGGTGACCACGCGCCGTGGGCCCGTCGCGGGACGTCCGCACGAGCGGTCTTCCCCCGGGCACGGCGCTCTGCAGGGCTCAGGTACTCGATCGTGACGGACAATGGTACGCGCGCCCTTCCTACCAGGCGACGACGTCGGCGCCGCAGCCGTGGACTAGGGCTGCCGGGACGTCCGGCGGCTCGACGCCGCGGAGCGACGGGTGGCCGAGGTCGACCTCGACGTCCGGCCACCCCGTCAGGCCGAGCGCCTCGGCGCCCGTGGCCGAGCCGATCGTGAGCAGCTCCTCCACAGGGATGACGTTCCGGCGGAGCTGCTGGCGGCGGGCCGTTCCCTCGAGCTCGCGGAGCTCCTCGAGCGGGTCGATGCGGACGTTCGAGTCGGAGCCGACGCAGAGCGGGACCCGGCGCTCGAGCAGGCCCTCGAGCGGGGGAAAGCCGTCGCCGAGGTTCGCCTCGGTCGTGGGGCAGATGCACACGCCCGCGCCCAGTTCGGCGAGGAGGTCGAGCTCGTGCGCGTCCGCGTGCGTCGCGTGGACGATCGTCGTGCGCGGGCCGAGGCAGCCCGTCTCGGCGAGGAGCTCGATCGGCCGGACGCCGTGCTCGGCGAGGCACTCCTCGATCTCCCTCGGCTGCTCGTCGGCGTGGACGTGGAGGACGAAGCCCTCGCGGGCGGCGTAGGCGCCGATCTCCTCGAGCCACCCCCGGGGGCACGCCCGGACGGAGTGGGGGGCGAGCCCGACGTTCGCACCGTCGGACGCGAGCGCCTCCACCTGACGCAGGTAGTCGGCGACCGATTCCTGCAGGAACCGCTCGAGCCCGCCGCGGCCGTAGGCGGCGAGGAGGAGGACGAGCTCGACCCCGGCCTCGCGAGCGGCGGCGACGGCGGCCTCCGCCTCGGCGAAGCCCACGTAGTGGAACTCGCCGACCGCCGTGTAGCCGGCCGCCCGCATCTCCCGGTACGTGTCGGCGTAGCTCTCGCGTACCTGCTCCGGGTCGAGACCCCTGGCCACTTCCAGCATGGACTCACGCCAGGCCCAGAAGTCCCCGCCCTCGACTTTCCCGCGCAGGGCGCGCTGGAACGCGTGGCTGTGCGCGTTCACGAAGCCGGGAAGTCGAAGGGAGCCGGGCATCGCGGCGACGTTACCATTCGGTCCGAGAATGGCGACCCGCGTGGCTTCCGCACCGCTCGCACAGCTGCCGAACGCGCTCACGGTCCTGCGCCTTCTCGCCATCCCGGTGTTCGTCGTCCTCCTCTACCGCACGGACGGCGAGGGGAGCTGGTTTCTCGCCGGGCTCTTCGCGGCGACCGCGCTGACCGACCAGGTGGACGGCTTCCTGGCGCGGCGCTGGCACGTCGAGTCGGAGTTCGGACGCTTCGCGGACCCGCTCGCCGACCGGCTCATGATCGACGCGGCCGTCCTCTTGCTCTGCCTCGACGGCCGCCTCCCCTGGGTCGCCCTGGCCATCGTCCTCGGTCGTGACGTCCTCCTCATCGGCGGCTACGGCGTCGTAAAGGACCGCGGCTACGAGTTTTCCGTCTCGACGCTGGGGAAAGCGTCGACCTGGGTGCTCTACGCGGCGATCACCGGCGTCATCGCCTCCGGCGACGGCACGGCCTGGCCGCTCCTGCTCTTCTGGGCCGGCGTCGGCCTGGCCGTGCTGGCCGCGGTCGTCTACCTCGCCGGTGCCCTGAGGACGGCGAGATGAAGTCGGTCGTCATGGCGGGCGGGGAGGGTACCCGGCTGCGCCCGCTCACCTCGAACCAGCCGAAGCCGATGGTGCCGATCGTCGGCAAGCCGTGCATGGAGCACATCGTCGACCTGCTCCGCGAGCACGGCTTCGACGACGTGATCGTCACGCTCGCGTTCATGCCGCAGTCGATCCGCGGCTACTTCGGCGACGGCGAGGCCTACGGCGTCTCGATCCGCTACTCGGTCGAGGAGTCACCCGCCGGCACCGCCGGCTCCGTGAAGCTCGCCGAGGAGGCTCTCGACGAGACGTTCCTCGTCATCTCGGGCGACGCGCTCTGCGACATCGACCTGGGCGCGCTCGTCCGCTTCCACCGGGAGAAGGGCGCCCTCGTCACGATCGGCCTGAAGAGCGTCCCCAACCCGCTCGAGTTCGGCATCGTCGTCACCGACGAGGACGGGCGCATCGAGCGCTTCCTCGAGAAGCCGTCGTGGGGCCAGGTCTTCACCGACACGATCAACACCGGCATCTACGTGCTCGAGCCCGAGGTGCTGCGCCACGTCCCCGTCGACACCCCTCACGACTTCTCGAAGGAGCTCTTCCCGCTCCTCCTGGAGATGGGGAGGCCGCTCTACGGCTACGTGTGCGACGGCTACTGGCAGGACATCGGCAACCTCGACCAGTACCGGCAGGCGAACTTCGACGCGCTCGACGAGCGCGTCCGCCTGAGCATCCCCGGCATCAAGCTTCGGGGCAACGTCTGGGTGGGGGAAGGGGTCGACCTCGACGACCTCGAGGCGGTCGAGGCGCCGTCGTTCGTGGGCAACTACTGCCGCCTCGCGCCTCGCGCCTCCGTCGGGCCGTACTCCGTCCTGATGCCGAGCGTGACGCTCGGCGACCATGCCCGCGCGGTGCGGTCGGTCGTGGACGCCTCGACCTCGATCGGGCGCAGCGCCGTGGTCGAGGGCGCGATCGTCGGCCGAGCCTGCGACATCCGTCCGCACGCGCGCCTCCACGAGGGAGTCGCCGTCGGGGACAACTGCATGATCGGCGAGGAGAGCGTCGTCATGCCGGGTGTCCGCATCTACCCCTTCAAGGAGGTCGAGTCGGGCTCCCTCGTCGACCGGAACCTCATCTGGGAGTCGCGGCTCTCGTCGCGGCTCATCGGCATGGACGGGATAGCCGGCAGGATCGACGTCGATCTGACGCCGGAGACCGCCCTCCGCCTCGGGCTCGCGCTCGGCACGACTCTCGACCGGGGCGACCGGGTGGTGACGAGCCGCGCTGCGTCGGCCTCGTGCCGGCTGGCCCGCCGCGCCCTCCTCGCCGGCGTGAACTCGGCCGGAGTCCACGCGACCGACCTGCAGGTGATGCCGGCCGCCGTCAATCGTCACTTCCTGAAGACCGAGGGCTTCGACGCCGGCATCCACGTGCAGCCGAGCCCGAACGACCCCGAGGTCGTGCAGATTCGCATCTACGAGCCTCCGGGGACGCCGGCGTCCCCGGCGCTCGTGAAGGAGCTCGACAAGCACTTCTCGCGTCAGGAGTTCCGGCGGGCGTCCTGGAACGAGGTGGGGGAGATCAACTTCTCCGCCCGGACCGCCGAGACATACGTCCAGGACCTGCTCGCGGCGCTCGACGTCGGAGCGATCAGGCGACGCGGCTACCGCCTGGTGGTCGACTACGCCTTTTCGGCCGCGTCGCTCGTGCTCCCGCAGGTGCTCGGCGCGCTCGACGTGGAGGCCGTCTCCTCGCACGCCTACGTCAGCGAGCGGCGCCAGGCCGGCGAGACGGTCACGCTCGCCGAGTCGCTCGGGCAGGCGAAGCGCCTCGTCGCCGCCGTCGGCGCCGATCTCGGAGCCGTGCTCGACCCGGCCGCGGAGCGCATCTTCCTCATCGACGACCAGGCGCGCGAGGTCCCGGTCGAGCAGGAGCTCCTCCTCTTTCTCCGCCTGCTCGCCTCCGACGGCAAACGCGGCCGTCTCGCCTTCCCGACGACGGTGACAAGCCTCGTCGACGAGCTCGTGCAGGGCACGGACCTCGAGGTCGAGCGCACCCCGCACTCGCTCTCCGCGCTCACGATGGCCGCCGCCGGCGACGGCGTCATCTTCGCCGGCTCCGTGGGCGGCGGGTTCGTCTTCCCCGACTTCGTCCCCGCCTACGACGGCATGGCCAGCCTCTGCAAGCTCCTCGAGCTCCTGGCGCCGGTGGAGAGGCCCCTCTCGGAGATCGTCGGCGAGCTGCCCGAGTCCGCGGTCGTCCACCGGCAGGTGCGCTGCCCGTGGGCGCGGAAGGGCGCCGTCATGCGGATCCTCACCGAGCGCACGAAGGGCAAGGAGGTCGACGTCACCGACGGCATCAAGGTCTACGACGAGCGCGGCTGGGCCCAGGTCCTCCCGGATCCCGACGAGCCGCTCGTGCACATCTACGCCGAGGGCAAGACCCCGGAGGACGGGGCTTCGCTCGAGAGCGAGTTCCAGCGCCTCGTCGAGGAGATCGTCGCCCGGGAGGACGACGGGGACGAGGCCTGAACGACCCTAAACCCTCAAGTCGAGGTTGATGGATGCGCGCGAAGCTGGTTTACTGTGTGGTCGCCTTCCGTCCCCGATTCCTGGAGCCGCAGCGTGGAAGCCCTTCCTGACCTTGGAACCCTGTCCGACCAGGAGCTGCGCGACCTGATTCGCGAGCTGATGGTCGAGGAGCACAAAGTCTCCTACGAGCGCCGCCTCCTGCACGGGAAGATCGACATCCTGCGTGCGGAGCTCCAGGCGCGGCTGCAGAAGCAGGCGGGGGAGACCGACAGCCCTCTGCACGAGATCGACGTCGACAAGCTTGCGGCCATCCTCGCCTCGAAGGCAGCGCCTCCGACCGACGAGGAACTCGACGCGGCGGGGCGGTGACGCACGTCCACTGTCCCGAGTGCGGCTTCCAGAACCCGGAGGCCGCCAACTACTGCTCGAAGTGCGGGGCGCTCCTGATCCGCGAGGAAGCGGGCGATCACACGACGATGACGTTCACGCCCGAGGAGGAGGTCGAGGACGAGGGCCTGTCACTCGAGGGCCTCAGGATCGAAGGGCCGGCGCTCGTCGTCCGGGCGGGAGGCGGCAGGGCGGGGGAGACGTTCGCGCTCGAGCACGACCGCACGTCGCTCGGCCGCGCTCCCGAGTGCGAGGTCTTCCTGGACGACGTCACGGTCTCCCGCCGCCACTCGGTGATCACCCGCGGTCCCGACGGCTTCACCCTGCACGACGAGGGGAGCCTCAACGGCACGTACGTGAACCGCCGCCGGGTCGAGAGCGCGAAGCTCGAGGACGGCGACGAGGTGCAGGTCGGCAAGTACAAGCTGACGTTCCTGGAGAGCTGATGGCCACGGCTACGACCGACATCGGGCCGGGGCGGCCCCTCACGATCGGGGCGGTCTGCAACCGGCTGCGCGACGAGTTTCCCGACATCTCGATCTCGAAGATCCGCTACCTCGAGGACCAGGGCCTGCTCGCCCCGCGGCGAACGCAGGGGGGTTACCGCCTCTACTCCGAGGAGGACGTGGAGCGGCTCGAGACGATCCTCCGGCTGCAGCGCGACGAGTTTCTGCCGCTGCGGGTGATCCGGCAGGAGCTCGCCGCCGGCGCGCCCCGGCGGCGTGAGCGCACCCGCGCGACCGGCCTGCAGGTGGCCGAGGACGAGGTCGACCTGGCGACGCTCTGCGCCCGGGCCGGCGTCGACGCCGCCTTCGTGAACGAGCTCGAGGGGTACGGGCTCGTCGAGGCCAGGTCGGTGGACGGGGACAAGCACTTCCCAGAGCGTGACGTCGACGTCGCCGCGGCCTGCGCCCGCCTCGCCCGCTACGGCGTCGCTCCGCGCAACCTGGCCACCTTCAGGCGGTGGGCGGACAACGAGGCCGACCTGCTCGAGCGGATCGTCGCCCCCGAGCTGCGCTCGCCCAACCCCGAGAAGCGCCACGCGGGCCTCGAGAACCTCGAGAACCTGGCCGCACTCTCCCAGGAGCTCTCCAACCTGCTCTTCTGGCGGGCCCTCCGGGGTATCGTGCCGCGCGCGTGACTCCGGTCGACCTCGAGTCGAAGATCCGGGACATCCCGGACTTCCCCAAGCGCGGCATCGTCTTCAAGGACATCATGCCGCTCCTGGCCGACCCCGAGGCCCTGCACGAGACGGTGGAGCGCCTCGCCGAGTTCGCGGAGCCGCGCAAGCCGGACGTCGTGCTCGGCGCCGAGGCCAGAGGCTTCATCCTCGGGGCGGCGCTCGCGTACAGGCTCGGGTGCGGCTTCGTCGCGGCGCGCAAGCCCGGGAAGCTCCCCTGGCGCACGATCAGCGCCAAGTACGCGCTCGAGTACGGGTTCGACGCGCTCGAGCTGCACGCCGACTCGATCGCTCCCGGGGCGCGCGTCCTCGTCCACGACGACCTGCTCGCAACGGGGGGGACCGCGAGGGCCAAGGTCGACCTCGTGGAGCAGCTCGGCGGCATCGTCGTGGGCCTGGCGTTCGTGATCGAGCTCGAGTTCCTGGGCGGCCGCGAAAAGCTCGGGGGCTACGACGTGTATTCGTTGGTCACGTACGCGGAGTGAGGGCGCGGTACGGGGAACCGTCCCCCGTGCCGATACATAATCAGAGTCCCATGTACGACCAGCTCACCGGGCGCTACACGTTCGCCTGTCCGGCCCGCGGCGAGGTTCGCGTCACGCTCTCGCGCTTCCGCATCCTCGAGCGTCTGCCAGGAGCCGCCCACCCTGCGGTCTACAAGATCACGTTCGCATGCGCCTGCGGCGGGGAGCACGACGGCCTCGTCACGCACGATGAGCTCGACTGGGCGCCGCTGGCCGGCGCCGACCAGGCCTTCCTCAACCTGATGACGGCGCGCCTCGAGTCCGCTGCGCTCGAGCTGCTCGACGTCGCGGCCCGGCACATCCAGGCGGGAGAGTGGCCCTGGAGCTTCTTCTGCTACCCGGAGGAGCGTCCCCGACCGGTCACCCCGTCGGCGTTCCGCGTCCTTGCCGGTGGCGGGCACGAGCTCGGCCTCGCGGTCGAGTGCCCCAGCTGCACGCACACGAGCGTGAACGTCGTCAGCCGCGAGCACGTCGACGTGCCATTCTACAACGACCGTCGGGTGGGGGTCGTGGAGCACATCTTCGTCCGCGACCGCGAGCTGGCCCTCTCGGCCTTCCGCGACGAGCTCGACTCCGGCGCCTTCGACACGCGGCGTCGGGACCTCGCTGCGTAGCTCGCGTTAGTCCTTCCGCCTCGTCGGGAACCATGTGTCGTGGAACTCGACCTGCGAGGTGAGCCGAGCATGTTTGGAAGAGGGCGAGACGACGGGACGGTGGAACGGACGGAGACCGTGGTGGAGCAGGAGCACGCGTGGGCCAGCCCGCCGGTGGTGCGCGGGCTCACGACGCTCCTGGGCGTCGCGGCGGCGGGCCTCCTGATCTGGCTTGCGAGCACGTTCGACCTCGCCTCGACCGGCGAGTACTGGACGGCGATGGCGATCCTGGCCGGCGCCGGCGCGTGTCTCGGCCTCTCGCAGCTCCTCGGCGGGTGGACGAAGTGGGGGGCGCCCACGATCAGCCCGGGCGTGTTCCTCCTCGGGTTCCTGCCGGCGTTCGTGGCCGTCGGCGGCGTCCTCGTCGCCACGCGGCCGACCGGCACGGGGGAGGGCGAGCAGGTGGCCGAGTGGATCAGGGACATCGGGCTGGGCGGCGTGGCCGAAGACCTGATCGTGTTTCAGGGCGTCCTGGCGTTCGGCCTCGGCATCGTCCTCACGTTCACGCTGGACACCCGGGGGCCGCGCAGCCGCACGCTCGAGCGGGAGACGGTCGTCCCCGAGGAGGACGTGCACGACTACCGCGGGGAGGCGGTCTCGAGCGACGAGGAGACGGTCGTCGTGCGCCGATACCCGGAGTGACGCACGGCCTTCCCTCGCGCCAGGGATCGACCCCCGGACGGGGAGACGCCGATACCGAAAAGGCCATGGCCGCCGCTCCGGCTCAGGATCTCCACGGCCGGGGCGTCCCCCGGCTCCTTCGGCATTTCGACGCTCTCGAGCGGCTCACCGGCGACGCCGGCGGGCCGACGGGTCGGGCGCGGCTGGAGCGGGAGCTGGGGTGCGACCTGGCGGCGCTCCTGGTGTGCGCTCTCGCGCGTCCGCCGGCTCGGGCGCTCTTCAGTCCCGCCTGAGCTGGTCCTCGCCGCAGAGGCGGACGAAGAAGAAGATCAGGACGGCGGCAACGAGGCCGAAGAGGAAGGCGCTCCCTCCGTCCGTGCCGATCGCCAGCAGCCCGAGCCAGACGTAGGCGCCGAGGGCGACGCCCCACACGAAGGCGTGGAACCCGGGGCTGAACGCGGGGAACCCCATCCTGGCCGAGTCTAACGACCGCGTGTCCGGACACGCTCCCGGACCATAAAACTCGCCGAGCCGGTTGCGCTTTCGTCCACCTCTCCGACCAACTTTCGGCTTCCGCCTACGGCCGCCCGGTGGGGCTTCGACCTACTCGCGCTCCGTGCTCGGCGCAAGCGGGAATCTAGACGGCCCCGGGGGCCCGCGCAAGCCCGCCGAAGGACGGTTCCCCGCAATTTGCGGAAAGTTCATTTTCCACACTTTCCACAGCGCCCCAACCGGCCTGTGGGCATCCCTGTGGAAGTCGGCTCGGCGCCTAGGGTCGGCGCAATGCGGCCGTCTTGTAGACGCCGCTCGGGTTCCAGAGCAGGAACCCGGCGCTCTGCGCGTCGCGCGCCGCGAGGATCTGCGCGCGGACGTCGTCGAGGCTGTAGGAGCGGCCGAGCGCGAAGTCCTGTAGCCAGGGAACGAGCAGCGTGTCGTGCCCTCGGAGCTCCCGCCGGAAGTCGCGGAGGGCCCGGGCGACCGTTACCCCCGGAACAGCGTTGGGATCGTCGAGCGAGTACTCGCCGGCGCCGAAGTGGGAGGGGTAGACCATCGGATAGATGACGTCCAGGTGCTGGGCCAGCCGCCTCGGCCGCTGGCCGATGCCCATCTCCCGTGTCGCGGTGAGCCCGAAGACCGCCGCGGAGACGCGCGCGCCGAGCGGCTCGAGCCGCGAGCGTGCGTACTCGACGAACTTGCCGATCGTGACCGTCTTGTGCTCCCTGCGCTTGCCGCTGAACACCGCGGACCCGAGGTCGCCGTCGGTCGGGAAGCGGACGTAGTCGAACATGATCTCGTCGAAGCCGGCCTCGACCGCCGCGACGGCAATGTCGAGGTTGTACTTCCAGACGCGCTCGTCGTATGGATTCGTCCAGGCGAGCCCGGCGCTGTTCGTCCACACGCCGCCGCCGCGACGCTGGATCGCGAGCTCCGGCCGCTGGGTGGCGAGGATCGGATCCTCGAAGACGACGACACGCCCGATCAGATAGACGCCGGCCGCTTCGGCGGCGGCTGCCGCCTCCGCAGGGTCGTAGAACGGTCGAGTCGCTCCGACCTTCCGCGCGAGGGCCGGCGCCTGCTGCTCGAAGCCCACCTCGCCGTTCTCGTCCTTCACGTCGAGCTCGAGCGCTGTCAGGCCCTTGTCCGCGAGCGAGAGGTACTCGTCGAGCTTGCCGTCGAGCGAGGCGAGCGCCGCCGTCACGTGCACGCCGCGGATCTCCTGCGGCAGCGGGACGGGCTGCGGCGTGCTCGGGGCCGATTCGCTCGGCGAGGACGAGCCCGGGGTCTCCGACGCGGGCGTCGTGCTCTCGCCCCAGCCGTTCAGGAACGTCATCCCCAGGGCGGACGCGGCCGCTGCGAGGGCGACGACCGCGAGCACGAGCACCCGCTGCAGGCTGCGTCGCCTCCGAGACTGCCGGCGCCGTTGGCGGAAGCGTTCGTTTGGATCGACGGGCTCGAGCAGCATCGTGCCTCGGGCACGGTATTCCCCCGCAGGCCCCTCCGCAAGCCGAACACGCCCGCGCGGGGAGGGGCTGCTTGTGCCGGGGAGCACATCGGGTCGGGCACGGAGGCTTCCCTCGACTTGACATAACGCCCGTTATCGTGCGTCGCGATGAGGCGGTCGCGGTTTGACTTGGCCGCCCGGACGGGTAGGGTTGTTTCCGGCACGCCCGCCGGCAGCCGGTTTCCGCATCCCTTGTAGTGACCCAGCTTCCGACATCGCCGAATGCCTGACGAGCGCTCGATCGCCGGGCAGCACGACGAGCTTCAGCCACTGCTGGAGCGCGCCGACGCCTCGGGCGTCGTCGAGGCCGTGGAGCTGCGGGAGGCGCTCGAGCTCCTCGACCTCGACCCGGGCGACGTCGAGGCGCTGCACAAGGAGCTCGAGGAGCGGGGCATCGAGGTCGTCGACCGGCAGAAGGAGCCCGCTCCGGCGGTCCCGGGCACGGAGACGCTCGAGACCACCACCGACGCCCTCCAGCTCTTCCTCAGGGAGATCGGCCGGCATCCGCTGCTGACCGCCGCCGACGAGGTCGAGCTCTCGAAGCGCATCGAGCGGGGGGACATGGAAGCGAAGAAGCGGATGATCGAGTGCAACCTCCGCCTCGTCGTCTCCATCGCCAAGAACTACCGCAACCAGGGCCTCCCCTTCCTCGACCTGATCCAGGAGGGCATGTTCGGCCTGATCCGCGCCGTGGAGAAGTTCGAGTGGCAGCGCGGGCTCAAGTTCTCGACGTACGCGACCTGGTGGATCCGCCAGGCGGTCGCCCGCGCGATCGCCGACAAGGCGCGCACGATCCGCGTCCCCGTCCACGTCGTCGAGCGCATGCAGAAGATGCACCGCGCCGAGCGGCACCTCTGGACGCAGCTGGCGCGCGAGCCCTCACTCGAGGAGATCGCCGACGAGGCGGGCCTGCCGCTCCAGCAGGCGATCGAGGTGCGGGCTGCGGCGCGCGCCTCGACGAGCCTCGACCAGCCGATCGGCGAGCAGGAGGACGCGGTCTTCGGCGATCTAGTCGCCGGCGACGAGCCGCTTCCGGACGAGGTGACGGAGAAGCGCCTGCAGAAGGAGGCCCTCGACCGGGCGCTCGAATCCCTGCCCGAGCGCGACCGCCGGGTCCTGGAGCTCCGCTACGGGCTGCGCGGCGAGGAGCCGCACACGCTCGAGCACATCGGCCGCCGCCTCGGCATCACGCGCGAACGCGTCCGCCAGATCGAGATCGAGTCGCTCTCGCGCCTAGCCTCGCTGCGCGAGATCGACGCGGTCGCGATCCACTAGGGCCACGAGGGGACTGCCGTCGAAGAGCGCGTCCGCGCTCTCCCCCAGTCGCGCCCGCACGAGCCGGTGGGCCTCGTCGAGAAACGGCGGCCGCGACATCCGGTGGCCGTCAGAGGCAACGAGGTCGGCGAGGCCGCCGCGCAGGAGCCACCACGCGGCCTCCTCCTGCTCGAGGCCGTGAGCGCCCAGCAGGCTCGTCGCGTTCACCTGGATGAGCCAGCCGCGCTCGCGGAACGCCGCCACGGCCTCGAGCCCTTCCCGCACGTGCTCCGCGCGCTCCGGATGCGCGACGATCGGGGTCAGCCCGGAGGCCGCAACGTGCTCTCCGAGGCGCTCAGCGAGCGCGAGAGAGCCGTGGAAGGGCACCTCCATGAGGACCGCCGGAACGCCGCCGAGCCGGTAGCGGGCCGGGTCCTCCTCCAGGAGCGCCTCGGTCGGAGTCAGCTCCCAGCCCAGCTGGAGGTCGAGCCCGTGCTCCGCGAGTGTCGGCGCCATCTCGGCGTGGACGGTGCGCACCGCCTCTTCCCGCTGGCGTGTGAGCGTGAGGGACGGCCAGACGTGCGGCGTCGCGTACAGCACGCGCGTGCCGTGCCGGACGGCCTCGAGGCAGAGCCCCAGGCCGGCCTCCACCGAGCGGGCGCCGTCGTCGCCCGAGGGAACGACGTGCGAGTGGACGTCGACGAACGCGATCACGCGCCCACGCTACCGGTCGCAGCCGGTGGCTCCTATTCGGTGCGCAGGTAGAGGCGCAGCTCTGGGGCGACCGACTGGAGCTCGCGCAGGGCGCGGGACTCGAGCTGGCGGACGCGCTCGCGGGTGACGCCGAGCTCGCCGCCCACCTCTTCGAGCGTCTTGGGAAGCTGGCCGTTCAGGCCGAAGCGAAGCTCGAGGACGTGGCGCATGCGCTCGTTGAGGGAGGCGAGCGCCTCCTGGAGCTCGACCCCGCGCAGGAGCTCGGCGAGCGCGGCGTCGGGCTGCTCGGAGTTCTCGTCCTCGAGCATGTCGCCGTACATCGAGTCGCCGTCGCCCACGGGCGTCTCCAGGCTCACGGGATCCTCGACGAGGTCGAAGAGCTCGTTCACGCGCTTCACGTCGATCCCGCTCTCGGCCGCGATCTCGTCGGGCAGCGGCTCGCGGTTCAGCCGCTGCGTGAGGATCCGCCGGGCGCGCATGACGCGGCGCACCTGGTCGACGACGTGCACCGGGAGGCGGATCGTCCGGCCTTGGTCGGCGATGGCGCGCGTCACGGCCTGGCGAATCCACCACGTCGCGTAGGTGGAGAGCTTGAAGCCGAGGCGGTAGTCGAACTTCTCCACCGCGCGGATCAGGCCGAGGTTGCCCTCCTGGATCAGGTCGAGGAGGGGGACGCCCGAGTTCACGTAGTTCCGGGTGATCGACATCACGAGCCGGAGGTTGCACTCGATCAGGCGTCGCTTCGCCCACTCGTCGCCCTCGTCCTTGCGGCGCGCGAGCTCGCGCTCCTCAGCGGGAGTCAGGAGCGGCCCGTCGCCGATCTGGCGCACGTAGAGCTTGAGAGGGTCCTGCGTGGGCGCAGGGGTCTCGGGCGCCGCTTTCGCCTCGTTGTCGTCGTCCTCGTCGTCGTCCGGATCGGGGACGAGCTCGAGCTTCGGCTCTTCGGGCTCGACACGCTCGGGCCCGTTCGGGAGTTCCGCAGAAGAGTGCTCCACGCCACCCGTATCGGCGGCCCGAGTGGGCGGCTTGAGCGCCTACCACCCGCTTAGGGGGATGGACTCCGTTCCCTTCCGCGTCGAGGTTGGTAATGTCTGTTCAGACGGTCGAGTCGCGTCCCCTGCGGCCACTGCGGGTCGCGAATCGTCCGGGGATCCACCTAGGATCGGTGAGCGAACGTTGTGCGGAATTGCGGGATATAGCCTGAGCGCCGAGTCGCGGGTCGAGCAGACCCTCGCGACCCAGACGCTCCTGGCCGCGATCAGCGAGCGCGGCTCCGACGCTGTCGGCTACGCGTACCGGGGGCCCGCGCTCCCGGTCGCCGTGCACAAGCAGCGCGGCGGAGCGAGCGCGCTCCTCGACCGTCTCGCCGTCCCGGAAGAGGCACGCCAGGCGCTCGTGCACGTTCGCGACTACACCAAGGGGCACCCCAGCCTCGTCGCGAACAACCACCCGATCCGGCACGGGGCGGTGATCGGTGTCCACAACGGCATCATCGCCAACGACGAGGAGATCTTCGCCGGCCATGGGTTCGAGCGCGCCGAGCCGGGCATGACCGTCGACTCGGAGGCGATCTTCGCTCTCGTCGACGAAGCGTCGAGCCGCGCCGCGAGCCTCGAGGAGCTGCACGGGTCGATGGCGGCAGCGTGGTTCGACGAGCGCGACGACGAGGCGCTCTTCCTCGCGCGCGGCATCGGACGCCCGCTCTGGGTCGGAGAGGGCGGCCAGGAGCTCTTCTTCGCCTCCACGCGCGCCGCGCTCGACCTGGTCGAGCGCTACGCCGACGTCCGCCTGCGCAAGCGCGAGCTCGGCGAGGGGACGTTCCTCGCCGTGGGAGACGGCGGGGTGCGGCGGACCGACTCCTTCGAGCCCGACCGCAGCTTCGTCGAGGACTCCCTCCTCCCCCCCGTGCGGGCGCCCGAGGAAGCGCGCTCGTCCCTGGCCCGCCTCGCCGCGATCGCCGCAGCGACGGGCGGGGCGCGCTAGCGGGCCCCCACCCCCTCCCGCTCGAGCCGTTCGCCGAGCGCCGCGCGGAAGGCCGCCCAACCGCCGCCGTCCAGGCCGAAGAGCCGGTAGACCTGCCATTCCGAGAGAAGCTCGGGCTGCGCCGCGCGGGCGCGCCTCCAGTCGGCGAAGCCGGGAGCCCGTCCGAGCCGGCGCGTCAGGCTGACGCCCTCCGCGAGCGCGCGCTCCCGGCGCTCTCGGCGACCGGGAACGTCGAAGCCTGCCTCCCGGAGCGCGTTCGAGAGGGATCCGAACCTGTGCCAGTAGAGGGACTTCGACGGGAGCCGCGCACGGCGCTCGACGAGGTCGCGGCCCGTCGGTACCCGGCCCAGCTCGGCGCCGAGGGCCTGCAGCTGGGCCAGCAGCTCCGCCTTCGTGGCGAACCGCCGTGGGACGAGCCCGGCCCGGCGCTTGGCGGAGTTCCAGGTGCCGAAGCGCTCCACCGCGGTCTGCGGGTGCATGCGCGCCTCCGGGTCGGCCGCAAACTCGCGCATCGTGGGCGAGCGTCCCAGCCGCTTCGCGCAGGCGACGAGCTCTTCGAGGATCCGGGCGTCGGAGTAGCGTGGCACGGGCTGCCTCGCGGCTCAGTGTAGGCGAGCAGGTGAGACGTCCCGCAAACCGGCGGCTTCTACGAAGCGGCGGCGAGCGGCGAGCTCGCGGCCTGCCCGGCGGGCTGGTCGCCGTCGAGCAGGCGCTCGAGGGCCGCCACGCAGCGCGGGCAGAACTGGCTGCCCCCGCCGCGGCGGAGCTCCTCGAGGGCATCGGCCGCCGGCCGCGCGGCGCGGTAGATGCGATTGGTCAGCATCGAATCGAGCGCGTCGGCGACGTGGATGATGCGCGCGCCGAGGGGGATCTCCTCGCCCGCCAGGCCGTCCGGGTAGCCGCGTCCGTCCCAGCGCTCGTGGTGGTGGCGGATGGCGGGGACGGCGTCGTCGAGGAATCCCAGGCGGTCGATGATGCGGGCGCCCTCGTCCGCGTGCCGCTGCATCAGCGACCACTCGTCACTCGAGAGCGACGCCGGCTTCAGCAGCACCGCGTCGGGAATTGCGAGCTTGCCGATGTCGTGGAAGAGCGCAGCCTGGCCGAGGAGGTCGAGCTCTGCGTGCGAGAGCCCCAGCTCGCGGCCGATGGCGAGCGCGAGCTGCTGGACCCGGCGTGAGTGCCCTGCCGTGTAGGCGTCGCGGGCGTCGACGGTCGCAGAGAGGCTCTCCATGGCCGCCGTGGAGCGCTCCTTGAGCAGGCGGTTCGCCTGCTCGAGCGAGACGTTCTGGCTTCGGATCGTCTCCGCGGCCTCGCGGAGCTTCCTGGTCGACTTCTCCGTGTGCCCGAGGTAGGCGGCCATGGTCTTGCGCATGAGGAGGAGCGGCAGCACGAAGACGGCGAGGCCGTAGAGGCCGATCGCCTCGTAGGCGAGCGCGATCGCTCCTCCCACGGCTCCGAACGCGACGTAGTGCGGGAGCAGCCAGGAGAAGCGCTCGTGCCAGAGCCGGCGCCAGCCGTCGTGGCCCTCGAGGGCGATCGCCCCGCTCAGGAGGCCGGTGTTCACGACGAAGTACACCCCGCCCGCGACGAGGCCCGCCGCGGCCATGACGAGCTTCTCGAGGCCGTCCTCGTGACCACCCAGGCTGAAGACTGCGGCCGCTGCCAGGCTGGCAAACGACAGGGCGCCGACGTTGAAGAGCAGCTGGTAGATCGGCGTCCGCCGGGAGCTCCACTCCACGGCCGCCGTGGCGAGAGCGAGCGGCAGGGCGGCCTTCGGGCCGGCGATCGCAGCTCCGGCGAGCGCGCCTACCGCGCTGACCGAGATCGAGCCCCCGTCCAGCTCGAGCGCCAACGCCTGTCCTCCCGCGACGAGCGCGATGACCGCGAGGAGGCCGAGGAGGTCGATGCTCGGGCCGAAGGCGAGGCCGATCGCCCCGAGGAAGATGCCGCCGGCGCTCACCGTGACGACGAGGCACGCGAGCGTCCGCGAGAGCGAGACGAACCGCGGACCGGCCGGGGTATGGGGACGCTGCTGCGCGCGGTCGATTTCGGCGTCGGGATGGAGAGGGAGCTCGGGCGCGTCCGCCGCCGCGGCTGCCGGCTTCGAGTACAGCACCTCGTCGGGCACCGCGGCGAGCCGAACCTTGCGCCCGGGTGGAACGAGGACGGGCTCCGAGCTCGCGCGGAGGACCCGGTTTCGGCCCTGGAGCTTCGCGCGGTAGACGGCGAGATCGGCCTGATGCACGAGCTCGTTCGCGTCCGTGCCGTCGGTCGGGTAGGCGGCGACGCCGAAGGACACCGTGGCCTGGATCGGCTCGCTCGACGTCTCCACCTCGAACCGTTCCTCGGCGACCGCGCGGCGGATCCGCTCGGCGATGGCGAAGGCTTCCGGCGCCGTGGTCTCCGGCAGGATGACGGCGAACTCCTCCCCGCCGAAGCGCGCCGGGATGTCGGAGTGCCGCAGGTGCCGCTGGAAGACTGCCGCTATCCCGTGCAGGACCGCGTCGCCGGCGAGGTGGCCATACGCGTTGTTGATGTCCCGCAGCAGATCGAGGTCGGCCATGATCACGGCCAGCGGCGCCTCGGAGCGCCCTGCCCGGTCGAGCTCCTCGCGAAGCGCGGCCGAGAAGTGGCGGGCGTTGAAGAGCCCCGTTTTGGTGTCGAGCCGCGCTTCCTGCTGCAGCGCGGGGACGCTCAGCGAGCGGTGGACGAGGAGAAGCGGAGCGACCGCCATCGGCAGGAGCAGCGGGTTCCAGTCCGAGAGGCCGGCGACTGCGACGCCGAGGAGCGCGAGCACGAAGTCGGTCGAGAGGCTCTCGAGGGAGAAGAGGCCCGTACCACGGAACGAGTGGCCTCGCGCGAAGTGGAGCATCGCGGCGAGGAGGGCGTGGTTCAGCGAGACGAAGACCACCGACGCCGCCAGGCCGGAGAGCGCGAACTCGACGTTGGGCCCCAGGCCCGCGCCGCGGACGATCTCCACCGCCCCCCACGCCGCGAGCCCGTTCAGCGTGTGGTTCGCGATGTTGAAGGCCTGGATGTACCAGGCATAGCGCACCTTCAGCCATTCCGGGATTCCGTAGACGACCCCCAGCAGGGCGATCAGCTCCGGAGGCAGGAGGAGCACGCCCGGAATCAGGAAGACGATCGTCGTGTGGTAGCTCTGGTCGCGGGGCGTTCGGACGACGAAGAGCTGGGCGACCGCTGCGCACGTCGAAAGGACGAGGAACGTGACCCAGCCGTCCGTCGCGAGCGACAGGTGGGCAAACGGGACCGCGGCGGCGGCCAGGGCGAGGGCGCCGATGGCGTAGAGAAAGGCCTTTGCGCGCGGCGGGAGCGACGACGGCTCGGAAGGCTCGGGGGCCCTCGGCGGGCGCGGCTCGACCGCGGGCTCCGTCGGGACCGTGGTCATCGGCCCCGGGTCGGGTAGCGGACGACGTGAGTCCACGCCAAGGCGCGGTACGGCCGCAGAGCCATGAGCTGAACGTAGGCCCTGAGCCGACGCCGGGCGTCCCCCGTTCGAGGGACACCCGAAGGCTTCACGCCGGAAGGATGAGCCCCGGACCGCCGTCGGCCCGGGGCTCGAGCTCCGTTACCGTCAGCCTCCGACTCCGAGCTCGGCGAGCTCGTCCGCGCCGATCATCTCGCCATCGATGCCGAGTTCGCCGTCGGCGTTGTCGGCCCAGGAGGCGGAGGCCCAGGAGGCGTTCGCCCAGGAGGCGGAGGCCCAGGAGGCGTTCGCCCAGGAGGCGGAGGCCCAGGAGGCGTTCGCCCAGGAGGCGGAGGCCCAGGAGGCGTTCGCCCAGGAGGCGGAGGCCCAGGAGGCGTTCGCCCAGGAGGCGGAAGCCCAGGAGGCCGAAGCCCAGGACGCGTCGCTCTGCGCGACGTTGGCCCAGCTGGCCGCGTCGAAGACGGGGCCGGAGCCGTCGCCTGCGGAGACGACGAACTGGTTCACCGCCGCGTTCGGGTTGGGCGGGTCGACGACGGCTGCAGCCGCACCCGCGTCGACCATGCCGACGCCCAGCGAGCCGAGCGTCGCGCTCGAGGTGTCCCTGGCCGAGACCATCAGCGCGCCCTTGACCTGGTCCGGAGTCCACTCGGGGTGGCGGGCCAGGACCTGCGCAGCCGCCGCGGCCACGACCGGGGCCGCGAACGACGTCCCGGAGAGCTCCATGGTGTTGTACGGCTTGACGTTTGCGGGCCGCTCGGCCAGGAGGGTCGACGTGCCCGGGACCGGGCCGATCATGTACCGGCCGGGAGCGCCGAGCTCGGGCTTGGCGAAGCCGTCGAGCGTGTAGCCCCACGCCGACCAGGGAGCTGCGAAGTCGTCGCTCGTCCTGATCGTGCGGTTGATGTCGGCCGCGCCGACCGTGATCACGAAGGGGTCGTTGCCGGGGGCGAAGGTGACGCCGGACGGGAAGCCGTCGACGCCGTAGTTCCCGGCGGCCGCCACGACCACGACGCCGTTGAACCAGAGCCTCTCGACGGCCCGGTCGAGCGGGTCGAAGAAGACGCTCGCCGGTGCCGCGCTGTGGAGGGAGAAGTTGGCGACGCGGATGTTGTACGTGTGGCGGTTGGCCAGGATCCAGTCGGCCGCTGCGATGACGTCCCGCGTCATCGCCATCCCGCTGTCGTCCATCACGTCGATGGAGACGATGGGAGAGTCCGGCGAGCCGCCGGCACGCCCGTACTTCTCGCCGGCGGCGATCGCCGCCACGAAGGTCCCGTGGCCGCGCCCGTCGCCGGCCGCGTTCGGCTGGATCGAGGTCAGGTTGACCTGTGAGAGGACGCGGCCGCCGAAGTCTGCGCGGCCGGCCTGGATCCCCGAGTCGACAACCGCGATCGTCGGAGCGTTCAGGGACGCCGGCTGGTCCCAGAGGGTGTGGAAGCGGGCGACGTACGGCCAGCGCTGAGAGCTTCCGTACCCGGACAGGACCACGGGCGCGTCGCTCGTGATCGCCCGGATGTCGCCCCGCTGGGCCAGCCGTACGATCTGGCGGCCGGTGAGCTGCGCGGCGACGCCGCTGATCGCGCGGAAGCGGTCGCGTACGCCGACGCCCCGGCCCGGGTCCGACAGGCGCGCGGACCGCACGTCGGTTGCCACCTCGGTCGTGGTCTCGCCGCGCGAGCCCTGGACGATGACGTCGAACGTCGCGTTGGGGCTTGCCTGGGCCTTCTCGAGCAGACCGGGCGACAGGTACGCCCGAAGTCTCAGATCATGGGTGTTGGAGGATCTGCCTGCGCCGGCCGCCATGGGAGCACCAAGGGCGACGGCGAGGAGCAGCGTGAGCGCGACGCCGCGACCGCCCTTTCCCCAGAGAGCGCTCGTGCGGGCCTCACCCTTGGCAGGCTTGCCCCAGAGTGCGCTCGAGCGGGTTTCCCCTTTCGACGAGCCGCTTAGCCGCATAGTCCTCTCGTGTCCCTTCTCCGCGCAGGGCGCGGGGCCGCAGATCAATTCCCACACCCGACGCTAGGGGCGAATCCGGGCCCGGGCCTCCCCTGTTCGAGTGAGCGGGCGGAGGTTCACCCGTTCGAGTGACTGCTCGGCGGGGCCGCCCGACTTCTCTCGTCAGGGCGCCCAGAGCGAGCCGAGATAGACCGTCGGGTCGCCCGGCTGCCAGCGGGACAGGAAGCGCTGGATCGGCGGATGGAGCGCCAGCCCTGCGAGCTCCTCGACGTCGAAGAGCCTGTGGTTGCGCACGGCGTCGTCCCCGGACGTGACCCGCTCGAGCGAGCGGTCGCCGAGGTAGCCGGCAAAGACGATGTGGACGACGTGCTTCGGGGGCCAGCCGGGCGGCGAGATCGAGTCCGCAAGCGCGACCGGCCCCTCGAGCGGGAAGTCCTCCTCGATCCCCACCTCCTCGGCCAGCTCCCGCTTGACTGCATCCAGAAGCGTCTCCCCGGGGCCGACACCGCCGCCCGGCAGGAGCCAGTACTCACGGCCGCCTTTCTCCTGACGCACCAGCAACACCCGGCTCTCGCGCCGCAGGATCGCGGACACGCGGATGCGCGGCTCCATCGTCAGGCGTGGGAGGAGCCGAAGCCGTGGACTCCGCGCTCGGTCGCCGGGAGCTCGTCCAGCTCGACGAGCTCGAGCTCGGGCACCGGCAGGACGACGAGCTGCGCGATGCGGTCTCCCGGCTCCGCGATGAAGGTCTGCTCCCGATCCGTGTTCAGAAGGACGACGCGGATCTCGCCCCGGTAGCCCGCGTCGATCAGGCCCGGCGAGTTGACGACCGCGATCCCCTGCCGGGCGGCGAGGCCCGAGCGAGGCTGGACGAAGCCGGCGAAGCCCGCCGGGATCGCCACTGCCAGCCCGGTCGGGACGACCGCGCGCTCACCGGGGGCGAGCTCGACGCGCTCGCAGGTCGAGAGGTCGAGCCCGGCGTCCCCCGCGTACGCCCGCCCGGGCAGCGTGGCCTCCTCCCTGAGCCGGACGACGGCGAGCTCGATCACGCCTCGTGGGCCTCGGCGGCGGGAGCGTCCGCGTCCGCGATCAGGTACGGCGCGTAGCGGGACAGCTCGCGCTCGGGCAGCCGCGCCCGCACGAGCACGCCGTCGGGGCGGTCGACGCGCTCCTCGATCGGCGCTCCCAGGTCGTACAGCTCCTTGAGGACGCGGCCGTTCTCGTAGGGGACGAGCAGGCGCACGGGCCGGAAGCGGTCGGCGAACCGCTCGGCGATGCGGGCCTGCAGCTCGGCGATCCCTTCCCCGTCGCGTGCCGAGATCTGCAGGGCGCCCGGGAAGCGGTTGGCGAGCCGCCGCCGGCGGAGCGGATCGACGAGGTCGACCTTGTTGAGCACGAGCTCGCCCGGCAGCTCGTCGGCGTCGCCGATCTCGGTGAGCACGGACTCGACCGCAGCGATCGTCGCGTCCAGCCGCTCGGGGGGAAGCGACGCGTCCGCGACGTGGAGGACAAGGTCGGCAAGGAGGGTCTCCTCGAGCGTCGCGGCGAAGCCCTCGACGAGCTGGTGGGGCAGGCGTCGGATGAGCCCGACCGTGTCCGTGACGAGATAGCGCCGTCCGTCGTGCTCGAAGCCGCGGGTGGTCGGGTCGAGCGTCTCGAAGAGCCGGTCGTCGACAGATACGTCGGCCTCCGTCAGGGCGTTCAGGAGGGTCGACTTGCCGGCGTTCGTGTAGCCCGCGAGCGCGACGACCGGGGCTGCCGAGCGCTGGCGCGCCTTGCGCTGCACCGCCCGGCGCTGCTCCAGGTCCCGGAGCTTCCGCTTGAGGAGGCCGATGCGCCGGCGTGCGAGCCGGCGGTCGGTCTCGAGCTGCGACTCGCCGGGCCCCCGCGTTCCGATCCCGCCGCCCAGGCGCTCCAGGTGCTGCCACATCCCCCGCATTCGGGGGAGGTTGTACTCGAGCTGTGCCAGCTCGACCTGGAGCTTGCCCTCCGCGCTTCGCGCATGCTGGGCGAAGATGTCGAGGATGAGCTGCGTGCGGTCGACGACCCGTGCGCTCAGGGCGTCCTCGAGCCGGCGCTGCTGGCCGGGGTCGAGCTCGTCGTCGACGATCAGCGACTCGGCGCCCGAGTTCGCGACGAGCCGCTTGAGCTCCTCGAGCTTGCCCTTCCCGACGTAGGTCCGCGGATCCGGAGCCGGCCGGCGCTGAACCAGCTCGCCGACCGGCGTGACGCCTGCGGTCCGCAGAAGCTCGCGGAGCTCGCCCAGCTCCTCGCTCTCGTCTACTCCGGGGCCCAGCACGGCGACGACGAATCCGCGCTCGGGCTCCGCCCCCGGCGCGGGGTCCGGCTGGTGATGGGTCACAAGGCGATTATGCCCTGGATCCCACGGCGAGCGAGGACGCGATCCTCCCCGCCGCCTCCTCGAGCCGCTCGTCCGGAACGGTGAGCGAGATGCGGACGTACCCCTCGCCCGAGGGCCCGAAGGACGGGCCGGGCGAGACGATCACCGCCGCCTGCTCGAGAACGAGCCCGGTGAAGCTCGCGGAGTCGTGGCCTTCGGGCACGCGGATCCAGAGGTAAGGCGTCGCTCGCGGGGGCTCGACGTCGATCCCGATCGCCGTGAGAGCATCGATCATCAGGTCCCGCCGGCGGCGGTAGACCTCCGACATCTCGGCGGGGAAGTCGCGGGCCTCCGTGAGGGCGGCCGCGCCGGCGAGCTGGAGCGCGTCGAACATGCCGGAGTCGAGGTTCGTCTTCAGCTGGCGGTAGCGGTCGACGACCTCGGCGTTGCCCGCGATCCAGCCGATCCGCCAGCCGGTCATGTTCCAGCCCTTGGAGAGGGAGAAGATCTCGGCGCCGACCTCCGTGGCGCCCGGCGTGGCGAGGAAGCTCGGTGGCCGGTAGCCGTCGAAGGCGATCTCCGTGTAGGCGGAGTCGTGGACGGCGACGAGGTCGTGCTCGCGGGCGAAGGAGACGGCGCGCTCGAAGAAGCCGTCCGCGACGACGGCGCCGGTGGGGTTGTTCGGGTAGTTGAAGTAGAGGAGGTTCGCCTTGGACGCTACCTCCTGCGGGACGGCGTCCAACGACGGCATGAACGCGTTCTCGGCGGCCAGCGGCAGGTAGTGAACCTCGGCTCCTGCGAAGACGGGGCCGGACGTGTACGGCGGGTAGCCGGGGTCCGGTGCGAGGGCGACGTCGCCCGAGTCGAGGCAGGCGAGCGCGACGTGCGCGACCGCCTCCTTGCCTCCGAGGACGGGGATCACCTCCGACCCGGGGTCGACCTGGACGCCGAAGCGGTCGGCGTAGAAGCCGGCGACCGTCTCCCGGAAGGCTGCCAGGCCCCGGTTGGAGGGGTACCGATGAGTTTCGGGGCGAGCGGCGGCGCGCTGGAGCGCCTCGACCACCGCCGGGGGCGTCGGCAGGTCGGGGTCGCCGATCCCGAGCGAGATGACGTCGACCCCCTCGGCCCGCATCGTGTCGATACGACGCTCGATCTCGGCGAAGAGATACGGGGGCACCCGGTCGAGCCTGCGCGCGAACCTCATCCTCCGGCCACCTCCGCGAGGAACTCGACGGAGACCTCGCCCGTGCAGATCTCCTGCGCCGCCCCGGTGAGCCGGGCGTTCATGTCCTCGTCGAGCTCGACGCGCATGTCCCCGCCGGCCAGGTGGACGGTGACGGGGCTGTCGGCCCAGCCGTTGGCGATTGCGGCCCCGGCGACCGCGACCGCGCTCGTCCCCGAGGAGAGCGTCTCCCCCGCCCCGCGCTCCCAGACCCCGACGGTCGTCTCGCTCCGCGAGTCCACGCGGACGAGCTGGACGTTCGTCCGCGCCGGGAAGCGCTCGTGGGTTTCGACGAGCGGCCCGAGCCAGAGGAGCTCGGCTCGCTCGGGATCGCGCCGGATGACCGCGTGCGGGTTCCCCACCGAGACCGGCGTGAACTCGAGCTCGAAACCGTTCACCGCGAGAGTCTCGGGCGCGCCGACGGTCACCTGGCCCATCTCGGTCTCGACCTCGAGCCCGCCGCGCATCCGTGCGACGACCTCCCGCGGGCCCACCGCGACGACGACCTCGTCCGAGCCGCTGCGGCGGGCGAGCCAGCGGGCGGCGATCCGGGTGCCGTTCCCCGAGAGCTCCGCCGTCGAGCCATCGGGGTTCCAGATCACGATCTCCGCGCGCGGCCCGTCGGCTGCGAGCACCTCCAGGACGCCGTCCGAGCCGACGCCGAGGTGGTAGTCGCAGAGACGTCGCACGAGGGCGGGGTCGAGCGGACGGCCGACCTCACCCCGCTCGAGGAGCAGGTAGTCGTTGCCGAGCCCGTGCCACTTCGAGAATCTCATCGGCGACCGCGTCCGGAGGACGATCCGCCCGAACGCTAACAACGCCGGGAAGGCGGCGAAGCCACTTGCGCTGGTAGGCCGCGTACTGCCTGGTCCTGAGAGCGACGGCTTCGACGGCTTTCTCGCGGGGGAGCGTGGAGAACTCCTGCAGGCCGATCACCTTGCGCGCCGTCGTCGAGAGCGGCCGCGCGAGCGCGCGGGCGACCTCCTCCTCCACCCCGTGTTCGACCATCTCCCGCGTGCGTCTCGCGATGCGGCCGTCGAGGGCCTCGGCGGGGAGGTCGAGGCCGAAGACGACAGTCGGGTGGCGCGTGTCGTCCGTCCAGAGCCTGCTCGGGCCGGGCGACAGGGAGGCGCCCGTCTCGGCGAGCTCGAGCGCCCGGACGACGCGGCGGCGGTCGTTCGGATGGACGACCGCGGCGGCCTCGGGATCCAGCTCGGCCAGCTTCGCATGGGCCGCTTCAGCCCCGCCCTCGTCGTACAGGAGCTCCCACCGCTCGCGGGCACCGGCGGGAGGCGGCGGCGGGAGCTCGAGCTCGGCCAGCGCGGCGCGGAGGTAGAGCCCGGTCCCCCCCGCCACGACCGGAGTCCGTCCGACCGCGAGGATCTCGTCGATCCCCGCGTGCGCAAGCCGCTGGTACTCGCCGACCGAGCCCTCGTGATCGAGCGGCCAGATGCCCACGAGCCGCGTCGGCCGCTCGGGCTGGTTGGTCAGGATCGTGAGACCGCGGTAGGCCTGCATGGCGTCCGCGGAGACGATCTCGGCGGGAATGCGCTCGGCCAGCGCCTCGGCCACGGCGCTCTTTCCTGAGGCCGTGGGCCCGAAGATCGCGAGCACCTGCCCGCCCAGGCCAAGGCTGCAAGCGTCTACGTCCGTCACGTCGGAGGGGCCGACCGCGGGCCTCCCTCCGCTGCGAGCGTAGCGAGGCAACACGCACGCGGGGTGCGCACGAGCGTCACGAATGCGTGACGGAGAACGTCGAAGCGACGGCGCTGCCGGCGAGGGTCGTGGACGTCGCTCGGTCGATGCGGACCTCGACGAGCTCGCCGGCCTCCGCGTCACCGCGGAAGTTCACCGTCGTGTTGCGACGTGTGCGGCCGCGCAGGAGCTGCCGGGTCGGTGCGGCTCGGGCCCTCGACGAGGACCTCCTCCACTCCGCCGACCCGCTCTTCGTTGCGCTCGCGCGCGATCCGCTGGACGACCTCGATCAGGCGCTCGATGCGCTCGCGCTTGACCTCCTCCGGGATCTGGTCGGGCATCGCCGCCGCCTCCGTGCCCTGCCTGGGGCTGTAGACGAAGGTGAAGGCGCCGTCGAAGCGGACATTCTCCACCACTTCGAGCGTCTCCCGGAAGTCCTCTTCGGTCTCGCCCGGGAAGCCGACGATGACGTCGGTTGTGAGCGCCAGGTCGGGAATCGCGGCGCGGAGACGCTCGACGAGCGCCAGGTAGCGCTCCCGCCCGTACGTTCGCCGCATCCGCTTGAGGACGCGCGTCGAGCCGGATTGGAGGGGCAAGTGCGCGTGCTCGCAGACGGCCTCGCACTCGGCCATGGCCGCGATCACGGGAGCCCGGAAGTCCTTCGGGTGCGGGCTGGTGAAGCGGATCCGCTCGATCCCGTCCACCGTGTCGACGGCGCGCAGGAGCTCGCCGAACTCGGTGCGGACGTCAGCAGCGAGATCGCGGCCCCACGAGTTGACGTTCTGGCCGAGGAGCGTGACCTCGCGGACGCCGTCAGCGGCAAGGCCGGTGACCTCGGCGACGATCTCGCCCGGTCGGCGGCTCTGCTCCCGGCCGCGGACGGCAGGCACGATGCAATACGAGCAGACCGAGTTGCAGCCCATGGAGATCTGGACCCAGGCCTGGAACGCCCGCTCGCGGCGGGCCGGGAGGTCGCCTGCGAAGTGGCTCCACCGGGCGAAGCTGCCCCGCGAGACGCCCAGGCCGCCCGCGCCGATCCAGTCGGCGAGGTGCGGAATCGAGCCGGGGCCGAACGCGACGTCCACGTACGGGTAGAGCTCGAAGATGCGCTCGCGCTGAGCCTCCGCGTAGCAGCCGCCGACGGCGATCACTCGCTCGGGATCCGCCTTCTTCAGCGCCGCAGCCTGCGCGAGGTGCGCGGCGAAGCGCTGGTCCGGCTTCTCGCGCACCGTGCACGTGTTGAAGACGAGCACGTCGGCCTCCTCCTGCGAGACCGCCTCGCCCAGGCCCAGCGACTCGAGCAGGCCCTTGATCCGCTCGGAGTCGTGAGCGTTCATCTGGCACCCGAATGTGGTGACGTGGTAGCGCCGCACGGGGACAATGTACCGGCCTCGTGAAGCGGCCTTGTCCGCATAGGCCAGGGCGTTTACGATCGCCGGAGTCCCAATCGGCCCTGGGGGTTTCACATGTCTGGCTCGTCGAAGTCGCGGGGGCGCCTGCTCCCTGCCACGCTCGTCCTTGCCATCGTCCTCCCGCTCGTGTTCGCGCTCGGGAGCGCGAGAGCTCAGCCAACGGAGCTCTTCTTCTCCGAGTACATCGAGGGCACGAGCAACAACAAGGCCCTCGAGATCTTCAACGGCACCGGTGCGCCTGTCGACCTGGGCGCGAACAACTACTTCGTGGACATGTGCTTCAACGGGAGCGCTGCCTGCTCGCTGAACATCGAACTCGTCGGGACCGTCGCTCCAGGCGACGTCTTCGTGCTCGCGCAAAGCTCGGCGAGCCCGGTCATCCAAGGGCAGGCGGACCAGACGAACGGTGCGGGGTGGTTCAACGGAAACGACGTCGTCGTCCTGCGCAAGGGCGGGACGCTCATCGACGTCATCGGGGAACTCGGCGTCAACCCCGGAACGGAGTGGGGCTCCGGCCTGACGAGCACCGCCGACAACACGCTTCGCCGCAAGGGCACGATCGAGGCGGGAGATCCGACCACGGGCGGCCCGTTCGACCCTGCGGTGGAATGGGACGGTTTCGCCACGGACGACTTCACGGGGCTCGGTGCGCATTCGCTCGTCGTCGCCGACGCGGCGCCGCAGGTCCTCTCGACGACGCCCTCGTCCGGTGCAACGGGCGTGGCCGTCGACTCGGATGTCTCCGTGACCTTCAGCGAGCCCGTTTCCGCAAGCGGGTCGTGGTTCTCGATCTCGTGCGCCGTGAGCGGATCGCACACCGCGGTGGCGAGCGGCGGGCCAACGACCTTCACCCTCGACACCGACGCCGACTTCACCGCGGGCGAGACGTGCACGACCACGATCGACGCGAGCCTGATCTCGGATGAAGACGCGGACGACCCGCCCGACACGATGGCGGCGAACTTCGCCTGGTCGTTCACGACCGTCGGGCCCGCGCGGCGCATCCACGAGATCCAGGGCGCGGCGCACCGCTCCCCTCTCGAGGGTCAGGCGGTCTCGGACGTGCCCGGCATCGTGACCGCCAAGGCGTCGAACGGGTTCTTCTACGAGGATCCCGACCCCGACGGTAACCGCGCGACCTCCGAGGGCCTGTTCGTCTTCGGGACGGCGGCCGCAGGCATGGTCACCGTCGGCGACCTCGTGCAGGTCGACGGGCTCGTGACCGAGTTCCGCCCCGGCGGCGCCACCGGGAACAACCTGGCGCAGTCCGAGCTCGTCTCCCCCGTCGTCGAGGTGCTCTCGAGCGGGAACACGCTCCCTGGGCCGACCGTGATCGGCAGGGGCGGCCGCATCCCGCCCACCGAGGTGATCGACAATGACTCGACGGGCGACGCGGAGACGAGCGGCGTGTTCGACCCCGCGGAGGACGGCCTCGACTTCTACGAGAGCCTCGAGTCCATGCGCGTCCGGGTCAACAAGGCGCGCGTCGTGGGCCCGACGAACGACTTCGGTGAGATTCCGGTCATCGCGGACGCGGGCGATCGCGCGAGCGTGCGGACGACGCGCGGCGGTCTCGTCATCAGGCCGGACGACTTCAACCCGGAGAGGATCCACCTCGACGACCGGCTCATGCTCGGGGCGCTGCCGCTCCTGAACGTGCGCGACCGCTTCGTGTCGCCTGTCGTCGGCATCCTCGACTACAGCTTCGGGAACTTCAAGCTCGACGTCTCCGAGCCCTTCGTGACGGAATCCGGCGGGCTCGTCCGCGAGTCCACGAGGGTTCCCGGAGCACGGGAGCTGGCCGTGGCCACCTTCAACGTCGAGAACCTCGACCCGGGCGATGCCGACCCCGATCCCGAGCAGGATCAATTCGTGGAGCTGGCGGACCTCATCGTCAACCACCTGAAGTCGCCGGACCTCGTGGCGCTCGAGGAGATCCAGGACTCGAACGGGCCCGTCAACGACGGGACGGTCGATGCGAGCCTGACCCTCGACCTGCTCGTGGCGGCGATCTCGGCAGCCGGCGGGCCGACCTACTCGTACCGGCAGATCAACCCCGTCAACAACGCCGACGGCGGAGAGCCGGGCGGGAACATCCGGGTCGGTTTCATCTTCCGGACCGATCGCGGCCTCGAGTTCGTCGACCGTCCGGGCGGAGACGCGACGACGGCCACCGCGGTCGTCGCCGGCCCCGATGGGCCCGAGCTGACGTTCAGCCCGGGCCGCATCGACCCGACCAACGCGGCGTTCACGAACAGCCGGAAACCGCTCGCGGGCGAGTTCCGCTGGCGCGGCCGGACGCTCTTCGCCATCGCCAACCACTTCAACTCCAAGGGCGGGGACGATCCGCTCTTCGGGCGCTTCCAGCCGCCGAGCCGCCCGACGGAGGTTCAGCGCCACGCCCAGGCGCAGGTGGTGAACCAGTTCGTGGACTCCATCCTGGCCGTGGATCCAAACGCCCTCGTGCTCCCCCTCGGGGACTTCAACGACTTCGAGTTCTCCGAGACGCTCTCGCTTCTGCAGGGCGGCGTGCTCGAGAACCTCGTGCTCACGCTCAAGAAGCCCGAGCGCTACACCTACGTGTTCGAGGGCAACTCGCAGGTGCTCGACCACATCCTCGCGAGCCATCGCCTGTTCGGGGCGCTCCGCGGATACGACGTCGTGCACGTGAACTCGGAGTTCGCCGACCAGGCGAGCGACCACGAGCCCCAGGTCGCCCGCTTCCGGCTGAACTGAGACGGCGCGGGCCGCGCCGTCGAGCCGCCTATTTGGCGAACTCGACGGCGCGGCTCTCGCGGATGACCGTGACCTTGATCTGGCCCGGGTACTCGAGTTGGTCCTCGATCTCCCTCGCGATCTCGTGGGAGAGGAGCACCGCCGCGTCGTCGTCGATGTCGGTCGGCTTGACCATCACGCGCACCTCACGGCCCGCCTGGAGCGCGTAGACGCGCTCCACGCCCGGCTTTTCCGAGGCGATCTTCTCGAGGGTCTCGAGCCGCTTGATGTAGTGCTCGAGGCTCTCGCCGCGCGCGCCCGGGCGGGAGGCCGAGATCGCGTCGGCCGAGATGACCAGCACGGCCTCGACGGTCTGCGGCTGCACCTCGTAGTGATGCGCCTCCACGGCGTGGACGACGTGCTGCGACTCCCCGTAGCGCTTCGCCATCTGGGCGGAGATCATCGCGTGCGACCCCTCGACCTCGTGCGTCATCGCCTTGCCGACGTCGTGGAGGAGGGCCGCCCGCTTGGCAGTCTTGACGCTCGCGCCGAGCTCGGAGGCCATCACGCCGGCGAGGTGGGCGCACTCGAGCGAGTGCTTGAGGATGTTCTGGCCGTAGCTCGTCCGGTAGCGGAGGCGCCCGAGAAGCTTGACGAGCTCCTCGTGCATCTTTCCGCAGTTCGCCTCGAAGACAGCCTGCTCCCCCGCCTGGCGGATGTGCTCCTCGATCTCGGCCTTCGAGCGGTAGTACATCTCCTCGATGCGGGACGGGTGGATGCGTCCGTCCTCGACGAGCTTGGCGAGCGTGAGCTTGGCCACCTCCCGCCGGACGCCGTCGAACGAGGAGAGCACGACGGCCTGCGGGGTGTCGTCGATGATGAAGTCCACGCCGGTGAGGTTCTCGAGAGCGCGGATGTTCCGTCCCTCCCGGCCGATGATGCGTCCCTTCATGTCGTCGGAGGGGAGCTCGACGATCGAAACCGTCGTCTCGGCCGCGTGACTGGCGGCGACGCGCTGGAGCGCGTCGGCAACGAGGTTCCTCGCCCGCCGCTTGGCGTCGCTCCTGGCCTCCTCTTCGAGCTGGCGAACCATGCGCGCGAGGTCGTGCCGGACGAGCTCCTCGGTTCGCTCGAGCACCTGCTTCTTTGCTTCTTCGACAGTCAGCCCGGAGATGCGCTCGAGCTCGCGGAGCTGCGTGTCCTTGGCGGTCTTGGTCTCCTCCTGCAGCTCCTTGAGGTGCCCTTCGCGGTCGAGGAGGCCCTGCTCCCGCCGCTCCATCTCGGTGAGCTTGCGGTCGATCTCCTCCTCCTTCGTGATCACGCGCTCTTCGATCTTGGCGATCTCGGCGCGCTTGTCCTTGAGCTCCTGCTCGACGTCGGCTCGGAGCTTGAGAGCCTGCTCGCGCGCCTCGACCTGGGCCTCCCGGCGGACCGCCTCGGCGGCGCGGACGGCGTCGGCCGTCACGCGCTCCCGCTCCGCCTCGGCCGCAGCCGCGCGGCGGGAGATGAGCACGCGGGTCCCGACCACGACGCCCGCGAGCACGCCGAGGACGATCCCGAGGATCAGGAGGCCGATGGAAGTTGCCATTGCTCGCTCCTACGGTCAAGCCCGTAGGAACGGCGGTTTCGGTGAATCGGCGACCCGCGAACGACTTCGGCGGACTAGCGCTCCGCCGGAGATCCCCCTCCCACCAGGGTGCTGCGGGCCGTGTCGTGGAGCGTGTTCAAGGTCGTGTGACGTTCGTTCCGATTCGGCGAAAAGCCGTTCCGATGCAGGCAATTCATGCTTGAAGTGTCCGTATGGTAACCCGCGTCACCGATCCGCGTCCAGCAGGCCCACCACATCCTCGACGGTCTCCTCCCCGAAGCCCCGCCTCGCGAGCAGGGTCCAGGCTCGGCGCGGGTCGGCGACTCGCGCGGCGACGGCTTCGGCGCGCTCGCGCTCGGGGCGCAGCGTCTCCACGGCCGCCTGCACGTCCGCGCTGCGAAATCCCTCGCCCGCGAGCCGCGCCGCGACGGCCGCGTTGCCCCAGCCGCGGTCGGCGAGCGAGCGGGCGCGACTCTCCGCCGCCCTCGTGTCGTCGACGACGCCCGCGTTCGTGAGCGTTGCGAGCGCCCCGTCGGCGGCCTGCCGCCGAACGCCGCGGGCCAGGAGCCGCTCCCGCAGTCGCCCGCTCGAGACGTCGCGGCGTGCGACCGTCCGCACCGCCAGCCCGAGCGCCTCGGCTCGCAGGAGCTCGCGGCGCAGGGCGCGTAGCAGCGGCCGGTCGAGCTCGACCCCCGGCGCGAGCCCGCAGCGGAGGACGACCTCGTCCGGAACGACGCGCCAGCGACTCCCGTCGACCTCCAGCTCGACGCGGCCCGAGCGGGCCCGGCGGACCGCCGTCAGCCTCGGGGGCCCTACCCCCACGGTGCGCCCGCCTATGCCGCCGAGGCGGCCGTCTCGGCCTCGACCTCGGCCTCGGCGCCTGCCGACGCGGCCCTTGTCGCCTTCGCGCCCTCGTCCACCGGGAGAAGGCGCGAGGACACGACCGCGTCCGGCCCGAGCTCCGCCTGGACGGCGCGGAGGATCCCGTCGGTGACATCCGGATGCTCCTTCAGAAACGCGGTTGCGTTCTGGCGGCCCTGACCGAGCCGCTCGTCGCCGAAGCTGAAGTACGAGCCGGACTTCTGCACGAGCTTCCGCTCGAGGCCGACGTCGAGAACGCTTCCCTCCCAGGAGATGCCCTCGCCGTAGATGATGTCGAACTCCGCCTGCTTGAAGGGCGGCGCGACCTTGTTCTTCACCACCTTGACGCGGACGCGGTTCCCGATCGCCTCGACGCCTTCCTTGAGGGTCTCGATGCGCCTGATGTCGAGCCGGGCCGAGGAGTAGAACTTGAGCGCGCGCCCGCCCGGCGTCGTCTCCGGGCTGCCGAACATGACGCCGATCTTCTCGCGCAGCTGGTTCGTGAAGAGCGCCACCGTGCCGGTGCGGTTGAGCGTCCCTGCCAGCTTGCGGAGCGCCTGGCTCATGAGCCGCGCCTGCAGGCCGACGTGGCTGTCGCCCATCTCGCCCTCGATCTCCGCCTTCGGAGTGAGAGCGGCCACGGAGTCGACCGCGACGACGTCGAGCGCGCCGCTGCGGATGAGGAGCTCGGCGATCTCGAGCGCCTGCTCCCCGTTGTCGGGCTGCGAGACGAGGAGGTCGTCGATGTTGACGCCGATCCGGCGCGAGTACGCGGGGTCCATCGCATGCTCGGCGTCGATGAAGGCGCAGATGCCGCCGCGCCGCTGCGCCTCGGCGATCACGTGGTAGACGAGCGTCGTCTTGCCCGACGACTCGGGGCCGAAGATCTCGACGATGCGTCCGCGCGGGAGGCCGCCGATGCCGAGGGCGACGTCCAGGGAGAGGGCGCCGGTGGAGATGGACGGGATAGCCACCTGGGCCTGGTCGCTCATCTTCATGACCGAGCCCTTGCCGTAGGCCCGCTCGATCTGGCTCAGCGCGGCGTCGAGGGCGTGTTCGCGTGTGGAGTCGGTCAAGGCGTCAACCTCCCAGAGGAACCGATTGGAGAATCTCGTACTGCGCCCCGGTCGGCCGCAGCACCGAATGATAGAGAGCCACCTCGGACGGACTGACCGGCCCGAGCTCCGGGAGCGGCGGCCGGGCGCGCGGCGGACGGCGGAAGCGGAGGACGGTCACGTGCGCCAGCCACCTGCGAGCCTCGCGCTCGTAGACGCCCAGCCGCTCGAGCTTCTCCCCCACGACGCCGGCGAGCCGCGTCCCGCGCTCGTCCTCGTCCTCGAGGACGACCATGCCGACGCTCCGCGTCTCCCGGTAGCCCCTGACCGCGAGCGCCGGGCGCTCGGCGCGCCGAGCGGCTTCGTGCAGGACGCCGAGGACGCCGGTGACGTCGGAGGCCGGCCGCCAGCCGAGGAAAGCCAGCGTGACGTGAAGGTTCTCGGCCGGCACGAGGCGCGCCTCGTCCAGACCGGCAAGCTCCCTGGCCTGCCAGGCGACGAGCCGCTCGACGGCATCCGCCGGCAGCGGCAGGGCGACGAAGAGGCGGAGTCGCTCATCGCCCTCGACGCTAGCCGCTCGCGTCATGCCCGTGTGCGTCGGACCGTCATAGAAGCCGCCGCAAGGAGTGCAGAGACTGTGTCGTCGCCCGCGCCCGCACCGCCTCGCGGTCGCCCGAGAAGAGGAAGCGCTCCGTCGACTCGCCGCCCGGCGCCAGGACGGAGACGTACACGAGGCCCACCGGCTTCTCCGACGTCCCCCCTTCCGGCCCGGCGACGCCCGTGACGGCGATCGCCGCGTCGGCTCCGAGCACGGCGCAGGCCCCCGCGGCCATCGCCTCCGCGGTCTCCGCAGACACGGCTCCGTGGCGCTCGAGCACGTCGGGGGGCACCCCGAGGCGGCGCTCCTTGACCTCGTTCGAGTAGGCGATCACGCCGCCGGCGTAGACGTCGCTCGCCCCGGGCGCGTCCGTCAGCCTGGCGCCGACGAGCCCGCCCGTGCACGACTCGGCTGTGGCGAGGCGGATCCCGAGCGCCCGGCAGCGATCCACGACGAGCGCGGCGACCGACCGCTCGTCGTCGGCGAAGAGGTCGGCCGCGAAGCGGCCGCGCAGGGCGCGCTCGAGGCGTTCGGCCCTCTCCCGGCCGCCGGCGCGGGCCAGGAGGTCGACCCGCACCTCGAGGTCCTGCGCGCAGACGGTCACCTCGACGCCCTCTCCTTCGCCGCCCGACTCCTCGACGACCCGGGCCACGGCCGACTCGCTCGGGCCGAAGAAGCGCAGGATGGTTCGATTCGGCGCCTCCACGTGCGCGAGCACCCTGCGGAGGGCGTCGGACTCCAGCACGCGTGGCCACAGCCGGCGGAGCTCGTTGGGGGGGCCCGGCAGCGCGACCGCGAGGCCGCCGTCGCGCTCCAGCAGGACGGCGGGCGCGGTGCCGGCCAGGCCGAGCGAGATCGCCCCGTCCGGAAGGGACGCCTGCTTGCGGACACCCGGGACGAAGTCGGCGTACGGGCGCCCGAGCCGCTCGGCGACGGCCCTCGCGACTCCCTCGATCTCCCGGGCGAGGTCCTCGTCGACCTCGAGCTCCCGGCCGGCCACGCGTGCGAGCGTCTCGACCGTGCGGTCGTCGTGGGTGGGGCCGAGCCCGCCCGAGAGCACCAGCACCTCCGCCGCCATTCCCTCCCGCACGGCGTCCTCGAGCTCGGCGGGGTCGTCGCCGACGATGAGGATGCGCCGCGGCTCGAGGCCGAGCGCCGTCAGCTCGCTGGCGAGAAACGCCCCGTTGGCGTCGGCCTTGTCGCCGCGCACGAGCTCGCTGCCCGTGAGGACGACGACCGCGCGGGGCCGCCCCACCTGGTCGAGAGCCACTAAGAACTCCTTTCGAAATGAAGCCGGGTGCCGCCGGGCCGCCCTGGACGGCGCGATGCGGCGTCCTCAGTCGCGCCCGTATTCTCGAATACGAGCGCTCCCTGCGTCCTTGCCTCGCACTCGCCCAGGACGCCCCGCCGGCGGCGCATCATCCCGAAATGAGTTCTAGGTGGAGAGGATGCGGATCCCGTCGGCGCTGACGATCACGACCGCGGGCTCCGTCGGGAAGTCCTCGACGTCCCGTCCGTTCAGCCTGGCGTCGAGGTTCTGAGGATCCCTCAGGTCGAGCCAGAGGCGCCGCTGCTTGAGGAACCGCTGGATTTGCCCCTGCTCGAGCGTTCCCTCCCAGAGCAGCCTGCCGTTGACGCCGCCGTTCCGCACCTGGACGTACGAGCCGCCGCGCGCGGCGGTGAGCACGAGCCGCGCGGGCTCCGCGGGCGCTTCTCCGGTGGCGCCGGTCGTGGTCGCTCCGGGCGCGGCGGCGGTGTCCGTCGGGCCCGTCGTCTGGCCCACGAGCGGCGGGGTCTCGGTTCCGGAGTCGGAGCCCAGGCCGCCCATCGCCACGACGACGAGCACGGTCACCGCGACGATCGCGGCCAGGGCGACGACGACGAGATTCGACTCGACCCGTCGGCGCTGACGCCTGCGCGGGGCCGCGGACTGCGCGAAGGGAAGCTCCTCCACCGCGGCGAAGCGCGAGGTGTACTCGTCGAGGTAGAGCTGGCCGTCGAGCCCGAGATAGTCGGCGTAGGTGCGGAGGAAGCCCTTGACGTACGTGTCCCCGGGGAGCACGTCGAACTGCTCCTCTTCGAGGGCTCTGAGGTACTTCCCGCGGATCTTGGTGTCGCTTTCGATCCCGGGGATCTCGAGACCCTGCCGCAAACGAGCCTCTCGCAGGCTGTTGCCGATCTCGAACACGAGCCCCGGATTGTAGCGATGGCGCCGCCGGCCGCCCGAAGTGCCTGCGCTACTCGAACACGAGCACGAGCACGGCGAAGACGGCCAGGGCCAGCGCCGCCGTCAGCGCGAGGACGAACGCGAACGTCGCGAGCACCCTCACGAGGCCGACGAAGACCCTGCTGCCGCTCCTCCCCAGCGTCCGCTGGTGCTCCTGACGGGCCCGGCGGCCAAGGACGACGGCCGCGAGCGAGAAACCGAGGGCGAACGGTACGGTGATGACCGCGTCCAGGAGCCGGACCTCGTCGTAGTGGCGCGCCGCAGAGACCGCGCCGCCGAGCGCGGCGAGGGCGAGGAGGGCCGTCACCAGCGCCCAGACGGCCTTGGTGTTCCGCATCGGAGGCGGAGCCTATCCCTTGACGTACGGGCGCCCGACGGCCGCCGGCGGGATCGAGCGGCCGACGAGGCCGACGAGGGCGACGAGCGTGAGGACGTACGGGACCGTGGAGATCAGGTTCTCCGAGATGCCCGCCTCGCGCTGGAGCGGGATGGAGATGGCGAAGCCGAAGCCGAAGAGGAGCGTCGCCGCGAACGCCCAGCCCGGCAGCCACATGCCGAAGATCACCGCGGCGAGGGCGATGTAGCCACGCCCGGCCGTCATGTTCTCCGTGAAGGTGCCGACGAAGCCGATGGAGAGGAACGCGCCCCCGAGCGCCGCGAGCATCCCGGAGGTCACGACCGAGGCGTAGCGGACCCCGTAGACCGAGATCCCGACGGTGTCGGCGGCCCGCGGGTGTTCGCCCACGGAGCGGATGCGCAGGCCGATCGGCGTCTTGAAGAGGACGACGTACGCGAGGATGACGACGGCGAACATCAGCCAGACCAGGAAACTCAGCGATCCGAACACGCCGTAGAGGAAGTCGCCGACGAGCGGGATCTCGGCGAGGAAGTCGAGCTCGACGTCCGGAACGCGCGAGACCTCCTGGTCGATGCCTCCCGGGTAGATCGAGCTGTAGAGGAAGCCCGTGGCGCCCAGCGCGAGGAAGTTGACCGCGAAGCCGCTCACGATCTGGTCGGCGCGGAGATGGATCGAGAAGAAGGCGTGGATCAGCGCGAGCAGCCCGCCGAAGAGCATCGCCATCAGGAGCCCCACCACCCAGCTTCCGCTCCAGACCGACCCCCAGACGGCGAAGAACGCACCCGGTCAGCATCATCCCCTCGAGACCGATGTTCACCACGCCGGAGCGCTCGGAGAAGATCCCGCCGATCGCCGCGAAGGCGAGCGGCGTCGCGAAGCGAAGCGTCGCGGCCACCACCCCGGTGGTGAGGATGCTGTCGAGAGTGTCCGCGTCCTTCGTCTGCAGCCAGATGGCGCCGAGCGTGCCGCCGATGCCGAGGCCGATCGCCCACCAGCCCAGCTTGCGCTCGCCGCGCGGGACGGCCGCGACGCCGCACGCGAGCGCGACCAGGCCGGCCGCGACAGGGGCGCCGATCGAGCGGAACGTCCAGGGGGGCAGCGCGAACCAGAACGCGAGGATGCCGGCGGCGACGCCCAGGATCGCGATCGTCCGCGGCTCGGTGAGCTTGCGGACCCAGTCGGCGGCGGTCGCGGCCCGGGACGGGGTGGTCATGGAGTCGGCTCCGGCTGGGCGGCCGATCCCCGGCGGAGGAGCCTTCGCGCCTGCCAGATGTACACGATGAGGAGCTCGGCGCCGACGAAGAAGATGACGAGCGCCTGGATCATCGTCGCCAGGTCGACGGCGAGCGCGGGCTCGAACACCTCGGGATCGAGCTGTCGCGTCGAGGTGCCGACCTCGAGCGCGGCGAAGAGCAGGGCTGCGAAGAGGATGCCGACGGCCCTGGTGCGGCCCAGCAGGGCGACGGCGATCCCCGTGAAGGCGATGAAGTTCGTGCCGTAGTCGCCCACGTCGACGCTGAACTTGAAGCCGAGCAGGTCGACCGACCCCGCGAGTCCCGCGAAGGACCCTGCGATGGCCATGGCGAGAAAGTAGTTCTTCCCGACCGAGATGCCGCTGTAGCGGGCGGCCTCCGGGTTGAAGCCGACGGCGCGGACCTCGAACCCGAGTGTCGTCCGGTTGAGGATCAGCGAGTAGACGACGAGCGCGGCGAGCGCGATGAAGATTCCCGCGTGGAGCGCCGGCAGGCTTCCCCAGATCGGCCACAGCTCGGCCGACTCGAACACTTCGTCCGAGCGCGGGATCGATTCCTGCGGCCCCTGCAGGGGGCCACCGATCTCGTAGAGATACGTGCCCCCGAAAATGGCGATCCAGTTGAGCATGATCGTCGTGATCACCTCGTGGGCGCCGGTGGTTGCCTTCAGCAGCCCAGCGATCCCTCCCCAGATCGCCCCGGCGGCGATGGAGGCCGCGATCGCCAGGAAGACGTGCAACGGGCGCGGCAGCCCCTCGAAGTGCGAGCCGACGTACAGCGCAGCGCTGAACCCGACCCAGTACTGGCCCTGGCCGCCGATGTTGAAGAGCCCGCAGCGAAAGGCGAAGGCCACCGCGAGCGCGGTCAGGATCAGCGGAGCCATGAGGATGAGCGTCTGCTGGAGGTCGTTCGCCGCCGCCTCGCGGGCCTCGCCGCTGACCCAGGGGAAGAACCAGTTCAGGCCCGTGCCGGCGAAGATCGCCTTGTAGGCGGTGATGGGATTGCTCCCCGTGATCGCGACGACCAGCCCGCCGATCAGGAAGGCGAGAGCCGTCGCGGCGATCGGGACGAGGATGCCGCCGATGCGGCTCGAGAACCATTCAGTCACGCCCGTCGTGACCGACGTCCGGGGCTCGTAGGCCATCAGGCGACCTCCTCTCCACGCCCGCCTGTCATCGCGATGCCGAGCTCCTCCTCGGAGACGTCACGCCCGTATTCCCCGACGATCCTGCCCTCATAGAGCACGAGGATGCGGTCCGAGAGCGAGAGGATCTCGTCCAGCTCGAACGAGACGAGGAGAATCGCCCGGCCCTCGTCCTGCTCCGCGACGAGGCGCCGGTGCACGAACTCGATCGCGCCCACGTCGAGCCCGCGCGTGGGCTGGGCGGCGACCAGGATGCTGGGATCCCGCGAGACCTCGCGCGCGACGACGACCTTTTGCTGGTTGCCGCCCGAGAGGGCCGAGGCCGGCGTCTGCGGGCCGCCCCCGCGCACGTCGAACTCGGTCAGGAGCTTCTTCGCCCGCGCAATGATGCGCTTGGGGAACAGCCAGCCCCACTTCGAGTCCGGCGGCTCGCGGAAATCGTGGAGCGCGATGTTCTCGGCCAGCGTGAAGTCGAGCACGAGCCCGCGGAGCTGGCGGTCTTCCGGGATGTGGCCGAGGCCGGCTTCGAGGCACTCGCGGGCGCCCTCGCCCGTCATGTCCCTGCCCCTGGCCACGATGCGGCCCGACTCCGGCTTGCGCAGCCCGGTGATCGCCTCGATCAGCTCGGACTGGCCGTTCCCGTCCACGCCCGCGATCCCGACGATTTCCCCGGCGCGCACCTCGAAGGAGATGCCGCGAATGCACTCCAAGCCGCGGTCCTCGCGTACGCGGAGGTTCTCGACCGTCAGCAGTGGCTCCCCAGGCTCGGCCGGCTTCTTCTCGACGCGGAGGAGCACCTCGCGGCCGACCATGAGGCGTGCGAGCCCCTCCTCCGTCGCCCCGGCCCGGGGAATGGTCTCGATCGCCTTGCCCCGCCTGAGCACGGTGATCCGATCGGCGATGGCGAGCACCTCGCCGAGCTTGTGGCTGATGAAGATGATCGACTTCCCCTCCGCCTGCAGGGAACGGACGATCGCGAACAGCTCCTCGGCCTCCTGCGGCGTGAGCACGGCCGTCGGCTCGTCGAGGATGAGGATGTCCGCGCCCCGGAAGAGCGCCTTCAAGATCTCGACCCGCTGCTGCATGCCGACGGAGATCGAGTCGATGCGGGCTTCCGGCCGCACGGCGAGCCCGAAACGCTGGGAGAGCTCGCGTACCCGCTCCTCGGCCGTGTCGAGATCGAGGAACGGCCCGTTGTGCGGCTCGACGCCGAGGACGATGTTCTCCGCGACGGTCATCACCGGGATGAGCATGAAGTGCTGGTGCACCATGCCGATCCCGCTGTCGATCGCCGCCCGGGGCGAGTCGATGCGAAGCGGCTGGCCGTTCAGGCGGATCTCGCCCTCGTCCGGGTGGTAGAGCCCGTAGAGGATGTTCATGAGCGTCGACTTGCCGGCGCCGTTCTCCCCGAGGAGGGCGTGCACCTCGCCCTTGACGAGGTCGAAGTCGACGTGGTCGTTCGCGACGACTCCGGGGAACCGCTTCGTGATGCCGCTCAGCTCGAGAAGGGACGCGTCCGCCATGAGCGAAGGGTTGAGGGGCGGGCCTGGGCCCGCCCCTCGTCGAGGTTGACTATTCGAAGGTCGCCGGCGGGTCGATCTCGCCGCTGATCAGCTGCTCCGTCGCCGCTGCGACGGCGTCCTGAACGTCCTGCGGGACGTCGGCCGAGAACGGTGCGAGCAGGGTTGCGTCGGGGTAGTCCTGAATGCCGAAGAACGCGTTCGTGCCACCCGTGAACGTCCCTTCCTGCGCCGCGTTGATCGTCTCGAAGACCGCGAGCTCGAGCGGCTTGAGCGCGCTCGTGATCACGCAGTCGCCTGCGAACGACTGATCGGCGTCCACGCCGATGGCGTAGACCCCTTCCTCACAGGCGGCGTCGAGGGCGCCGAGACCACACTGCCCCGCGACCTGGAAGACGACGTCGGAGTCCTGGGAGATCTGGTCGAGCGCGATCTCCTTGCACTTCGCGGCGTCGACGAAGTCCTGCGAGTACGCGTTCAGGAGCTTGATGTCCGGGTTGGTGTCCATGGCGCCCTGCCGGAAGCCGGCGATCCAGTTGTCGACCGGCGGGATCTTGATGCCGCCCACCGTCGAGATGGTCCCGGTCTCGCTCATGCTGGCCGCGACGATGCCGGCCAGGTAGCCCGCCTCCTCCGACGGGAACTGGAGGCCGACCACGTTCGGCATGACGCACGGCGACTGGTCTGCTCCGCCGCAATCCGGCTCCTCGCCATAGAACTGGTCGACGCCGGCGAAGTTGATGTCGGTCGCCTCGGTCGCCACCTCCACCACCGACGGCTGGATCAGGAAGCCGATGGCGATGACCAGGTCGTGACCGTCGTCCACCGCCGCCGTCAGGTTCGGCAGGTAGTCGTCCCCGGACTCGGAGACGTAGACGCGGCCCTCGACGCCGAGCTCGCTCTGGGCCCGCTCGAAGCCGGCGATCGAGAACTCGTTGAACCCGCGGTCGTCGAGACCGCCTGTGTCGCTGACCATGCCGACGCTGATGACTTCCTCGGCGGGCGGCTCGGTCTCGCCTGTTGCTGCAGGCGCTGCGTCGTCATCGTCGTCGTCGCCGCCGCAGCCGGCTGCGACCAGCGCGAGAGCGAGCGTGACGAGCAGCAGCAGAAGCCACGGAAGCTTTCTCCTTGCGTTCACGGATCCTCCTCTTTCGCCCATGCCCTTTGGGGGTGAATCGCAGGATGCTAACCCTCCTGCGATTCCATTTCTAGGACGTGCGACGGAGGAGGTTCGTTAGGAGCCGGTTTCCTGGAACACCCGGTCGAGCTCGGCTTCGCCCACGAGCACCCGTCTCGGCTTCGAGCCCTCGTAGCCGGAGATGATCCCGCGGCGCTCGAGCATGTCCACCAGGCGGCCCGCCCGCGTGTAGCCGACGCGCAGGCGCCGCTGGAGGAGCGAGACGGAGGCGGTCTGGGTCTGCACGACGATCTCGATTGCCTTGTCGAGGAGCGGGTCCTCGTCGGGGTCGAAGTCCTCGTCGCCTCGTCGCCGCCGTGGGCGCTCGCCGGCGCCTCGAGCAGCGACTCGTCCAGGTCCTGCTGGCGCTGGCTCCGGCATTGCTCGACGACGAGCGCGATCTCCTCCTCGCTCACGTAGGCCCCCTGGACGCGCTGCAGGCGCGAGGTGCCGAGCGGCTTGAAGAGCATGTCGCCCTGGCCGAGGAGGCTCTCCGCGCCGGAGGTGTCGAGGATGACGCGGCTGTCGGTCTGGCTCGAGACGGCGAACGCGATCCGGGAGGGGACGTTCGCCTTGATCATGCCCGTGATCACGTCGACCGAAGGTCGCTGGGTGGCGAGCACGAGGTGGATGCCGACCGCGCGAGACTTCTGCGCGAGCCGGATCACCGCGTCCTCGACCTCCTGCGGCGAGACCATCATCAGGTCGGCGAGCTCGTCGATGACGATGAGGAGGAACGGGAGCTGGGCCTCGCCGCGCTTCCGGAGCGTCTTGTTGAGCTCGCCGAGGTTCCTCGCCCGCGCCAGGCTCATGCGCTCGTAGCGCCGCTCCATCTCGGTGAGGACGTTCGCCAGCACGGCCGAGGCCTGCTTCGGGCTGGAGACGACCGGCGTCAGGAGGTGCGGGATCGACTCGTAGAGCCCGAGCTCGACGCGCTTGGGGTCGACGAGGATCATGCGCACGTCGTCGGGCGTCGCCCGCAGGAGGATCGAGCAGAGCATCGTGTTGATGCAGCCGGACTTCCCCGAGCCCGTCGTGCCCGCGATGAGGATGTGCGGCATCCGGGCGAGGTCGGCGTGGACGGCCGCGCCGGAGATGTCCTTGCCGAGCCAGACGGAAAGCGGGCTCGCGCTCGACGGCAGCTCGTCGAAGATGTCCCCGAGCGTCACGATGTTCGGCGAGAGGTTCGGGACCTCGACGCCCACGGCCTGCTTGCCGGGAATCGGGGCGAGGATGCGGATCTCGGTCGTGGCGAGCGCGTAGGCGAGGTCGTCCTTGAGGGCGGCGACCTTGCCCACCTTCGTGCCGGGCGCGAGCTGGAGCTCGTACCGCGTCACTCGCGGCCCCACGACCTGGCCGACGAGCGTGGCGTCGATCCCGAAGTGGCCGAGCGCCTGCAGGAGCGCCTCCGCAGTCCGCTCGGCGGCCTTCCCGGGCTGGCCTTCGTGCGGGCGCGACCGGCGCAGCACGCCGGCGTCGGGGAGCCGGTAGGCGACGTGCTCGCTCGTGGGCGGGTCGAAGAGGCTGGGCGGCTCCGGCACGTCGTCCGTCTCGAGGGCCAGGTCGACGCCGTCGACCGGCTCGAGCTGGTCGACCAGCACCGGCTGCTGCTGCGGCGCGTCTCCGACCACGTCCGGGTACGCCTCCTCCCCGTCGACTGGCGGCTTCGACCGGGCGTGGCCGTTTTCGACCTGGTCGAGGGTCTGACCCCAGGGCAGGTCCTCCCGGGACGGCACGCGGACGGCCGTGACCGTCCGGCGGGCGGCGCCGGCGGTGTCGCGGGCGAGGTGAGCGGAGCCGCGCAGGAGCGCGCCGAGCGATGCTCCGGTGAGCAGGAGCGCTCCGCCCCAGACGAGGAAGAGGCCGAGGATGAAGGTCCCGGTCCCTCCGACCAGCCGTCCGAACGCGGCGTCGGACGCCGTGCCGAAGGCGCCGCCCCGCTCGGCGCCGAGCAAGATCAGCACGCCGGCGCACGCGAGGACGATCCCCGTGCGGAAGGGCCTGACGTCCACGAGCGAAGCTCTCGCGATCATGAGAGCTCCGAGCACGAGGAAGACGATCGGGACCGCGATCCGCGCCGTGCCGAAGAGCCCATCGAGCCAGCCGGCGATCGTCGTCCCGACGATGCCGCCGTTCCCCTCGAGCCACGTGACGAAGGCGAGGAAGAGGCCGGCGGCGAGCAGGCCGAGGCCGAGGAGCTCGTGGTTCCCCTGGCCGCGCTGGCGCCGCGCGCGCTTCTTCTTCCGTATGCGCGCAGGCGACTTCGGGCGAACCCGAGACGGACGCTTCTTCGGCGCCATGCTCAGGCCTGTTTCGCGGCCCGCGGGGCCGCTCCTTCAAAGGGAAGCGATGCGCTCGCAGAGGAGCTCGAGGAACGCGGCGGCGTCGATGTTCACGCCGACGTCCGCGTTCGGCTCCTCGCTGGTCCTGCGCCAGAGGTCGACGACCGTGCGCCCGCGGCAAAGCCGCGACTCGCAGTCGACGTCCACGTGTCGGTGCAGCGTCTCCACGATCCCCGGCCGCAGGACCTGGGCGACCGCGACGGCGTCGTGAATGGGCGCGCCCTCGGTGCCGTACGTGCGCCGGTGGTACTGGACGAAGAAGTCGTGGAGCTCGGCCACGAACCGACCGACGTCGCCCGACGCGCGTAGCCGCTGGACGTGCGAGGGCATCATCAGCGCCTTGTGGGTGACGTCGAGGCCGATCATCGTCACGGGCACGCCGCTCCGGAACACGCGCCAGGCCGCCTCCGGGTCGACGTAGATGTTGAACTCCGCCGCCGGGGTCACGTTCCCCTCGGCGACCGCCCCGCCCATGATCACGATCCGCTCGACGTTCTCGACGGCCTCCGGATGCCGGGCCAGCAGGAGGGCGACGTTCGTCAGCGGGCCGACCGGCACGAGCGTGACCGGCCGGTCGCAGGCGAGGATGCGCTCGGCGAGGAAGTCCACGGCGTGCTGCTCGACCGGAGCGCTCTGCGGCGCGGGGAGCGCGGGGCCGTCGAGGCCAGACTCGCCGTGCACGTAGGCGGCGATGAAGAGCGCGCGGGCGAGCGGCCGGTCGGCGCCGGCCGCCACGGGCACGTCCCCCCGGCCCACGAGCTCGAGCACGCGAAGGGCGTTGGCCGTCGTCTTCTCGAGCGTCTGGTTGCCGGCGACGGTGGTGACGCCGAGGAGCTCGAGCTCCGGGCTCGCGAGCGCGAGCAGGAGCGCGATCGCGTCGTCGTGACCGGGGTCGCAGTCCAGCAGGATCGGCGTGGTCACGCCGCCAGTATCTCGTCAACCTCCGCCGCTGTGGGGAGCGACGGCTGCGCTCCCGGCCGCGAGGCCGCGATCGCCCCGGCGGCGCAGGCGCGCCGAAGTGCCTCTTCGCGTTCGCGCCCCTCGAGCAGGGAGACGACCAGGCAGGCGGTGAAGGCATCGCCCGCGGCGGTGCCGTCCACCGCGTCGACCGCCGGCGGGACGGCCCGCGCCACCTCCTCCCCGTTCTCCAGCAGGAGCGCTCCCTCGGCGCCGAGCGTCACGGCGAACAGGGCCCCGAGCGGGCTCGACCCGAGCGCCTCGAGCTCCAGCGAGTTGGCGACGATCAGGTCGGCGCGCTCGAGGATCGCCGTGGAGACCGGCCGCGCCGGAGCGGCGTTCAGGCAGAAGAACGCATCGGTCTGCCGCAATGCGGCCTCGATCGCCTCGTCGCGGATCTCGAGCTGGCAGACGAGCGCGTCGGGCTCGCCGACGTCGATCGCGGCCGGGTCGAGCGCGTGATTGGCGCCCGGGACGACGACGATCTGGTTCTCCCCCGCCTCGTCCACGAGGATGAGCGCGACGCCCGTCGGCGCCCCGGCCTCCTGCAGGGCCGAGAGGTCGACGCCGGCGGCGGTCAGCTCGGCGGTCGCCTGCCGGCCGAAGTCGTCGCCGCCGACGGCGCCGACGAAGCGCACCTCGGCGCCGAGCCGCGCCGCGGCAACCGCCTGATTCGCGCCCTTCCCGCCCGGGACGTGATCGAGCTCGGCGCCTGTGAGCGTCTCGCCGGGCCGTGGCAGGCGCGGAACCGTTGCGACGAGGTCGAGGTTGATCGAGCCGACGACCGTGACGGCCGGCACTTATGCCGCGAGGGCGCGCAGGTCGTCGAGGGCGCCGTCGAGGAGGTTCTCGCGCAGGTCGAAGAGGCCGGCCCAGAGGGAGTCGCGGTTCGGCGCCGACTCGATCCGGGCGGAGTCGGTGAGGCCCTGGAGCGCCCGGACGAGCACGGCGAGCTCGAGGTAGGCGTGCGCGACGCGGTGCGGCGCCGCCTTCACGCCGGCCCGATCGAGCACGGCGTCCCAGGTGACCACCTCGCCCGGGCCCGGCTCCCCGTACCACGAGCGGCCCTCGGCTCCCTGCGGCTCGAGCTCGAGCAGGTAGCGGCCGAGCGGCTGCTCGAGGCCGGCGAGCGCGGTCTCCGCCCGCTCGGCGGCCCGGCGGAGCGCGGCCTGCCGCCGCTCGGGCGTGCAGGGATCGGGCTCGCCTCGCGCCCAGCGCTCGAGGAGGCGGCAAAAGGCAAGGCCCGCCACCTCGCTCGCCGTGAGGGAGCGGATGAGGCGTGCGGTCGTCCGGTCGGACACGCCGTAGGAGCCCATGAGCTCCTGCCAGCCCCGGTGGTTCGTCTCGCCCATCTCCCTAACTAGTACACCAACTCGGTGAGAACGCGTACCGTTCCCGGGGGATGGCGACCTACGACCGCGTCCGCGACCTGCCGCTCGAGATCGAGTCGTACCGGCTCGAGCCGCTCGAGGTGCAGGCCTCGCACGACTTCACGCGCCTCACGACCGTGATCCACCTCGAGGGCGGCGGTCACGAGGGCGTCGGCGAGGACGTGACGTACTCCGGCGAGGACCAGCAGCGCGCTGCAGGCCGAGGGGCCGACGCTGCCGCTGGCCGGCAGCTTCACGCTGGACACTTCTCCGCACTCCTCGACGGCCTCGAGCTCTTCCCGTCCGGCCCGGGGATGCCGGCGTTCCAGCGACTACCGGCGCTGGGCGTACGAGAGCGCCGCGCTCGATCTCGCCCTCCGCCAGGCCGGCCTCTCGCTGGGCGAGGCGGTCGGCCGAGAGCCGCAGCCGGTCACCTTCGTCGTCTCGCTGCGGATCGAGAATCCGCCTGCCCCGGACCCGGTCCCGCTCCTGCTCGAGCGCTACCCGTCGCTCCGCTTCAAGCTCGATCCGACGGACGAGTGGGACGAGGCGCTCGTGGCCGCGTTGGGCGCAACCGGCGCCGTCGACACCGTCGACCTCAAGGGCGCCTACAAGGGCACGCCGGTCGACCAGGACGGCGACCCGGAGCTCTACCGCATGGTCGCCGAGGGCTTCCCGACGGCGTGGATCGAGGACCCCGACCTGAACGACGGCGACCGGGCCGGTCCTCGAGCCGTACCGCGACCGGATCACCTGGGACGCGCCCATCCACTCGGTGGCCGACATCGAGGGCCTCCCGTTCCCGCCGAGGACGATCAACTTCAAGCCGTCGCGCTTCGGCAGCGTCCAGCGCCTCTTCGACGGCTACGACTACTGCGCCGAGCACGGGATCGCCGTCTACGGCGGCGGCCAGTGGGAGCTGGGGCCCGGCCGCGGGCAGATCCAGCACCTCGCGTCGCTCTTCCACCCGGCGACGCCGAACGACGTCGCGCCGGCGGCGTTCAACATCCACCGCCTCGACCCGCCGCCGGGCCTGCCGACGAGCCCGCTCGAGCCGGAGCCGAGCGCCACGGGCTTTCGCTGGGGGTAGTCGGCCTAGACCTCGACGACGACCGGGAGGATCATCGGCCGGCGGCCGGTGCGCTCCGCGACGAGCTTGCCCACGTTGTCGTGGATGTGCTCCTGCAGGAGCTTCAGCTCGCGCACGTCCTGGCGCGAGGCACTCCACGACCGTCCGCTCGGCCTCGTTCCTCGCCTCCTCGAGCAGCGAGTCGGTCTCGGCGAAGCCGCGCGAGATCACCTCCGGCGCGGCGATCTCGCCGCCGTTCGGCGAGCCAACGGTGGCGACGACGATGAGGACGCCGTCCTCGGAGAGGTGGCGGCGGTCGCGGAGCGCGACGTCCTGGACGTCGCCCACTCCGAGGCCGTCGACGAACGTGCTCCCCACCTCGAGCTGGTCGGTCGAGCCTGCGCGATGCCGCTCCGCAGCTCGACGACGGAGCCGTTCTCGGCCAGCACGATCCTGTCGGCCGGCACGCCGGCGTCGCGCGCGAGCCGCGCCTGCGCGGCCAGCATGCGGAACTCGCCGTGCACGGGCATGACGTTCCGCGGGCGCAGGAGCGCCAGGATCGTTCGGATCTCCTCGGCGTTCCCGTGCCCGGAGACGTGGACCGGCGCGATCTCCTGGTGCAGCACCTCGGCGCCGGACTTGGCGAGCCGGTTGATGGTGTCGTGCACGCGCAGCTCGTTCCCCGGCACCGGCTTGGCGGAGATGATGACCGTGTCGCCCTCCTCGATCGCCACGTGCGGGTGGTCGTGGTAGGCCATGCGCGTGAGCGCCGACATGGGCTCGCCCTGGCTTCCCGTGCAGAGGATCATCGTCTCCTCCGGGCGGAGGCAGTCGAGGTCGTCGGGCTTGACGAGCAGGTCGTCGCGGACCTCGAGGTAGCCGAGGTTGCGGGCGATGTTCACGTTCTTCCGCAGCGAGCGGCCGACGAGGGAGACCTTGCGCCCGGTCTCCTCGGCGACGTCGATCGCCTGCTGGACGCGGTGGATGTTCGAGGCGAAGGAGGCGATGAGCACGCGGCCTTCGCGCTGCGGGATCAGGTGACGGAAGACCTCGCCCACCGTTCGCTCGGACTCCGTCACGCCCGGCCGCTCCGCGTTGGTGGAGTCGCCGAGGACGAGGTCGACGCCGCGGTTGCCCAGCTCGGCGAGCTTGCCCAGGTCGGTGCGGAACCCGTCCACCGGCGTATGGTCGATCTTGTAGTCGCCGGTGACCACGACCCGCCCGCCGGGCGTGTCGAGCGCGACCGCGACGGCGTCAGGGATCGAGTGAGCCATGCGGACGAACTCGGCTTGGTACGGGCCGATCCGGGCCGGGCCCTTCTCCGGCTCGATCTCGACCAGCTCGGCGGTGCGCAGGAGCCCGTGCTCGTCGAGCTTCGACTTCACGAGCCCGAGCGTGAGCCGCGTCGCCCAGACCTCGGGCACGTCGACCTCGCGCAGCAGGTACGGAGCGCGCCGACGTGGTCCTCGTGACCGTGGGTGAGGACGACCGCGCGGATGTCGCTCCGCCGCTCGCGCAGGTACTCGAAGTCGGGGAGGACGAGGTCGACGCCGAGGTGCTCGTCCCGCGGGAAGGACAGGCCGGCGTCGATGACGACGAGGCCGTCGTCGCACTCGACGACAGTCATGTTCTTGCCGACCTCGCCCAGGCCGCCGAGCGGGACGATGCGCGTGCTCTCGGGCATCCGCGGAAGTGTACTTCCCCGCGCTCGGCTACCGTTCGTGCCCATGAGCGTGAGGCGAGGCGCGGCCGGCCCTCCTCGGGGCGATCGGGAAGACGCCGGTCGTGCGCCTGAAGCGACTCGCAGGGCCGGACCGCGGGGAGGTCTGGCTCAAGCTCGAGTCCGCCAACCCGACGGGTTCGTACAAGGATCGAATGGCCCTGGCCATGATCGAGGGCGCCGAGCGGTCGGGCCGCCTCCGTCCGGCCAGACGGTGGTCGAGTACACGGGCGGGAGCACGGGCTCCTCGCTGGCCTTCGTCTGCGCGGTCAAGGGCTACCCCTTCGAATCGTCACCTCGGATGCGTTCGCGCCGGAGAAGCTGCAGACGATGCGGGCCTTCGGAGCCGAGCTCGACGTGGTCCACAGCCCGGAGGGGATCACCGCCGACCTGATTCCGCGGCTCATCGAGCGGGCGGCCGAGGTCGTCGAGGAGGTCGACGGCTTCGCCACCGACCAGTTCCGGAACGAGGACATGATCGACGGGTACGTGGAGCTCGGCGTCGAGCTGGCCGACCAGCTCGACGGCCGGGCCGATGCGTTCTGCTCCTACGTGGGGACCGCGGGCTGCTTCCTCGGCGTCACCCGGGCCCTCCGGCGCGTGCTTCCGATCTCCACCGGGCGGTCGTGGAGCCCGCCGAGTCGCCCGTCATCTCCGAGGGCCGAGCGGGCACCCACCACATCGAGGGCGGGGGCGTCGGCTTCTGGCCCCCGCTGCTCTCCCGTGGGGACTTCGACGAGGTCTTCGCCGTCCCCGAGGCCGAGGCCTTCGCCATGGCCGACGGGCGGCGCGCGTCGAGGGGCTCCTCTGCGGGCCCTCCACCGGCGCGAACATCGTCGTCGCGCTCGAGCTGGCCGAGCGTCTCGGCCCCGAGTCGCGTGTCGCCACGCTCAACGTCGACTCGGGCCTGAAGTACCTAACGCGCGGTCTCGAGCTGGCAGTAGGCCGACGCGAGACCCGAGCGTCGCCCGGATCGCGGCCTTCTGGTCGTCGGTCGCCTCGACGAGCGGGAGGCGCAGGCCGCCGACGTCATGCCCGAGCATGGCGAGCGCGGCCTTGACGGGAATCGGGTTGGTCGTGACCGCGAGCGCCTCGATCACGGGGCGCAGCTCGGCGTCGACCGCCCGCGCGCCCTGGACGTCCCCGTCCTTGAAGCGCGTGACCAGCTCACGCACCCGCGGGCCGACCACGTGGGTGTAGACGAGGATCCCGCCCACGCCCCCGAGCTCGAGAAACGGGAGCAGCAGGTCGTCGTTGCCCGCATAGAGCGCGAGATCGGTCTCCCGGAGGATGCGGCGCGCCTGACCGGGGTCGGTGGTGGCCTGCTTGACGGCGGTCACGTTCGGGATCTCCGCAAGCTGGGCGAGCGTCTCGGGCTCGAGGTTGACGACCACCCGCTGCGGGATGTTGTAGACGACGATCGGCCGGTCGGTGGACTCCGCGATCGCGCGGAAGTGGGCCACGATCCCCGGCACCGGCGGCTTCGAGTAGTAGGGCGTGACGACGAGGAACGCATCGACGCCGAGCTCGTGGGCCTGGCCCGTCAGGTGTACCGAGTGGGCGGTCGAGTAGGTGCCCGTGCCGGCGACGACCGTCGCCCGGTCGCCCACCGCTTCGACCGCTGCCGCGAAGAGCGAGAGCCGCTCCTCGTCGGTGAGCGTCGGCGCCTCGCCGGTCGTGCCCGCGACGACGACGCCGTCCGAGCCCGTGTCCACGAGGTGCCCGCAGAGTCGCTTGAACCCGTCCAGATCGACGGATCCGTCCGCGCGGAAGGGCGTGACGACGGCTGTGAGTACCTCGCCGAGCACCGGTCGGATTGTACTGGGCGATCCGGTCTAGAGAAGGCTGTCGAGCCCGACCGTGATGCCCGGCGGGAGCGTCGGCAGCCGTTCGAGCGCGAGGAGGACCCCGGGGACGAAGGCCTCGCGCGAGTACGTGTCGTGCCTGAGCGTGAGGAGCTGCCCCTCGCCGCCGAAGAGCACCTCCTGGTGGGCGACGAGGCCCGGGAGGCGCACGGAGTGGATCGGCGTCTCCCCGGGAAGGAGGCTCGCCGTCGCCCTGGCCGTTCCCGACGGGGCATCCTGCTTCGTCTCGTGATGGAGCTCGACGATCTCGGCGCTCGGGAGGTGGCGGCCGGCCTCGGCCGCGAAGCGCATCATCAGGACGGCGCCGAGCGCGAAGTTCGGCGCGACGAAGCACGGCACCCCGTGCTCACGTGCCAGGGCGTCGAAGGCCGCGAGGTCCGCGGGGCCGAGCCCGGACGTGCCCACGACCCCGGGGAGAGCGGCGGCCAGGCAGCGCTCGACGTTCGCGCGCACGGCCGCCGGCTCGGTGAAGTCGACGGCGGCGTCGTGGCCGGCGGGATTCCATTCGTCTTCGCTGGAGACGCGGGTCACGTCGTGGCCGGCCGCCTCCAGCCGCGGCGCCAGGACGGAGCCGACCTTCCCCCCGGCTCCCAGCAGCAGCACCCTCACGCCGCCGCGCGCTCCACCAGCCCCGGGCAGACGGGCTCGAGCGCCTCCAGGACCCGTTCCTCGCTCGGCCCGATCGCAGCCACGGAGAGCGCGTCCGTCGCGAGGACGACCTCGGCCAGCCGCGCCACCGCCTCCGCGTCGACGGCTTCGATCTCCGCGAGGATGCGGTCGAGGTCGAGCAGCTCGCTGTCGGTGATGAGCGACTTGCCTAGCCGGCTCATGCGGTTCGAGGTCACCTCCATCGAGAGCATGATCCTGCCCTTGAGATTCTCCTTCGCGCGGTCGAGCTCGTCGGGCCGGGGCCCGTCCACGACGATCTGGCCGATCTGCTCGGCGACGATGCGGAGACACTCGCCGAGGTTCTCCTCCCTGGTTCCCACGTAGACGCCCATCTGGCCGGTGTCCGCGTACTGCGAGGAGAACGTGTAGACGGCGTAGGCCAGCCCGCGCTGCTCGCGGATCTCCTGGAACAGGCGCGAGGAGGCCGAGCCGCCGAGGACGCTGTCGAGGACCGAGGCGGTGAAGCGCCTGCGGTCGGAGCGCGCGATGCCCGGCGCCGACAGGCAGACGTGGTACTGCTCGGTCGGCTTCTCCAGGAAGGCCAGCGAGGGCTTCGGCGCCGCGACGAACGGCGCTCGTGCGGACGGCCTTCCAGTCGTGGGCGCGCCGGCCTTCTCCCGCAGGCGCTCGACGAGGGTGACCAGCCGGTCGTGGTCGACGCTCCCCGCAGTCGCCACGACGACGTTGTCCGCGCGGTAGCGGCGGCGGTGGAAGGCGCTCAGGGAGCGGCGGGAGACGGTCGAGATCACCTCGGCCGACCCGAGGACCGGGCGGCCGAGCGGATGGCGGCCGAACACCGCGTTCGTGACGAGGTCGAAGATCAGCTCCTGCGGCGAGTCGTCGACCATGGCGATCTCCTCGAGCACGACCTGCCGCTCCGAGTCGAGGTCGGCGAGGCTGGGAGCGAAGACCATGTCGGTCATCACGTCGAGCGCCGTCTCGAGGTGATCGTCGAGGACGCGGGCGTAGACGACCGTGTAGTCGCGCGCCGTGGCGGCGTTCAGCTCCCCGCCGAAGGCGTCGAAGATCTCGGCGATCTCGAGGGCCGAGTAGGACGCGGTGCCCTTGAAGAGCAGGTGCTCGAGGAAGTGGCTCACGCCCGCGTGCGCGTCGTCCTCGTCCCGCGAGCCGGCGCCGATCCACAAGCCGATCGCCGCCGAGCGGACGGCCGGAAGCGGCTCGGTGACGACGCGGGTGCCGCCGTCGAGCGTCGTCAGCAGGTAGTTCTGCACGCTTTCATGTTAGGGCTCGAATCAGGATGACCTTCGTTGGCGCGGCGTCATGGGTGAGTGCGATGCAAGGACGCAGGGCGTCCGAATAGCGGGACTATTCGGGCAACCGAGGACGCCGCAGCGCGCCGCCCAGGGCGTCGCGGCGACACCAGGCTTCATTCTGGTTCGAGCCCTGCGGCCTGCCGGTAGGCGCCCCCAGGGTCGCCGGCGGCCCGCGCGAGCGCTGCGAGCGCCTTCAACGGCGGGCGGGCGAGCCCCCGGGCCCGGCTGACGTCCTCGATCTCGCCGCGCACGAGCTTCTCCACGGTCCGCCAGACGACCCGCGAGCGCGCGATCCTGAACGTCGTCCGCGGGAACCGGTCCAGCGCCGCCTTCACGCCCCAGGAGGCCCAGAGGTGCGTGCCGAGCTGGCCGGTGAGGCGGTCGCCGTACGGCTCGAGCCCCTCGGCGCGGCTGCCCAGGACGTCCAGCACCGCCTCGGCGGCGAGCTGCGCCGAGAGGAACGCCTCGAACATCCCGTCGCCCGAGACGGGGTCGACGAGCCCGGCGGCGTCGCCCACGAGCGCCGCGCGCCCGCGGGCAAGCGTCGAGCTGGGCGAACGGAGCGGGAGGCGGTAGCCGCGGACGCCTTCCAGGTCCGCCGTCGACACGCCGTGAGCCGCGCAGAGCGCTGCCAGGCTCCTGCGCAGGCGGGGCGCCTCGCGCTCCCAGCCGCCGAGCCCGACGTTCGCGTGGTCGCCCTTGGGGAAGACCCAGCCGTAGCCGCCCGGGACGACGCCGAGCTCGAGCACCGCGACGCCGCGGTAGCCCTCGCCGAGCTGCTCGTACGGCACGTTCCCCTCCAGGGCGACGCCGACCGCGTGGTTCCCGCCGAGGCCGAGCTCCCGGGCGCAGACCCCGTTGACGCCGTCCGCGCCGATCACCGTCTCGGCCTGCAGGCGCTCGGCTCCAGCCACCACCTCGGCCCCCTCGGGCCCGGCTGCGACACCCGTCACCTTCACGCCGTCACGAAGCTCGGCACCCGCGTCGACGGCGCGCTCGGCGAGGTACGCGTCGAGGCGGAGGCGCTGCGTCATGAGGACGAGGGGCTCCCCGTCTCCCCGTTCGAACCAGCTCCCGAAGCGGAGCCGCATGCGCACCGACGTGACCGTGTCTTCGACGACCGGCGCGATGGAGAAGGGCAGCAGCCGCTCGGCCCGGCCCGTCACGCCGCCGCCGCACGGCTTGTCGCGCGGGAAGCGGGCGCGGTCGAGCAGCAGGACGGAGGCCCCCGCCGAGGCCAGCCGGTAGGCGCACGTCGAGCCCGCGGGCCCGGCGCCCACGACGATCGCGTCGTAGCGCGGCACGGCGGCATTCTCACAGAACGCCGTCGTCACTGGTTTAACTCCGCGGATGGACGCGACGGTTGCGGTTCGGCGGTCGTCGGCCTCGGCGCACGGGGCGCTCCTGGCCGTGGTCGTCGTCTGGGCGAGCGCGTTCTCGGTGATCAAGGTGCTGCTCGACCACGGCTTCGCCGCCGTGGACATCGCCCTCCTGCGCTACCTCGTCGCCGCGCCCGGGCTTCGCCTTCCTCCTCTGGCGCGTCGGCGGGCTGCCGGGGCTGACGCGCCGTGACGCTGTGCGGCTGGCCGCAGTCGGCGTCTGCGTGGTCGTCGGCTACCACATCTCCCTGAACGTGGGCACGAAGTACACGACCTCGGGGACGGCGGCGCTCGTGATCGCCCTCTCTCCCGCGCTGACGCTCCTCCTCGCCGTCGGGCTGGGGCTCGAGCGTTGGAGCCTGCGGCGGGCCGTTGGCCTCGCCGTGGCCTTCGCCGGGGTCGCGATCGTCGTCCTCCTCGGGGCGGGCGGAGAGCTCTCGTTCGCGAACGCCAAGGGGCCGCTGATCGTCCTCGCCGCGCCGGTCTCGTTCGCGCTCTACAACGTTCTTCTGAAGCCGCTTCTCGGACGCTACGACCTCCTTGCGCTGACCGCTGCCACGAGCCTCGTCGGGACGCTCTTCCTCCTCCCGTTCGTCCGGGGCGGGACGATCGACTCCCTCACGGGCATCGCCGTGGCGGACGCGGCGCTCGTCCTCTACCTGGGCGTTGCCTCCACGTTCCTCGGCTACATCGGCTGGAACATCGGCCTGCGCGGGCTCGGCCCCACCCGAGCGGTGACGTACACGTACCTGATCTCGCCGCTTGCAGTGCTCATGGGCGCGCTCTTCCTTGACGAATCGGTGACCGTCTGGCTGGCCGTCGGCGGAGCGCTCGTCCTCGGCGGCGTCGCCCTCGCCCAGCGGGCGCGCTAGCGGGGGACGGTCGCGCCGAGCCAGAGGAGCCGGCCCGAGCGGCGGAGGAGCGTGGAGATCGGCTCGGATGGCTCCGACGGGTGTCGGCGGGTGAGGCACTGGTTGAGCCACACGCCCTCGACCAGGCTCGCGACCGCGGACGCGAGGTCGCGCACGGTCGTCCCCGCGCGGAGCCGGAGGCCGAAGTGGTCGAGCGTGCCCGAGAGCGCCGCTTCGACGCGGTCGAGGTGCTGCAGCTGCTCCTCGAGGCTCGGCCGGCTCACTCGTTCGCTCCAGAGGCCGTACGGCACGGCGCTCAGCCACAGGGTCCAAAGCGATGCGTAGCGAACCTCCGGCTCGGCGCCGTGCATGGGCCCGCGCGCCGCTTCGGCGGCGAAGAACGCATCGACCCACTCCTCGGCCGTGGCATAGGCGGCGGGCTCCGGGTACGCGACCCGCCCGACCCAGTCCTCGGCGCTGAGCGCCAGCGCCATCGTCTCGGCCTGCAACGTGGCCTGGCTCCCGAAGACGTTCGTGATCGCGCCTCGTGTCTTCCCCTCCATCGCCGCGACGGCCTTGGCGTCGAGGCGCGCGAACGGCCCGACGGCGATCGACTCCTCGTCGAGCCGGAGCGCATCCCGCCGCAGCTGCTCGAGCACCGCGAGCTCGGCCATCTCGACGTACCTCCGGCGTGCCTCGTCTCTGGAGAGCGTCGAGCGCCTGCGCGGTTCCTTGACGTCGTCCGGCATCCGTGAGAAGGTTACATACGTACGGTACGTACGCTTCTCCATGGAAGCCGCTTCTCCTCCCTCGCCGCCCACCCGCCTCGCCCGAACGAAGCGCTGGGCGGTGACGCTCGGCGCCACGGTCGCCTCGACCTACCTGCTCGACGCCGTCGCCACGGCGGCCGGCGTCGCGCTCGCCGCCTCCCAGATCCTCCGGGGGCTGGATCACCGGCTGATCGTGGCGTTCCTGGCGGCGACGTACGTCGTCTGGGCCGCCGGACTACGCGTGAACCTGGCCGCCAACTGGGCGCTGCTGGAGCAGACGGGGACGAGCACGAGCGCGCTCTCCAAGGCCGCCTACGACCTCGCGGGACTGGGGCGCTGTAGCGCCCGCGTCCGTCGGCTCGCCTCGCAGGCAGGCTACGTCGCCACCGAGCTCGTCAAGGAGGTGCCGTACTACGCCGGGGCCTTCGGCGCTGCCCTCTTCACGGACTCGGTGTCCTCGAACGACGCGCTCGTCTTTCTCGCGGGCGCCAACCTCGGCGCTGCGGCGTACGAGTACGCCCTCGGCCGCCTCACCCGCGCGTTCCTGCGCCTGCGGCTCGGAAGCGCGCGGGCCGCCCCCTAGGGACTGCCCGCGCGGCTCCGCGTTCCTGCGGTCTAGTTGTCGTCGCGCCGGCCGCGGCCGCGGTCGCGGCCGCCGCCTCCGCCGCGACGGCCACGGTCGCCGTCTCGCTCCCGGCGCTCGCGCGGCGGGGCGTCCTTCGCCCGCTCGATCAGCTCCTCGGGCTGGACGACGGTGCCGTTCTCGTGCTTGCCGACGAGCTTGAGGCCGATGCGGCCGCGGGCCTTGTCGACTTCCTGGACGACGACGTCCAGCACGTCGCCGCGGCTGATGACGTCCTCGATGTGCCCGACGCGGCCGGGGCCCACGTTGGAGACGTGGAGCAGGCCGTCCGTGCCCTTCTTCAGCTCGACGAAGGCGCCGAAGTCGGTCGTCTTCACGACCTTGCCGGTGTAGGTGTCCCCGACCTCCGGCTCCTTGGTGAGCGCCTGGATGGCGGCGATGGCGGCGTCCGCCTTCTCGCCTTCGGTGGCATAGATGAGGATCGTCCCGTCCTCCTCGATGTCGATCTGGACCTCGTAGTCGGCCTCGAGTCCGCGGATCGTCTCGCCGCCCTTGCCGATGATGAGCCCGATCTGCTCGGGATCGATCGAGATCGTCGTGATCCGGGGAGCGTGCGCCGCGAGCTCCTCGCGGGACTCCGAGATCGCCTCGGCCATGCGGTCGAGGATGAACTCGCGGGCGCGCTTAGCCTGGTCGAGCGCGCTTCGCATGATCTCCTGCGTCACGCCGGTGATCTTGATGTCCATCTGCAGGGCGGTGATGCCCTGCCGGGAGCCGGCGACCTTGAAGTCCATGTCGCCGAGGTGGTCCTCGGCGCCCTGGATGTCGGTGAGGATGACGTGCTCGTCGCCCTCCTTGACGAGGCCCATGGCGATGCCGCTGACGGGCCGGGTGATCGGCACGCCGGCGTCCATGAGCGCCAGCGTCGAGCCGCAGACGGAGCCCATCGAGGACGAGCCGTTCGACTCGAGCGTCTCGGAGACGAGGCGGATCGTGTAGGGGAACTCGTCCAGCGCGGGGATCATCGGCTCGAGCGCGCGCTGCGCGAGCGCCCCGTGGCCGATGTCGCGCCGCTTGGGCCCGCGCATGAAGCCCGTCTCCCCCACCGAGTAGGGCGGGAAGTTGTAGTGGTGCATGTAGCGGCGCTCGGACTCGAGGGAGAGGTCGTCGATCCGCTGCCCCTCCTTGGCGGTGCCGAGCGTGAGCAGCGTCATGATCTGCGTCTGGCCGCGGGTGAAGAGCGCGGAGCCGTGCGTCCGGGCGGAAACCCCGACCTCGCAGGCGATCGGCCGGATCTCGTCGGTGGCGCGGCCGTCCGGGCGGCGCTTCTCGACGGCGATCTTGCGGCGGATCATGTCCTTGTAGATCGCCTCGGCGGCCTTCTTGACGTAGCTGCGCGTGAGGCTGTCCTTGACGGACGGAGCCTCGCCCTCGACCGTGGCCGGCCCGACCGGGAACGGCAGCTCGGAGGTCTCGAGGATGCGCTCGAAGAGCAGGTGGCGCTTGGCCGACCGGAGCTGCTTCGAGTCCTGCTCGTGGTCGGTCAGGGCGCGGAGCTCGTCCTCGAACTGGGCGCGGAGCGGGGCCATGACGGCCTCGAGGCGCCGGCGCTCGAGGATCGCCTCGAGGCTGGCGCGCACCTGCGTCTCGCGGACGATGTCCTCCTCCGTCGAGTCGATCGAGATCGGCGGGCAGAGCTCGACGACGATCGCGTCGACCTCGGCCGCGGCCTCGCGGAGGCCCTCGGCGTGGATGCTGGCGAAGATGCGCTCCCCGTGGGAGTTCTCGAGCTCGTCGGTGAGCTCGGGGTCGAGCCACTTCGGCTTGCCGGCCTGGCGGCGCAGGTCCTCCTGCAGCTCGCAGAGCTTCTTGATCTCGGCGTGGGCCAGGTCGAAGGCCTCGAGGAGCGTGTCCTCGGGCACCTCGTTCGCGCCGGCCTCGACCATGGTGAGGCCCTCCTTCGTCCCGACCACGATCAGGTCGAGCTCGGAGGTCTCGATGTCGGGCAGCGACGGGTTGACGACGAGCTCGCCGTCGAGCATCCCGATCCGGACGGCGCCCACGGGGCCGAGGAACGGGAGCGGCGAGATCATCAGCGCCGCGGAGGCGCCGTTGATGGCGAGGATGTCGTGCGGGGTGATCAGGTCGGCCGAGAGCGTGGTGCAGATGACCTGCACCTCGTTCCGGAAGCCCTTCGGCCAGAGCGGCCGGATCGGGCGGTCGATCATGCGGGCGGTCAGGATCGCCTTCTCGGTCGGGCGTCCCTCGCGCTTGAAGAAGCCGCCGGGGATCTTGCCGGCCGCGTACATCCGCTCCTCGACGTCGACGGTGAGCGGGAAGAAGTCCGCGCCTTCCCGCGCCTCGAGGCGGCCCTGGGCCGTCGCGAGGAGCATCGTGTCCCCGCTCCTGACGACGACCGCGCCGTCGGCCTGCTTGGCCAACTTACCCGTCTCGAACGTGATCTCGTCGTGGCCGATGGCAGCCGTGATCGACGTGATCTCTGATGCAATGGTGCTCATGTAGTCCTCCTTCTCCTTGCGGGAGACGGAGGCGGAGGTTTGAGGCAGGCCCGGCCAGGACGGGCTTCCCTCAAACTTCCACCTGGTCTCCCAGGTCGGTGTGCCCAGTGGCGGGCGGTGGGAGTCCGGGAGTTCCGCCTACCTCCTGAGGCCGAGTTCCTGGATCAGCGCACGGTAGCCCTCGAGATCCCGCTTCTGCAGGTAGTCGAGCAACCGACGGCGCCGGCCGACGAGCTTGAGAAGCCCGCGGCGTGAGTGGTGATCCTTCCGATGCGACCGCAGGTGCTCGGTCAACTCCTCGATCCGCTTCGTGAGGAGCGCGATCTGCACCTGGGGGGAGCCGGTGTCGCCCGCGGCCCGCCCGTGGCGGTCGAAAATCTCGCGCTTTGCGTCCTTCGTGAGGGTCACGACCGACGTAGGCTAGCAAAGGTGCAGGTACCTCCAGGCGTTGCCGCAGGCCATCCTGCGACGGCCGAGGCCGGCCTCGAGATCCTCGCCGAGGGCGGGACCGCGGCCGACGCCGCCGTCGCGGCGGCACTGGCCTCGTGCGTGGCGGAGACCGTGATGACGGGCATCGCCGGCGGCGGCTACGCGCTGTGGATCGGGGCGGGCAGCGGCCGGGCGGAGGTGCTGGACTTCTTCGTGGCCGTCCCGGGCCTGGGAGCTCCGCGCGAGCCGCCCGAGCTCGAGGAGCTGGCCGTCCCGTTCGGCGAGGAGCTCGTCCACTACTTCGTCGGCGCGGCGACGTGCGCCGTCCCCGGCGTTCCCGCGGGGCTGGACGAGCTCTGGCGCCGGGGCGGGGCGCTTCCGTGGGCCCGGCTCGTGGCGCCCGCGCGGCGTCTCGCCGAGACGGGGGTTCCCATGCCCCCGGCGCATGCGAGGTGCCTCGCCATGCTCGCCCCGGTGATGACGATGCGCGAGGGAGGGCGCATCTACTCGCCTTCCGGACGTTTGCTGGAGGCCGGCGACAGGCTGGACCAGCCGGGGCTCGTCGCGGCGCTTGAGGTGGTCGCCGCGGAGGGCGCGAGGACGTTCTACGAGGGGACGCTCGCCGAGTCCCTCCTCGCCCTCATGGAGGAGCGCGAGGGGCTCGTCACGCCGGACGACCTGGCCGCGTACCGGGTCGAGTGGCTGGCGCCGGTCGAGACCGACTACGCGGGCGTCCGCGTGCAGGCGAGGGGCGGGCTCGCGCACCTCGTCGACACGCTGGCGGTGCTCCCGCCGCTCCGCGGACTGCCCCCGGGAGAGCGGGCGCTCGTGCTCGCGCGCATCCTGGCCGCCCCTCCCTTCAGCGGCAGGACCTACGAGCACACGACCAACCTCTGTGCCGTCGACCGGGCGGGGAATGCCTGCGTCGTGACGACCAGCCTCGGCCTCGGCTCGGGCGACTTCCTACCGGGCTACGACGTCCATCTGAACAGCATGCTGGGCGAGTCCGACCTGCTCATCGGGCCGCTCGAGGCAGGAGAGCGGATGGAGAGCATGATGTCCCCGACGGCGGCGTACGACGCCCACGGACTGGCTCTCGTCGCGGGCGCGGCAGGCGGCACGCGCCTTCGGCCTGCACTCGCCCAGGTCCTCTCGGGGGTGCTCGACGAGGGGCTCGCCCCCCAGGAGGCCGTCGACCGGCCCCGCCTCCACTCGACCGGGCACGTCGTCCACGTCGAGCCCGGGTTCGAGGAGGAGGGGATCGACGCGTTGCTCGAGCACGGTTACGACGTGCGCCTCTGGAGCGAGATCCACCACTACTTCGGCGGCGTCAGCGCTATCGCCAGGGCGGGTGGAGCGGCGGATCCGAGGCGAAGCGGAACGGCTCTGACCCTGGCCTGAGCGTCTGGGCGGCAGGGATCCAGCCGACGTAGCCGCACCCCGGGCAGGCATGGGCCCCGGCGGGGGCCGTGCCGTCGACGGGCTTCACGTAGACCTGCCCGCAGCCGAGGCAACGAACGGAAAGCGCGGTCGCGGTGCCCATACGCCAGCACAGACGCCCGAACCGGAAAAACCTTGCGAAATCTGTTCAGGCGGGTCGTCCAGCTCTGCGAGCGGCCTCGACGTCCGCCGCGATCTGCGCCAGGAGCTCCTCCTCGCTCGCGAACGCGCGCTCCTCGCGGAGACGCTCCCAGAGCTCCAGGCGGAGCCGGCTGCCGTAGAGATCGCCCTCGAAGTCGAGCAGGAACGCCTCGATGCGACGCTCGCTGCCGCCGTAGTGAGGGTTGACGCCGATGGAGGCGGCCACCCGATGGCCGAGGGTTTCGCCGGCATAGATGCCGTGCGCCGGGACGAGGGCATGCGGGTCGGGGGACAGGTTCGCGGTCGGGAAGCCGAGCGTGCCCCCGCGCTGGTCGCCGTAGACGACCTCGCCTTCGAGCTCGAACGGCCTGCCCAGGAGAGCCGCGGCCCCCAGAAGGTCGCCTTCGCGCACGAGCTCGCGGATCCGGCTCGAGGAGACGCCCGCGAGCAGCGGCACCGACCGTACGTCGAGGCCCAGCGAGCGCAGGAGCGAGACGTCGCCCCGCCGGCCCGCACCGAAGCGGAAGTCCTCGCCCGCGACCACGACCGTCGCCCCGATCGCGGCGAGGTAGCGGGCGACGAAGTCCTCGGGCTCCAGGCGGGAGAGCTCCTGCGTGAACTCGACCACGAGCACCTCGTCGGGCCCCGCCTCCTCGAGCAGCTCGAGCCGCCGCTCGAAGGTGGTCAGGAGCTGCACGTCGTAGCCGAGGGCGAGCCGCGGATGGGGCTCGAACGTCAGGACGGTCGACCGAAGCCCGGTCGCCCTGGCCGCGTCGATGACCGCGCTATGGCCGCGGTGGACGCCGTCGAAGGTGCCGACGGCCACCGCTCGCTCCGCCGCTTCGAGCTCGGAGGGGGAGCGGGCGACGATCACGCCGCCTCTTCCGGAAGGTCGCGCAGGGCGGGGACGGGCGAGGGAAGGAGCCAGAGGGCGCCCGCGAGCGCGCCGATCGTGGCGATCCAGAGCGTCGGGCGCACGCCGACCGCCGCTCCGAGCGCGCCGCCCGCGAGGGACCCGAGCGGCCTGATGCCCCAGTTGACGAAGTTGAACGCACCGGTCGCCCGGGAGCGGAGGCGGTCGGGTGTCAGCGCGAACATCATCGAGCCGGCGTTGATGTCGAGAATCATGACGCCTACGCCCGAGAGGAACTCGGCTGTGAAGAGCATCCCGAGCACGAGCCCTCGCGGGCCCTCCGCCAGCGGGACGAGCACGAGCGGCGCCGGAAAGAGGACGCAGCCGATCAGGAACGCCCTGCCGACGCCGACAGCCCTCCCCACGCGGCCGGCGAGGATCGCCCCGGCGACCCCGCCGACGGCTCCCGCGCCGAGGAGGAGCCCGAGCGTCCCCGGCTGGATGTCCAGCGTTCGCGTCGCGTAGAGGACGAAAAGCGCGTGGAACGCGTAGTTGAAGAAGTTGAGCGTGGCGACCGCGAGAAGCATGGGCCTGAAGATCGCGTTGCCGCCGATGAAGCGGAGGCCCGTGGCCACGCCTGCTCGGAGCCCCGGGCCCTCCGCGTGCTCCACCGGAGGCTCCGCGGCGCGCACCCCCCCGAGGAAGGCGGCGGAGACCAGGTAGGAGAACGCGTCCGCGAGCAGCGCGACCGGCGCGCTGAGAGCCTGGACGAGCAAGCCGCCGAGAGAGGGCCCCGCCACGTTCGAGAACGAGCGGCTGCCGTGGATCAGCGAGTTGCCCTCCACGTAGCGCTCGCGCGGGGCGAGCGAGACGAACAGGGTCGGATAGGAGAGGTCGAAGAGGACGGCGAGCGAGCCGGCCACGAAGGCGACGGCATAGAGCTGGGCGAGCGTGAGCGCGTCGACCGCGTAAGCAAGCGGGATCGTCGCGACGAGACCCGCTCGGCCGAGGTCGGCCGCGATCATCACCCTCCGGCGACTCGCCACGTGGTCGAGCCACACGCCGGCGGGCAGCGAGAAGACGAGGTGCGGCAGGAGCGCAGCCGCGCCGAGCAGTCCCATCTGGCCCGGCCCCGCGTCGAGGGCGAGCACGGCGACGAGGGGAAGCGCGATGAGCGCTACCCGGTCGCCGACGAGCGAGACCGACTGCGCGATCCAGAACTTCCGAAACTCGGGCTCGCGGAGAAGCGTCACCCGACGACCGTCTCGGGGCGGATCTCGCCTCGGGACGCCTGCCCGACGGCGACGAGCTCGCCGTCGCCGGTCCAGAGCGCGGTCGGGCCCTCACCCGCCCCCGCGATCGCCCGGCCCGCGCGAACGAGCCGCGCCTCGTCGTCGTCGAGACGCCGCTCCGGCAGGTGGACGAGCGCCGCGAGCAGAGGCAGCACGCGCTCGGGGTCGCTGTCCTCGACCCGGAAGGGGCCGACCGCCGTGCGCCGCAGCCAACGGCAGTGGCCGCCAAGAGCGTCGGCGATCGCCCTGACGTAGGTGCCGCTCGAGACGTGGAGGTCCAGCTCGACGAGCGGCGGCGCGTAGCGGACGATCCTGAGCGCGTGGATGGTCGAGGCGCGGACGGGCATCTCGACGGCGACGCCGCGCCGGTGGAGCCGGTAGGCGCGCTCGCCCTCGATCTTCACGGCGGAAGCTGCGGGCACCGGTAGCTCGACGTCGCCCTCGAGCGCGAGGATCTCAGTCTCGCCGACGACCGGCGTCTCCTCGACGACCTCCCCCTCCCCGTCCCCTGTCGAGGTGCGGAGGCCCAGGCGCACCTCGGTGCGGTAGCGCTTGTCGAGGCCGACGAGGTACCGCGCGAGCCGGGTGCCGCGACCGAGGAGCACGAGCAGGAGCCCGGTGGCGAGCGGGTCGAGCGTCCCCGCGTGCCCGGCCTTGACGCCGTAGCGCCGCCGCAGGTCGGCGACGACGGCGAACGAGGACGGCCCGGCCGGCTTGTCGACCAGGACGAGCCCCGCTGTCGCCCGCTCCGTCACGGCGACCAGTGTAGGCCGGTGGCTACGAGCGGCCCGGCGCCTGAGCGAGGAACTCGCGGCGGATGAACTCGACGATCTCGTCGGGCGGCAGCTCGCTCGAGAAGCCGGCCGCCTGCGGGTGTCCCCCGCCGCCGCTCTTGCGCGCGATCGCGGAGACGTCGATGCCGCCGCCCCGAGTGCGCAGGCTGACCCGGCGCGTCGGGCCGTTCTGGGTGGGCGGCTCCCGGATGAGCGCCACGATCTCGGCGCCCTCGACGGCGCGCAGATAGTCGATGATGCCCTCGGCGAAGGGCTCCTCCGCGCCGGCGGCCGCGAAGTCGGCGCGCTCGAGGTCGGCGACGATCAGACGCCCGCCCTCGTAGACGCGCGCCCGCTCGAGCGCCCGGGCGAGCAGCTTGAGCTTGGCGAAGGCGACGTTCTCGTACACGTCCTGGAAAACCTGATGCACGTTGGCGCCCGCCTCGACGAGCTCCGCGGCGATGCGGAGGGCCTTCGGGGTCGTGTTCGTGTACTGGAAGCGCCCGGTGTCGGTCACGAGCGCGATGTAGAGTGCTTCGGCGATCTCGGGGGTGATCGTGACGCCGAGCTTCGGGAACAGGTCGTACAGGATCTCGCCTGTCGACGAGGCGTCGGCGACGATCAGGTTGACCTTGCCGAAGCGCGAGTTGTCGTGGTGGTGATCGATGTTGACCGTCAGAGAAGCGCTCTCCACGAAGCTGGTGTCGGGGCCCAGGCGCCGCACGTTCGCGCAGTCGAGGGCGAGCACGACCCGCTCGGCAGCGTCGTGCGGCACCTCGCGGCTCAGCTCCGAGAGGTTCATGAACGCGTACTCGGTCGGGAGCGGAATCGTCCCCGAGAGGTAGAGGAAGCCGTCCTTGCCGAGCTGCTCGACGGCGAGCTTCATGGCCAGGACGGAGCCGAGCGCGTCGCCGTCGGGGTTCTCGTGGGTGGTGATCAGAAACCGGTCGTGTGACCGGATCGCGTCCGCGACCGTGTCGAGCTCAGGTGTCTTGGTTTGGGTCTGGGGCGAGCTCATCGATGAGCCTGGTCAGCCGCACCCCCTCTTCTATCGTCGGATCGTACTGAAAGCTCAACTGGGGCGTTCGCTTCAGGTGGAGCTCCCGGTTCACCGCCGCCTGGAGGACGCCGTGGGACGAGCCGAGCCCTGCGAGCGTCGCGTCGCGCTTCCGCCTGGAGCCGAGGACGCTCACGTAGACGGTGGCCTGGCGGAGGTCGGGACTCGTCTTCACGCCGGTGATCGTGACGAAGCCGATGCGGGGTCCTTGAGTGTCCCGATCGACTCGGACAGCACCTCCCTGATCGCCTCGTTGACGCGGCGCATACGGTCAGAGCTCATTCCGGAATGGCGCCTCGTCGCCGGGGTGCGATGGACGAGTGCCAGGCAAGGACGCAGGGAGCGTCCGTAGCCGGTGGCTACGGGCGCGACTGAGGACGCAGCATCGCGCCGCCCAGCGCGGCCCGGCGGCCAGGTCTCCATTTCGGAAGGGGCTCTTACTCATCGAGCGTCACCACCTCGCGGTCGGCGCGGACGAGCTCGTACGCCTGCGAGGCGAGGTAGCGTTCCGCGCCGTCGAGGAGCCCGAGCAACTCTCCGTGCCCGCGGGCCACGCACGCCAGCGTCAGCTGCGCGCGCTGCCAGACATCGTGGTGGTCGACCTCGGCCACGGAAGCGCCGAAGCGCCGCTGCAGCTGCGCCTTGGCCGAGAGGAGCTCCTTCCGCTTGCCCTTGAGCGAGCGGTTGTCCGGGAAGTGGAGCTCCACGGACAGGATCCCGACGTAGCCGGAACCCACGACGCTACTCCGCTTCGTCCGCCTCCGGCTCGTCCGGGGCGCCGCCGTTCCCGGCGACCGAGAGGTCGGTGCGCTCGATCTCCCTGGTCTCGTAGGCCTCGAGGACGTCGCCCTCCTTCACGTCGTTGAAGCCGTCGAGCAGGATGCCGCACTCGAAGCCTTCCTGGACCTCGCGGACGTCGTCCTTGAAGCGCTTGAGGCCGGCGATGGTCGTCTCGTAGATCACTGTGCCGTCGCGGACGACGCGGACGTTGGCGTTGCGCCGGATGACGCCGCGCGTGACGTAGGAGCCGGCGATGACGCCGAGCCGCGACGCGCGGAAGAGCGCGCGCACCTCGGCTTCGCCGAGAACGTCCTCCTTCGTCTCGGGGGTGAGCATGCCGACGAGCGCCTGCCGGATGTCGTCGGTGAGCTGGTAGATGACGCGGTAGGTCCGGAGGTCGACCCCCTCGCGCTCGGCGAGCGCCCGCGCC